>NZ_JBHWGS010000009.1:134641-347607 GCF_042732975.1 Streptomyces sp. NPDC059743 | reverse complement strand
CTCGGCTGCCCACACGTCTACTTCAACAGTCCCCGCCACACCCCGTACAACGAACGGTCCCAGCCCAGGACACGAAATCCCGCTGGAGTACTAAGGGCTTGCAGGTCATTAACACGTTGTCTTGATCATGCTGCTGGAGTCGCCACTCTGGGCTCGAACCCGAGCCTAGAGGGCGGTGAGGGCGGAGGGCGGAGTGGCCGCCGGCGGGATGACGATGCTGTGCGCCTTGAGCAGCTTCCTGATCTTCAGCAGGGTGCGATGCATAGCGGTCCGACTGCTGTCGAACGGCACCGCGAGGGGTTCCGCGGCCAGCGCGACCCGCAGGTGAAGAACGGCTGCCAGGACCTGGTCGGGGAAGGCGAGCCGGGGCGGGCGGCCGCGCTTGACGTCGCCGTCGACGGCCAAAGTGTCGGTGAGACTGCTCAGTTGCTGGCGGGACATGCCGGTCAGCACGGGGTCGGACAGGAGAGCGTGGTCCCACTCCGGGACCGGCTTCTGCGGAGCACGGGGCGCTGGGATGGCAGGCACGGCTGGTGGTGCACAGCGTAGCTCCAGTCGCCACGGAAGGCGTGTCGGGTCAGTGGCAGGGATGCCATCTCCGCGTCGCCGATCTGGACTCCGGTTGGGTAGATGTTGGTGTCCAGTTCGGACAATGACTTCATGGCTGGTCAGCGGGCGGCCACGCCAGTTCATGGTGATGTGCGAGAAGAGCCGATGCTCGACCTTGTTCCACTTCGATGTGCCCGGCGGCAGGTGGCGCACGGTGTTCGTCAACCCTGTTTCGGCCGCAAGCCGGGCGAGTTCAAGCTTCCAGGCCCGGGTGCGGTAGCCGTTCGAGCCGCCCGCGTCGGCGGTGATGAGCAGTCGTGTTGCCTGCGGGTAGGCGGCCCGGCCCTGGCCGCACCACCAGCGGCGTATCGATTCCACTGCGAACGCGGCGGTGTCGTGATCGGTGCCCACGTTGACCCAGCCGGTGTTCGCCGCGAGATCGTAGATCCCGTACGGGACGGCTTTGCCCAGCTGCGGGTCGGCGAAGTCATGGACGTTCACCGGCACCGGATCAGCCGCAGGCCGCCACTGGCGGCCGTTGTTCCTGAACTCGCCGACGAGCTCATTCTTCTTGGTGTCCACGCTGATCACCGGTTGGCCGGTGTTTCGGTGATCACGGGCCTGCTCGTTGAGATAGCGGAACTGGGCATCCCGGTCCGGATGTTGGCTTCCCTCGATGGTCTTGGCATTGGCCTGCAGACTGAAGCCTTCCTCCCGCAGCAGGTCTGCGACGGTGTCCGCACTGACTTTGTGCCCGGTCCGGGTCAGCTCCCGCGCCAGCGTGCGGGTCGACTTCACCGTCCACCGCAGCGGCGACATCGGATCGCCGCGCTCGTCCGGCTCGACCAGCGCCAGCAGCGCCGGCCGCAGCCCCAGATCGAGATCTGCGACTTTCTTGCGGCCTCCGCCCGGCCGCCGCACCCGCCCCAGTGGTTCCTCGCTGGCCTCCAACTCGAACACGCCCTTGCGGACCGTGGTCTCACTCTCCGAGGCCGCCCGCGCGACGGCCCGGACACCACCGTGTTCCAGGACACGGGCCTCTGCGGCCATCAGCAGCCGTCGCTGCCGCTCATCCAAGTGTGGGAACAGCACCGCGAACTTCACGGCAAGTTGGCTACAGATCTCATCCGGGATACGCATACCACATCAACGAGCCATGGGCCGGGAAGCAACACCTTGATGATCTGCAAGCCCTTAGGGGTCAGTACATCTGCTCGGCGGCGGGCTCTTCGGCGATTGCGGTCTCGGAGCGGGCCACGACAAGCGTGGGCGATGCCTGCGGGCGCATGGTGCGCAGCAGGACGGGGACGGTGATCAGGGCGAGGGCGGCGCCGAGCCAGAGCACGGAGTGTAGGGCGCTGGAGAAGGCTGCAGTCGCCGCGGGCAGGGTGTGTGGATGCCGCCGTTGAGTTGTTCGGTGACGGCGTCGGGATTTGCCACCTTGCCCGCCAGTTGGGCTGCGGTGACGGTGACCAACAGGGAGCCGCCGATGGCCGAGGCGGCGGTGTCGCCGGTGAGCCGGAAGGCGTTGTACATGCCGGTGGCCACGCCAGCCTTGGGCAGCTCCACGCTGGAGATGGCGGCACCATCCAGGATGGCCAGGGTGCCGCCGTAGCCGATGCCGGTCACCAGCAGCGGGCCGACCAGAGCGCCGGTGCCGGTACTGCCCCGATCACTGTCAGCCAGGTCATGCCGCCGGCGACGAGCAGCATGGCGATGATGAGCTGGGTCCGGGTGGACAGCACCCGGTTGATCGGGCCGGCGAACATCGGCATGAGCACCATCGGGGCGGTGAACAGCAGCAGGACTCCTCCGGCGTGCCGCGCGCTGTAGACGTGAACGGCGCTGAAGTAGGTGGGCAGCAGTGTCAGGAGCGGCAAAAGGCTGAAAGCGAGGGCCATGGCGGCGAGGCTGACGCCCATGAATCGGGAGTGCCGCAGCAAGGACAGGTCGAACATCGGTGTCGGGTGCCGCTTTTCGACGGGTAGGCGTGCCACGAGGGCCACGAGGAGCCCGAGGGGCGCGGGTATGGCGAATACGCCGCGCCAGCCCATGGCGGAGTCGACTGCACCGGAGATGAGAGGGCCGAAGGCCAGTCCAGCCCCGATTGCGGTGCCGGAGATCCCGAAGGCGCGGACACGGTCATGTCCGTGGAACCGGGATGTGATGAGGGCGGATCCGGCTGTCAGGGTCGCGCTTGCCCCGATGCCACCGACGGCTCGTGCGATGTCCAGGACCAGGATCGATCCCGCGAAGGTGCACACTACGGCGGAGAACAGGCTGATCCCGAAAAGGAAGATGCGGCGGCGGCCGACGCGGTCGGCGAGGGTGCCGAAGGCCAGCATCAGCGACGCGAACGTCACGTTGAAGCCGACCACCACCCACTGCAGTCGGTCTACCGGGACGATCCGGGCCTCACCTTCACCGAGGGCGTCGACCGGTGGCTCTCCGCCGAGCGCGGGTACCTCGATCCGGAGCTGATGCAACTCACGGGCGCGATGTACGACGCCAATCCGGGCCTGCGGTCCATGGGCACGGCCGAGATCACCGAGGCTGTTTCCCTTGTGGGAGCGGCCTTCGCCGCCGAGACCGGCCTGCCCCAGGGCCATCCTCTGATGACGGTGATCGGCGCCGCGATCGGCGGGGACTTGTCCCAGTGCCTGTTTGCCAGCCTCCACAGCCCGGAGCAGCCCGAGCGTCACGACGACTTCATCCGCATGCTGCGGCGGCTGCTCTGGTCGGGACACTGAATCCGCAGCCCGGTGGTGTGGGCCGTTGCGCAGACGGGTCCGTCGGGGTGAGGGTGAGGTCGGACGCGTCGATCGACAGGCCGCACCAGTCACGGGCAGGCGGTTCGGACGCTGCACGCGTGTGAGTTTGCCCAGGTGCGGGTCGTGGGACTGGGCGGCGGCGAAGCTAGCGAGGCCGCCGTGGATCAACTGGTGTCCGCCAGGGCCGCCCGTGCGGGGCTACGGTCTGCGCTGGAGGCTGCCCGGTCCCTGAAACCGACCGCACCCAACACTCTTCGATCAGGGGCAGGCCGGTGGCGACGACCGGCAATCAAGTTCCACGGCCCCGCCGCTTCCGCAGTCGCGCCGTGGCGCGCACATCCGGGAAGGCTCGGCGCCACGGCCGGCCAAGCCGGCTTGAC
Source organism: Streptomyces sp. NPDC059743 (assembly GCF_042732975.1). Classification (NCBI taxonomy): domain Bacteria; kingdom Bacillati; phylum Actinomycetota; class Actinomycetes; order Kitasatosporales; family Streptomycetaceae; genus Streptomyces; species Streptomyces sp. NPDC059743. The sequence goes on along the minus strand of NZ_JBHWGS010000009.1, from coordinate 343,907 downwards.
CGTGACGACGGCGAGCTGGATGGAGATCCAGCGCGCCGTCGTTCGGGCCGTCATCCCAGAACGGCCGACCGGCTCCGTCCTTCACCGGTGGCGTCCAGTACCGGGGGAGAGGGGACCCACCCGTCGGGTGGTGTGACCGGCCACCGCCCTGCGTGTGACGGGTTTGTGCGGCTTGCTTGCGGGGCCTGGCTACTGGGTGCGGTCGGCGGGCTTGATGAGGAGGGCGATGCTGGCGGCCACCACGGCGACGATGGCCGCGCCGGTCATGGCCCAGCTCATCCCGGACAGGAACGAGGCATGGATGACGTTGGTGATCGCCTCGCTCATCTGGGGTGGCATGCTGGGCGAAGCCGGGGGTGCGAAGCCCACCTCCGCGGCTCGCTCGAGCCCCGCTGTGGCGCTGCCGGGCAGGGGCGGGAGATGGGATGCGGTCCACTGGCGCGGAAAGACATCGCCGACGCGGGTGGCCATCATGGCGCCCAGGACGGCAGTGCCCAAGCTGGTGCCGACCTGCTGGGCCACCTGTCCGAGCGCACCGCCCACACCGGCCAGGTCGGCGGGAGCCTTGCCGACGACGATGTCGGTTCCACCCACGACGACCGGGGCGAGCCCGACGCCCAGGAGCGTGAGCCAGCCTCCGATGGGCAGCGCCCCGCTCGTCGCCTTCAGCGACGACAACCCCCACAGTGCGGCTGCAGTCAGCAAGATGCCGCCGGTCATGGGGATACGCGGCCCGACTTTGGCGATGAGCGCGGCGACCGCCGGGCAGGCCACGACGAGGACCGCGGTCAGCGGCATGAGCCGAAGGCCTGTCACCACCGGGCTGTGGCCCTGCAGATTCTGCAGGTAGAACGACAGGAAGAACAGGCCGCCGACGAACGCGAAGTACTGAAGCATGATCAGTACTACGGCGCAGACCAGTGAGGGGGATCTGAACAGGCGCGGCGGCAGGAACGGCTCGCGCGCCCGGTGCTCCCACAGGCCCAGGAGGAGGAAGGCCACGACCGCTGCGCCGAGGAAGGCGAGGGTCCGCGAGGAGCCCCAGGTCCAGGTGCTGGCGTTGACCAGCGCCCAGACCAGGCAGAACAGTCCACCGGACAGCAGCACGATGCCGGGGACGTCGAAGGACTGGCGCGTGCGGTTGACCGCTGTGGCGGCTAGAACCACGGCTCCGTAGACGGCCGCCACGGCGCCGAGGGGCAGGAGCGCCACGAACACCGATCGCCAGCCGAAGTGCTCGACCAGGAGACCGCCCAGGACCGGTCCGGCTGCGACACCGGCTCCGATCGCGGATCCCCACACGCCGATGGCGGTCGTCAGCCTGCGACCGGGGAAGGCTCCGCGGAGCAGGCCGAGCGCCGAGGGCATGATCAGTGCGCCGAACAGGCCCTGGAAGACTCGGGAGACAAGGATGAGGGTGATGCTCGCCGACGCGCTGATCGCTCCGCACGCCGCGGTGAACCCGGCGACGCCGATCAGGAACGTGGTGCGGTGTCCCAGCCGGTCGCCGAGCTTTCCGGCCGGGATGAGGGCGATCGCCAGAGCGAGCACATAGGAGTTGATGATCCATTGGATGTCGCTCAGCGAGGCGCCGAGGCTCCTTTGTATCGTCGGCAGCGCGATGCTGCCGAGCGAGCTTTCCAGTGAGAAGAGGATCGCCCCTAGAAGCGCGGCGATCAGTGTCGGCCACGGCCTGCCCCGCAAAGAGCCACGGGACGGTGCGATACCTGGACTTTCCACTTCTACGGGTGTCGTCATAGGCGCATCTTTGAGCCGTGTGACCCCGATTACAAATATAAATTCAGGGCTGACTGATAACTTCAAGCTATGGACATCACCCTCCGCCAGCTCGAGATCTTCAGCGCGGTGGCCCGCAGCTGCTCGTTCACGGGCGCGGCGAACGAGCTGCTGGTGAGCCAGCCGGCGATCAGCCGGACCGTGACGGAACTCGAGCGGAAACTTCATGCGGTCCTGCTGGTGCGCACCACCCGGTCGGTCGAGCTGACCGAGGCGGGCGAGGAGTTCTTCGCTGTCGCGACCGAGATCCTCGAGGCGTACCGGCGCAGCCTGGACTGGTTTGCGGACTACCAGTCGGGACGGCGCGGCCAGGTGACCGTGGCGACCCTGCCATCCGTGGCCGCCGTCATCCTGCCCGCGGTCGTCGCAGGCTTCCTCGAGGAGAATCCCGGCGTGCAGGTCCGTCTCGTCGACGGCACCAGCGAGCAGGTGCTGGAGGCGTTGCGCGACGGAAGCGCCGACTTCGCAATCGCCGAGGTCGGTCCCGCGTCGGCGGGGCTGTCGATGCGGCCCCTGCTGGACGATCCGCTGGTCGCGGTGCTCCCGCGCGGGCACGCCCTGGCCGACCAGGTCCGGGTGGCCTGGACGGACCTGGCCGGCGAGCCGTTCATCGCCTTCGGCCCGGGCAGCAGCATCCGGCGGCTGGTGGACCTCGGGCTCGCACAGGCCGGAGTCGAGCCGCGGCACAGGCTGGAGGCGGGAACCGTTGCCACCGCTGGCGGCATGATCTCTGCAGGCCTGGGTGTGAGCGCCATACCGGAGCTGGCGCTGGCCCTGATGCCCTCCGGGCCCCTGGTCACGCGGCCGCTGGGCGAACCCTCGATCAGGCGCAGGATCGCGGTCCACCAGCAGGCCAACCGCCGCACCCCGGAGACGGTCCAGCGTCTGATCGACCGGGTCGTCGCGCAGGTCCTCGGAGGCAGTCTCGATACATAGTGAGAAAGCATTAATTTATGCCTGATATATATTTGTTATGGCGAGGTCGTCTGGCCAGACTGAAGCCATGCCCAACATCAGGATCGGCTCGGGCGCCGGATTCGCCGACGACCGGCTGGAGCCGGCGGTGGAACTGGCCGAGCGCGGCGACCTCGACTATCTCGTCTTCGAGTGCCTGGCGGAGCGGACCATCGCTTTGGCCCAGCGGGATCGACTCCTCGATCCCGGCGCCGGGTACAACGAATGGCTCACGGAGCGCATGGCGGCGGTGCTCCCTGCCTGTGTCGCCCGGGGCACGAGAATCATCACCAACATGGGGGCGGCCAATCCGCTAGCCGCGGCCCAGGCCGTGGCCGGCATCGCCAAACAGGCCGGCCTCGACGGCCTGACCATCGCCGCGGTCACCGGCGACGACGTCCTCAGCCTGGTCGCCGGAAGCGACCTCGCCTTCACCGATCGCGAGGGCACCGCCGCCTTGCTCGGAGACGCGGTGCTGTCAGCCAACGCCTACGTGGGCTCCGAACCGCTCGTTCGGGCTCTGACGCTCGGTGCGGACGTCGTGATCAGCGGCCGGATAGCCGACCCGTCCTTGTATCTCGCGCCGCTGGTCCACGAATTCGGGTGGGCTGCGGACGACTGGGATCTGATCGGCAAAGGCATCTGTGTCGGCCACCTGCTGGAATGCGCGGGCCAGGTCACCGGCGGCTACTTCGCCGATCCCGGCTACAAGGAGGTGCCTGCACTGTCCCGCCTCGGGTTCCCGATCGCCGAGGTCTGCCCGGACGGAACCTTCGCGGTGACCAAGGTCGCCGGGTCCGGCGGGCTCGTGGACGTGCGCACCTGCACCGAACAGCTCCTCTATGAAGTGCACGACCCGGCCGCCTACGTCTCCGCCGACGCCGTCGCTGACTTCTCCGGGGTCCACCTGGAGCAGACCGGGCCCGACCGCGTACGCGTCACCGGCGCCACCGGCTTCCCTCGACCCGCACAGCTCAAGGTCTCCGTCGGCTATCTCGACGGATACCTCGGCGAAGGCCAGATCTCCTACGCCGGGCCCAACGCCCAGGCACGCGGCCGCCTGGCACTCGAGGTCGTCCGCGACCGGCTCGAACAAGCCCGGCAACCCCTGGCCGACACACGGTTCGAACTGATCGGCGTCGACTCCATACACCGCGGACCCGTCGGCAACCACGTCGAACCGGTCGAGGTCCGCGTCCGCGTCGCGGGCCGCACCCAGACCCTCGAGGCCGCCATCCGGATCGGCCGGGAGGTCAGCAGCCTTTGGCTGAACGGGCCCACCGGAGGAGGCGGCGCCGCGCGGCGCACCGAACAGGTGGTCGCGATCGCCTCCGTGCTGCTGCCAAGAGAACTGGTGACAACCGACGTGACCGTCCTGGAGGTCTGACGTGCTTCTCCACGAGCTCGCACACGCCCGCGCCGGTGACAAGGGAACCACCTCGGACCTGACCCTGATCGCCTACCGGCCCGAGGACTATCCGGCACTGGCCGCCTACGTCACCGAAGCCCGCGTGCGCCGGCACTTCGCCGACATCGCCTGCGGCGAAGTCCGGCGCTACGCACTCCCGCAGCTGCACGCCCTGAAGTTCGTGCTGCATGACACCCTCGGCGGTGTCACCCGCACCCCCGAGCTCGACCTCCACGGCAAGAGCCTGTCGTCCTCGCTCCTGGAGATGGAGATACCAGCCGCGACCCTCATCCACCCCGACCAGCCGCAGGAGCAGGCAGAATGACACCGAGCGATCTGATCGTGGAGCGCGACGTGCCGGTCACCATGCGCGACGGCGCCCGGTTGCTGACCGACATCTGGCGCCCGGCCACCCACGAGCCGCTGCCCGCGCTCCTGATCCGCACCCCCTACGCGAACCAGGTCATCCAGGCCGCCTGCCCGGAGCGACTCGCGGCCGAGGGCTTTGCCGTGGTCGCCCAGCACTGCCGGGGCCGGTTCGGCTCCGAAGGGGAATGGACCTACCTCCACAGCGACGTCGACGACGGCTACGACGCTGTCGAGTGGACGGCAGAACAACCCTGGTGCAACGGCCGCGTGGGTATGTTCGGCCGGTCCTACTCCGGCAACGCCCAGTGGCTCGCCGCGCAGGCCCGACCACCGCACCTGACGACCCTCGCCCCCGAGGTCTGCGCAGCCGACTACTGGGAGGGCATGTTCGACAGCGGCGGCTCGTTCCGGCTCGCCCTGCGCCTGGGCTGGTCGGTGTTCGTCGTGGCGCAGATGGCGCAGGAATGGGGCATCGACGACGACGAGCTCGCCCAACTACGGGACCTCTCGGCCCGCGCCTACGACCTCGAGCACAGCGACGACCGGGACGGCCTCGCCGAGACCCGCCGTCAACTGCGGGCCGCAGTCGAGAAGATCCTGCGGACCCGGCCCCTGCGTGACAACCCCATCTGGCACGGGCGCGCGACCTGGCTCGACGAACTGTTCGAACACGAGTCCCGCACCGACTCCCACTGGCTGCGGGTCAACCCCACCACACACTACGGCGTGATCGACCTGCCCGCCCTGCACATCGGCAGCTGGTACGACATCCACCTCGGTGCCACCCTGCGCCACTTCACCGGCATGCAGCGGCAGGCGCCCACCGCACAAGCGCGCCAGGAACAGCGCCTGATCGTCGGCCCGTGGGAGCACGGCAACCCCAGTGCCCGCATCGTCGGAGAGGTCGACTTCGGCCCCGACGCGGTGGTCGACCTCACCCGGGTGCGTGCGGACTGGTTCAAGCGGCACCTGTCCGGGCAGCGCGGCGCCGACTTCGCCCCGGTACGGATCTTCGTCATGGGCGACAATGTCTGGCGCGACGAGCAGGAATGGCCCTTGGCCCGTACCCGCTTCACCCGCTGGTTCCTCCACGAGGCCGGACAACTGCTGCCGACCGAACCCCTCGCCGGCGGCGGGGACAACTACACCTACGACCCCGGCGACCCCGTCCCGACCGTCGGCGGACGGCTGCTGGGCGCCGCAGGGGAAAGCCCAGGTCCTTTCGACCAGCGCGCTGTCGGGAATCGCGACGACGTGCTGACCTACACCTCTCCCGTCCTGACCGAAGACACGGAGCTGACCGGGCCCGTCACGATGGACCTGTGGGCTTCGACCGACGCCCCGGACACCGACTTCACCGCGATCCTGGTCGACGTCCACCCCGACGGGCGCATGATCAACCTGTGCGAGGGGGCCGTCCGGGCCCGCCATGCCGCGATCACGATGCCGCTGATCCCGCACGCGGCCTACCACTACACCATCGACCTGGCCGCCACGAGCGCGGTCATCACTGCCGGCCACCGGATCGGCGTCCGGATCTCCTCGAGCAGTTTTCCCGAGTGGGAGCCGAACCCGAACACTGGCCGCCCCCTGGGGGTGGATACCGACGCCGACATTCGCGTCGCCCACCAGATCGTCCACTGCGGCCCCACCGGGCCGAGCAGCATCGTGCTCCCGGTGATCCCCCGGTGACAGCCGTATCCCTCACCCACGCCCTTCGAACGGATAACCGATGACACAACCCCTGACCCCCGCCGAGCTTATCGCGGCCTTCGCAGAGCAAAACGGCCCCGTGGCGCTCAAGCCGACCACCACGTCGACCGACCCGTTCTTCGCCTACGACCGCCCCGAGACCCACGGCGTCCACGCCGAGCAGGTCCAGGTGCCAATGCGCGACGGCGTGCACCTGAGCGGCGAGCTCCACCGCCCGGCCAACCCCGACGGCACCCCAGCAGCCGGCCCGTTCCCCGGGATCGTCTACGAGTTCAACGGCTACAACTCCGTCCCGTTCTTCGCTGCCGGGGCGCACCACTACGTCACGCGCGGCTACGCGGTGCTGGTCTGCAACGTTCGCGGGACCGGCGGATCACCCGGGACCGTCGACCCCTTCGGGCTCCAGGAGCAGAACGACAACGTCGACCTGATCGAATGGCTCGCCGCCCAGCCGTTCAGCACCGGGAAGATCGGCCAGATGGGCGTGAGCTACGGCGGCCACAACACCATGCTGGCTGTCGTCAACCAGGCACCCCACCTGGTCACCGCCATCGCGGCCCAGTCCTTCAGCGACTGGTACGACAACACGCTGTACCGCGGCGGAATCCCCAACGCCCAGATCCGCGAGTGGCAGCGCAACACCGCCCCCCACACGCTGGAGACCTACCCCGAGCACCCGCTCTTCGACACCTACTGGCAAGAGCGCAGCGTCAAGATGCGGTGGGACAAGGTGAACATCCCCGTCCTGGATGTCGGCGGGTGGTTGGATGCCTACCGCGTCGGGATGGTCGAGAACTACCTCTCGAACCCTGACCTGTTCTGGATGGTCGCCGGCCCCTGGCAGCACGGCATGATGCCTGGCCAGATCGAGGACATCGCCGCCGCCGGCTACCTGGCCTGGTGGGACTACTGGCTCCAGGACGACTTGGCCGGACTGCTGCCCCAGGTCAAGGTCACCTCCTACGAGATGCCCAACCACGGCTGGCAGCAGTACACCGCCTGGCCTCCCGAGCAGTCGCAGACCACCACTTGGGCGATGACCTCGACCGGACGACTGCGGCGCAACGGCGCACAGGGCGGCAACGGCCTGGCCGAAGCTGCCAGCTACATGGTCTTCGACGCCCGGCCCCCCAAGGAGAGCCCGGACGCACCCGCCCAGGATTCGCCATCGGGCCGCCTGGTCTTCCACACGCCGCACCTTGAGTTCGACGAGGTGATCGCTGGCGCGGTTGAGGTGAGCGTGCGCGTCGCGTTCTCCGCCTCCGACGGACACATCGCCGCGATCCTTGAAGACGTAGCCCCGGACGGCACCGCGACCAGGATCACCAACGGCTGGCTCAAGGCCAGCCACCGCGACGGCGACGAGGAACCCGCGCCCGTCGAGCCGGACACCGCCTACCACTTGCTGGTCGCTCTGTGGCCCGCCCACCACCGCGTGACCGCGGGCCACCTGCTGCGTCTCACGATCTCCAGCAGCGACTACCCGCAGATCGACGACACTGCCTCGCCCGGCACCGTTACCCTCCAGGTGGGCGGCGACAGCTGCGAACTGCGCTACGGGGTGATCGCGTGACAAGCCGCATTCTGGCCAACCGTGCGGCCATCGTCACCGGCGCCGGCCAGGGAGTCGGTGAGGGCATCGCCCGTGCCCTGGCGGCCGAAGGCGCCCACGTCGTCGTCGCGGACATCAACCCCGAGCGCGCCGACGCCGTCGCAGCCGAGATCAACGGACTCGCCGTGCACTGCGACGTGACCGTCGAGCAGGACGTCGCCTCCACCGTCGCCACCACCGTCAAGCACTTCGGCACCGTTGACATCCTCGTGAACAACGCCATGGCGCAACGGCCCGGCGTGCCACTGCAGGACATGTCGTCGGCCGACTTCGACCTCGCCTACGGATCGGGGCCGGTGGCCACGTTCCTGTTCATGCGCGAGTGCTTCCCCTACCTCCGCGGCACCGGCACAGACGACCAATCCGGTGGGCGGATCATCAACCTCCGGTCCGGTGCCGAACTCCAGGGACTGGCAGGCTTCGGCGCCTACGCAGCCGCCAAGGGCGCGATCGCGGCCCTCACCCGCGTTGCCGCCCGCGAATGGGGTGTCCACGGGATCACCGTGAACGCTGTGGCGCCCTTCGTGCTGACCGAACAGGCCGAACAGTACTTCGCAGCCCACCCCGACGAACTCCAGGGGCTGCTCGCCCAGACGTCGATCCCGCGCACGGGGAACGCACAGCTCGACGTCGGCCGCGCCGTCGTCTTCCTCGCGGGACCGGACGCCAGCTACCTCACCGGGTGCACCCTCCCGGTTGACGGCGGCGGACTCATCTTCAGCTGACCAAGGAGAGGCCGAACATGCAAGGCAAGGTAGCGATCGTGACCGGAGCGGGCGGCGGCATCGGCGCCGCCTGCGCAGCAGAACTGGCCCAGCGGGGCGCCGCCGTCCTCCTCGCTGACGTCAACGGAGACGCCGCTCAGGCACGCGCCGCCGAGATCATCCGCGACGGCGGACAAGCCCATGGCATCCAGACCGATGTGCAGGACGAGCAGGCCGTGAAGGCCATGGTCGAGGAAGCCGTCACCCGGTTCGGACGGCTGGACATCCTGGAGAACAACGCCGCGGCGACCGCCGCCTCCGTAGGCGACGACGACCTCCTCACCATGGACAGCAACCTGTGGGACCTGACCATGGCCGTGAACCTGCGGGGCCCGATGCTCGGCTGCAAGTACGCCATCCCCGCGATGAAGCAGTCTCGCGGCGGAGTGATCATCAACATCTCGTCCGGCTCGGGTGTCATCGGCGAGCCGACCCGCTTCGCCTACGGGGCCTCCAAAGCGGCCCTCAACTCCATGACGCGCTCGATCGCGGCCCGCTACGGAAAGGACAACATCCGCTGCGTGGCCGTTATGCCCGGCATAACCCTGAGCGAGCAGGCGATCCAGGCCCTCAGCCAGACGCAGTGGCTCAAGATGATGCAGCGCCACCACACCACACCCCGACTAGGACACCCGCAGGACATCGCCAAGTTCGTGGCCTTCGTCGCGTCGGACGATGCCGGCTTCATCAGCGGAAGCGTCCATGCCGTTGACGGCGGAGTCCTCAGCGTCGCGCCGTACGCAGCCGACATGCGCGAATACGGTACCCAGCCCATCTGACCGGACAGGGACGCTCAGGTGCGCCGGAAGCAGTCCCCTGACATGGCGTCAGAACCACGGAGCGGGAGTCGTCCGGACACCTGATGTGTCGCAGGCGCGCTTCCACGGCGGCCGGGTCTGCGAGAAGCAGACCACCGTGGACGGCACCACCCTCTACATGCCGCTGCCCGTTGAAGACTTCCAGCTACGAAGAGAGGAGAAAGCCCGGTTCTACCACCTCGTCCGCATCCCCTGCCGATACGGCGACCACACCGTCCGCATCCGCGTCGATCAGACCGCCGAAGACCGAGAAATCGACCCCTCCGCGAAGAGGCGAGACGGTCTGTCCGCACCCGCCGCTCGATGAGCAGGCCGCGCGAGGACAGCCAGCCCGGTCCCGCGGTGGCCCTTGCCGGCCACAGCACAAGGAACAGCAGGAGGGCCAGTGATGTCCACAGGGCGCCACGTGGCCCGCTGAAGGTGCCGGCACCGGTGTCCACTGTCAGCAGCAGAACGAGAAGCAGCACGGCACAGCCGACGGCGGCCCGCGCGTTCCCGGCCCAGCAGGTGTCGTACGCAACGGGCCTCCCGCGTGTGGTGCGGTCGGTGGTGTGTTGCTCGCGCAGGGGGCGGATGACGCGTCGTCGCATGCCGGGGATGCTAGGGACGCGGACGGGCCCCAGCGCGCGTGTTGACGGACCACTGACGTGCTGCCGGTCGTTCCTGATGGGACGCATATGGCCCCTTTACGCACGCGGGGTTGGGCATGGGACGAGGAAGCGGCCGTGCGAGACCGAGCCCCCTGACGGTTCGTCCGGCGATCTCCTTCACCTCTTCGAGCCGCGTGAAGCCGGCGGCGTAAGGAAAACGTCAAGTACGTCGCGACGGCCGTAAGAGCGCCGTCAACGAGAGACGGAAACCTGGCACGAGGGGGTTTCCTCAGGACGTCCGTCCCGCAAGCTGTGACGGCGCGTCCAGGGATCGCGGCCCGGCCCGCTCGGCTTCTCGTCGGCCGACCCGGACCAGATCTTCCATCTTCCCAGCCTCATACCGCACTTAAGGAACTCACAGCCAAGTGACCGTGTTACCGCAGGGAGCAGGAGCCCACGCTTCGGAGCAGGCCCCCGTATCGCCGGCTCCCGCTCCGGCCCGAGGACCGGACGACTCCCGCGCACCCGAGGATCGCGGCGCGACCCGGGACTGCTGGAGCGTGTGGTGGCAAACATCGTGGAGAACGCGGTCAAGTACAGCCCGGACGGTGAACGGGTACTGGTGTCGGCCAGCGCCATCGCCGTCCGTGTCGAGGTACGGGTGATGGACCGGCGTCCCGGACGAGGCCAAGAACCGGATCTTCGCACCGTTCCAGCGGTACGGACATACCCCCCGCGGCGCCGGAGTGGGGCTCGGCCTCGCGGTGGCCCGCGGATTCACCGAGGCCATAGGAGGCACCCTTGAGGCCGACGACACCCCGGGCGGCGGCATGACCATGGTCCTCACCCTGAGACCGGCCCCGGCCACCCGCCGAAACGCCCTGACCGCTCAGCCACGGAGACGTCCTAGAAAGACGTCCGGGAAGGCGATTCCCCGAACGGAACTCCTCGGGAGACGACCGGGAAAGCAACCGTCAGTCGACCACCAACTCCCGTGTGTCCAGCGGCATCCGCCAAGTGATCCTGCGCTGCTGGGCGTCGAGCCCGTCCCGCAACGGTGAGGGTGGTATGGCCGGTACGGGCAGGGGGCGTGCGCGACGACATATCGGGTGACCGAGGGCCAAGGTTACGACGAACACGGTGTCGACATCGGCGTCTCGTACATGCAGGACAGCATCGGTCGGACGAACTCGGCGGAGGACAGGCACCTACAACCCCGCTACCAGTACGGCGAAGTGCGGGTCACCCGGATGCGGCCTGATCCGCCGGACACGCTCTAGCCGTCGCTGGTTCGGATGGGTACTCCGTGTTCGTTCGGTTCGTAGGTGCGGCGGGCGTTTTTCTCGACTTTCTGGGCTACCTCGTGGTCAAGGTCGATGCCGTTCATCTGCGCGAGGGCGGCGGTGTAGAGGAGGATGTCGGCGAGTTCTTCGCCGAGGTCGGGCAGGTTCTTGCGCCAGGCAGTGAAGGCTTCGCCGATTTCGGCGGTGAGGAGTCCGAACTCCAGGGCTACGTCTGTGGTGTTGAAGCCTTTGAGGTTCTTGTTCTCCCAGGCGAGTTTCTGGGCGGTTGCGATGTCCACGGCTCCTCCAGCGGCGGTACGGCAGGTGCTCCCGGAGCCTAGTGGGAGCGGTGTGCCGGGCGTACGCGTATCGGAGCGGTCGTCACTCCTGCGAGGGGAGGCTGGTGGCTGTGGTGTCCAGGGTGAGTACGGGGGTGTAGTCCGCCAGTGTTGAGAAGACCTGTTCGTAGCCCGCGGTCAGGGCGGTGATCTCGTCGAGGGCGGTGGCGTGGCCGTCGCGGGCGAGGAGCCGTTGGTGGATGGTGGCGGGTGGGGCGGTGAGGTGGATGAGGGCGCCGGTGCGGGTGATGACGCTTTCGGCGAGGTCGAGGTGGTCGGGGGTTCGGGGTGAGTGGACGACGGTGAAGCCGTGGTTTGTCGACAGGCGTTGTGCGAGGGTGCTTTTGCCGACGCCGTCGCAGCCTTCGAGGACCAGGGTCTGGTAGTGGCCGGCGATCTCGTCGATGTTCATGCGGCCAGCCAGGACAGAACGTCCTCGCGGTTGTCGAGGCGGGTCTCAGCGGCGTATTGGATCATGAGGTTGCGCCAGTTGGGTTCCCGGCCGTGGGCGTGGGTGAAGGACGAGCGTGGGTGGACGGCGGCGGTCCGTATGCTACGGGCCGCTGCGGCGCCGATCAGCAGAGCAGTCCCGGGCGGGGTCTCGGGCCCCGAGACGTCTGCCAGAAGGCGGTCGGCCGAGCACATCGCCGTCAGGTCCTTCAGCGCCGCCTTCACCGGATCGGCTGCCGTGAAGCGCTGGGGTACCGCCACGGTGTAACCGGCCGCTACGCATGTCTCGGCCAGGTGGTTCCCGTCCCAGGCCGTGTACGGCGACGCCTCGACGTAGACGGACGATCGGTCGGCCGGAGATGGCCTCACGAGCCGGGCAGGGTGGTCCGGCAGGTTGATCAGGGTGTCGACGGTCGTATCGAGTGCGGTGTTGATCTGGGCGAGATTGCGGGCGCGGAAAGCCTCGAAGAGGGAAGGGACTTGTTGTCCCAGCAATTCCGGGTCGCCGAGCCTTGGTACGCGCACGACTCGGGCGGCCACCGCCTGGATGAGCGGGTCGGGGAAGCTGAGATGCGGACCGGTCTCGGTCAGGGAGTAGGTCTGGAAGTCGGTACTGAGCACGACGACCGGGACGCCGGAGGCGACGGCGTATCCGATCTCCATGCAGACCCCGTCGTCCAGACTCGGGCCGTGCAGGAGCGCGATCATGGCGTCGAGACGGCCGAGGCGCTCGCGGTCCAGCTCGAAGAGGCGGCGGCCCTTGATTTCGGCCACCAGATCTTCCTCGTCGGTGTCGCAGAAGGGCAGGAACACGTTGTCGGGGCCGGTCTTCGCGGCGATGCGCTGGGCGAGGGCGGCGGCGAGTGCGCGGTCGTGTGCGGCAAAGAGCCGGTGAGCGATGTAGTAGGACACCAGTAGCTCCCGGGAGATGAGTCAGACGGGACGAGGCGCGGGGATCGGAAGAGGCGGAGCCGAGACGTACTCGGCTGCTGCTGCCACCCCGCCCGTCAGCGCTTCGCGGGGCGTCGCGCCGTACGCGCGGAGGGCGAGGAACGTACCGGCCAGGGTGTCGCCAGCGCCCGTCACCTCCCGCGTGGAACGGGGTGGCGGCAGGACCGAGGCGGTGAGCCGCCCGAAGTGCCGCACTTGGGCGGCTCGCGGGCCGTCGGTGACAACGACTCTCGCAGGTCCGCGGTGTCCAGGACGCTGTTCAGCAGCCGGTACTCGGCCGCGTTGACGAACACCGTGGTCGCCTTCGGCAGCCACCGGGCGGCGGCGCGGATCATCTCCCCGGCGCTCGGGAGGAAGAAGTCCACGCTGAACGCGGCGCCGTGTAAGGCGAGTCGGCTGAGGACGGCGTCCGCGTCGAGGGGGCGGCGGCAGCAGACGTGGTACGTACCGTTTGGGCGTTCGTCCACGTAGGCGAGTGCGTGAGCGGTCAGGTTCTTGGCCACGCCGTAGCCCGCACGGGCTGTGACCAGCTCACCGTCCGCGTCGTACATCAACTCGAAGGTGGCCGAAGGGCCGTCGGCCCGCCGGTGCGCGGACCAGTCGAGCATGTCGAGTCCCGGTGTCCTGGGGAGGTGTGCGAGGTCGTTGCCGAGTACGCAGACCGGTGCGGCCTGTCGCCCGGCCTTTCTGGAGGCCAGCGCGAGCAGCAGGGCCGCGCCGCCGAGCCTGGTGCCGCCGCGGTGGTCGGGATAGTGCGTACGGTCCCGGCTGACGTTGCCGATCACGGCAAGGCGTTCCACGGTCCCTCCATCGAGTCAGGCACGGCGGTGGGAGTGTGGGCAGTCCACGATCTTGGTGCAGACCGGCCGGCGGCGGCACAGGCGCGGGGACGGGCCGTTGAGGTACAGGCGCTTGAAATAGATCAGGACCAGGTGCACCCACCAGGTGGGCTCAATCCCATCGGGGATCGTGACCTTGTACTCGTGCTCAGCGGCCCGCGCGCGGAAGTTCGCCGAGCGGGCCTGTACGGCGGCTTCAAGAGCGTGGCGGAGGCACTCATGTGTCACTGGGCCGGACGGAAGGGCGATACCGAGCAGGGGTGCCAGCTTGGAGACCATGCCGGAGTCCACCGGGATGATCCCGCAGTGATACCCGCGAGCGGTGAGCAGCGCGCACTGGGCGACCTTGAACGACGCGCCGCGCACCCGCCGCGCAAAGGCGACCACCAAAGCGTCGCAGTCGGCGGACTCCGCGGTCGCGTCGGTTCCCTCTTTGTCCCAGTGCTGGAGAAGCTCCGCGAGGGACCGCAGGTAGTCGATCCTGGTTTGAGGCAGACCGATGGGCCGTACCAGTTCGGTGAGTTCGTCGTCGGTGGCGGCGACGAGGCTGTCGAAGCCCTGGGCATCGGCCGATGCGATCACCTCGCGTAGGTGTTCACCATCCGGTAGGAGACCCGGGTGGACCAGCCGGCGGCGAGCATGCGCATCCGGGTGTCGGTGATCGATGTCGGCCACCAGCGGTTCTCGTCGTGGTTGGTCTCGACCTTTGCCTGGATATCCGGCAGGGCCGCGGCGCAGGCGACCAGCCGGTGGATGCGCCGGGTGTCGAGCGCCTTCGGCTTGGCGCGTTGGCTCGTCATGACGCGACTGAAGCATGGACGCGAGCCGCCAGCAGCGCCATGGCCAGATTGGAAGAGAACACCGGCTTGCCGAACCGGCGCTCCAGCTCGGCGAGCACCGGAAGGGTGTGCCAGCCGGTGCAGGACAGCACGACCGCATCAGCAGCCCGTACCGCCTTCTCTGGGAGCTGCCCGACAAGCTCCAGGATCTGATCCGGAGCGACATCGGCGTACCCGTCGTCCAGCCCGAGGCTCGCCTGTGCCAGGACCTCGATGCCGGACGCAGTCAGCGTGCCACTCTCCGCTTCGGTGACGGAGGCGGGATAGGGCGTAGCGAGCACGACGCGGGAGGCACCCGAGCCCGCGAGGGCGCCGAGGAGTGCGTCAAACGCCGTGACCACGTCGTCCGGAAGCCCGGGGCCGCCGGTGAATCCCGCGGATGTACACGCGAGGACCACCGCGTCCAGTGGGAGGTGGGACAGCGAGTCGAGTGCCCCAGCGGAAGCGGACCGCAGACCGTGCCAGAAAGAGGAGTCGATCGCTGTGGTCCTGGACGCCGGCACCAGACGGGCATAGTGAAAGACCGTGTTCGCCAGGCCGAAACGAGGCAGCTCGGTTTCCACCGCGGTATTGGCCCAGGGCAGCAGCAGCCCGACGCGTACGGTACGGATAGTCGCTCCGTCGAGAGCCGCGAGCGTGGCGAGTGCTCCGTCAGGCAGCGGCTGCATGGCGCTCTCCGTAGATCACGCGGGGTGCGTGGCCGGTGACGACGAGGTCGGCCGTGGTCCCCAGCGGGACCGCTGCGCCGCGCTCGACGATCTGGATGGAGTACGAGCCCAGTCGCCGCCACCATGTGCCGCCCCGGCCGATGAAGTACGAGTGCAGGCCGGGCACGCGCAGTCCGGTCGGGTAGACGCGCTCCTTCATCGGCCGGTCCCAGGTGTGGTCGATGTCGGCCTTCCACGAGGCGAAGTGCTCGGCCGACGGCGGGGGTGCCAGTTCACCGAGGGCGGCCAGCGGGGTGTCTGGGAAGGCGCGGGCCAGGCGTACGTTCGTACGGTGGCACAGCAGGCCGGCGTCGAGAATCCCGGCCAGACCGCGCAAGTTGGCCACATGCGTCCCGTGGGTCTCGCCCGGCAGGCCGTAGACCAGGTTCAGCCCCGGAAGGAGCTTCGGGAGACCGCCCGGACCGCGGTCGGCGCCCGCCTCGTTCACGTGCTCGATGGCACGCGTCAGGATCTCGGGCGTACACGTCAGTGTGTTCCGCTCGATGACCGCGAGATCGAAGCTCTCGATCCCCATCGGTGCGCAGTTGCCCTCGGTGCAGTAGTCGGCCACCAGCTTGGCGATACGCCGCCCCACGGGCGCGGCCACCACCAGCGGGTCCGCGTTGTCGATATGGAGTACTTCCAGCTCCGGGCAGCGCTCTCGTATCCCGCCAAGCACCGCGCGGATCGCGTCCTCGTTCCGGTTGCGGTACGAGAAGAAGCAGGTCTGCTGGCCGAGGCGGAAGTTGCGGACCCCCGCCGCGTAGAGCTGGGCGGCCTCCTCGACCACGTCCTCGACTTCGCGGAAGGCGACGAGAGGGGATTTGGCCGGTTCGTTGCAGAAGTCGCAGAACTTGCGCCGTGTACAGCCGCGGTACAGCTCCAGCTCGGCGATCGGGCGCCAGGGCATCTGCTCGACCAGGCCCGCGAAGCTGTCGCGCTCGCGCTGCATCTGGGCATAGTCGGCCGGGTGGCGGCTGCCCAGGTGGAGATCACTGGCCGTGATCGTGTGGGTGTGGACGGCATCGAACAGCCCGGCGTATTGCGCGGGTGAGGCCAGGGCGTAGGTGGACAGTGGCCCCAGGAGGTATCGGCGGCCTCGCGCGCAGGCGAGCGCGCGAGCGATCTCCTCAAGCGATCCGTTGACGGCATGCAGATGGACGGACGGCACCGCGTCCCCCGCCACCACCACAACGACCTCGGCATCCCGCAGGAGCTGGACGGCGTTGTCGCGGTTGACCGTCGCCGAGTAGGTGAGCGGGTCGCTCTGCGGCGGTTCGACGGTCGGCTTGCCACCAGCCAGGCACCATCGGACATCGTCGATCGTTACGTACCGCACGTCGGCCTCGGGCCGTGCCCGTCGCAGCGCCGACCAGGCGTTTCGCACGTAGGTCGACAGGTAGGGCGGTACGCCGAGCCCGCTCGGCTCAACGGTGAAGCAATCCAAGATCACTACAGGACGCATGTGTGTCTCCCCTCGACGCTGAGAGCAATCGGCGGCGTTCCACCGGCGTGCTCGCCGGGAGGCCATCGGCCCGCAGCCCTCCCAGTTTCAGCGCCGGAGGCCCTCCGAGAGGAGGGAGTGAAGGGGTTGTTCGGTTGTACGGGGGTTGTTCTTCGATGGCACTGTGTCGGAACGCTGGGACACAGCGTGATCGACAAGGCGTCATCAACCCATGGGTGGAGCAAGGGGAACCGGCGAGGGCAACGCCGTGCTCGCGGCTGTGATCGTCGAAGCCGGTTGCTCTCACGCGGCGTTGGCCCGCCGGGTCAACGAACTGGGCGTGTCCCAGGGCGAGGTGTCGCGCCACGACAAGGCGTCGGTCACCCGCTGGCTGCAAGGGATGACCCCACGGCCGTGCCCCCGAGTTCATCGCCGCTGCCCTGGCCGGCTTCCTGGGACGTCCCGTCGCGCCGGTGGACCTGGGCTTCCCGGCGCAGCCCCAGAGGCCTGTGGTCGCACGGGCGTTGACGTACCGTGAAGACGTGGGTGAAACGCTGCACACGCTTGCGGAGCTGGGCTCCACTGACATTTCTCGGCGCAGTCTGCTCGGCGCCGTACCGTTCGTCGCGACCGCCCTGATGGATCCCCAACGGCAATGGCTTCTCTGGCTGTTGGAGGACGAGCAGGCACCACGGCTCGCCGTCGTCGCCGACGGCGGTCCTGCCGAGCAGGTCCAGGCGATGATCGACATGTTCGATGAGATGGACAACAAGTACGGCGGCGGAGGCGTCCGCGCCAGCATCGTGCACTACCTCAGCACCCAGCTCGCTCCCATGCTGCAGCAGCGCAACATGCCTCCGCACCAGCGCCGCTTCCTCTACACCTCGGCCGCGAAACTGGCCGCGATGGCCGGGTGGTGCTCGTACGACTCGGCCGATTACGGGCTCGCCGAGCGGTACATGATCCAGGCGCTCAGGCTATGTGCCGAGGGCGGTGACCGAGTCCTCGGCGGGCAGATCCTGGCGGGCATGTCCCATCTGGCCACCAGCCTCGGCAGCCCGGCCGAAGGAGTCTCACTGGCCAGGGCAGGAATCGCCACCGCGAAATCGGCAGGCAGCCCGCTGGGACTGATGCGGTTGCATGCTATGGCCTCCCGCGGATATGCCGTACTCGGTGACTCCCGACAGGCGACAGCCTCCCTCCACGCGGCCGATGGCGCACTGGACATCAGCCGGGGACCGGCCGAGGAGTCGCCGTGGGTACGGTTCCTGGATCACCATTACCTGGAGGCCGAAGCGGCCCTCGTACACCGTGACCTCGGCGAGGCCGTACGAGCCGAACGCCTCGCTACGGCCTCGGCGAAGGCCAACAGCGACCGTCGTCGACGTCAGGCGATCAGCCGTTCTGTCCTTGCCACCGCCCTTCTTCAGCAGGACCGCCTGGACGAGGCGGTCGGCACGGCGAGCGATGCGCTGGACCTGCTGGGCGGCGTTCACAGTGAACGTTCCGTACAGGCGCTGCGCGACTTCCGTGCCCGGCTCGCGCCCCGCAGGACAGAGACGATCGTGCGCGACTTCGAGCGCAAGGCCTGGCCGATACTCGGTACCGCGGCCTGAACAGCAGGGGTTTAGTATCCGTCCGGCGTCGGCGCGTTCTGCCCCTTGTCCACCGGGATGTTCGCTCCCGTCACCCCTCGCGACTGATCCGACAGCAGGAACGCGATGACGTCCGCCACCTCTTGCGGCGATACGAGTTCCCGGCCGGGGAACTCCTCCAGAAAACGGGCGAAGGCCGACGGGTCCTCGCCGCGCATCCGGTCCCACCGCTTACCCGGAATGAGCATCGATCCCGGACTCACCGCGTTGATACGGATGCGATCCCCGGCCAGTTCCCTGGCCAGGGACGACACCATGTGGATCTGAGCCGCCTTCGCCGCACCGTACTGAGCCTGCGGCCCGGGCTTCCAGCCAGAGATGGACGCCACCACCACGATCGCCCCACCGCCCGCCGCCCGCAGATGGGTGGTCACCGCCGCGGTGAGCCGCGCCGCGTGACCGACGTTCATCTCCCACGTGGCGGACCAGTCCTGGGCCGTTGCCTGCTCGATCCCCCGGCCGCGCGCACCACCGGCACATGCCACGAAACCGTCGAGGCCCCCAAGCTCGGCAACAGCGTCCTCGACGAACTGCCCCAGCGCCTCTGTTTCGGTCACGTCCAGGGCCCGGACGAAGAGGGCGCCGGCTGGTTCCAATGAGTCACTCAGGGCGGCGAGGGGCTCAGGGTTCCGTGCGCAGACCGCCACCCGGGCGCCCTCCGACACCAGAAGCCGTACGACGTGCTCACCCAACCCGCGGGATCCGCCCGTCACCAGCAGGCGCCGGTCCTGGAACCGCCCCGTACGAGCGCGTGGTGCCTCGGTAGTTTCCGTGTCCGTCATCGTGCCAACTCCTTGCAACCCGTGCGTACCCGCATGGCCAAATGCATCCCCCGGAGCCCTCTTCTGGGACGGCCGCCAGGACGGTTCTCTTGTGCTCGTACCCGGCCCGGAGACAACCGGGTAGTCGGCGACCTCGTCGACTACCGGCCTCCGGACGGGAAACGGCGCGAGCCCGGGATGCGCGCCCGCCTCTGACGAACCGCCTCGGCCCCGGGTGACGCGGATCAACTCCACACCCCCAATTCCGTCAACTGGGCGCGACGGCACACCGTCGACGTACTCACCCGCTGGCACATGCCCTCCGACGTCATCCAGACCATGCGACTTCTGGTCTCCGAGCTGGCCACCAACGCCGTCCGCCACTCGGAGAAGAAGGAGGGCGTGCCGCTGGAGTACTCGCAACTCAGCACGGTACAGACCTTCGAAGTCGCCCTGGAGATCGTCGGCGCCGCGGTGAGGGTGTCGGTATGGGACCGGGACCCAACACCCCCGGTGCTGAAGCAGGTCGGCGGCGACGCCACCGGCGGGCGGGGGGTCTTCATCGTCGCCATGATGAGCGACAACTGGGGGCATTACCCGGCGCGGGCGCTCCCCGGCAAGGTGGTCTGGGCCGAGGTTTCGCTCGCCCCGGGCTCGGCCGACAGCACGGCTCGGAGTCCTTCGAAGCCATCAGGAGCGGAACCGCCATCGGCGGGGAGAGCGGACCCCTTATCGCTGGGGCGTGTGCTCGTCGGGCTGCAGGCGCTCCCCACGCGCGCACGGAATGGGACCGCCAGCGCCAAAGGCCTGCTTCGTAACCAACCATGAGCGGCGTCCCCGCCGCCGTTGACGGACTTCCCCCGGAGTCCTGAGCTTCGCTCCGGCGGCGGGGACGCCTTGATCGAAGGACCAGTCGATGTGCCAGCACAAACCGGAGTGTCCCGGCGCGGATTGTCCGGACCGGCAGGCCGCACAGGCAGTCTCCGGTCACCCGGAACGGGGCTGGTGGCTGTTGTGCAATGGCGTCCTGCTCTTCGAGGACACCGGCGTGCTGCTGCCGGACGGCACGATCATCGCCCCGCACCGGCCCCTGACGCCGGAGCATGCCGCGTCTTTGACGTGACGAGGCAACCGAACCTTCCTGCCCGACCGGCATGGCAGTCGGGCTCTTAGCCAGCCGGCTGTCAGGGGCCCGGCACGTCGAGACGTGCCGGGCCCGGTGCGGGATAAGCGCCCCTTCCAGCCGAGGCGGTATGGCACGTCGGCTCCTCGGCCGCCCGCCATCCCCGACCACCCCCAACCAACAACGGAGGTACTTCAGCCGATGCAGGAGAAACCGGAACTGGGTCTGCCCTTTGTTCCGAAGCACGCGCGGCTCACCGGCAAGCACCGCTTGCTCTTCGCCACGGCCGTAGGCAAGGCGTACGAGGAGAAGGGCGCCAGTATTCGGGAGATTGCCGATGAGTCCGGACGGTCCTACGGCGCGATCCACCGACTCCTGACCTGGCACAAGGTGGAATTGTGAGGGCGCGGCGGGAACCGACGCAAGCCCGTACCCCCTTCGCCCGACCAGTGAACAGGCAGCCCCCGCCATCTCCATCACCACGACGGACGACCGCTTTGGCGGGCGCATTAGGGAGTTGAGCATGACCGAAGGATTGCGACCGGCCGTTGAGGAGATCACGGTCGATAGCGGCTTCGTACGAGGTTCCTCTGCTTCTGTCGCTGCGCGGGTTGCCGCGATATACGGGCAGCATGGTGGTCTTCGTCGTCCGCTTGCGACGGCGCCGGTGCTGGCGTTGGGGATCTTCGAGCGTGTGGGGTCGAACTGGCTCTCCGATTCGCTGCGTTCGGTGATGCCACAGCACAATGAACCGTTCCGGCAGCAGCTCGGCAGGGAGCACCCGCTGTCCCCACGGAACCGAGTAGCGGTCGATCTGGACGGGACCGGGCTCGATGGCCTGGGGCAGCACCATCTGGCCTGCGCGCTCAGTGATCTCTACGGACGGCCTCGGCATCTGGTCAAGGAGACCAACCTCTTCTTCGCCACGGACACTGCGCTGGGGCTTCTGCCGCACTCCCCGGTTCTGATCCTCACCCGGGCCCCGATCGGGATCGCTTCCAGCTTCGCCCGCGGCCGGCTGTGGGAACGCTGGCGCTATGGCGAGCGGTACGCCCAGGTGGCGGCGACTGCCCGGTCGCCGCGCTGGCGTGATGAGTTCGCGCCGCTGCTGCCACAGGACAATCCTGAGGAAGCGGTAGCCCTGGCGCGTCTGATCGCGGTCAATACGCTGCTGCTGGCCCGTGCTGTGCACCGCGACCTGGCTGGATGCGGACGGGACTGCACAGTCGTCTCGTACGAGCAGCATGTCAGCGACCGTAAGGCGGCGCTGTCCGCGCTGGCCGGCCAATTGAAGATCACGCTGCAAGTCGCCGATGCGCCCCGGCCGGCCGAGGATCTCGCTGGCATGGCTGCGGCAGATCCGACATTCGCCACGACCGGGCACAAGGACAAGCTGGTCGCCGAACTCGACTCCCGCACGGCCGAGCTGATGCCCCACCACACCGCCGCCACCATGGCGCGCGCCGGCGAACTACTCGACGCGCAGGTCACCGCGACCGCCACCGAGTGGCTGGCCGGTGACGACTTGTACGAGGTCCGTGATCTGGCGCCCTGTCGCCGAGCCGCCGTACGAACGCCATCACCGGCGCAGGCTCTTCCCGCGTCCGCTTATTACCCGGTGAAGAAGGTGTCCTGGCGGAATCTGCTGGTCACCAACGCGGAGATGGCCGATCTGCTGACCATGCTGCACGCCGCCGGTGCGCCAAATACGCGCCTCGGCACGAACCTGCTGGTCTGTCCCATGCCGCACGAACGCGGTGGACGCCTGCATTTCGATGCCGGACGGCGGGTCTGGCGGGTCAGTCCCGGCTACGAGTCCCACCCGGCGTACTGGGTCACCTGGGCAGGAGCCGCCGCCATGGCGGCCTGGCTCGGAGCCCGTCTCCCCACCCGGGCCGAGGCGCTGGAGGCAACCGCGGGCGCACGGGCGTACAACTGCGACTACGCGGTGGGCGACGCATCCTCGGTCGCGGAGCCCGGCCACAGTCTTCATCAGATTCACCACCTGGTCGGCAACCTTCAGATCTGGTGCGGCGACGGCTCGGACCAGCCGGTGGCGGAGCCCGTACAGCGCTACTTGTTCGGCGCGGCCTGGAACACGCCGGGCAGTGAAGAGGCGATCGGCGCGGTGCGCTCGCGTAACTTGCTGGGCTCCTCGCGCGGGGTCGGTGTCCGCCTCGTACGCGACTCGCGCACCACCGCGACGTCCGGGCTCGGGGCCTGGGAGCTGGCGAACCGGCTCAACCGCTGGACCGACACGCTCGAAGGCGGCACTGGCCGCCCGCTGGGCGAGCTGGACCGCCTCCTGACCAGCGCACTGGCAGGACCCGACGACTCATAGCCCGATGGCGGACTTGGGTCCCATGTACGAACCGGCCCCGGGAAAACCGTCCCGGCACAACTTCACGAACGTCTCGCTGAAACCCAGGCCGGACAGGTCGTCGAGCTCGACGAAGGCGACCTGCCGGATCGGACGCGTATCCGCGCCCTCCTCCACGGCCCCCATCCGCCCGCCGACGCGGCGGGCCTCGAAGGTGATGTGAACAACATGAGCCCGCGTGTGGTCACACACGTACAGAAGACGCCCGACCTCGACCTCGACGCCGGTCTCCTCCCGCATCTCCCGTACCAGAGCCTCTTCCAGACTCTCGCCGTCCTCGACCTTGCCACCCGGCAGACTCCACGACCGCGGCCCGTCGGTGTCCTGGTCCAGCAGCAGGATCCGGCCGTCCTCAATGACGATGCCCGTCACACGCGTATGCACCCGGCGACGCTACCGCCTTCCCGCCCTTACGAAGGACCACAGCGATGAATGCGCTGCCCACAGATGTCGTGATCGCCGCAGGAGGACTGGGCACCCGTGTCGGCGACTGGTCACTGTTCCTCCCCAAGGAATTCCGCCCGGTCCAGGGACGCCCCGGCCTGGTGCACGTCCTGGAGGAGGCCGCCGCCCTCGGTGCCCAGCGTGCCGTGGTGGTGCACCACCGGTACTACGCACCGCTCATCAACTGGACCCGCCAGGTCCTCGCCCCCGGCGCCGTAGCCCGCTACCAGGAGCTTGCCGGGCAAACAGGCGGCCCGCGCCCGCCGATTGAGGACCTGCGCGTGGTTTTCATCCCGCAGTACGGGCGCTACGCCGACATCACCTCCGCGCTCAACGGCGCCCAACACCTGCGCAGCGAACACATCAGCCTCGCCTTCGCCGACAACATCGACCCCAGCCACAACGCCCTGTCCACACTCGCCACCGCCGCAACGCCAGGCACTCCGGCGGTGCTGGCGAGTCCTTTCGACGTTCAGGCCGCCACCAGCCACGGAGTCATCATCTGCGCCGGCACCGGGCCCGTACGCACCATGACCGAACTCATCGAGAAGCCGAACCCTGCTCTTGCCGCGCAACTGGCCGCCCACCACGGCCCGGACAAGCTCCGCCTGCTCCAAGGCCGCCTCCACCTGACACCGGAATTACTGCGCCACCTGGCCACCACCCTGCACCGCACCTCCACGGAACCGAAACTCTCCCTCGCCCTGGCCGCCTACGCCCGCCGCAACCGAGTCGACGTCGTCACCAGTACCAGCCCCATGATCGACCTCGGCGCCCCGGACTACGTAGAAACCCCCGCCGGGAACCGAGAAACCGGTCCCGATACCAGGAGGTAAGGGCTGTCCCGTAACTGCTGGTCACAGTGAACCGGCAGCGCTGGCCAACGGTCAGCCAAGGAGAAGGTCGACGTCCTTCTCGACACAGAGCTGCAGGACGACCACCAACTGGTGGGCATCCTCAACATGCCCGCATCCCCACGGACCCACCGGTTGACGCACTCACCACCGCACGCTCCCGACCGCCGGCACGGGGGCCGCTCCGAAACACCACAGACCCCGCTGCTACGTTTCGAAGCATGGGGAGATGGTGGGGACACGCAATAGGCAGCACGCTGCTACTGACGACACTGGGATGCGCCGCATCAGCCGGCGTACCAGACTCGGCCGACGGGCAAGTCCCGAGTCAGAGCGCCCTGACCAGCAGCCCCACCCAGACGCCTTCGCCGACAACCACCCCAGCAACGCACACGTCCGTCACCGCCACGGCCGCACCGACCCACTCTGCGACGACCGCGGCTACAACACCAACACCCACAATCCCCGAGATCCACGACTGCGCAGCCCCTGACCTCACCGCATCGACCGAATACCCGGGACTGTTCCCAGAGGACCACGAGCAGAAGACCGTCACCAGGGTTGTGCTGCGCAACGCGGGTCACTCGCCGTGTCGGCTCAGTGGCTGGGCCGGCCTGATTTTCTACGGTTCCGACGTCGTGCCGGTCTGCGTCCCCGGGGCGTTGCCGGACACCCAGTCGTGCGCGACGCCGGAAACGAGACCGAACGAACGACGGCGTCTCACAACAGTCCGCTCGCAGCTACGCCCGCCTTCGGTCGTCGTGCTCTCCCCTGGCCACAGCACATCTTTTGACTTGCTCTGGCTCAGCTCGTTCGCCGCCGAGTGCGTTGCTCCGGTCATCGATTCACCCCTCAGCGCTGAGATCCGAGTCCCCGGCGACGCACGCCCCATCGCCCTCTCGAAGCCCGGTCTGCAGCCGTGTGACGGGCTCATTGAGGTCACCACGTTCGGAACCCGGTTGACCACCCATCAGTAAGTCTGGCCACCAGGCATCAACCGCATCGAACCGGTCCTGGTCACCGAAGTCGTTGAGTCACCTCCATTTATGGGACAGCCCTTAGGTAGTCGGTACAGGGCCCACGAACTCACGGAGCAAGTCATTTCGGCGGGCTGGAAGGCCGGCTGTCGGGACGGGCATCCGGCCCGTCGTCCGGCACCCAGCTCACGATGGTGAGCTGCCAGCCGGGCAGGGCGCCGGGTTCGAGGACGTGGCTGACGACCTCGACGACGTCGGGGCCCAGGGCCGGGATCACCATGCGGTGGTGTGCTCCGTCCCGGCTGCCCGCCATGGCACTGCCGGATACCCAGATCGCGTCGCAGTCCGGGGAGCGGCGCACGTCCTGGATCAGCTTCGCCAGGTTGGTGTTGCGCTGCTGGCGGGCACTGGCCATGCGAATCATCGCGATGTACTCGGTGGCGTGCTGATGCCAGTTGACGTACTGGGTGCGGGCCTCTTCGGTGAGCAGGGCCCAGCGCATGAAGTTCGCATCGGACTGCCGTATCCACGGCCACCAGGACGCCATTGCGTCATTGCGTCATTGAAGCCGACGATGTTCCAGACGGAATCGGTGAGAAAGGCGGGCAGGGGCATCTGCCGGTCGAGCAGCAGTTGGAGTGCGCGGCGCGTGGGGTCGTCGGCGCGTAGCGCGGGAATGGTGGGCAGGGCACCGTCGAGGGCGTATAGGTGCAGGGCGGCGCGTTCGTCACGGCCGAGGAGCAGGACATTCGCGAGCCCGTCGATGACCTGCCGGTCAAGCCGCGGTCTGGCGCCTCTTTCGAGCGCCTGGTACTAGCGCAGTGAGCGATAGCCGAGGCCGACCACCACTTCTTCCTGGGACATCGGCCGCCCCAGCCCCCTCTTTTCCCCGGCGACGGCGCGCCAGGCGCGCAGCAGGCTGGCCAGACCCATGAGTTGGCCCGGGGTGAGCGGCTCTTCGTCGGGCCCAGGCATATGGGACTCCTCCGAGTTCATTGCAGGCATGGCGGCTGGAGCCGACTGCGAGAGCGGTCCTATATATCCCTAGATCGACATTATCAAGTATGTGAACGGAACGCCTGGCGATGGCTCGGGGTGTTCGACTGGTGCGCTGTTGATGTGGAGCGATCTGTACGGGATTCAACCTTCCACCAGATCCACGTTCGGGCGAACGGATTCAAGAGGGACGAAACCGGCCGCACGTTTTTGCGGTTCGGATTCACCCGCAAAACTTTGCGAGGAGGAATTCCAGAAGAGGGATCTTGATCCGGCCCCTGAGAGGCTGCTGCCTCCGGGCTCCGAGGCGCCGCCCTCCTGGGGAGCAGGTGCTCAAGGTCCTTGATTTACAAGGGATTTCGAGAGATTGCGGTCGGACGGTGCTGACTGTGCCCCGGCTCCTCTCGGCTGAATTGACCGTTTTGCATTCTCATTGACGCGGACGGTTGCTGGGGCTTGAATCGCAGAGGGTTGTTTCACGTCAACAGGCAGGAATCGCCTGGCAGGGGGGAGGATTAATGCGAGCGGTGATCCGGGCCGCCTCTGTGCTACGGGCGCCCACCTTCGGATGCCGTGGGGGTGCAATGCGTCCGATGCAGTTTCCTGCCGTGCCCATCCACGGCTTACGGCGTGTCCGCGGTCTGTCAGTGACTACTTAGCCGGAGCTGGCCTTGCCAAGGTGGTCGCACGCGCTGCTGACAGCCCGCTGGGCAGCCGCCCAGTACTCCGTGCTGAAACCAGCGCCAGTCCATGCCGCCCGCCGTGCTCGCGGTGATCGGCTCTCTCCCCGGGGTACGCCTAACTGTTGTCGCTTTGAAGGAGATTCGCATGTCGAGTTCTCTACGCAAAGGGCCGAACATCCCTAGCCGTGCGACGGCTTGTATGTCTTCTGCGCCTGTGCATTACATCCGGGAGCCAGCACCGATGCTGCCGCCCGTCGGACCGTCACCCGGCGGGCGACGAGTTGCGCTTGTCGAGGAGTCGCTCCATTTCCCAGGTTTGCGCGCGGCGACGGCCTCGGTGGCAAGCCGGGTTACGGTCTGGTCGTGGTAGCCGAGGCCCCTCAGGATGGGGTGTCCAGAAGCGAGCGCAGATCCCCGCCTGGCCGAAGTGCTGTGCGGCCCTGCCCGTAGTGGCAGCATGGAGATACGGTCGTTTATTGCGCGCGGGGGGCGACAACGTGACGGTGATCGATTACATGCTCCTCGGAGGGGCAGGCGGGGCGCTGATCGAAGCAGTTGCCTTCTTCAGTCGACTGGGAGAATGGCGCGCGGCTCGGCTGACGCCGACGGGCAACAGACGCAAGAATCCTCCGAGCTTCTTCAGCTTCATCGACTTACCTCCCGTCGTAGCCATCGCTATTACGCGACTGGTGCTCGGCGGGGCCGCTGCCACAGCGTTCGGGACCAGCGGGCAAGCCACAGGGGCATTCGGTGCCTTGACAGTTGGGGCCGCAGCACCCGCCCTGCTTCAACAGCTAGGCCAGATCCGCCAGATCCGTGAGGCAGTCACTCAACCTGCGACTCGGCAGCCGGGTACGCGCACGCAACAGACATCCGCAGTCACGCCAGCCAACATGATGGAAACGCTGGCCCCAGAGGCCGCAGAAGAGGGTGGGGCCGTATGAGCAAGGGCAGCGATGACCTGAACTTCGGCCAGAAGGTCGTCGGCGGCCTCATCGGCGCCATCAGTAACACCCACGCCGGATCCTACTCTCACCACACCACCGACAGCCGAACGGACCGTGCTACGGAGGAATTGCTGAGCAGTGTCAGGGAACTGCGTGCCGATTTGCAGCGGCTGGTCCAAAGCCCCGAGATGGCGGCGCTCGATGAGGTACTCGCAAGCGTCGAGGACCAGATCATGAGGACCGGCCAAGCCTCGCCAGTGCAGCGGGAGCGATTGCGGGCGGCACTAAGCGACGCCCATGCGGTGACAAGCCTGCTTGCCTCCGCAGGGGCCGTCGCGCAGGCGCTTAGGCCGTGACCGCGCTTTACCGGTGAACTCGCGTATTCAACTGTCGCCAGTTTCCGGCAGAGCTCAGCCCGATGGTGACCGTAAGTGATCCCGGCGGCGTACGGGCTCCACGTTCCTGCGACTGCCCGGCGACCTTCGAGGTCTGCTGCTTAAGGGGCCCCTCGAATGTGCAGTCTGAACTGTTGCCGCTCGCTTCGCCGTACGTTCGTAAGCTTGCGCCGACCGGCATGGCCGCCGGTGGGAGTACGCCCGTTCGGGGCGCCATGCATCAAGCCCGTACGGTGGTACGTCGCAGACCGAGCAAAGGTGGCAGAGTGGGAGCCGGAGAGTGGATCGCGGTCGCGGCAACGGGCATCAGCGTTGTCGCGGGTGTGTTCGCTTGGTCCCAGGCCCGCAGCGCCAAGGTTCAGGCGGAGACCGCCAAGGAGTCTGCCCTCTATGCCCAGCGACAAACTGTGGCCGCTGAGGAACAGCTGCGCCTAGCCAGGGAACAGTTCGCAGCTCAGATCGCTACGCAGCACGAGGCCGGTGGCCTCACGTTTGAGCTCGAACCTGGTTCCGTCTTCTACGACGGGCAGCGGTACGCCAAGATGGCCCTGCGCCAGGTAACAGGCCCGGTCCTGACATCCGTCGTCATTTCCTACCCCGATGACCACGATAATCTCTCCGGGCTTGACGGGATGGATCTCGGGGCCTCCGCCCCAGGCTCGCGGATTCCGATGCAATGCGACGCCGAGTACAGCATGGTTACACCGGTGACTGTGTCTCTCACTCTCACGTGCAACGGGCCCCACGGGGAGACTTGGGTGCGTGGCGCTGGGTGCCAGCTGGACAGTGAGCCGGATCTGGAGCCTTCGTGGCGCTCACGATCACGTCGCCACTGACGGATGCCGCAGGTAGGATTGGCGTCGGACGGTACATCGGTATAGCCGTTGGCGCTGAGAACGTTCACGGTCCGGTCGAGAGAAGACGCTGACACGATTATCGTACTCACGGCAGGCCTTGCGCTGGGCCGGACCGCCGGGGCGCCTTGGCCGCCGTCGAGGGGCTGGCAGCGGGCGAGCAGCGATGACCGCCGGACTGGTGCTGACGCGCAGGGAGTAGCCCCTGGCCGCACTGTACGGCCACCTGATGGTCGAGCGCGGCACGCTCGGTGGCCTCCAAGCTCGGCGATACGGAGGAAGTCGGCGAACATGCCGGGCACGTCGAGGGTGACGGGCAGTTCCGGGGCGGGGGCGTCCTCGCGGTCGGCGGCGGTGCGCTCGGGCATGAGGTCGGAGACGGCGGTGCGGATGGCACCGCAGCCGACGCAGTGCTCGTGGGCGAGTGCGGCGATGGACCGGCCGCGCATGTACGCCGGGCGGACGGTGTCGGTCTTAGCGGCCGGGATGGCCGGGTGGCGGCGCGGCGGCTGGCCGCCCAGTCGGACGGGCACGCTCTGCCGTGTGCCCGAAGCATGGGAGCTTCCCCTTACGGGAGTTAAGGATCAGCGGTTGCGGGAGGAGAACGCGATGCGCGGATCCACCGGGCGCAATGCCGGGGCAGGGATGCTAGGTGGGGCAAGCGGCGACTTGGCGGGAAGGCCGTCGCGGGTGGTCACTGCCTGGCCGCGCTCGTTGCGCGCTGCCGTTGAAGGCGCGGGTGGTTGGCGCGCGGCTATGTACTGGGCGAGGCGGGGGTGCACGGCGACTTGGATGCTAGCCCGGTGCATGGCCATTGTGGCTCGGGTGACTTTGCCGAGTGCCTCGGGGCGGTCGGTGGTGGCGGCCAACATGTAGATGTCCAGGCTCGGGTTGTATTGCCACCCGTCCTCTTCGAGGAGCCGGCCGCCGAGGTCGGCGCCGTTGGCGGTGGCGGCGACCATGCCGAGCTGGTGATGTTCGGCGAAGGCGACGTCGGGCTCGACGCGCACAGGTCGGTCGTCCTCAGAAGCGGAGCGGTGGTCCGTCAGGGGTTCGAACGCGGCGTCTGCGTCGACCTGGTAGCCGGCCCCGCGCAGGTAGGCGACGGCTCGTGTGGCGCGGTCCTGTCCCCAGCGGGCCTGGTCGTTGAGAACGTAGAGGGTTGGGTGGCCGGGGACTGGGCGGAAGTCGAGGCGTTCGAGCATCCATCGGCCAGCTTCGCGCCCTGCGCTGCCAGGCCCGAGGATACGGCGCCGCAGGGACCGACGACCGCACCGGGAGGCCTGATGTCGCGCGACGACATGAACATCGACCGCATCAGCATTACTCAGGCCCGGTGCAACCTCGGGCCGTTGGTGCGCTGGGTCGTCTCACGCCGGGTCAGGGTCACCATCGCGAGTCGGTGCGGTGCGGTCGCAGTCCTGGTCAGTGCCGCGGAACTCGCGACCCTGGACACCGAACGCGGCCGTCCGTGTGCCGAGCCCGCACTCGCCCCGTCCGACGACGCGCCGGTGTTCGACGCTTGGCCAGTTCAGCCTGTCCAGTCGAACGGAGCCCGGTGAACGGGACGTTCGCCGTCGAGATCCAGCTCCTGCGTCCCGCCAGAGGCGCCGACGAAGCAACGGCCGCAGTTCAGCTCGGGGACCGCTACGCCCTGCGGGTTGGCCATGCCCGAGCGGTCGCGGTGCTCCCGGCGGCGAACGAGGCCCTGGCCTGCGCAGAGGTGTCGAGTCGGGCCTCCGCGGTGCTGCCCGTGGATGTCGTCACTTCCTTGTATCCCGATGCTCAGGGGCAGGTCTGGCTGACGTTTGTCCTACCAGACGCATCGGCTGCCTGGCTGCGCGACCGGGCGGATGCTGTCGGGCAGACCGTCGATGAGTTCCTCGGCTGCCTTCTGCGCGAGGCCACCGACCGCGTGGCCGAAGAGAGAAGCCATGCCGTCCGCCACGACGCGACCGCACTGCTGACCCGCTACGGGGCCGAAACCCTCGCCCGTGCCCTACTCCCACCATGGCAGAAAGCGGCTCCCCAGACCGATTCCGGGGATGGGGGCTCACCCGACAGCTTTTTGGCTGGCGGGGAGTGACCGGGGTCTGGGAGCCGTCGACGTCTGGAGTTAGAACGCTTGACCGGGCTCGGTGCACCCAGAGGCAGTCGAACCCGCCCGCGTTGCGGAGGCCTGACCCGCGTAGCTGTTTCCCTCATGGTCCGGCCGGGCATCCGCCACGCCGGCCCGAACGGCTGGTTCGGTGCGTCGCATCCGAGGCCTGTCGTGCGGGACTCGAGCGGGGCGGGGTCGTGAACGAACCACCGCGTCCATTGGCTGCCCTACGGCGGTGTTGGCCGCGACGATCGGGGGTGGGGCCGGTGAGCTCTGGGTTCGATTGGAACGCGCGGGCCGTTTGGGAGGGGATGACCAGGCTGGCTGACGAGCCTGATCGGGGTCCGCTGCCGTTCTCGGAGGTGTAGGCCGGGCTGGGACGTAGACCCGTCGCTGGAGAAGGAGTGGGACAGCGGCGTCCCCCGGCGGGACACTCTGCCGCAGGACAAGCTGCAGTACGAGAGCATCAACCTGGTTCAAGGCAGGGTGGGTGCGCGAGCACGACCGTGTCTGGGAGCTGACCGGGCCGGGCCGGGCCGGGCCGGGCCGGGCCGGGCCGGGCCGCTCGAGCGGCCCGGCGACGACAAGGCCGCGCTGCTGCGCGAGGCCTACGCTCTTCGCCGGAAGCCCGCCGGACGGCGGAGTGTCCGTGATGCCCCGTCGAACAAGCGTCAGAGCTTCAACGAAGGAAGACGCAGCCGTGAACACGCTGCCCACTTTGCTCGCCTCCGGCGCTTGCCTCGCCGGGATCACCCCCACTGTCCGCGTCGTCGCCGTCGCCTTGCTCGCGGCAGTGTCGGTCCTGACTCGCTCCCCGCGGCGGCGCCAGGATGCTCGACACACCCTCGCCATCCTGTTGCGTCGCCGCTCGAACTGACCTCTGCCTGCAGGGTGCTGCTCAACCTGATCGAGCAGCACCCTGCAGGTGTGGCAGCCCTCGTGGCGGAGACCCTGCCTGTGGCCATTTCCTCACCCTTGGGATCACTCGTGAGGTCACACGAATGGAGCCGACCATCCGCTGGTCCCTGGCCTCGGTAGGTGGAACGTCGATGCGAACGGTCTCAAGCAGGCTTCCCCCGTGCCGAGCTGGCCGACCGGATCGCTCAGCCATCGTTCTCGATCGATTTGCCCGATCCGGGCATTTTAAGGGGGTGAGGGTCGTCCGGGGGCCAGTTCTTGAGAAGCTGAATCATGTTGGCCCCCACGACCCTCGTGACAGGGTGGTCCCTGCCGAGCAGTTCCAGCGCTTCCTCCGCTGTTTCCAGGAACAGCGGCAGGGCCCGATTGAGGTCTCCGGCCGCCTTGTAGGCCTGGGCGAGGTTGCTGCGGGCGGTGAGCGTGAGGGGATCGCCGGCTCCCCATACTCGCGCCGCGTCGTCCACGGCCTGCTCGTGCAGAGGGATGGAACGGTCGAGATCCCCGATCTCCTGATAGGCGTAGGCGACGTTGTTCAGGAACGTGATGGTGTACGGGTCGTCGGTACCCAGCAATCGCTCCCCAGTCGCCAGGGCACGCTCCAGCAGGGGGATGGCTCGACGCCGCTGGCCCTTGAAGCCTCGGAAGAGGCCAGTGCCGTTGAGGACCGTGGCAGTGACTCGGGTGTCACTTGCGAGGGGGCGTACTGAGCAAGGGCGTCGATGTGCGGGAGCAGGATGCCCCAGACAGGCCAGGTGGCGGGCTCCCGTGAGTCCGCCGGCATGGCACCTTTCAGCAGCGCGGTAGCCTGGTCGAGGGCGATCGTGATGCTGGCCGACTGACGATGCGGATCTTCCGGGTCGGGTGTGCGCGCAACGGCCTGGACTAGCCGGTGCACTGACAGGGCATCGCTTCCTGCGGTGATCATGCTGTACGCGGCGAGGCGCCTGATCACCCCTTGCACAGCGGGCGGTGTGCCCAGAGATCCCAGACGGGCACGGGGGATGGCGTCGGGAGCGAACCACGCCAGGACCCGCAGGATCTCCCCGGCGAGTGAGGGGTTCGCCAGACGGTCGAGGGTGATGCGCCAGATCCGGGCGATGGTCCGGTCGACGTCGTGCCCCTCACCGGCCTCCCGATACATCTCGGCCGGGTAGTCGGCGAGCAGATGCAGGTAGTCGCGGGGTGTGATCCCTGATTCGGCGATGTAGGCGCCGACTTGCTCCACGGCCAGCGGTAGGTAGCCGAGTTCTTCGCACAGTTCGTCTCCGGAGTGGAGATCAGCGCTGCTATTGCTCTGGGTGAGGATGTGGGTGAGCAGGTCGAGGGCCTCTGTGGGGTGCAGCGCGGCCAGGTGGATGGGGATGGCGGTGTCAGAAGCGATTCCCAAACCGAAGGTAGGGTCACGTTTTCCCAGGTGAGGTGTGTGGCCGTCGCTCGGTAGGCATGCTCGGACCGTCGTGTCGGTGCGGGGCGTGGTCGGAGGTGGCGGATGCTGGCTGTGCTGGAGCGGCGTGAGCGGGTGGCGCTGGCCCGGGCGGAGGAGTTGAGGGCCGAGCTGGAACGGCTTCGAGCCGCTGTTGCGGAGGCGGAGGAAGCCGCGCGGGGCGCGGTCATCGCCCGCGAGGAGACCGTCGAGGCCCTGGCCGAGGCAGCCGATGAGGCCGCTGTGTCCGAGATGCCGGCGGTAGCGGTGCCGGTCGCGGTCGGCGTCGGACCGCGGGTTGAAGTGCCGCTGTGGCGCGAGGGGATGGGGGCCGATGTGCTCCCGGAGGATTGCGCGCGGATCGTGGCCCTGGTCGAACGTGACGCTGCCGGCGGTGGCGGCGAGGGGGTGCGGGCGCGGGCGATGCGCGAGTATCTGGGCTGGCCGGCCAGCGACATGAGGGGAGCAGCCGGCGCGGTTCAGGGCGAAGCGGTTGGTGGAGCGGGGCTGGTTGACCGAGGGGCGGCCGGGGCTGTTCAGGCCGCGGACCGCTTGACCCGGCGGGGCGCGAGGGCCCCGGAGCGGGCCAGGCGGCGGGTCGCCTGGATGGACGCGGCCCACCAGGCCATCGCTTCGGCGCTGTCGATGCGGGTCTCGTAGTCCCGGGCCAGGCGACGGGCCCGGATCAGCCAGGAGAAACTGCGCTCCACGACCCAGCGGCGCACAAGCACCACGAACCCCTTGGTGTCGTCGCTGCGCTTGACGGCGGTCAGCGTGAGGGCCAGGACGGCGTGGGCGAAGGCGACCAGCCAGCCGGTGTAGCCGCCGTCGGCCCAGACCAGGGCGATGCGGTGGTGCTCGGCGCGCAGTTGTTCCAGGGCGAGGCGAACAGCCTTTCCTGGCAGCTCTCGGCTGGCTACTAAAGGGTGATGCCGAGTTCGGTGATGATGTCTGCCGTGTGCGCGCCGATGATCGGCGCGGGTTCAGGCGTGCCAACCGGTGTCCCCAAGTAGCGCGGCGCCGGCGCGGGCTGGAGCAGGCCGTCTCGCGTGAAGTACGTGCCACGGGCGACGTTGTGTGGGTCCTTCGCGGCCTCGGTCAGACTGTAGACCGGGGTGACGCACGCTTCGACCCCGTCGAAGGCCGCCTCCCACTCGGCCCGTGTCCGGCTCGCGAAGATTCCTGCCAGCTGCGCGGACATCGCAGGCCAGCGTTCGCTGGCGTGCTGCAGACCGAACAACGTGTCGTCATCGAGCTCGAGTACGCGAAGAAGCTCGGCGTAGAACTGCGGCTCGAAGCTGCCGACCGCCATGTAGCCACCGTCGGAGGTCTGATAGCTGCGATAGAACGGCGCGCCGCCGTCGAACAAGTTCGCGCCACGCTCGTCCGTCCAGCGTCCGATGCCAAGCAGTCCGTGGATCAGCGCGAGTTGGACGGCCGTGCCGTCGGTCATCGCCGCGTCGACCACCTGTCCGCGGCCGGTTCGCAGAGCGCTGAGGAGTCCAGTGGTGATCCCGAACGCGAGTAGCATCCCACCGCCGCCCATGTCGCCGACCAGGTTGAGCGGCACCGGCGGGTTCTCACCGGGCGCGCCCATCGCGCCGAGTGCTCCGGCCACCGCGATGTAGTTGATGTCGTGGCCGGGTGCCTGTGCCAGCGGGCCGTCCTGGCCCCACCCGGTCATTCGTCCGTAGACCAGCCGGGGGTTGCGCGCCAGGCACGTCTCGGGGCCCAAACCCAGGCGCTCGGCGACACCGGGCCGGAAGCCCTCGATCAAGGCGTCACAGGTTTCGACGATGCGCAGCACGGCCTCGACGTGCGCGGCATCCTTCAGGTCCAGGGCGACGGAGCGACGCCCCCGGTGCAGGACCGGATACGCGGAAGTGTTCCCGGCCTCGGTAGGCCGGTCAATCCGGATCACCTCGGCGCCCGCGTCGGCGAGCTGCATGCCGGCGAACGGGCCGGGCCCTATGCCGCCGAGTTCGATGACGCGGATCCCGGCCAGCGGTCCAGACCGGGCGGGCTTCTCGCTGACGGTGGAGGAACTGTTCATTGCTGACTCCCGATGGTTTGTGGGACCGAGCCGCCGGGCTTGGACCGAGCGGCTCGGCCGTTCCGGGCGCCGGCGGCGGGACGCCGGGCCCGAGTTCAAGGCCGGACCGTGGTGCGAGACCGGTGGATGAGACGGTCCGGTTGTCATGGGAGGCATGGAGGCCTGCTGTCGTCGCAGGACCTCGGCAGTGATCATCTTCATCGCTTCGGAGGTACCAGCGTAGATGCGGGTCACGCGCGGGTCGGCGGCCAGACGAGCGCTCGGGTACTCGAGCAGGTACCCGAAGCCGCCGTGTGCTGACCCCGGGCGCCGAACAGCCTGAGCTGCGCGGTGCGGGCGGCCGGTGAGGACGTGGACGTCCTCATGTCGCTGGTCGGGACAACCCTCGACGTTCCGGCCCGGGG
The DNA here is from genome assembly GCF_042732975.1 of Streptomyces sp. NPDC059743. Lineage (NCBI taxonomy): Bacteria > Bacillati > Actinomycetota > Actinomycetes > Kitasatosporales > Streptomycetaceae > Streptomyces > Streptomyces sp. NPDC059743. The sequence goes on along the minus strand of NZ_JBHWGS010000009.1, from coordinate 308,063 downwards.
CCGAACACGTGCCCCGGGCCGGAATGCGAACGGCATGCCAGGCGGGCGGACATCGCGGCTCAGACCGTCGTGATGGCCCCGCGGTTGTCGCGGTCGAGGTCGCGTGCGATCACCATGCGCTGGATCTGGTTGGTGCCCTCGAAGATCTGCATCACCTTCGCTTCGCGCATGTACCGTTCGACGGGGAACTCCTTGGTGTAGCCGGCCCCGCCGAGGACCTGGACCGCGTCGGTGGTGACCTTCATGGCGGTGTCAGTGGCGATGAGTTTGGCGATCGACGCCTCGCGGCTGTACGGAAGGCCGGCGTCCTTAAGCCGGGCGGCCTGGTGGAGGGTGGCGCGTGCCGCCACGATCTGGGCTTCCATGTCGGCCAGGAGGAAGCCCAGCCCCTGGTGGTCGATGATGCGCCGGCCGAATGTATGCCGTTGCTGGGCGTAGGACAGGGCGGTGTCCAGTGCGCCCTGAGCCAGTCCGGTGGCGACGGCCGCGATACCGAGCCGGCCGGCGTCGAGGCCGGCGAGCGCGATTTTGAGGCCGACGCCCTCGGCGCCGATTCTTCGCTCGGCGGGGATCCGGACGCCGTCCAAGCGCAAGCCGGCTGTTGTGGAGCCGGTGAGGCCCATCTTCCTTTCCGGGACATCCGCGACAAGGCCCGGGGTGTCGGCTTGGAGGAGGAAGCAGGAGATTCCGGTTCGGTCGCCTGGGCTCCCGCCGGTGCGGGCCATGATCTTGTAGAAGTCGGCTTGCCCGCCGTGGGTGACCCAGGCCTTGGCCCCGTTGAACCAGTAGTCGTCCCCGTCGCGGCGCGCGGTCGTCGTCATGGCGGCCGGGTCGGATCCCGCGTGAGCCTCCGAGAGGCTGTAGGCACCGAGCAGGTCACCGCCGAGCATGCCGGGCAGCAACTTCTGCTGCTGCTCGGGCGTACCGTGAGTGACGAGCCCGAAGCAGGACAGCGCATGGACGGACACGCCGACCCCCACTGAGGCCCAGACGGCGCCGATCTCCTCCAGCACCTGGACGAAGACCTCGTAGGGGAGCGCAGCGCCGCCGACGTCCTCGGGATACGGCAGGCCCAAGAGACCGATCTTGCCGAGAATCCGGAAGACGTCGCGCGGGAAGTCCTCCTCGGCTTCCGCCTGTGCGACGCGTGGGGCGAGGTCGTTGGCGGCGATCGAGCGGACGAGGTCGACGAGGTCGGCGTGTTCGGGGGCGTGAAAGATGCGACGGGCCGGCATGGGCGTCTCCGGTCAGATTCGGGGCGGGTCGATGCCGAGCGCGCGGAGCTCGGCGGTGTAGCGCTCGACGTTGCGTAGCTTGATCGATTCGTAGCCGCGGACGAGGTCTGGGAGCTCGGCGAGCCGCGCCGCACGGTCGTAGGAGGCCGGGTCCAGGCTGGCGGCGAGTTCGCTGACCATCGTGCGGTAGTGGTCGCGCAGCGCGCGCTCCACCTTGCGTAGGTGGGCGTAGCCGAAGATGTCGGCGCGGGTGCCGCGCAGGAACCGCATCCGGGCCAGCAGCTGCAGCATCCAGTGGGAGCGCGGCGAGAAGGAGATCTTCTTCTTGCGCCCCAGCGCCCGCAGGATCGGCGGGTGCAGGTTGTAGGAGAGGGCTCCGCCGGCGAACTCCTCGCCAGCGGCGGCGACGAACGCCGGGTCGGTCAGGAGCCGGGCGACCTCGTACTCGTCCTTGTACGCGGTCAGCTTGTAGAGGTTGCGGGCGACGGCCTCGCTGAATCGGGTCTGGCCGGTCATCGACCGCTCGGCCGCGACGATGCGCTCGACCAGCTCCACGTAGGAGTCAGCGAGCCGCTCGTCCTGGTAGGCGAGCAGGTCCGTGGCGCGCTGCGTGACCAGGCGTCGTACTTTTCCTTCCAGCTCAGTGGCTCGTGCGGAGGCCGGGATCACCCGCTCGGGCGCCGCGGCGCGTGCGGTCAGTGCCCCCGGGCGTGTCCTGTGGGCTGAGGCGAACTCGGCCGGATCGGCGACCGCCACCCGGCCCCAGCGGAACGCCGCGACGTTCGCGGCGACCGCGGTGCCGTTGATCTCGATGGCTTCCTCGATGGCGGCCGCGGGCAGTTGGAGAGCGCCGGTCTGGTGGGCGGCGCCGACCAGGAGGAAGTTCGCGGCGACCGTGTTGCCGAAGATGCGGTCGGCGGCCTCGAGTGCGTCGAAGTCGAATAGCTCGGCGCTGACGGTGCGTACCCGCTCCAGCAGGTCGGCCTCGTCGGGGTGCTCGACCGCCGCGTCGACGACCATGGCTCCGGTCGCCGTCCGGCTGGTCGACACGACAGACCGTGTGGTGGTCGCCGAGCCGTAGGCGAGGTTGCGCTCCTCGGCCAGGGTGAGCAGGTCGAACCCGAGGAAGCAGTCCGCCGACCCGGGGGTGAGCCGGTTGGCCGGTTCCAGGCGTGTGGCCGCGTAGCGCAGGTGCCCGGCGACCGGGCCGGCCTTCTGGCTCAACCCGGTCTGGTCAAGCGCCTCCACGGCGTAGCCGGCGCGAAGGGCGGCCGTCGCCAGCACCTGGTTGACGGTCACGATCCCGGTACCGCCGATGCCAACCATGAACACGTTCTGCGTGCCAGAAGGCGGCTCAGCGACCGGATCGGAGTGGATCATCGGCGGGCTGGGGAACGACGCCCGCTTCCGATCGCTGCGGGTGCGGCCCCGAGCCCGGCCGGACGCCGTCTCGACGGTGACGAACGAGGGACAGTCGCCGTCCAGGCAGCTGTAGTCGGTATTGCACGACGTCTGCTCGATGCGGGTTTTACGGCCGTACTCGGTCTCCACCGGCTGCACAGACAGGCAGTTGCTCTTCACGCCACAGTCGCCGCAGCCCTCGCACACCGCCTCATTGATCAGCACCCGCTGGGTGCGGGCCGGAAGACTGCCGCGCTTGCGCTGCCGGCGGGCATCCGCGGCGCAGTGCTGGTCGTAGATCAGCACCGTCACACCGGGCACGTCGCGCAGCATCCGCTGCGCCTCGTCGAGACGGTCACGGTTCCAGACCACGGTGCCGCGAGCCATGTCGCGCCGGCGGTGGCGCCGGACGTCGTCGGTGCAGACGACGATCTTCTTCACGCCCTCGGCGAGCAGCTTGTGGGTCAGCCGCGGCACCGTGAGCGCGCCCTCGGCGTCCTGGGCGCCGGTCATGGCGACGACGTCGTTGTAGAGCACCTTGTAAGTGATGTTCACCCCGGCCGCGATGCAGGCCTGCAGCGCCAACTGGCCGGAGTGGAAGAAGGTGCCGTCACCGACGTTCTGGAAGATGTGCTTCGCGTCGGTGAACCAGGCCTGGCCGATCCACTGCGCCCCCTCGCCCCCCATCTGGGTGACGCCGGTGACGTCGCTGTCCTCACGGTCGGAGATCGTCACCATCACGTGGCAGCCGATGCCGCCGCCGCCCATGGACCCCTCAGGGAGCACGGTGGAGCGGTTGTGCGGGCAACCACTGCAGAAGTACGGCGTCCGGCTCGTCGACAGCAGCGGCAGCGGGGCGCGGCTCGGCGCCGGCGGTGTAACCGTCACGAGGTCCTGCAGCAGATGCCGCATCGGCGCGATCAGCCGCCCGGAGGTGAGCTCGCCGTCAGCCGGGATCAACCCGCGGCCGTCAGCGTCCCGCTTGCCCAGGATCTGCGGTGCGTCCGGGGTGCCGTAGAGGATTTCGCGCAGCTGGGCCTCCAGGAACGGTGTCTTGTCCTCGACGACGACCACACGCTCCAGGCCGTCGGCGAAACGGCGGATGGTGGCGGGCGCGACCGGGCTCATCAGGCCCAGCCGCAGCACCCGGATGCCGGCCTGCTCCAGCTGGTCGTCGGTGACGCCCAGGTCGGCCATGGCCTGCCGCAACGAATCGAAGCAGCTCCCGGAGCCGACAAACCCGACCTTCGCGCCGGACGGGTCGACCTCGGTGACGTCCAGCGCGTTGGCGTCGGCATAGGCGCGGACCAGCGCCATCCGCGGACCGACCAGTTCGGCCTCCGCGCGCACGATCGCGTCAGGTCGCACGACCATCGTGCGCTGCTGATAGCTGTACGGCGCCCCGTCCCACTCGATCGCGGGCGCGACGGGGGAGATTTCACTGACCGAGGAGTCGACCACCCAGGACCCGTCGGCGACATCCGCGACGATCTTGAGCGCCACGACGCAGCCGGAGGTGCGGGACAATTCGATGGCGTGAAGGCCCAGGGTGACGACCTCGGCGGCGTTGCGCGGGAACAGGACCGGAATGCCGAGCGTCGCCAGCGTCCGTTCGCTGACCGCCGGCACCGTCGAAGACTTCGATGCCGGGTCGTCGCCCACCAGGAGGACGGCGCCGCCACGCGGGTTGACGCCGTACATGTTCGTGTGGCGCAGCGCGTCGATGGCCCGGTCCACACCGGGGCCCTTGCCATACCAGAAGCCTGTCACGCCGTCATGGATGCTGGTGCCGAGCGGCAAATCGACCTGGGATCCCCACAGCGAGGTGGCGGCCACCTCCTCGTTGAGGCCGGGGACGAACCGGATGTCGTTCGCGTCCAGCACGTCCTGCATGCCGGCGAGCAGCCGATCCAGCCCGCCGAGGGGACTGCCCTGGTAGCCCGAGACGAACGAGGCGGTCCGCAGGCCCCGGCGACGGTCGAGCGCACGGTGCTCCACAAGCAGCCGGGCGATCGCTTGAACGCCCGTGAGCAGCACCGGCGGGGCGTCGTACCGGAACCGGTCGGCGAGGTCGTACGACTCCTGCGATACGGGAGTCTCGGTGGTGCTGCCAGGCGTTTCGAGTAGCTCGGTCACGACCGGACCTCCTGAACATCGGCTCCGGCCAGGCGTGCCTCGACGATGTCGGCGGTGACGTCCGACGGCAGGCGGCCGGTGGTCCGGGACAGGTCGAGGATCTTGCGAACGGTCACGGCGATGTCGGCAACGCCGGCGAGGACCTCCTCCTTCGTGCGTTGGACAAGCTCGCCGTGCACTTGGATCAGGCCGCCGGCGTTGGCGACGAAATCGGGCACCCACGTGATGCCACGACCCTGGAGAAGCAATGCGACCGAAGTGTCGAGGAGCTGGTTGTTGGCAGCGCCGCACACGATTGCGGCGCGCAGCGCGGCGACTGACGACGAGGTCAGCGTGGCCCCGAGTGCGCAGGGCGCATAGATATCGATATCGGCATCGACTACGGAGTCCGGCACCTCGACGTCGGGATACAGCGCAGCCAGTCGCGCCAGCGCCGCCTGGGACGCGTCGACCGCAGCGACGACGGCACCCTCCTCGAGCAGCAGGCCGACGAGATGGGAGCCGACCTTGCCGACGCCCTCAACGCCGACGCGGTGCCCGCGCAGGCCATTGGTGCCCCAACGGTGCTCGGCGGCCGCCTTCATTGCAACGAAGACGCCGTACGCCGTGGAGAAGCCGCTGTCGCCCGAGCCGTGGTTCGTACCGGTGATGTGAGCGGTGGCCGTCGCGACGATGTCGAGGTCGTCAGCGTTCGTCCCCACGTCGCCGGCGGTGATGTAGCGGCCGCCCAGGGAATTGACGAAGGCGCCGTAGGCCCGGAGCAGCTCAGGGGTCTTGAGGGTCGCCGGGTCGCCGATGATCACTGCCTTGCCGCCCCCCAGCGCGATGCCGGCCGCCGCGGCCTTGTGGGTCATGCCCTGGGACAGGCGCAGGACGTCCGTGAGGGCCTCGGACTCGCCGGCATAGGGGTAGAAGCGGGTTCCGCCGAGCGCAGGTCCGAGGCGGGTGTCGTGGATCGCGATGATCGCGCGAAGGCCCGTGGCGGCGTCGCGACAGAAGACGACCTGCTCATGTCCTGCCGTTCCGAGCTCGTCGCTGCGCTCGAAGACGAGATCAGGGGAGGCTGTGACGGTCATAGGTCCTCCGGCTGGGTGATTCGGGTGAGTGGTAGGAGAGTGAGGCCGAAGTTGCCTGGCTCACAACAGTGATCGTTCAAGTTAGCGACGATTCGCAACCACGAATCGCGAAAAGGCTCACGGCACGCAACAATTGTGCTGTCGCACTTAGACTTTGTTGCATGACCGAGCTGGCAACCATCGATGACACCGACCGTACGATCCTCGAGCTGCTGCGCGAGAACGCCCGACGCCCGTTGCGCGACATCGCAGATACGGTCGACCTGACAGTGGCGCCGGTGCAGCGCCGGATCGCGCGCCTTGAACGGCTAGGCGTGATCGAGCGCTACACCGTGCAGGTCAATTACGGCCGGATCGCGACCGGTATCGAGGCGATGACCGAGCTTCACTTCGCCGACGACATCGACCTCGCACAGATCATGGAGTTCGTCGCCCAGATCCCCGAGGTGCAGGAGGTGCTCACCCTTGCCGGCGACCCCGACGCCCTCGTCCGGATCCGCGTGGAGGGCGTGGAGCACCTCCGGCAGGTGGTCAGCTCGCTTCGCTCCGGCAAGGCGGTCTCGGGCACGAAGACCCTCGTCGTGCTCGAGCAGTGGACCCGCGGCCGATGATGCCAGGCTGATATCAGAACGTCGGCGGAAGAGCCGTGCGGTGCGCACGACCTCATGGTGAGTCAGAGACTCTGAACAGGTCCTGGCACGGATCTTGGATGCTGATGGTGATGTTGCCGGTCACAGACTGAGTCGGCGGCACAGCTGTATCAGCTGACTGACTCGTGTGCAGGGCGCGGGTGCTGGTCGGGTGGGTCGTAGGCAAACAGCCGGATGATGTTGGTGCCGGCGGCGAAGACGTGTTGGGCGTGGGTGCGGGCCAGGCCCTTGCAGCGGCACTGGCGCAGACCCGGGCGTCGGGTCCTCCGCTCGCCAGCCCTACCCTCTGGCGCACCTGCTGATCAACGCCGACGTGTGGGTAGGGCTAGGCCGTGTCTGACACATCCCGTCTGGCTCGCGACGCCTGGCACGCACGCTCGCCGCGTTGTCGGAGTCAGCCGAGTACGTCCAGTACACAGCTGATCCTCCGCCTTGCGATCGCACGCACCACGGTGACATCAGCCGCTCCGCGGCGGGCGCGAGCCCCGCCCTGCGGGCGGACGACGCCATTTGTCAGACACGGCCTAGCGGCGGACTGCAACCTAGGACTGGTCATTCACCAGCGCGATGCTTCTGCATGGCCCTTGTGGTCTGCGAGATGGGTCTGTCGCCCGCCGAGGCCGTGCATGCGGCAACGAATGGCACTGCCTGGGCCTCGGTCTGCGACGACATCGGCCGCTTCACAGTCGCCGGCCACGCGGGCTTCGCCGTGCTCGACGTCACTATTCTCGTCCACCTGGCCTACCCTCCCCGCATCCCCGTCGTGCGCGAAGTCGCCGCCGGGTTCTCAAGGGTGTTGCACAACCCGCTGGGCGGGGATGCGCCGCATCCAGGTCGGCCGTGGCGCCTGCCGCTGCCGGAGCGAGTGCTGTTGGTCGCGGTGTATTACCGCACGAACCTGACCATGCGGCAGCTGGCGCCGCTGTTCGGCATCTCGTCCTCGACCGTGTGCCGGGTCGTGCAGCGGCTTGGGCCGCTGCTGGCTTTGGAGCCGGTGGCCCGTCCGGTCAAGGGGCCGATCGGTTGTGGATCGTGGACGTGGTCGCCACCGCGAGGCCGGCGCCCGGCAACAGGGCGGACGCCCACGTCTGGCGGGCCTCCGACCTGCCCGCCCAATGCGAAAGGGCGACCGTGCTCGGCGATGGTGCCTACCTGAACACCGGGCTCGTCGTCCCGCACCGAAAGCGGGCGGGTAGGCCACTGCTGCGGGTCCAGGAGGAGGACAACGCCGAACACCGGCGGGTCCGCGCCCGCGTCGAGCACGCCTTCGCCCGCATGAAGACCTACAAGATCCGGCGGCCGGTCAGCCTTGATGCCCCGCGGCAACAACGGTTTCAGTACCGCCCACTGCGCGTCTGTCAGATCTCCCCGAGCCACGGAACGTGATCATCACACGACCTTGATTCACTTCTGAAACGGGCCCTAGAACCAGACGGCCCGCGCCACCCGGCGGAAGTTGCCGCCGAGGATGCCGCGCACGTCGGAATCGGAATAGCCTCGGTCGAGCAGTGCCTGCTCCACCGTCAGTGTGGTCTCGGGATCGATGAACTGGATGACGCCCCAGCGGGTGTACTCCTCCGGGAAGAGGTCCGGGTTCGCCTCCAGGTCGGCCTGCGCGTCTTCGGCGTCGAAGGAGTAGTCCGAGCCGATGCCGACGTGCTCGGGGCCGACCAGTTGGACCGCATAGTCGATGTGGTCGACGTACGCCTCGATCGTGGCGGTGTTCTCGCCGAGGAAGATGCCGATGCCTGGGATGCCGATGACGCCGCCGGTCGCGGCGCACTGTCGTGCCTGCTCGTCGGTGACGTTGCGCGGGTGGTCGTACAGGCCCCGCATGGCCGAGTGCGAGTAGATCATCGGCTTGCAGGCCTCGCCGGCGATCGCTGAGATGTCGAGCCCGGTGCGGATCGAGCAGTGTGAGCCGTCGGCCATCATGCCGACCTGTGTCATGGTCCGGATGAGTTCGCGGCCGTAGGCCGTCAGACCGGTGTCCTGCGCGTCCAGGCACCCGCATCCGGCGCTGTTTGCGTTGTTGTACGAGGGAAGCAGTGACCGGACTCCGAGGTCGTAGAAGGTCTGCACCATGTCGAGGTCGTCGTCGACGGGGCGTGAGTCCTCGAGGTCGAACGCGACGACGATCTTTCCGGCCGCGTGCGCGGCGTCGATCTCCGCCACCGTTCCGGCGAGTTCCAGGTCGGGGTGGGCCTCGACGTCGCGGCGGAAGGTCTCGAGGAAGCCGAGGGACATCTCCTTGGTGTGCGGGGCGTAGCCGACGTTGACGCTGACGTAGGCGCCGCCGGGGCGGCGGTAACGCAGGATGTCCCCGACGTCGGCCTCCAGAGTCAGCGGCAGGCAGGCGTGCTGTTCCCAGAACAGGCGAGCGGTGGTCATGGCGGTCAGCGTAACCGGACACCGAATCAACCTTGCCTGTAGGATTCGACAGGCGAGGTTGCTCCAAACTGTCGAAGTCGACAACGATCAATGGCTGGTCGGGGTTTACGTTCAGTTCATGCCTGTGACCCCCGACACCCCTACCGGCCCGCTCGACGCGGGCCACTGGCAACAACGCCTCGACGAGCTCCGCGTCAAGCACGGTGTCCCCGGCGCCCAGCTCGGCATCCTCCGCCTGGACGCCCACGGCGCCGAGGACGAGATCCTCACCGTCGCCAGCGGCGTGCTCAGCGCCCGCGCCGGCTGGGCGGCGACCCCCGACTCGGTGTGGCAGATCGGCTCGATCACGAAGGTCTGGACCGCGACGGTGATCATGCAGCTGGTCGACGAGGGGCATTTCACCCTCGAAACGCCGGTCAAGGAGATCATCACCGACCTCACGCTGGGCGACCCGGACGTCGCGGAGAAGCTCACCGTCTGGCACCTGCTCACCCACACCAGCGGCATCGACGGCGACATCATGACCGACACCGGTCGCGGGGACGACGCGCTGGCGAAGTACGTCGCCGCGCTGGACACCGTCCAGCAGAACCACCCGCTCGGCGCGACCTGGTCGTACTGCAACTCCGGCTACATCATGCTCGGCCGGATCATCGAGGTCGTCACCGGCCGGACGTGGGATGCGGCGATCAAGGAGAAGCTGTTCACGCCGCTGGGGCTCGCCACCGCGACGACCCTGCCGGAGGAGGCGATCGTCTTCGCGCACTCGGTGGGTCACTTCGCCGGCGGCGAGAACCCGGTGCCGGCGTCGACCTGGGCGATCCCGCGCTCGTCGGGTCCCGCCGGCGGCATCAACGCCAGCACTGCCGAGGTGCTCGCCTTCGCCCGGATGCACATGCTCGGCGGCGTCGCGGCCGACGGCACCCGGGTCCTGTCGGCCGAGTCGACGGCGGCGATGGCCGCCTTGCAGACCGACTGCCCGGAGAAGATCCTGCTCGGCGATTCGTGGGGGCTGGGCTGGATGCGTGCGCTGTGGGACGGCCGCCGAGTGCTGGGCCACGACGGCAACGTGGTCGGGCAGTGCGCGTTCCTGCGGATCGTGCCCGAGGCCGGTGTCGCGGTCTCGCTGAACACGAACATCGCCAGCGCGCCGGACCTCTACCTCGACGTCTTCGAGGAGGTCCTCGCCGAGGTCGCCGGTGTCCGGATGCCCGCGCGCTTCAACCCGAGCGGCGACGTGGAAGTCGACATGACCCCCTACGTCGGACGCTACGGGCGCACCTCGGTCGCCCACGAGGTGCTCGCCGCGGACAGCGGGCCGAAGATGACCACCGAGTACTCCGGGGCGATCGCCAAGATGATCGCCGCCAAGGACCAGGTCGACGACCTGTATCCGACCGCCACCCCCGGCCTGTTCGGCGTCCGGCCCGGCGGCATGGAGTCGACCTACCCCGTCACCTTCTACTCGCTGCCGACCGGCGAACGGTACCTCCACTTCGGCGCCCGCGCGAACCCGAGGAAGGCCTGACATGAACGGCACCCAGAGCTGGCTGGACGCCAACTTCGCCAAACTCGTCCGCGACCACGGCGTCCCCGGCGCCACCGTGGCGGTGCGGCACCCCGGCGGCGAGATCGTCACCGCGGCCGCCGGCGTGACCAGCACGACCACCGGAGTCGAGGTCGACACCGACACGATCTTCCAGATCGGCTCGATCACGAAGCTGTGGACCAGCGCACTGGTGATGCAGCTCGTCGACGACGGGCTGCTGGACATCGACAAGCCGATCAAGACCTACCTGCCCGAGTTCGAGGTGGGCGCCGCCGATGCGACGAACACTGTCACCACCCGCCAGCTCCTGAGCCACACCGCCGGGTTCGAGGGCGACATCTTCACCGACACCGGCCGCGGAGACGACGCGGTCGAGAAGTACCTCGCCTCGATCCACGACATCCCGCAGCTGTTCGCCCCCGGCGAGGTCTTCTCCTACAACAACACGGGTTTCGTCGTGCTCGGACGGCTGGTCGAGGTGCTGCGCGGGCAGCCGTTCGACACGGTCCTGATGGAGCGTCTGGCGACCCCGCTGGGCCTGACCAGTGTGAGCCCCAGCCCGTATGAGGCGATCCTCAGGCGTGCCGCGGTCGGGCACGCCCCGGACGAGGACGGCAAGCAGGTCGCCGTTGCGACCTGGGCCCTGACCCGGTCCCACGCACCTGGCGGCGCGATGCTCGCGATGACGCCGTCGGACCTGCTGGGCTTCATCGGCATGCACGCTGCCCGGGGAGTCGCTCCTGACGGTCGGGCCATCTTGACCCCCGCGACCGTCGCCGCCATGCAGGAGCCCCAGGTCGAGGTCCCGATGCTCGCGCTGATGGGCGGCTACTGGGGTCTGGGCTGGGAGATCGAGGACTTCGACGGCATCCGCGCCATCGGTCACGACGGCGGCACGATCGGCCAGATCGCGTTCTGCCGCTGGATCCCCGCGACCGGCATCGCCGTCGCCCTGTTCACCAACGGCGGTGACGCGGTCGGGCTCTATCGCGCCGTGGCCGGTCACCTGCTCAAGGAACTCGCCGACGTCCTGCTCCCCGGCGGCCGGGTGCCGCCGGCCGAGCCGACGCGCATTGACCCCACGCCGTACCTCGGGCACTACGCCGACACCATCTACGACCTCACCGTGACCCTCGACGACGACGGCCGGATCTGGCTCGACCGCCAACCGAAAGACGTCATCGCCGAGCTCGGCGAGAAGCCGCTGCATGTCGAACTCGTCCACTTCGCCGGCGACTCCCTGATCGCCGTCGAGGCGTCCTCCGGCGTCCACCCCATCTTCGCCTTCGTCGGCCGCAACGATGCCGACCTGGCGAAGTTCGTCCACAACGGCCGCGTGATCGCGCGCGCCGCCTGACCACCAACCCACCGTATAGAGGAAACCATGAGGACTGTGCCCTTCCGCAGCAGCCCGACCAGCCTCGGTGTGCTGTCCATCGCGACCGTCGCTGTCCTCGGCCTGTCGGCCTGCGGCAGCTCAGGCGGCAACACGTCGTCAGCGGGCAAGACGTTCGTCGACGGCAAGACATTCACCCTGGCGCTGACCTCCGACCCCGGTGCGCTCGACCCGCAGATGGGCGCAACCGGCACGCTGTTCCAGGTCAATCGGCTCGCGTACGACAGCCTCGTGAGCGTCGACGACAAGGGCACGATCAAGTCCCAGCTCGCGAAGTCCTGGAAATTCGACGGCACCAAGGTCACGTTCGAGATCAACAGCGGTGTGACGTGCGCCGACGGCAGCGCCTTCACCGCTCAGACCGCGGCGGACAACATCGCCTTCGTCGAGGACCCGAAGAACCACAGCCCGCTGCTCGGGGTGAGCGTCCCGGCCGGGGCGAAGGCGGCGGTGAGCGGCTCCACCCTCACGGTCACGCTCGCGACCCCGGCGCCGTTCGCCCTGTCGTCGTTCGCGAGGCTGCCGATGGTCTGCGAATCCGGCCTCAAGGACCGTACCTCGCTGAAGGCGGGCACCGCGGGCACCGGCCCGTACACACTCAAGGCGGCGGTGCCCGGCGACCACTACACCTACCAGCTCCGCACGGGCTACACATGGGGACCCGGCGGCGCGGCCACCTCCGCGACCGGCATGCCGGCCACGATCGAGGTCAAGATCGTGTCGAACGAGACGACGATCGCCAACCAGATCCTGTCCGGAGCGGTGAACGCCGCCTCGATCGAGGGGCCGGATGCCGCGCGCCTGAACGCGGCGAAGGTCAGCCGCGTCGATGAGCAGGTCGTGCTCGGCGAGCAGTGGTACAACCACGCGACCGGCCACACCTCGGACCCCGCGGTGCGTGCCGCACTGACCCGGTCACTGGACCTGGGCCAGCTGCAGAAGGTCCTCACCTCCGGAAAGGGCGGCCCGGCCACTCAGCTCGCCGCCGTCGCACCGGCCGGCTGCACCGGGAACTCGGTGCAGGGCAACGTGCCGTCGACGGATGTCGCGGCCGCGACATCCGGCCTGGAGGCAGCCGGGTGGGCCAAGGGCGCCGACGGCATCTACGCCAAGGACGGCAAGAAGCTGACGGTGTCCCTGCTCTACGACACCACGTTCGGCACTGGCGGCGGCGCCGCCGCCGACCTCGCCGTGCAGCAGTGGAAGGCCGCCGGCATCCAGGCCACTGCGAAGGGGCTGGACCAGACCGGCATGCAGACCGCGATGTTCAGCACCGGCGACTGGGATGTCGTCTGGGAGCCGGTCAACGTCAACACCCCCGACCAGCTCGTCCCGTTCCTGTCCGGTCGCGGCGTCGCCGACGGCGGCACCAACTTCGCGGGCATCCAGAACGCCGACTACTCCGCCGGCGTCACGAAGGCCATGGCCCAGGTCGGCACCGCCGGCTGCAGCGACTGGCTGGCCGCCGAGGGCAAGCTTTTCGCCGCCAACGACGTCGTGCCGTTCGCCAACAGCATCCTGTCGTACTTCGCCAAGGGCGCGCAGATGACCGTCGTCAGCACCATCGTCCCGACGTCCATCCGGATGCTCGGCTGATAGCGGAAAGTGATCCAGTTCCCATGACCGCGTACGCACCGGAAGTCGCCTCCCGTCCCGCCTCCTGGCTGCACGGGCGGTGGACCCGATTCGCCCTCCGCCGTGGGGGGCGGCTGCTGATGTCACTGTGGATCCTGGTGACCGCAGCATTCCTCATGATCCACCTGGTGCCGGGCGACCCGGTGCGCGCCGCGCTCGGGATGACTGCGCCGCCCGATCTGGTCGCCGCGCGCCGCCAGTCGCTGGGATTGAACGACCCGCTGTTGACCCAGTACCTGCACTATCTCGGGAATCTTCTTCACGGCGATCTCGGCGAGTCGATCCAGAGCCAGCTGCCGGTCGCCCAGACCATCGGACAGCGGCTCCCGGCGACCGCGTCGCTGGCCGCTCTGGCCTTCGCGATCGCGATCGCGATCGCCCTACCGGTCGGCGTCGCGATCGCCGTGGCCACCCGGCGCGGCCGTCGCCGCCGTACCGAGCTCGCGTTCGCCGGCACCAGCGTCGTGTTGGGCTCCATCCCGGACTTCCTGCTCGGGGTCGCCCTGGCGTGCGTGTTCGCGGTCAACCTCGGGCTGTTCCCGGTCGCCGGGCGCTCCGGGCCCTCGTCCTACGTCCTTCCGGTGCTGGCCCTGGCCGTCGGCCCGGCGGCGGTACTCGCCCGCATCGTGCGCGTGGAGATGCTCGCGGTCCTGGAGACGGACTACATCCGCACCGCTCGCGCCAAGCGGCTGCCGGCGATGCGGATCAACCTGCGACACGCCCTGCCCAACGCGGTCACGGCGACGTTGACGCTCGGCGGCCTGCTCCTGTCGGCCATGGTGGCCGGCACCGTACTGGTCGAGAACGTCTTCGCGTGGCCGGGCCTCGGCTCCACGATCGTGCAGTCGATCGTCATCCGCGACTACCCGGTCGTGCAGGGCACCGTCCTCGTGTACGGCGTCATCGTGCTCGTCGTGAACACCCTCGTCGATGTGGCCCTGGCCGTCCTCGACCCCCGCTCAACGATCGGAGACCTGTGATGAACCGCTGGTCGCGCGCCGCGCGCACGCCGATGGGGCTCACCGGTCTCACCCTGCTCACCTTCGTGCTGCTGCTCGCGGTGTTCGCGCCGCTGCTGTGGGGCGACAGGGCCGACGCGGTCGACCCCGACAACCTGCTCGCCGGACCTTCGTTCGCCCACTGGATCGGCACCGACAACCTGGGCCGCGACCTGTTCTTCCGGGTGCTTGTCGCGACCCGGCTGTCGATCGAGCTCGCCCTGGCGGCCACGGCGCTCGCCACAGTCATCGGCATCCTCCTGGGCAGCGCACCGGTGCTGCTCGGACGCCGCCTGGGCCGCCCGATCACCGCGCTGGTCAACATCCTCGTCGCGTTCCCCGGCCTGCTGCTGGTGCTGTTCTTCGCCGTGGTGTTCGGCGTCGGTGCGAAGGGCGCCGTCCTGGCGATCGGGCTCGCCAGCGCACCCGCCTTCGCCCGGCTGTGCCAGACCCTGATCGCCAGCGTCTCCGAACTCGACTACGTCGCGGCCGCGAGGGTCGCCGGCGTGAACCGGCTGCGGATCCTCATCCGCCACGTGCTGCCCAACATCGCCGAGCCGCTCATCGTCAACATCACGATCAGCCTTGGCGGCACCCTCCTAGCTTTCACCGGCCTGTCGTTCCTCGGGCTCGGGGTGCAGTCCCCGTCCTATGACTGGGGCAAGCTCATGCAGGACGGACTCGCCGGCATCTACGTCAATCCGCTCGCCGCCCTCGCACCGGGCCTCGCAGTCATCATCGCCGGGCTGGCGTTCAACCTGACCGGTGAGGCGATCGCCGGCGCCTTCGGCGTCACCTCGCCGCGCGGACTGATCCACCCTGTCCGACGACCCGCCGCCGAACTTGGCGCGCATGTCGGGCAGGAGCTGGTGCTCGACGTACGCAACCTCACGGTCGCCTTCCCCGGCGCCGCTGCTGCGATCACCCCGGTCCGGGGAGTGTCCTTCAGCCTGAGCGCCGGCGAGGCCGTCGGCGTCGTGGGGGAGTCGGGGGCGGGCAAGTCCCTCACCGCGCTGTCGCTGGCCGGCCTGGTCGAGGAGCCCGGCGTCGTCGACGCCGACAGCGTCACCTTCGCCGGCAACAACCTCCTGCAGGGCGGCCAGGACAAGCTGCTGGGCACCTCACTCGCCGTGGTCTTCCAGGACCCGATGACGTCCTTCAACCCAGCGATGCGGATCGGCGCCCAACTCGCCGAGGTGGGCCGCTTCCACTCCGGGCTCGACCGGCGCAGCGCGCTCGCCCGCGCCGTAGACCGCCTGCACGCCGTGAAGATCACCGACCCTGAGCGGCGCGCCCGCCAGTACCCCTTCGAGTTCTCCGGCGGCATGCGCCAGCGGGCCATGATCGGCATGGGCCTGATGGGCACACCCAAACTGATCATCGCCGACGAGCCGACCACCGCACTCGACGTCACCGTGCAGAAACAGGTCCTCGACCTGCTCCAACAGGTGCGACGCGAGCAAGGCGCCGCACTCCTGCTGATCAGCCACGACGTCTCGGTCGTCGCCGACATCTGCACCCGGGTGCTCGTGATGTACGCAGGCAAGATCGTCGAGGACCTGCCCGCCTCGAAACTCCGCGTCGATGGCGGAGCCCAGCACCCCTACACCCGCGCGCTGGTCGCCGCCGTCCCCGACATGACCACCGACCTCACCGAGCCGCTCGCCACCATCCTCGGCCAGCCGGCCGACCCGAGCCAGGTCGGGAAAGGCTGCGCGTACGCCCCCCGCTGCCCGCTCGCCTCGGCGAAATGCGCTGAGAGGGACCCATCGCTCATCTCCGGCGCCAACGGCCACCGCGTCGCCTGCTGGCACCCCGGCGCACCGCTCGAACTGCTTCCGACCGGAGAGGTGGTCGCCCGATGACCTCGCTGGAATTCGACCGCATCTCGGTCCGCTACGGACAGTCCACCGTGCTCGACGACGTCAGCCTCATCGTCCCGGACGGCGAGGTCGTAGGACTGGTCGGAGAATCCGGCTCTGGCAAGTCCACGCTCGCCCGGGCCGCGGTCGGCCTGGCCCCGCTCAGCGGCGGCCGGATCCTGCTCGATGGCGCCCCGATGCGCCATCGCGGCCGCCGACGACCGGTGCAGATGGTCTTCCAGGACCCCTTCTCCTCGCTGGACCCCCGGATGACGATCGGCGCCTCGATCGCCGAAGCCATGCCGGATCTGCGCACCCGCGGCGCGCGCCGTACCGAGATCGCCCGCCTGCTGGAACTCGTCCATCTCGGCCCTTCCCGCGCCGGGCACCTGCCCGGGCAGCTCTCCGGCGGCCAGCGCCAGCGGGTCGCGCTGGCCCGCGCGCTGGCCGGCCGGCCGCGCGTCGTCATCGCCGACGAAATCACCTCCGCCCTCGACGTTTCGGTGCAGGGCGCGGTGCTCAACCTCGTCCGCGAGATGCAGCGGGATCTAGGCCTGTCGATGCTGTTCATCTCCCACAACCTCGCCGTCGTCCGTTACGTCGCGACCCAGGTCGCCGTCATGCAGGACGGCCGGATCGTCGAGCAGGGACTGACCGCCGACGTCCTGGAGCGGCCGCAACACGACTACACCCGCCAACTGCTCGCGGCCATCCCCGGAGGCGCCCGATGACCCGCCCGATCGGCATCGCCGACCTCGCCGACCTCGTGGTGCCGTCCGCCCCGGCGCTGTCGCCGGACGGTACCCAGGTCGCCTACGTCGCACGCCGCCACGACCTGGAAACCGACCTCACGTCGACCTCAATCCGGATCACGTCCACCTCCGGTGCCACCGCTACCCGGGCCCTGACACACGGCACGAAGGACGACGCGCCTGCGTGGAGCCCGGACGGCACAATGCTCGCTTTCACCCGCGACGGCCAGCTCTGGTTGCTGCCGTCCGCCGGCGGCGACGCCGTGCAGGTCACCGACTTGCCACTGGGCGCGGGCGTTCCGGTCTGGAGCCCGGACTCGACACAGATCGCGTTCGTCGCCCCAGTCGATGCCGCAGCCGCCGACGGTGAGGACGACGCCGCTCGTGCGCGGCGCGCGACGGCGCCGATCGTCGCCGAGACGATCGGGTACCAGTTCGACGGCCTCGGGTTCGTCCGGGACGTGCGGATGCAGCTGCACGTCGCGGACGTCGGCGACCACACCGTCCGCCAGGTCACCCGCCTCGCCGAGAACGTGCTGTCCGCGGCGTGGTCGCCCGACGGCCAGACGCTCGCCTTCGCCGCCAAGGCTGCCGGCGGGTCGGAATTCGACTACGCCGCCGCGGTACACCTCGTCCCCGCGCTCGGCGGCGAGCCGCGCATCGTCGCCTTCCAGCACGGCTACGCCGGTACGGTCGCGTTCGCCGGCGAGCGACTGGTCGTCGTCGGGCACGCCGGTCAGATGCGCGGCCATGCCCGGCTCTACGCGGTCGACCCGCACACCGGTGCCGCGACCGAACTCGCAGCAGACCTCGACCGCAATGTCATGCCGGGAGCTCCGGCGTATCCGGGCGCGCTGCCTGCCGCCACCGGTGCCGGCGAGGTCCTGTTCGCGGTGCGCGATCGCGGCTGCACCCACCTATACGCCGTGCCGCCGGCCGGCGGGCCGAGCCGTCTTGTGCTCGGCCGCGATGGCCAGGTGATCAGCGGTCTGTCGGTTACCGGATCCCTGGCGGTTACTGTCTGCTCGACGCCTACCTCATTCGGGGAGGTCGCACTGGTCGACGTCACGACCGGTGCGGCGACGATCCTGACCGACCACGGCACAGCCCTTGCCGGCCGCGAGATCGTCGAGCGTGTCCCGCGCGAGTTCGCGATCTCCGACGGTTCCCGCGTCCAGGGCTGGTTGATGCGCGCCGCGTGGGCCAACGGCGCGACGCCGCTGCTGCTCGACATCCACGGCGGCCCGCACAACGCCTGGAACGGCGCGGCCGACGAGGTCCACCTCTACCACCATGAACTCGTCGCAGCCGGCTGGACCGTGCTGGTCCTCAACCCCCGCGGCAGCGACGGCTACGGCGAGGCGTTCTTCGACGCCCTGCACGGTGGCTGGGGCACCGCCGACGCCCAGGACTTCCTGGAACCCATCGACCAGCTCGTCGCAGACGGCCTCGTCGATCCCGGCAAGCTGGCCGTGACCGGCTACAGCTACGGCGGCTTCATGACCTGCTACCTCACCGCGACCGACAAGCGCTTCGCGGCCGCCGTGCCCGGCGGGATCGTCAGCGACCTGACCAGCCTCGCCGGCACCAGCGACCTCGCGCACCTGTTGTCGACGCTCGAGGTCGGGGCCGTGCCGTGGAGCGACCGCGACGCCCTCGCCGCCATGTCGCCGTACACGTTCGTCGACCAGGTGCAGACACCGACGCTCGTGCTGCACGGCGCCGACGACGTGCGCTGCCCGATCGGCCAGGCGCAGCAGTGGCACTACGCCCTCCGGCAGCGCGGCGTGCCGACGCGGCTCGTGCTCTACCCCGGCGCCAGCCACATCTTCCCGGTCGCCGGCCTGCCGTCACACCGGATCGACTACGGCCGCCGTCTCATCGACTGGGTCACCCGGCACGTCGCTGGGACAGCACCAACCGTCACCCACCCGCAGAGCAGCGCATGACCACCATCGACACCGTCCCGACGCCCTACCCCGGGACCGACTCACCCGAGCCGGCACCGGAGAAGGACTTCATCGAGGACGGCGCGACGAGGATGCCCACGACCATGACCGCCCCGCCGTTTGCCCTTGACGAGCTGCTCGCTGACCTGCGACAGCTCATCGAATGCGAGTCACCTTCCTCAGATCTCGCCGCGATCGCGCGATCCGCCGACGTCGTCGCCGCCATCGGACGCGACCGACTCGGCTGCGAACCCGAACGAATCACCGTTGACGGCGTCTCTCACCTCAGGTGGCGTCTGGGCACGCGCGCCGAGGGCAGAGTGCTCGTGCTCGCCCACCACGACACGGTCCACCCACTCGGCACCCTCGCCACGACGCCGTACGACATCACCGACGGGGTCCTGCGCGGGCCCGGCTGCTTCGACATGCTCGCGGGGCTCGTCATGGCGCTGCACGCCATCGGCGCGACCGACGTTCGCGACGGAGTGACACTGCTGGTGACCGGCGACGAAGAACTCGGCTCCGGCAGTTCACGTGAGCTGATCGAAGCGGAGGCTCGCTCGTCCGCTGCCGTGCTTGTCCTCGAGGCCTCGGCCGACGGCGGAGCTCTCAAGACCGGCCGCAAAGGCGCCTCGATGTACGACGTCCTCGTGACCGGCCGTGCGGCGCACGCCGGCCTTGAGCCGGACAAGGGCGTCAATGCCACGGTGGAACTCGCCCACCAGGTGCTGGCCATCGCGGACCTGGGCGACCCCGACCTCGGCACATCGGTCACCCCCACCGTGATGCAGGCAGGCACCACGACGAACACCGTGCCGGCGACATCGATCCTCAGTGTCGACGTGCGTGCCTGGAGCAGCGCCGAGCAGCAGCGCGTCGACGCCGCGATGCGCGCCCTGGTGCCCGCGCTCCCGGGCGCCCGCCTCGCAGTCCGAGGCGGAATCAACCGCCCTCCACTGGAACACAAGTTCGCGGCGCCGCTCTACGTCCGTGCCATCGCGCTCGCCGCGCACCTCGGCCTGCCCGAGATCACTGCCGCCTACGTCGGCGGCGCCAGCGACGGAAACTTCACCGCAGGCCTCGGCATCCCGACACTCGACGGTCTCGGGGCCGTCGGCGGTGGCGCCCACGCCAGCACCGAGCACCTGTTCGTTGACCGACTGATCGACCGCACGGTGCTACTCCACGCCCTGATCGAGGACCTCCTCACCAACCCGCTGAAGGAGTCAGCATGAGCACCATCGCCCCCGCCGTAGTGACCGAGGCGGAGGCCGACGCGGAAAAGGCCGGCGTGGCCGCCGGCAGCGTCTTGCGTGAGCCCTGCAGCATCGGCGAATTCGACGAGCTCGCCGACCTGCTGGTCGAGATCTGGGGCGCACCCCAGCCGCTTATCCACAGCAACCTCATGCGGGCGATGAGCAAGGCGGGCAGCTACGTGACGGCCGCCTATGTCGATGGGCTGATGGTGGGCGGCTGCGTCGGCTTCCACCAGGCACCATCGGCCCGTACCCTCTACAGCCATATTGCGGGGGTGCGGCCCGAGCTGATCGGGCGCAAGATCGGGCTTGCGCTCAAACTGCACCAGCGGGCTTGGGCGCTCGATCGGGGCATCACCGCGATCGAATGGACCTACGACCCGCTGGTCGCCCGCAACGCCTACTTCAACATCGTGAAGCTCGGCGCGCGACCGGTGGCGTACTTGCCGAACTTCTACGGGCCGATGAAGGACCAGATCAACGGTGCCGACGACTCCGACCGCGTCCTGGTGCGGTGGGACCTTCTCGGTGACCTCGTAGGAGACGCCGGTACAGACAGCCTCACCACAGTCGCCGTACCCCCCGACATCGAAGATCTGCGCGTGACCGAACCGGCCGAGGCACGTGCCTGGCGGCTGCGGGTCCGCGACGGACTCCAGCCCCTGCTCGCCGCGGGCGCCCGCGTGGTCGGCTTCGACCGGGAGCGGGGCTATCTCATCCAGACCGACACCTTTGGAGACCACCGATGAAACTGCGCGTTATTGAGCTGCGACGGATCGCCATGCCGCTGGTCGGCCCGTTCCGGACATCCTTCGGAACCCAGACCGCACGCGACATTCTGCTGCTGAAGGTCGTGACCGACGGCGCGGAAGGGTGGGGCGAGTGCGGGGCCCTGCTGGACCCGGGCTACTCCGACGAGTACCTGGCCGGTGAGCTCGGGGTACTGAAGGACTACTTCATACCGACCCTGGCATCGAGTCGGGGACGCGACCGGGTCGAGGCGCACGGCGCGCACGCCGTCGCGGATCTGCTGCACCCGTTCAAAGGCCACCGGATGGCCAAGGCGGTCCTCGAAATGGCGATCCTGGATGCGGAGCTCCGCGAGGAGGGCCGGTCGTTCGCGCGTGAGTTGGGCGGCGTTGTCGACCGCGTTCCGAGCGGCGTGTCGGTCGGCATCTTCGAGGAGATCCCGCAGTTGTTGGACGTCGTCGGCGGTTACCTGGACGAGGGCTACGTCCGAATCAAGCTGAAGATCGAGCCCGGCTGGGACCTGGAGCCCGTGCGCGCGGTACGTGAGCGCTTCGGGGACGACGTGCTGCTGCAGGTCGACGCCAACACGGCCTACACCTTGCGCGACGCCCGCCATCTCGCCATGCTCGACGACTTCGGGCTGCTGCTCATCGAACAGCCGCTGGAGGAGGAGGACGTGCTGGGGCACGCCGAGCTGGCCCGCCAGGTCAGGACACCGATCTGCCTCGACGAGTCCATCGTCTCCTCGCAGACGGCGGCCGCGGCGATCTCGCTCGGCGCCTGCTCCATCATCAACATCAAGCCGGGCCGCGTCGGCGGCTACCTCGAGGCGGTGAAGATCCACGACCTGGCTGTCGCACACGGTCTGGCCGTCTGGTGTGGGGGCATGATCGAGACCGGCCTGGGGCGAGCCGCCAACATGGCCCTCGCGTCCCTGCCCGGCTTCACGCTGCCTGGCGATGTGTCCGCTTCCGGCCGTTTCTACAAGACCGACATCACCGAGCCGTTTGTACTCGAGGAGGGCCACATCCGCGTCCCAACCGGCCCTGGCCTCGGTGTCACGCCTATCCCCGAGATTCTCGACGAGGTCACCACGAGCATCGAGCACATTGAGTTCTGAGGCGATGATCGGTCCGAACCGGCGCCCCGGCCTGGGCGGTTGTAAGCTTCAGGCCGTGAACCAGCGACCCCGGGCAAGCCTTGGCCGTGTCCTTGACGACCTCGGGGACACACTGCTCGAGCTCCTATGTGGCGAGCCGGCGCATGAGGGTGAGATCAGCGGCATTGTCATCGACGACCCCATCGACGAGCCGGTCTTCCCGCCCCGCGCGCTGGCGCTGGGGGTTGGTGTCGACGGCTCCGCGCTCGGGAGCTTCGTCGCCCGGATGGCCGCGCACGGCGTGGTAGGCGTCGTGGTGCGGTCGGTGGACGTCGATGACGAGGTACGTCGGCAGGCGGAGCGCTCGGGTGTGGCGGTGCTCGGTCTGCGGAGGGGCGCTACTTGGGCGCAGCTGACCGCGCTGCTGCGCTCCGTGCTCGCTACCGACGAGATCACTGTTGGTGCGGACGAGTCACTGGGCGGGCTGCCTTCCGGTGACCTTTTCGCGGTCGCCAATGCGGTCGCTGCGCTGCTCAACGCCCCGATCACGATCGAAGACCGCAGCTCGCGCGTTCTGGCCTTCTCCGGGCGGCAGGAGGAGGGCGACCCGTCGCGTGTCGAGACCGTCATCGGGCGCCAGGTGCCCGAACGCTACTCCCGCCTGCTGACCGACCAGGGCGTCTTCCGCGAGATCTACCGTCAGGACGGGCCGGTCGTCGTCGATCCGGCCCGCCTGGGCCATGAGGCTGTCAGCAAGCAGCGCGTGGCGATCGCGGTGCGAGCAGGCGACGAGGTGCTCGGATCGATCTGGGCGGTGATGGAGGGTGTGGTAACGCCGGAACGTCGTGCGGCCTTCACCGAGGCTGCCCAGCTGGTAGCCCTGCACTTGCTGCGTGTCCGGGCCGGGGCTGACGTGCAACGTCGGCTGAGGACGGACCTGGTGAGCACGGCGCTCGAAGGAGGTTCGGGAGCGCGGGACGCCCTGGTCCGGCTAGGGCTGAGCGGCAAGTCGGTCATCGTCTTGGCGGCCTCGCTGCCGTCCGATGACGACAGGCTCTCCGAGCGGGCCGCCGAAATGGACCGCCTCGCCGACGCGATGGCGGTCCACCTGTCGGCAAACGTGCCCGGTGCCGCGGTCGCGCCGGTCGGCGGCGTCCTGTACGCGCTCGTACCGGTGCTGCCCGGCGGTGGCGACCCCGAGGAGCGCGTGCTGCGGCTCAGTGATGACTTTCGGGAGCGAGTCGGTACCAAGCTGCCGGCCATTGTCGCCGTCGGGGCCGTCGGCGCGGAGATTGAGGGCCTTGTCCAGTCGCGCGCTGTTGCCGATCGCGTTCTCAGAGTGCTGCGCGAGGGGCTCATCGCACGGCCGGTCGCGCGACTCGCGGACGTCCAGACGCAGTCCCTGCTCCTCGATCTGCGTGATCTTGCGACCGCACGCGGTGAGCGCCTCACCGGACCGGTCGCCGAACTGGTCGAGTACGACCAGGGCAACTCCGCTGGGCTGGTGGAGACCCTCGCGGCGTGGCTCGATGCTCAAGGCGATGTCACCACTGCTGCAGCGGCGCTGTTCATCCACCAGAACACTCTTCGCTATCGGCTGCGGCGCATCACCGCAATCACAGGCTTCGACCTCGCCGATCCCGAGCAGCGCTTCGCCGCGATGTTGCAGTTGCGCGTGCTTGCCCCACGCTGAGATTCCCTAACTTGTCGATCATTCAACAGTCGTAGGGAGTGGGCAGCATCCGCATCGAGGGATCCTCAGCCGTCGTCACGGGGGGCGCGTCCGGGTTGGGGCGGGTCACCGCCGCCCGGCTTGTCGAGCTCGGGGCCAAGGTGGTGCTGCTCGATCTGCCGACGTCACCAGGCGCGCAAACGGCTAAGGAGCTCGGGGAACGCGCTGTCTTCGTCGCCGGAGACGTTCGCACTGAGCAGGACGCCGAGCGGGCTGTGGCCGCCGCCGTCGAGCTCGGACCGCTGCGGGTGACGGTGAACTGCGCCGGGATCGGCAGGGCCGGTCGTACCGTCGCCAAGGACGGGACGCCGTACTCGCTCGACGCTTTCCGGCAGGTTGTCGAGATCAACCTCATCGGGACGTTCAACGTTCTGAGCCGCGCCGCAGCTGCGATGGCCGCTACCGAGGCCGTGGACGGGCAGCGGGGCGTCATCGTCAACACCGCGTCGGTCGCCGCGTTCGACGGGCAGATCGGGCAGTGCGCGTACTCAGCGTCGAAGGGCGGCATAGTCGGCATGACGCTGCCGATCGCCCGCGACCTCGCCGCCTCCGGCATCAGGGTCCTGACGATCGCGCCCGGCCTATTCGAAACGCCGCTACTCGGCACACTTCCGCAGCCCGCGCTGGACAGCCTCGGCGCCCAGGTTCCATTCCCGGCCCGCCTCGGCCGTCCGTCCGCGTACGCCGAGCTCGTCGCCGCAATCGTCGCCAACGACTACCTGAACGGCGAGGTGACCGCCTCGATGGCGCAATCCGCATGGCGCCTCGCTGAGGCGGAAGCGGAACGACCTGCTCGCGAAGAACTAGCCTCAGACTCTGTCAGGCCACGGGCGAAACGCTGCGGGTCAGGCCGACTCAAGCCGCTCCACGACGGCTTTCAACGTAACCGTGCGCCGCGGCGACCCTGTCCTGGTCGAAAACCCGGCCATTGGGTCTGACCTTGGGGTTCACGCGACCGGCCGGTATTCGTTGAGGAGGCCGGCGAGGCGTTGTCGGAGTCGGATGCGGTCGGTTCGGGCGGGGAACGGGATGATGGTCGGGTCGTCGTTCGGGGCGCGGAGCGCGAGTCCGTCGCCTTGGTGGCTGCGGGCGTTGTTGTTCTCGTCCCACGTACCAAGGCCAGCGAGGTATGTCGGCAGGAACTCCGGGAGCGTACCCGGCGCATGCGTGTTTTCGTCCATACACCCTTACTCGGCTCCGACGGCGACGATCTTGACGCGATTCACGCCACCGCCGAGCGGTTCATCGCCACCATCCGCGCCGAGTGCACCGACCGGATCCTCATCTACAAGGAACGGCACCTGCACCACGTGCTCGAGGGGCGCGGCCTCGGCCGTGGAAGAGCGGGCGGCTGGTTGTGCCAGTTCGGTCGCGAGGTCGCCAGGCAGGAGTGCGAGGTCGTCGGCCAGTTCCTCCAGTCCTATCGCGATCGGCTGCGCTGTGGAGGGCACCGTGGTCGTGGCACCAGGAGGACGCGCTCTGCAGGAACTGATGGAGCCGGGCAAGCGCACCATGGTCATCACCGACGGTGTGCTCGAACACCTCGGTGAACTCTTCGCGGGTGGAGGCGGCCAGGAGACGGTCCGTCGCGGCGAGGACGGACGCTCCTGATTCCGGTTCTGGCGGCGCGGACGTGGCGCGGCGACGGGGGACGATGACTGCTCCGGTCGCGTCGCGCGGGATCCAGACCGGTACGCGACGCCCGTACTCGTAGGTGTAGTAGTCGGGCGTGCTGCTGGGGCGCTGCATGGTGAACTCCTTGGTACGAGCATGTGCGGGGGTCTCTGCCAGCGGCGACGGACAACGCGGCAGCTCGCGCGGACGTGCGGCCAATTACTCGCAGCCGCTGCCTCTTGACGGCGCCGGCGGTGACGGCGAGTCCGGCGATGCCGGTGCGGTGGAGGTCGTCCTGGCCGCCGCTGTCCGAGGCCCAGCGCACGAACCGGTACGTCGCGTACGGGCACAGGAGCACGAGGATCATGACGACGATGCCGGCGAGGGCGTCGGAGAGGGCGGCCATGCCGTCCTGGGGGTCCGACTTGCCCATGGCGCTCACCCCGATGAGGAACACCACGGTCATCAGGAGTTTGCTGACGACCAGGGTCGCGGTGGCTTCGATCCAGCCCCTCCGCCACCGCTTCGCCGCCTCCCAGCCACCCCCCGCCCCGGCGAACACCGCGAGCGCGACCAGGATGAGTACGCCGACTTTGCGGGCGACCATGACGCCCCAGTACAGGAACGCGCCGATCGCGCAGCCCAGGGCGACGAACGCCGGGACGCCCCAGCCGAGCCCGTACATCGCTCCCAGCTCGTTGACGCTGATGACGCGGCGGATCGCGTCGTCCACCGAGGAGTTGGCCGCCTGGAACAGGCCGGCGGACAGGGCGTCGACGACGGTGAGGGCGACGGTGGTGAAGGCGATGGCGCAGAAGGAGAACAGGATCCCGGTCATGGTGCCGAGGGCGGCTTGGGCGAGGGCGCGTTCGTCGCGCCGCCAGGCGGCCGTCATGAGCTGGAGGCAGAACGTGCCGACGGTGATCGCCAGGCCGATGGGGAGCAGCAGCTCGTAGTTGGCGCGGAACCAAGAGGCGTTGAGGTCGATGGCGGTGGTGGTGTTGACGGCATTGGCAGCCAGGTCGGCGGCGGTGGCGGCGACCTCGCCCATGGACTTGGCGATCCAGGCGCCGATGCCGTCGGTGACGGCGCCGCCGGGGTTGGTGACGAAGTCGACGGTGTCGCAGACGCTGCCCATCAGCGGAGGGTCGCAGACATCCATGGCAGTACCTCCTTATCTGGTGGGTTGGGGTCAGGGCGCGACGGCGGGCAGGACACCGGCCAGAGCGCAGGGCCGGGATGGGCGGCACTGGACGGCGAGGGTGACGGTGCGGGCCTCGGCGCCTCCGCGCGGAGCGCCGGTCCAGGCGATGGACTGTTTGCCCGAGACGGTGACCGCGTAGATGTACGCGGTGGTGATCGCGCCGGGGTCGGCCTGCAGGGCGCGGGTGAACGAGTCGGGGAAGTGGGCTTCGTTCACGGTGGCGGTGGCGTACTGGCCGTGGTCGGCCATCCGGCCCCACAACACTGGCGAAGGCACAAGGGCATCGACCGAGCCGGGATCCGCGTACTTGGGCTCGCTGGTCAGCCACGTGTGCAGGGCGGCAAGCCACTTCGGCTGGGAGTGGGGCCGCGTGTCGTACGGCCAGAGCGCTACCGCAGCCGCTTTGCCGAAGGCGATCGGATCGTGCGTAGACAGCGGGACAGGCAGAGCAGAGCGGCTCCCGGGCGTCGGTGGTGAGGCGGGACCGACGGGCGCAGTGGACGATGGGGAAGCCGAACTCGCCACTGAATCCGGTGCGTTGGAGGAGACGGAGGAGGCCCTGCCGTCGCGGGTGAGGTAGGCGGTCAGGCCGGCGAGGACAACGAGCACGGCCAGGACAGCAGTGCCGATCAGCGCCCGGCGGCGCGAGGACGATGTACTGCCGGGGTTCGTTGCACGGGGAGACATCAGTGGACCTGCGTTCCCAGCGTGCTGAAGAACGCCACCACGCCGTTCGCCGCACCCGGCAGGAGTGCTGCGCCGAATGAGACGAGTACGCCCTTCTTGCCGTTGGCTTCGGCCTGGTGGCCGCCGGAGTGGTGGCCCCAGGCCCACACGCTCGCACTGACCGCGAGCGCACCGACCGCGCCGATGAGACCGAACAGGTTGATGGACCCCATCACCTGCTTGAGGACCTCAAAACCCGGTAGTCCACCCTCGTTGGGCTTGATACCGGGGTCGTAGGCAAGCTGGACGACCTTGTCGGCGAGAAACATGGAGAACTCCGGTTCGATTCAGGGCGCGCGAAAGTGCGCCCGGGGGACAGTGGGAACAAGCGGAGGTAGAGGAGGTGCCGTCAGAGGACTCGGCGGGCCGCGAGGATCTGCGGCTTCCAGTCGGCGAGGGCCGCGATACGGACCACGTCACCGGTGTGCGGGGCATGGACGATCAGCCCCTGGCCGATGAACATCCCAACATGCTCAGGGACTCGGACGGTCCCCTCGGTGAAGAGCAGGTCGCCGGGTTTGAGGGCGTTGACCGGGACCGGCTTGCCTTCCCTGACCTGCGTGGAGGTGGTCCGCGTCAGGGTGACCCCGGCGGCCTTGTACGACTGCTGCATCAGGGAGGAGCAGTCGCAGCGGCCCATCGGGTCCGGCCCGTGGGAGTCTGTACAGCTCCCGCCCCACTGGTACGGGGTACCGAGCTGGCCCAGCGCCCACCGGATCGCGGTCCGCACCTTCAGCGGAGCGCCGGCCGGAATCACGTATCCGGCAGGCAGGGCACCGGCCGGGATCGTCCCGAAGCCACTGCCGTCCCCGCCGGCCGCACAGCCGCCCGCGGGATCCGCCGAGGGAACACTCGGGATACCGGGACCGGACGTCACGGGATCCGGTGACGGATTGCCGGTCGTCGTCAGCAGGGGTTCGATCGCCTTCTGCAGGGCTGTGGCCAGCGGTTCCCATTTGGCGTAGGCGTCGGGGAAGCCCGAGCGCTGCACTGCCTGGGCGGCCTGGGTGACCCGTCAACGACTCCCAGCCCGACACCTTCCGCAGCGCCTGGTAGAACTTCGTCGCTGCGTACACCGGCTGCATGATCTGCTCGGCGGTTCCCCAGCCCTGCGACGGCCGCTGCTGGAACAGGCCCAGCGAATCACGGTCGCCGTAGTTCAGGTTCCGCAGACCGCTCTCCTGAAGGGCGGTGGCCAGTGCCACGGTCTGCCCGCGGGCCGGGAGGTGCATCGCGACACCAGTGGCCTGAATGGTTTTGGCGTTGGGCACCTGCTCCGCCGGATCGTCCAGCCCCGGTACGGAGACCGGGCTGTTGCCGCCGCCGTCCAGGATTGCCTTCACCTGCGCGGCCACGGCCGCGGTATCCACAGCCTGTGTGCCGCCGGTGGAGCAGGAGGCCGAGGCGCTCGCGGCCGTGACGACCAGGAGAGGAGAAGCCAGCAGCAGTGCTCCGGCGGAGACGAGCCCGACGAAGGCACCGGTGGTTTTCTTCACCGCCGACGCCGTTCGCCAGGGCGGACGGCCCAGCAGGGCAACGGGGTTGGGTTAGGGCGTGGGCGTATCAGGACATGCTGCATCGCAGCGGCTCCTCGGAGTTTGTAGGAGGCGCGGTGCCGGTTCCTCGTGGAAAGCCGCCGGCACCGCGCCGATATGAATCCGCCCTGATGAAGGCGGGCCCAGGTCAGAGGAGTTGGTAGCTCCCGGACGCCGGTCTCGGGTCATGCGCGGCAGCCGGCCACGCTCGTAATCTCAGGCAATACACAGGGGTCTCCATGCGTCTTCCAGAACGGGGACCAACGAGCTTTCCGTACAGCGCATTTGGACGCGGCAACACGGATCAGCACAGGTCAGCGGGGGTGGAGCGGAACTCCGCCTCGGTGACTTGGCGAGACAGTAGACGCGATGTCCGGCCGCACCAAACGACCTGCGAACCGGCAAGCCGGGCAGGGCTTCGGGCTTGTTGGGTGCGGCCGGAAAACGCGTCTACCCTCCGGCGTAAACCCCTCCGACCGGTCTCCGCCGACCGCCGAGCGGAGCGGGCACAGTCCCGCCGCGCCCAAAAGAGAGGCTCCGCGTATGAGCTACACGCTGCACCGAGGCGATGCCCTCACCGTGCTGAAGACCCTCCCGGACGAGAGCGTCCACGCCGTCATCACGGACCCCCCGTACAACAGCGGCGGACGCACCAGCTCCGACCGCACCAGCCGCACCGCACGAGCCAAATACGTCACCACCGGCTCCGCCCACGACCTGCAGAACTTCCCCGGAGAGAACCGCGACCAGCGCTCCTACCGGAGCTGGCTGACCGCCCTGCTCACCGAGGCATACCGCACCGCGACCGAACACACCGTCGCCATGGTCTTCTCCGACTGGCGCCAGGAACCCACCACGTCCGACGCCCTGCAGATGGCCGGCTGGACCTGGAGCGGCACCATCCCCTGGATCAAACCCGCCAGCCGCCCCCGCAAGGGCGGCTTCAAACAGTCCGCCGAGTTCATCACCTGGGGCGTCAAAGGCGGCCTCGACAAAACCCGCAACCTCTACCTGCCCGGCCACTTCACCGCGTCCCAGCCCCGAAAAGACCGCGTCCACATCACCCAGAAACCCGTCGAGATCATGCGGAAACTCGTCCAGATCTGCCCCGAAGACGGCACCGTCCTCGACCCCTTCACCGGCTCCGGAACCACAGGCGTGGCGGCACTGCGCGAAGGCAGGCACTTCGTCGGCGTCGAACTCTCCTCCCACTACGCCGACGTGGCCGAGCGCAGGCTCCGCGCCGAACTGACCCAGGACGACTTCGTCCTCGCCGGCCCGGAGGCATGAGCATGAGATCGCCCAGGCCAGGGACCACAGGCCGCAGACGCCAAAGGGCGGCGTGTGCATCGTGACACCGATGCACACGCCGCCCTTCCTCTTGCGTCAGGCCGCTTCAAACGCCCGCCGGATCAGCGGGGCCGCCTTCTCCAAGTCGGCTGCCGAGGCGATCCGGACCTCCAGGTCGCCGGTACCGTGGTGGCCTATACCGCGCATGGCGGGCGAGAAGCCTCGCTCCAGCGACACGGTGTCCGGATCGACCTTCGGATGGACCAGAATCATCCCGCGCTTCGGACGGAAGATGACCGAGGCGAGGTTCACCATCCGCCGGTAGGCGATGTAGTGCAGCGGCGGAGCCGCCTCCACCTCACCCCACGCGGTCAACGACTCGTCCAACTCGCCGTACAGATCCCGCAGGCAAGCAGGAGCCGCACCCAAGGTCGCCTGGACCGACGGCTGTCCAGCATCGCCGCTGACATCAGCGGCCACCTTCCGCTCCCGACTCTGCCGCCGAGCCGGAGCCGGACTCGGACTCCCGGGGGCGGACTCGATGAGTGACAAGCTCAGCAGTCCGCCGTCGAAGACGCGGTAGCGCACCAAGTCGATCCGCTCGCGCAGACGGTGCACCGCGACCCGGTCATGGTGCGAGAAGCCGGCGGCGATACACACCATCCGCGGATTCCGCCAGTCGATCCCCTCGGCGGCCTCGGAACCCAGCCTCTCCTTCACCAGCGCCTCGAACTCATGACGCGCGGAGCACACCCACGACAGGTAGGACACCGCCTGCGACATGACCCCGCTGTCGGCACCCTTCTTGTACTCGATCACCACCGGGGTACCGTTCTCGTCCAGCCCGAGCGAGTCAACGCGCCCCCGGTGCCACGGCCCCGTCGGGTACTCCGACGCCAGGAAGCGGATACCGAGCATCGCCTCCATGTCGGCCTCGATCCGACGCTGCAGCTCCGCCTCCAGCGCCACCGTCGAACCACGCAGCTCGACGTCCCGGCCGCTCGCGTCAAGCCGGAACAATTTGAGGTCGGTCACCGGTACTCCCGTCTTCTCGCGCTGTTACCGCGAATCAACGAACCGGACTGGATATTCCCCGTGTCATACAACATCTTCGGATCCTTTCCGGCTGCACGAAGATGCGGAGTCTGCCGCCGTCGGCGGCTCAGGGCCTGGCACCTGCCAATCTCAGAACGGACTGTTCGGGGCGCTTTGTCGGGTGAAGGGTCTGCGAGGCCGCCATCCGTCGTGTGACCTCGGTTCGCGCCTGACCCCGAGTCGTCCGTACGGGTGAGGGACGCTCGTCAGTGGTTTGGCGCCGTTCGGCGTTGTTTGCACTCATTCGGGTGACGGGGGCTTCCGGTGGGGTGATGGCGGAAAGTCCGAGGGGTGAAAGGGGTTCGCGGGGTGGGGTAGCGCCCGTCGGAAATGGCGGCGTCCGGTCCTCCCCGTGCCATCGCGGGTAGGAGTGGAGGCAAGGAATGGGCGCACGTATCGGTGTGGGGACCAGCCGTCCGACGGGGCCGACTGCGGGTGTGTTGTCGAAGGTGTTCCAGTACCGGCGGGCTGTGCGGCGGCTGCCCGTGGCGCTGGGGGTGCTGTCTCTGCTGGCGGTCGCGGTGCCCGCGGGGCTGTCGCCTGCGTACGCCGCCACAGACGCGGCTGCGCCCCTGCTGACCGGCCAGCAGGGGTTCACCGGTAACGGGATGTTCACGGTTCCGGCGGGGGTGACGTCGCTGACCGTGTACGTCTGGGGCGGGGGTGGTGCGGGCGGCAGCGCAGGAGGCGGTGGCGGCGGTGGCGGAGGAGGCGGTGGAGGGGACAGGGCGTACCTGATCGCCAACCCCATTGGCGGTGGTGGCGGAGGAGGTGGTGCCGGGGGCAGCAGCGGTGGCGGAGGTGGCGGCGGGGCCAGCGGCAGCTTCACCAGATGCACCCTGGCCGTCACCCCGGGAGAGCAGTTCGAGGTGGGCTTCATCGGAACCCCGCGCCCGGCCCCGGGGCCTGCCGGGGCTGCCGGAAGCGCTGGTTCCGGCGGCGCCAGAGGCTCGCTCCTGGTCAGCGGAGAAGGCGGCGGTACGGGTGGCCGGGGCGGCGCCGGAGGATACAGCTCCACGTCCACGGGGGGAGCGAACGTCGTGGTGGACGACAGTAACGCTGACAGGCGTGTGTTCGCCCTGGGAGGTCTCAATGGGAGTCCAGCGGGCGGGGGCAGTGGCGGCGGCGGAGGCGGCGGCGGTGAGAACGGCAAGATCGGAGCCTCGGGAGGCGCGGGAGGCCTGGGAGGCGCTGCCAGCCCGGGCGGCTCAGGCGGAGCCGGGGGGACGGGAGGGAATGCGGGCTACTGCTTCGGCGGCACGGACGCCACGGTGAACGGAAGCGTCGCGGGTGGTGCGGGCGGCTCCGGTTCCCTGGGCATCAGCGGTGTCACCGGCGGCCGGGGCACCACCAACCGCGGCGGCGCCGGCGAAAGCGGCGGTCCCGGCAGCGCCGGCAGTAATGGCGGTGACGGCGGCATCCCGTCTCCCCAGTCGGTCACCCCGCCGGCCGGCACCGGCATCGGCGGACGGGGAGGCGACGGAGGCATGGGCGGCAACGGAGGCCGCGGCGGCGACGGTATCCTTCCCAACGCCCACATGCCGGGCGCGGCCGGAAGCCCGGGCGCGGCAGGCGGCCCCGGCGGAACGGGCAGCAACGGATACGCCCTCTTCACCTGGTAGTCACCTGAAGGGTGGCCTGGCTGGGCCACCCTTCACCACCTAGGCCGTGTTCGCAAAGTGAATTGTTCGTTGGTGCGCCGTGGTGCGTCGTCATGAGTTGACCGATGAGTCGTGGGCTGTGGTGGAGCCGCTGTTGCCGGGTTCACGGATGGGGCGTCCGGTCCGTGACCGGCGGCAGGTGATCAACGGGTCCTGTGGAGGCTGCCGACCGGAGCCGCGTGGCGGGATCTTCCTGCGCGGCGCGGGCCGCGCGGTGATCGTTCGATGTTTCCTGCTCAGGCGAGACAGCCGCCGGCTGACCTGTCGGGGAACCGGCCACCAGGGCAGTCGACACCGGCTACTCCGAAGGCGCTTCTTCCGGAGCCATCACTGGGAGCAGACAACCGCCCGCAGAAGGGTCTGTGGGAGGGCAACAATCCTCGTGCTCTGGCCCTTTGCCACTTCCGGTGCCCGTCGCGGTGGCCAGCTGGTGGCCGGACGCCTTTGGACGACGTAATACGAGGTAACACAGATCAACCAGCCGCACATGATCTGATCAGGCAGAACATCACTCAGCAGCACCACCAGGCACCACGCAACACGAACGCTCACGGTCTCGTAATGCGTAGGTCCGGACTTGCGCTACGCACGGGCGCGCTGCTCTTCTCGTAGTTGCTTGCTGACGTCGGATTCCATGTGCTGGGTGCGGCCGGAATCTGTGGATACTCTCTGCTCGACCGGACCCGGGAGGGCGAATGGACCGTAGGTTTGTGGGCATCACCGCCGCTGCGGAGTATCTCGATGTAAGCGAGCGTTGGATGTACCGGGAGTCTCGACGTCATGGGATTCCGCGGTATTACTTCGGCGGCAGGCTGAAGTTCAAGATCGAGGATTTGGATCGTTGGGCGAGGCAGCAGAGGGTGGTGTGATGGGGTCCGGGCCGTAGGCCCGGACCCCATCTGTTACAGGCCCACGTTGAGCAGCTTGGCGGCATCCCACTGATATTGCAATGTCGTGTGGGCCCAGTAGGGGCTCCGCTGGGTGCGAAGCAGGTAGCCGTGTTGATCGGTGCCGTGGCGCTCGGCGTAGTCAAGCAGTGATTCGCGGACGACGGTTGCCATCGGGACCTCACGGAACTCTCCGGGCTTGCGATGCTTGAGTCGTGCTGGTTGGCGGGCGACGCCGTCGATTTGTTCCGTGATGCGATAGACGTCGGTTGCCACCAGGCGCTCGACGTTGGCAGCGTAGGCTTCGCCGTTACGGTGACCGCAGCCTGACATCAGGTCGATGACCACCCGCAGTCCTTCGGAGGCGGCTTGCTTGAGGGCGTGGATCTCGTCCAGCGTCGGGATGGTCACCTGCCGGGGTATGTACTCACGAGGGATGACCCCGTCAAAGGGGTCTTCAGAAATGCCACCCTTGCGCTTGGCGTCCAGCAGGATTTTCTTGAGGACGTCGAAGGCGTTCTGCTGGGTGGCGAGGCCGACTTCTTGCTCCTCCATCGCCATGATGAAGTCTTCGACGACTGACGAGGTGAAGGTATTGATTCGGCGGGATTTCAGAACCGGGAGGATCTGCGCCTGCAGCAGTTGATTGACGGTTCGGGTGCTCCCGCTCGCGTAGTGCCGTTGCCGCGTCAGCCACTGAGAAGCGTATTCGCCGAAACGCTTCTTCCCGGTTTCTCGCTTCAGCTCCGCTTGCTGGCGAGGAGTGTTCCGCTTCTCGTTGTACAGCGTTGTCAGTCGACTGAGCGCGTCCTGCTGTTTGGGATAACCCGTCTCTTCGCGCTGTCGGCCAGCGGCGTCACGGTAACGTATGGCGTAGGGGTGCGGGCATTCGCTTTGCCTCGTACAGGCACAGATCTTGAAGTAGGTGCCCATCCCGTGGCAAAGTTTGGTCGCCAAGGTGCCGGTCTCCGCTCATGCTGGGTCTTTGCTGACCTCCATGGCCTCAGCATGGTTCTGACCTGCGGCCGCACCAAATTCGGCCACGAAGATCAGTATCTTCATGGGTGTCTCCCGGCAAGTTGGCAGTCATCTCTCTGACCATGGTTTCCGCAGGTCAGACGGTCTGTGTCCACTCTGCGATCTTGGCGTTCCCTTGCTGACCAGGCACCGCCTTCCTGTCGCATGGTCAGCTCCTCGGCGCGGGGCGGAACCGCTGCGCGACGGTCTGGCACGGCCTGAGGAACAAGGGCTTGTCACCGAAGACGGCGTACATCCGTTCGGGTGAGCGTGGTCTGCAATTGAAAGGCGGGTGATCGGCAGGGACTGTCACAGCCGAGCCTCTGCGTTGCCGGCGAGGCTTCTGGGGGAGTGATCGATCAGCGGCGGACCAGGCCCTCTCGTTTGGATCTTGCCCGGCTCGTGTGCCCCGGCACCGTGCCCTGATCCGGCCGCATCCGGCCTGATCCGAACGTAAGACCGGACCCTGGAATGCCTGCCCTGCCCGGTGGCCACGCCGGTCTGGACCCTCCGGGCCGGCCGAGCGTGCCATTCCGGCACGACATGGCCCGTCTGCACATGGGGTACCTCGCCGAGGCTTCCTGGGCCCGGACGGACCACGTCCCCGAGGTGTGGGAATACCTGGCGATGCGTCAGTTCAACAACTTCCGTCCGTGCCCCACCATCACGGACACCGTCGGAGGCTACGAACTGTCGGCGGACCTGCACGCTCAGCCCGCCATGCGGCGGGTCATCGCGCTCGCCGGAAACGCCACCACCACCGCGACCGCCACCGTCGCCGCCTCCACCGGGGAGTTGCGGGCACGTCCTCATTGGTCACA
The DNA here is from genome assembly GCF_042732975.1 of Streptomyces sp. NPDC059743. Classification (NCBI taxonomy): domain Bacteria; kingdom Bacillati; phylum Actinomycetota; class Actinomycetes; order Kitasatosporales; family Streptomycetaceae; genus Streptomyces; species Streptomyces sp. NPDC059743. The sequence continues at coordinate 272,346 of NZ_JBHWGS010000009.1, read as the reverse complement.
GGCATCGAGGAAGCGTTCATCAACTCGTACAACCGTATCTGGCGCGATGCGCCGGAAATCGTGAGCTCACGACGGTGGCCCATGTGGTGACGGCTCGTTGAGCCGCGCATGGGGAAGTGCGCCTACCGTCGGCCCTCCGCCGCCCTCCACAGAGCGCGGCGGAGCTCACCGTCTGTCTCACCATCTATACGCGGGCTGTACCAGCCGTCCCATCCCGGCGAGTATCAGCTGTACTGCCAGGTCTGCACTGTGAGGTTGTTGCAGTTCCATTGCTGTAGGGCCGCACCCGCACCGCCCCAGTTCTTGACGTCCACGCAGAGACCGCTCTTGAGGTTCCTGATGGTCAAGGAGTTGGTGCCGGCCGTGTACAGCGCCCACTGCTGCATGTCGCCGCTCCAGCAGGTCCACTGCTGGAGTTCGACGCCCGGGGTGGTGCTGCCGTTCGGGACGTCGAGGCACTTGCCGCTGTTCATGTTGACGAACGCGTAGTAGTTCACGCCATTGATGGTGCTGACCACGTCCAGTCGCCACTTCTCCGGCGTCCCGCCGTAGCAGTCCCATTGCTGGATCCGGGCACCGTCGGCCTTTGAACCGTTGGCCACATCCATGCACAGGTGGCTGTAGTCATTCTTGAACTGATAGGGGCCGTACGAGACGGTGGCCGCCGCTTGCGCGGGTGTCGTGGCCAGCGCCATTCCCATGGCCACGGCGGCCACTGACACCGACGCGATGCTACGAATTCGCATTGCTTCTCCCCTTGAGGTGGTCCCTGCCGGGCCAGTCGGCTCAGCCGCCTCCACCATGACGTCACACCCTGCTCGCGAACCTTGCGGCGACCTTGCGGATCAGCCAGCATCGGGACTCTGACTGCTTTTCACGCACAGTCGATCACTTGGGGGGAACAAGTGGAATTCCGCATGCTCGGAGAGATGGAGTTACGGTCTGCGGGCCAGTCGCTCGAGGTGGGGACGCCGCGGCAGCAGGCGGTCCTGGCCGCGCTGGTCGTCGACGCGCGAAGACCGGTCGCGATTGAGACACTCATCAACCGGGTCTGGGACCACACCCCGCCCGCCGATCCCCGAGCCGTGCTGTATTCGCACCTGAGCCGGATCCGGCGGCTGCTGACGCAGGCGGCCACTCTCGCCGATGGGACGGCGGTGCGGATCGAACGTCGGCACGCCGGCTATGTGCTGGACGTCGACCCGGATCTGGCGGATCTGCACCGATTCCGGCGCTTGGCCGGGCAAGGAAGCGACCGGTGGCTCGGCGATGACGCTCGTGCCGCCGCGCTCGCTGAGGCGTTGCTCTTATGGCGGGGATCGCCCTTGGCCGGTCTTCCTGGAGAATGGGCCGCGCAGGTCCGGGACAGTTGGCACCAGCGACGGTTGGACGCGGTGGTGCAGTGGGCGCAGATCGAGCTTCGACTCGGCCGTCCCACCGCAGTGATCAACACGTTGCCCGATCTCGCCGCTGAGTATCCGCTGGTCGAGCCCTTCGAAGCCCTGCTCATGCGAGCGTTGCACGCGACTGGGCGGGGTGCGGAAGCCCTCGACCGCTACGCCGCCGTCCGGCAACGGCTGGCCGACAAGCTGGGCACCGACCCCGGTCCCGAGCTACGTGCCCTGCATCAGGCCGTCCTGCACGGCGAACTGCCGACCCCGTCCAGGGATTCCGTCACAGCGGTAAGGACTGTCACGCCGCCAACCCCGCAGCCGCATCCCGCAGTCTCGACTTCCGCAGTAGCCCAATACGGGCCCGGTCCCGCTCCCGCTCCCGCGGACGGCGACGAGTTACCCACCATGTCCGGGCGCGTCAATGCGGTCGCGACCGGCACACCACCGAGACGGGTGCGGTTACAGCTGCCCCTTCGACGCACCATGCTGGCCGCCCTGGTCGTGGTCGTCCTGCCCGCGGCGATCGGGTCGGTGCACACCTTCCAGCGGGACAAGTGCAACGGTTCACCGTCGATCTCGCCCTCGATCGAACGCGCGCAAGTGCTTTTCTCCACCGCCCAGAAGTTCGACCAAGAGGGAAGACCAAAAGACGCACAGGCGACAATCGTCGACGCGGTGCGACTCTACGACGAGCTCATAAAGCTGAACCCGGACCAGAACGCGCCGCCGCTCGCCCCCGCTGTGATCCAGGCGCTGGGCAGAGCCGGCGTAGATTTCAGTGTCTCAGAGGCCGTATTGCGTACCTGGCTCGTCAATCCGCTCTACACGCCCTACCCGGCAATTTCTCAAATGCTCCTGCTCCGTGGATGGCAACTCGAAGCGCCGGTCTACCTCGACGTCATTGTCTCGAACTACGAGCACACGCCCGGCATCACATCCCCCCGTAACGTTGCGGATGTAAGAGTTGATGTTCTGAAGGCGGCCGTCCTGGAGGGCTCAAACACGCGCTACGGGACACAGGCGAAAGATTTCGAGCACCTCCTCAAGCCCTGAGACCGTGTTCAGTGTGGTGAGTTGGATTCTTTCGGCGGTCTGTCGCGTCAGCTCGTACGGGCGCCGTTGCGCGTGGGTGGGCCTGTCAGGAGGTGAGGATGGAGATGCCGTCCCCGAGTAGTTTCAGCCCGAGGACGAAGAACAGAACCGCCATCACGGCGACATTGTGCTGGGCTGCCCAGTCTTTCCAACTGCCGAGCGTGGTTTTCGCTCGCTCTCCTCCGAGCAGGAAGATTCCCAGTGGGGCCAGCAGGCCGAGGGTGGCGATCAGGACGAAGATCGCCAGCGACCCGATCTGCTGCCCGACCGGCAGTCCGGCTGAGCCGATCGCGGCGCCGGCGGCGATGGTCAGCGGGGCGTTCTTGGCGTTGAGCGCGGCCAGTGCCGTTCCGAGTCCGAAGACCTTGACCGGCGTGAGGCGGTCGATCGCGCCCATCCACTTCGGCAACTGGGCCTGCGAGGGATCCGCGGGGCGCTGGTGCCACTGCCGGGCGCCGAAGAGGACGAGGAGCGCGCCCAGAGCGAGCTTGAGGGCTCCCACCCAGGTGGCCGGGTGATTGTGGGCGGAGGCACCTGCGGGGGAAGCGATCGCCAGCATCACCGCGCCCAGTGCCGAGAGTCCCAGGATCCAGCCGACAGTGAAGAGGAGTCCGTTGAGACGTCCCCGAGGCGTGGCGAGGATGAGGATGATTGCGATGATCGGGAGCGGGCTGATCGCCACGCCGGCCGCAAGACCCAGTACGTCACCGAGAACCTTGCCCATGATTGCCTCCAGGTGGGGTCGGAGCGGCTGTCGAGTTGAGCGACGTTTTACGGGAGTGGGTGACCCGATCGCCTGAACGCGGAGCCGTGGGACTGTCGTGGACGCATCCGGGACGTGTGAAAAAGGGCCCTGGGACGGGTCCGCAGCCTCTCAGGAAGCCGTCGGACGGCTTTTCTCAGAGGAGCGTCTCGTCGCCCCATCCGGGCTCACGGGGGCGTAGACAGAGCCGCGCCGCGGGTACGTGGTCGGCTCCGTGGCTGTCCTCCTCGGCCATGCGGAAAGCAGTTGCCCCGAGAATGTGACGACGACGAACCCGGCAGGCCCATATTCCATGATCCTGCGCTCCTACGAATCTGTCCTCGGGAGCTTCTCGGAGCTCCGAGGGCCTTGGCCTGTTCGTTGCCCGCGGTGGTGCCTCCATCACGCTCGGCAGCAAGCCGGAACCCGAGAATGTTTGGGATGCGAGGCGGCTCGTATGCGGTCACGATGAAGAGGTGAGGGCGATGGCGCCCCATGTTCGGGCGCTTGGCGACCCTCGCACCGATCCGTGGCAGGAGAGTTCCACGATGACTGCGACGACAGGTGCAACCCAAAGGGCTCACCCTGAGCGCCCGGGCAGGTCGGACGGGGTCTGCAGCGAGTTCACCGTCTTCACCGAGATCAAGCCGGGCCATGCGGACGCGCTGCGTGAGGATCTTGCCGCGCTTGCCGACGCGACAGCTGATGAACGCGTCCATGCGGCGTTGCGCCAGATCGGCACCCTGCATGACGCACGGCATGTGATTTTCGACAATGGCACCCGGCACATGTTCGCCAGCGTCTTCGACGGCTCCTGGGACACCTACATCGACGACTTCGCCCAGACGGAAGTCGGGGACCGCTTCGACAAGGTCTTCTCGCACACCGAAGGGTTCCCCGGCGTCGCCGATCCGGGGGTGAAGGACTGGTTCGTCGCCCACCAGGCGCCCGCGGGAGTCTTCGTCAGCTCCTATCCCGATCTGACCGTTCAGCAGGTCTGGAAGGACCAGCGCGTGAGCGAGGCGTTCCAGGCGGTGCTGGACACCCCCGAATTCCGGGCGGCGCTGGACAACCCGGCGAACACCGAGCTGCTGGCCACGCCTGCCTTCCAGAAGCTGTTGGAGGAAGCCGCAGGTTAAGAAGCCGCAGGTTAAAAGGCGGACACAGCCGACTCTCGGACCCGGCCCGCCATCGGTGGACGGCGTCGGCGGGCGCGCACCGGCCGCTGCGGGACTTCGGTGCACATAGGCAGGACCGTCCGTGCACATGGACCTATGTGGAGGCACAAGCGATCATGAACACCGCGGACAGCAGCAGCGCGGCCGGCGTGGGCGTGGAGATCGACGACGTCCAGAGCGGCGCACTGCGTCCGAGGCCCGTGCCGTACGAGGGAAGGTTCATCTTCCTGCGCGTGGATGACCGCCGTGCCGGGCGCGCCCTGCTGCGGCGGCTGCTCCCGGTGACCTCGGGCGGCCTGCCCAGCGTGGACCGGAGCCAGGATGCCTGGGTGGCTGTGGCGTTCACCTATCAGGGGCTGAGGGCCCTGGGGGTGCCTCGGGAGTCGCTGGCCAGCTTTCCGCGGGCGTTCCGTGAGGGCATGGCCGCTCGGGCGGAGCTGATCGGTGACGTGGGCGAGAGTGCACCGGCCCACTGGGAGGCACCGTTCGGAACGGGCGATGTCCATATCGCGTTGAGTGCCCTCTCGTCCGATGCGGCACAGCTGGGCAGGGAGCTGGAGCGGGCCCGTGTCGCCTACGAGGACACGCCCGGTGTCCAGGTGATCTGGCAGCAGGAGGTCCACCAGCTCCCGACCGGGCGCACCACCTTCGGCTTCCGTGACGGCATCAGCCATCCGAACATCGAGGGCGTGGGGCTGCCCGGCTCCAATCCGCGGGAAGTCCCCATCAAGGCCGGCGAGTTCATCCTCGGCTACCCCGACGAAACCGGCAGCCTGCCGCCCATGCCCAGCCCCGATGTGCTGGGGCGCAACGGGACCTACGTGGCCGTGCGCAAGATCCACACCAACGTGGCGGCCTGGCGCCGTTACCTGCGCGCGAACAGCTCCAGCGCCGAGGAGGAGGCGCTCCTGGCGGCGAAGATGGTCGGGCGCTGGCCCAGCGGGGCGCCGCTGACGCTGACGCCGGAGCACGATGATCCGGAGCTGGCGGCCGATCCGCACCGCGTCAACAACTTCCTGTACCGGGAGAACGACGATCGCGGGTTCCGGTGCCCCGCAGGTGCGCACATCCGGCGCACCAACCCTCGCGATTCCACCATCGTCGGCGACGCGCGGATGCACCGCCTCATCCGCCGCGGCACCACCTACGGCCCGCCGCTGCCCGAGGGCGTGCTGGAGGACGACGGCGCCGACCGCGGCCTGGTCGGAGCATTCATCGGGGCCCACCTGGAACGGCAGTTTGAGTTCATCAAGGCCGAATGGGTCAACGACGGCAACTTTATCGGCCACCCCGGCGAGAAGGACCCGGTGGCCGGGCATCACGACGGAACGGGCAGCGTCACCATCCCGGAGAAGCCGGTCCGGCGTCGCCTGCAGAATCTGCCCAGCTTCGTGGTCACCCGCGGCGGCGAGTACTGCTTCCTGCCGGGTCTGCGTGCCCTGCGTTGGCTCGCCGAACTGGAGGACTGAGGGCAATCCCCACCCTCCGAGGTCCACCACGGTCTCCGAGGAGAGGTCGAAGCCATGGCAGCACAGTTCGTCCGCTACACGCCGGACGTCGAAGACGATGACCCGCACTTCGACCGCAACGTGCAGATGGTGATCGAAAAGACCGAGAGCTACATCGCCGAGTCGGTGAGCGCCGGTGGCACCGGACGGGCCCTCCGCGACGCCCACGCCAAGGGCTACGGGCTGGTGCGGGGGGAGGTGGAGATCCTGGACGGGCTTCCCTCCGAGTACGCCCAAGGCATCTACGCGACTCCGGGAACCCACGATGCACTCGTCCGCTTCTCCAACGGCTCGCCCCACGCCGGAGCCGACGCGCGACTGGGCGCCGCCACCGGACTGGCACTGAAGATTTTCGACATCCCCGGCCCGACCCTGCTGGAAGACGAACCGGACACGGGCACATTCGACTACGCCAACATCAACGGACCGATCTTCTTCTGCAACACAGTTGAGCACTACCTGTTCATCCAGGAATTGTTCCTGAACGCGCCGGCCTACTTCTCCCAGGGCCGACCCGGCGCGCATCGATTCTTCACTGATTTCGTGACCGGAAAGGGAACGCTGGATCAGGACAACTGGGCGTGGGACGAGTTCCTGGCCTTCCTGCGCCTGGCAAAGACCCCTCCGGCAAACCTGCTGCTGTCGAGCTACTGGACCATGGGCGCGATCCGGCACGGGGACTACATCGCCAAGGTGCGCATCACCCCCGACCCGTCCTTCGCCGCCGCGGTGGTCCGGCGCACCATCGACCCGGCCTCGGCAGCAGAGGTCTTCCGACCGGCCCTGCAAGCCGAGCTGCGGGAGAGGCCCTACGCCTTCGACATCCAGGTCCAGCTCTGCACCGACCTGGAGCGCATGCCGGTGGAGGACACCACCGTGGAGTGGCCCGAGCACCTCTCGCCGTCCGTCACCGTGGCGAAGCTGCGACTGCCGCAGCAGGACATCTCCGGCCCGGAAAACCTGGAGAAGATGGACTCACTGTCCTTCACACCTTGGCGGGTCACCGCCGAGCACGCGCCCCTGGGCAACATCATGCGGGCCCGCAAGGAGGTCTACCGGCGATCCTCCATCGCGCGCCACAAGCTCAACCAGCAGGCGCGCACAGAGCCCCGCAGCGCCGGCGAGGTGCTTGGCGCCTGACCGGGCCCACCACCGCGACGCTACGGTTCTGCCATCCGCCCTGCGTGAACTGGACGTCGTCCCTGGGCAGCGTCTCGCCGCCCAGGGAATGACCTGCGGCAAGGCGCAGCATCTCGGCCCGGTCACGGGTACGTTCTCCTGCGACAAGGCGTGCGCAGTCGCCGCGAGCGGCACCGCGAGGTTCTGGTAGCCGCCGGTCGCGAGCACCCGGGTCTCTCGACGGGGCCCGTGCCGGGCCGCGACCGCGACGTCCCGCTGACCCGGCCGGGCGCTTCCCGGGCCGCAACGCTGGGCGGGGCCGACCGTACAGCCGTACCTGGACGGAATGAGGATTGTGGCCGCCGCGGGAGGGATCGATCTTGTTCAGGAGCGGTTCACCGGAGTGGTCTTCAGAAGAACCTGTCATGGACACTCTCATCGGGGATGCTCTCGGTAGCCATCACTCGGCCGCGTCGGCGCACTGCGCCGACTGCTCGCTGAGTCATCCGAGAGGACGGACATGGACAATTTGTCATCGCCCGGAGCGGGTAGGTCGGCTCTGGCGTATTTCAAGCGGAAGCGGTCCTGGCTGGGGGCGCTGCTCGGTGCCACGGTCCTGACTGTGGTGTTGCCGTCGTCAGTGGCTCATGCCGACAATCTGCCGAACCTGCCCCAGAACGCCGGGGGTTATGAGGCGTCCTTCTCGCCCGCGTATGACTACGACGGCGATGGCTGCTACCCCGTTGCCGCCATCGCGCCCGACGGATCGCTCAATCCCGGTCTGAACACCTCGGGCGCGGTCAACGGCAGTTGCCGCGACCAGTCCGACCTGGACCGGACCCAGACCTACGCCCGCTCGAAGTGCAACAACGGATGGTGTGCGGTCGTGTACGCCAGCTACTTCGAGAAGGACCAGGCCCTCCCCGGCAGCGGACTCGGTGGCCACCGCCATGACTTCGAGCACGTGATCTCCTGGATCAACCAGGCGTCCAACCAGGTGGAATACGTCACGACCACTCAGCATTCCAGCCAGGTCACCTATCCGCGTTCGCAGGTGCGCTTCGACGGTTCCCACCCGAAGGTCGTTTACCACAAGGAAGGTCTGGGCACCCACTTCTTCCGGCTCGCCAACAGCAATGACGAGCCGGCGGAGAACCACTACCACAACTGGCGCCAGCCCCCCATCGTGGACTGGAACGGGTGGCCCAGCACCTCTCTGCGGGACCGCCTGAACAACGCGGACTTCGGGTCGGCCACCATCAAGACCACGGACAAGGACGACCGCTTCCGGAACCTCCTGAACGCCTCCAAGCCGTCCGGCATCGCTTTCGACCCCTGGGCCTGACAGCAGGACCGTGGAACCGCGGCGGCTGGCGAAACAGCGCGGCCCGGTGACTGTCCTCCGTGATTGCCCGATATAGCAAGGTCAGCCTTTTGTTCGGGCACCCGCGATGCCGTCGCGGCCCTGACCACCGCCCGCTTGATTCAGTGCCCCTGTCTGACCTGCGATGCCCGGGGCGCTGGGGAGCAGGCGGTGGTCGGGGGAGCCGGGAGCACCTTCCGCGCTACGCCTCGAACAAGATCCGGTCAGCCACAACACACCGACGCGCCGAGGGACTTCCGGTAAAGGCCGGATACCCCGCCGTCGCCAAGAACCCGCCAGGTCATCAAGGTGCCACTTCACAGCGAGGGTTCATTGCGGGCTCGTGATGGCGTCATCCGTGCTTCTCAGTTGATCTTTCTAATCGGGTGCGCGCCCGTCGAACTGGGCGTGGCGGGGGCTGTTCTGCCTCCGCGTCATCTTTTGACCCGAGGTTCCAATGAAATTGATGGTCTTGAACCATCGGTATACGAGGCCACTGCTGGTGGTGCTCGCCACGGCGACCGCGCTGGCGGCCGCACCTGCCGTCGCGTACGCGGACGACAGCCGGCCCGCGCCGGTCACCGGCGGGATCCCTTTGATCAACACGGTCGAGAAGATCGGTCCGGGGATCAACCTGCAACATGTGAAGGCGCTTGACCAGAAGGGCTGGTACGACGCGCAGTTCCTGACCGTGAACCTGTCCGACAAGGACGTCAGCACCGACCTGCTCACCTCCGGACCGGTCGCGTCCGGCGGGCCGCTCAGCGAGGCCGCCAAGAAGGCCGGCGCCGTCGCGGGTGTCAACGGCGACTTCTTCGACATCGGCAACTCCAACGCGGCGCTCGGTGGCGAGATCCAGGATGGCGAACTCCTCAAGACCGCCGACATCACCGGCGGCCGCAAGCACGTCGGCGTCAGCAAGGACGGCATCACCCAGCTCGTGGACCTCTCGGTCGACGCGACGGCGAACTTCGCGGGCGCGGGCCACAAAGTCCTGTCGATCAACGCCGCGAACGGCGGCGGAATCCCCGCGGACGGCATGGTCGCGTTCACGTCCGCCTGGGGCGACTACAGCCGCAACGGGGCCCTGACCGGCGTGGCCAACGACCAGATCGCCGAGGTCCTGGTCAAGGACGGTTCGGTCGTGTCGGTCACGCCGAACGGTCCCGCGGGCTCGGGGACGATCCCGGACGGCGCCTTCATCCTTGTCGGGCGCGGCGCCGCGGCGACCGCGATCCGCACGTTGCAGCCCGGCGACCCGGCGACGCTCAGCTACGGGCTCGCCGACAACGTTGCCAAGACGATGCGGTTCGCGATCGGACACGGCGGCACCGTCGTCTCCGGCGGCCAGGTCGTCAAGGGCCTCGACACCTCGATCGCCCCGCGCACCGCGCTCGGCTTCAAGGACGGCGGCCGTACCCTCGTGCTCGCCACCTGGGACGGCCCGGGCGGCACCGGCAAGGGCGGCGTCGGAATCGACAAGGAGGCGCGTGACCTCGCCGCGATGGGCGTGGAGACGGCGGTCAACCTCGACGGCGGCGGCTCGACCACGATGGTCGCCCGCGCGCTCGGCGAGGACGACGCGACCGTCCGCAACGCCCCGTCCGACGGCCACGAGCGCAACGACCCGAACGGCGTCGGGGTGTTCGTCGCGAAGGGCGACGGCAAGCTGCACGAGATCCTCGTCAAGCCCGCGCCAGGTGCGGCGTCGGCCGACGGCGACGCGAGGGTCTTCCCGGGGCTGCGCCGCGCACTCGTCGTGCGGGGCCTCGACAAGCACGAGACCCCGGTGCCGGTCGACCAGAAGTCCGTACAGTGGTCCGCGGACGAAGCGTCCGTCGAGGACGGCACGCTCACGGCCCCGGCCGAGGCGGGCACCATCAAGGTCAAGGCGCAGGTGGGCGGCGAGCACGAGGACGCGAAGGTCACCGTCCTCGGCCCGCTCAACAGCGTGGAACTGTCGTCCCAGCTCCTGTCGATGGCCGACGCGACACCCGAGCAGGCGGCCACCGTCTCCGTGACCGGCCGCGACGCCCAGGGTTACACCGCCCCGATCGACCCGCGGGACCTCGCGCTGGACTACGACCACAGCGTCGTCGACGTCCGGCCCGCGAACGGCAAGCTGAAGGTCACCCCGCTCGCCAACGCGAGCACGATCCTCAAGCTCTCGGTCGCCGGCAAGTCGGTCCAGCTCCCGATCACGGTCGGCGTTCAGACCAGGACGGTCTACGACTTCGAGGACGACGTGCTCGCCCGCTGGCGCAACAACAGCACCGCGGCCACGAAGTTCTCGGCGGACCCCGACGGCCTGCGGATCGACTTCAACGCGATGCGCAACGTGGGCATCTCGGCGGCATCGGCGGCCCAGCGCGTCCCGGTTCCCGGCCAGCCGCTGCGCGTGCGGGTGCGGATCAAGTCGAGCATCAGCGTGCCGAGCGGTCTGACCTACCTGGGCTACACCGACGCGGCCGGCAAGAGCGGCGGCGTCTACGGCACCGCCCTGACCGCGAGCAGCGACTGGCAGAACGCCACGTTCACGGTGCCGGCGACCGCGGCGTTCCCGATCGCGATCTCAAGCTTCCAGGGCATCAACACCAACGTCGCCCAGCAGAAGGCGGGCACGTTCGTCCTGGACCGCATCGAGGCCGACGTCCCGACGTCGGTCGACCTGCCCGCCCAGCCCGACCTCCAGGCCGACCCGATCGTCTCCGACGACGGCTCGCTGCTCGTCGGCCGCAAGACGTGGCAGTTCGCCACACTGTCGGATGTGCAGTTCACGGCCGACAACCCGGCACTGACCCAGGTCGCGACGGCCGCCATCCAGCGGATCCGCAAGACCGACCCGGACCTGCTCGTCCTCAACGGTGACATCACCGACCGCGGCCTGCCGCAGGACCTCGCGCTGGCCCGCCAGGTGCTGACCGACGCCGGGTGCGACCTCATCCCGGTCGGCCAGGAGCCGGCGCCGGACAGCACTCCGGCCCCGGAGGCCGGCTCGATCCCGTGCTACTACGTGCCGGGCAACCACGAGTCCTACGGCCTCAACAACGTCCAGAGCGATCTGACGAACTTCACCACCGAGTTCGGCCGGCCGTACCGGACGTTCGACCACAAGGGCACGCGGTTCATCCTGCTCGCCAGCTCCCTCGGATCGCTGCGCGGGACGGCGTGGGACCAGCTCCCGATGATGCGGGAAGCGCTCGCCGACGCCGAGAAGGACAAGTCGGTACGCAACGTCATGGTGTTCGCCCACCACCCGGTGGACGACCCCGCCGACTCCAAGTCCAGCCAGCTCGGCGACCGCGACGAGGCCGCGCTCATCGAGAACATGCTCACGGACTTCCGTGACTCCTCACGCAAGGGTGCCGCGATGGTCGGCTCCCACGCCCAGATAGCGAACGTCCACCGCCTTGAGGGTGTGCCTTACACGGTTCTGCCGTCCTCCGGCAAGGACCCGTACGGCACGCCGGACCGCGGCGGTTTCACCGGCTGGGTCGACTGGTCCGTCGACGCGAGCCGGGACGCGACACAGCAGTGGTTCAAGGCCGACGTGCGCGCCTTCGCGCAGTCGATCACGCTCAACACCCCGGCCACGGTTGAGATCGACAACACGGCGCAGCTCTCGGGCAGCATCGTGCAGCCCCAGGGAGTGTCGACAGGCTCGCGTGTGGTGCCGCTGCGGTACCCGATGTCGGTCGACTGGAGCGGCTCGTCCAACCTGGCGATCGGCAGCGGGAAGAACGCCGTCGACGACGCCCGCCGCCAGGGCAAGGTCGCGATCCTCGACCCGCAGACCCGGATGCTCACCGCGCTGCAGCCCGGCTCGGTGACCGTAACGGTGACGAACGACTCCATGCGTGCCTACACCGACGACAGCTCACTCGCGCCGATCACGACCTCGAAGACCATCCAGGTCGTGCCGGCCGAGCACGGCGATAAGTAACCGTCACCAACACCGGCAGGCAGCCGCCGCGGATCGGCTTCCGAACGGTCTGATACGCGAGGTGGCCCGGCTGGGGGCGAGCACGCACGTGCTCGCCCCCAGCGCCGCCCGGTCGCGATGCCGCCGGAACCACAAGCATGTGCGGCTCCGACTCGGCGGCTGACCGAACCATCGACAGCCGCGGGTCACTGCCTTGTGGCCGGGTGCTTCAGGTCCTGGGAGACCGAGACGACACCGTCCACGCTCTCGCACAGCCGCTCCAGTACGGGGACCAGGCGGGCGTCCTCCAGCGTGCCGTGCAGTGTGACCTCGCCCTCCTTGACATCGGCGGTGACAGCCGCCGGGGCGAGGCCGAGCGTTCCGACCAGGACATCGTGGGTGATCTCGTCCCGGATGGCGTGGTCCTGCCGCAGGAAGACACGGAGCAGGTCGGCCCGGCTGACGATGCCACGCAGTGTGTCCGTCTCGTCCACCACGGGCAGACGCTTGACGTTCTGCACCGCCATGAGGCGGGCGGCCTCCACAACGGTCCAGTCGGGGTGCGCACAGACCACCGGGGCCGACATGATGTCCTCGGCGGTGCTTCCCTCGACCCGGGCGCGCTCCCATGCCTCCAGGTCCGGCAGCGGTGTTCTGCCCGACAGATCGGACCGGTTGGCCGCCTTGCGCAGCAGATCCGCCTCCGACACCAGGCCGACGGGCCGCCCCGCGTCATCGAGCACGGGTACGGCGCTGATGTCGTGGTCCGCGAGCGTCCTGGCGATCTCCTTGAACGGTGTATCGGGCCGCACACTCACAACGCCGTGGGTCATCAGCTCACCGATCTTGCGGTGATCCATGTCCTCACTCCCTTCGTGGCCCTTCATGGCCCCATGGCCGTCACTCCTGGCCGTCACTCCCGGCCATGACCGCCGGACGCGGCCATGCCTCCAGCGTCTCCGGCGCCGCCGCCGGACGATATGAGCCACTCGGCCCTTCACGGCGGAACGAAGGGGTACGGACGGCCCCTCCCAGGCCCGACAGGTCCCGCCCGACAGGTCCCGGGACAGGGCCTTACGGCCCCTGCCGCGAACCGGGCCGCGACAGCACGCTGGAGGAAAGGGCATCACCTATCCGGGGAGCAGCCGTGTTGTCACCCCCGCTCGACGAAACAACGGTGGGCGGCCTTGTCTTCGACGCCATGGCCGCGCCCTCCATGCACAACGCCCAGCCCTGGCGGTTCCACTACAGCCCGGACAGCCGTACGCTCGCGCTCTTCGCCGACCTTGACCGCGCCATGCCGCACTCCGACCCCACCACATCCGGCCTGCACATAGGGTGCGGTGCAGCATTGCTGAATCTCCGGGTCGCGGCCGTGCACCAGGCCCTCCGCCCGGTGACGGTGTTGCTGCCCGACCCTCGGACTCCGGCGCTCCTGGCAACCGTACGACTCGACTCCGCGGCGGCCGGCACAGCGGCGGTGGCATCGGGCGAAGGACTCTCCACGCTCTACCCGGCGATCCATGAACGGCACACCAGTCGCTTCCCCTTCATGGACCGCGAGCTGCCGGGGAACGTCCGGCGCGAGCTCGGCGAAGCCGCCCGGCAGGAGGGCGCCGAACTCACCTTTCTCACCGGTCCGCACCTTCGGTCCGTCCTGGATCTGATCCGGGACGCCGAGGGATACAACCGGATGGACCCCCACCGGGAAGCCGAGCTGAGCCGGTGGACGTGGAGCGCCGGAGCTGATGCACCCACCGAGGGAATCCCCGACTACGCCTTCGGACCGCGCAAGCGGGGCGGCACAGCTCCGACGCGCGACTTCGCCGGCACGGGTGTGGTGCCCGGCAGGCCCGTGGCGGACTTCGAGAAACAGCCTGAGCTGGTCCTGCTGAGCACGCCGGAGGACGGACCGGCGGACTGGCTGCGCGTGGGGCAGGCCATGGAGCGCGTCCTGCTCCTCGCCACACTGCACGAAGTGGCCGGCGCGCCCGCGACTCAGGCGCTCGAACGGCCCGAGCTGCGGTGGCTGTTGCGCGACCCGGTCTCCGGGTCCGGCCATGTCCAGATGGTCCTGCGCCTGGGATACGGACCCCGCGGCCCTCGAACGCCACGCCGTCCCGTACGGGACGTACTGACGTTCGGCGACTGACCGAGCAGCGGACAGGGAAGCCGGAGAAGACCAAGGGATGTGATCAACTATGGCGGATCGAACTCAGAAGGATTCGCCCGAGCCCGAGCCCGAGTTCGCGATGCTGAGCCCGGAGGAGTGCCGTGCTCTGCTCTCCACGCACGGTGTCGGCAGGGTAGCCGTGTATGCGCACAACGGTCCCGCTGTCGTTCCCGTCAACTACGTGGTGGTGGGGGACGGCTCGGTGGCGTACAGAACGGCCCCGGGCACAGCCGCGGCGGCTGCCGCCGACCAGGAGGTCGTCTTCGAGGTCGACCATGTCGATGACGCGGTGCGCCAGGGATGGAGTGTCAATGTCGTCGGCACCGCTCACGCCGTCACAGGCGACGCGGCCGCCCGCGGCCTGGACCAGCAGGCGTACACCACCCCCTGGGCGGGCGAGGACCGCCGACTGTGGCTGTCGATCTTCCCCGCGCGGATGACGGGCCGCCGCATAGGCCCCGTACCGGCTCCCGGCCAGTGAGCGGGCGTATGAGTGGCGAGGGCGAACGGTGTGTCGTTTCCTGATCGAAGAGACCCGCGGACGTCGCGGAGGCGGGCGGGCCCGTGGAGCGCTGCCGAGCGCCGGACCCGGATCGGGATCGTGACACACGGCGGTGTGAGGCGTGTGCTCCGCACCGGTGGGAGCGCGAGGGCGAGGGAGAAGGCATGCGGGTGGGAGTTCTGACCGGAGGCGGCGACTGCCCGGGTCTCAACGCGGTGATCCGCAGTGTCGTGCGAAAGGGCGTACAGGAGTACGCCTGGACGTTCACCGGTTTCCGGGACGGCTGGAGCGGTGTCCTCAACGATCTGACCGTGCCGCTGGACGTGGCGGCCGTGCGTGGCATCCTGCCGCTCGGCGGCACGATCCTGGGCTCCTCCCGTACCAATCCGCTCCGGGCCGAGGACGGCGTCGACCGTGTCAGGGGCACCCTGAGCGCGCACGCGATCGACGCGCTCGTCGTGATCGGCGGTGAGGACACCCTTGGCGTGGCGAACGCCCTCTCCGACGAGGGAGTCAGGCTGATCGGGATCCCCAAGACCATCGACAACGACGTCGGCGGTACCGACTACACCTTCGGTTTCGACACAGCCGTCAATATCGCGACCGAGGCGATCGACCGTCTGCACACGACAGCGGAGTCGCACCGGCGGACCCTTGTCGTGGAGGTCATGGGACGCCACTCGGGATGGATCGCCCTGCACGCGGGCGTCGCGGGAGGCGCGAACGCGATCCTCATCCCTGAGCGGGAGTTCGATCTCGACCAGGTGTGTGTCTGGGTGGAGAACCGTTTCAGGATCAACTACGCGCCGATCGTCGTGGTGGCGGAGGGAGCGGTGCCGCTGGCCGGGCAGATGGTGGTGAAGGACGAGTCCCGCGACGAATTCGGGCACGTACGCCTGTCCGGTATCGGCGACTGGCTGGCCCAGGAGATCGAGAGCCGTACGGGAAAGGACGCCCGTACGACGGTCCTCGGCCATATCCAGCGTGGCGGCACCCCGAGCGCGTACGACCGGTGGCTCGCCACACGTTTCGGACTCCACGCCGTGGCAGGGATCAAGGACGGCGCCTTCGGGACGATGGTGGCCCTGCGGAGCACGGACATCGTGCGGGTCCCGCTCGCGGACGCCGTGCGGGCGCCCAAACGCGTCTCCACCGAACTGTACGAGGAGTTCGGCGTCTTCTTCGGCAGCTGACCGAGGCCACAAGGCCCCTGCCGCCAACTCCCACCAACTCCGCGGCCTCTGGGCACTTGACCAGCCCACCCTCCGACAAGCCTTGCGGGCCGCACGAGTCCGCCGACGTGGCCCCGGACCGTCCGGCCCGGGGCCACGTGCCCCACACGCACGAATCGCCCGCCAGGGCCCTAGGGCCTAGTACGGCAGGGCCTGCTTCGCGAAGGCCGGCGCCACTTTGTCCTGCGAGGCGCGTGGGAAGGCGACCGTGTTCGGGTTCCCGTCCGAGACGTACCAGTTCTTCCCGGCGGCGAGCTTGTCCAGCCACCGGGACGAACCGAACTCGGCGTCCGCGTCCTTGGGTCCCGCCGAGCGGATCCGCGGGATCGCGGCGGGTGTGAAGGCCTTGTCGAACGGCGAGACCGACGGGTTGGCCCCCACGAGGTAGACCCCGTCGTAGCGGTAGCCCGTTCCCCGCGCGGCGACGCCGGCCTCCTGGGGCATGGCCCCGAAGGGCAGGGCGAGGGACGTGACCCGGATCCCGGGCGCGGCCTTCACGATCGCCTGCTGTCCGCCCGCGATGGCCTTCGTGGCGCCCGCCTGGTCCAGGGAGCGCAGGTTCTGGTGGCGGTCGGTGTGGTTGCCGACCTCGTGCCCGTGATCCTTCAGCCAGGTCAGCGCCCTGGCGGAACCGGTGGCCGAGAAGGCGTCCGCGTTGACGAAGAAGGTCGCCACCGGCTTGAACTCGGGGTGCTTCTTCGCCGTCTCCGCCAGGATCGCGATGGCCGTGTCCGGCGCCGGGTTGCCGTCCTGGCCGAGGCGCACCTGGCTGTTGGTCGAGTCGTCGAACGTGAGGACCACCGGGTGCGTTCCGGCCGGGATGTCGATGTGGCCCGTCTGGAAGTCCCGGGCGGTGACCGGCACGTACTTCTCCCGGGCGAGGCGCTCCAGCTCGGCCCGGAAATCGGCCGGCGTGCGGTCGTAGACGCTGGCCGGTTTCTCAGTGAGCTGGTGGTACATCAGCACCGGCACCTGGCCGAGCTCGTCGGCGCCGACCTCCGCCGGGTCTTTCGCGGCGGCTTGGCTGGCCGCCGCGGAGGCCGCCGCCTGCTGTTCCGCGGCGGTCGGTGACGATCCCGAGGAACAGCCCGAGACGAGCAGGGCGGCGCCTGCCAGGGCGCAGAGCGGGACGAGCGGGTGACGCATGAGGGACCTCCAAGGCGAACGTGTCGCGCCATCCCTACCGACGGCGGGAGCCCCCGTACCGCACAGTCCCCTGGATGGCGCAGTCACCACGCCGGGACCGGACACGGCCTTTCGTGTGAAATACCGTCAGAACGGTAGGAACGACACGCCGTGTGGCAATCAATGGAGGAACCACCCGACCACGGCATGAAGGACGCCACGATGGCCATGAGATACATATCCAACTCCGCCTCCTCCTACGGTCCCCGTCCGTTCCGCCGGCGCGCCCTGATAGCGACGGCCGGGGCGCTCGGACTGGCGGGAGTGGGCTGGACCTTTCTCGCACTGGGACCGGGCGTGCAGGGTCTCGCCGACGGCGCCGTCCTCAACGGGCCCAAGGCCGCACAGGTCAGCGCCTACCTCGACGCCGGAGCGGCCGGCAGTCCGGAGAAGGTGCGTGCCACCCTCGACGGCGCGGTGGTCCCCGTCATAGCTGACGGCGCCCGTCTGAAGCTCGCTCTCCCGCGTCTGGCCGAGGGCAAGCACACCCTGGTGGTGAAGGGCGACAGCCGTGTCCCGCTGCTCTCGTACCGGGAGGTCGTGGACTTCACCGTGGACGCCACCGCTCCCGTCCTGAAGGTGACCGACCCCGAGATCAAGAGCACGGCCGACTCCGTGACCATCACCGGCAAGGCCGGCACCGACGCCAAGGTGACCGTCGACGGCAAGGAGGTTCCCGTCGACAAGAGCGGGACCTTCAAGATCACGGTACCCAAGGGCACACCCGTCGTGAACGTCACCGCAGCGGACCGCGCCGGGAACACCACCACCAAGGCCGTGAACGCCCGGGGCCGTCGTCCCATGATCCGCGCCGCGCACATCACCGCCATCGGCTGGGGCAACGACACTCTGCGCGGCAACATCCTCGCCCTGGTCCGCAGCGGCAAGCTCAACGCCGTGCAGTTGGACGTCAAGGACGAGGACGGCGAGGTCGGGTACGCCTCCCAGGTGGCGCTGGCCCGTCAGATCGGCGCGGCCAAGGGCTACTACGACGCCCGCAAGGCGATCGCCGAGATCCACGCCGCAGGTGCCCAGGTCATCGGCCGTATCGTCGCCTTCCGCGACCCCAAGCTCGCCACGGCGGCCTGGAAGGCCGGCAAGCGCGACCAGGTCGTACTGACTCCCGAGGGACAGCCCTACGCCGGCGGCGGCCACTACGGAAAGCTGGCCTTCACCAACTTCGCCGACCCCACGGTCCGCAAGTACAACCAGGACCTCGCCGTCGAAGCGGCTCAGCTCGGCTTCGACGACATCCTCTACGACTACGTGCGCCGCCCCGACGGCCCGCTGTCGAAGATGCGCTTCCCGGGCATCGGGTCCGCCACGCCGGAGCAGGCCATCACCTCGTTCGTCGCCGACACCCGGACCGCGATCCGCCCGCACGCCAAGTACCTCGGTGTCTCGGTCTTCGGTATCGCCGCCACCCGGCCCACCGAGATCGCCCAGGACATCGCGGCCCTGGTCAAGGTCAGCGACTACATCGCGCCGATGGTCTACCCGTCCCACTGGGGACCCGGGGAGTACGGCGTCGCCAACCCCGACACCGCCCCGTACGCGATCGTGCAGCGCTCGCTCGCCGACTTCGCCCGCCAGGCGAAGGGCACCCAGACCGCGATCGTTCCGTGGCTCCAGGACTTCTCGATGGGCAGCACCTACGGGCCGACCCAGGTGGCCGAACAGATCAAGGCCGCGGCGGCCAACAAGATGGACTCCTTCATCCTCTGGAACGCCGGTGCCCGCTACCAGGGCGCGGCGCTCCAGCAGATCGCCGCACACTGACGCGGCCGGTGAGACCCGGTGGCATAGGTGTACGGCAGCCTCGTGATCGCGGCTTCGAGGCGGTGCGGTTCCTGGCAGTTGAGGCGAACTCGCGGCAGATCGCCAGTTCGCCTCCCCAGCCGCTGAACGACCCGCAAGTCCCGGCCGCCGACCGACCGGCTCTGTCGAGGCTCGCTCGCCCTTCCCTACGCTCTACGGTGGGAGCCGACGATTCAGCGGCTTGTGTGGTGAGGGGTTCGCTTTGGACACCGAATTGGCGGAGTTGGCTTCATCGGGCGCAACGGCGTCAGGCGCAGGCACCACCGGGCCGGATGCGGAGTCACTGTGAGCGGGGAAGGACGGTACGAAGGATCCGACCGTCGGGCACCGCAGGTCCGCAACGACGTGTCCGGGAACGTCAGTGGTCCGGTCGTACAGGCGGGAGATGTGCACGGCGGGATCCACTTCCACGTGGCGCCGGCGTCTGAGCCGGGATCGGGACGGAAGCCGGATCAAGTGCCCCCGCTGACGGTCCGTTTCATCAACCGCGCGGCTGATCTTTCACAACTGGACGGTCGCTTCGGTGCCGACGGCGAGGGTGCCGACGACGCCGACGCCGGCGCTCCCGTGCGGATGGGAGCATTGAGCGGGCTCCCGGGTGTCGGCAAGACGGCGATGGTGTCCCGGTGGGCGCAGGCGTCCCGCCGGCAGTTCCCCGGCGGGCAGTTGTACGTCGACTTCGCGCCGCTGCGGGAACAGGCCGGCGCCGATGTGTCCGAGGCCCTGGGTATCTGTCTGCGCGACCTCGGGGTCCGCGACGAGTATCTGCCCGCGACGCTTGAGCAACGTACCGCGTTGTACCGCCGGCAGTCCGCCGACCGCCGACTGCTGGTCGTGCTGGACGGTGTCAGCCGAGCGGCCCAGGTCAGACCGTTGGTACCCAAAGGCCCCGGCAGCGTCGTGCTGGTGACGAGCAACGGCCGGCTGGGTGAACTGGCCGCCTTCGACGGCGCCCACCTGATGCAGGTGGAGCCGCTGGACACCGACAGCGGAGTACGGCTCCTCGCCGACCGCTGCGGGAACACCGTCCTGGCGGACGAAGTCGCCGCCCGGCGGCTGGTGGACCTGTGCGGCGGTCTGCCGGTGGCCCTGCATGTGGTCGCCGCCCGGCTGCAGATGAACCAGCGGCTCACCTTGTCCGTCCTGGCGGACGAACTGGCGGACGAGACACGGAGGCTGGCCGGGATGTCCTTACGAGGCGAAGAGCATTCGGTGTCCGCGGTCCTTGGACTCGCCTACCGAGACCTGTCTCCCGATGTGGCCCGGCTCTACCGGCTGCTGGGGTGGCTGCCCGTACGGCTCTTCGACACCGCGACCGCGGCCGTCGCGGCCCGGCTCGACATCACCACCGCGCAGCCGCTGCTGGAGGCGCTGGAGGAGGCGAACCTGCTGGATGTGCGGCCCGACGGCCGATTCCGGATGCATGGTCTCGTGCGGCTGCACGCCCGGGAACGCGCTGCCGCCGAGGAGCCCGCGGCGGAGCAACTCGCGCAGTTGGAACGGGTCATCACGCGTTACCTGGTGCTGACCGCCCTGGCCGACCGCGCGGTGCGTGAGGACCGGCTGCGCGTGGCCGAGCTGTCCGGTCTGCTGGAAGGCGTCACGGACCCGTTCCGAGCCGAAGACGCACCTGCCCCGCTCGACTGGCTCGAAGCAGAGCGGTCCGGCATCCTCGCCGTTCTCCGGGAGGCCGCACGCAGCGGACTGCACACCCTTGTATGGCAACTGGCCGAGGCGTTCACGGTGTTGTTCCTGCACCGCAGGCATCTGGTGGACTGGAAGGAGTCACTGGAACTCGGCGCACGGGCGGCGGCGGCCGATGGGGCACCGGAGGCCGAGGCACGACTGCGCAGTCTGCTCTCCCGTCCCTTGATGGATCTCGGCGAGTACGAGCGCGCGCGTGAGGAACTGGACACGGCGGTCGCCCGCGCGGACATCGCCGGGAACATGGCGCTGAGCGCGTCCGTGCAGGAGTTCTACGGGCGCTACTGGGACCGCTTCGACACGGCTCGTGCCATCGAGGCGTACCGGCGGTCCGTCTCACTGAACATCGAGGCGGACCTGCCGCGTGGTGTGGCCATCGTCACGTACTTCCTGGGCTGCGCGCAGGACGCCCAGGGCGACCACGAAAGGGCTCTGGAGACCCTGCGGCAGGCTCATCGGAGCCTGTTGAATCTGCCGGACGGCCCCGACCCGCGGATGGCGGCCCGTGCACTGGCCGCGATCGGCGCCGTCCAGGAGCACTTGGGCGACACCGCCCTGGCGCTGCGCTCTCTCGGAGAAGCCGCCGTGATCCTCCACGATCTGGGCGCGAGCCACTATGAGGCCCGGGCCCGGGTCAGGCTCGCCGACATCATCGAGCGCAGCGGCGGTCCTCGCACGGTGGTACGCGATCATCTCCAGCGCGCCTTCGCCGTCTACAAGGCCGGCGGAAGCCCGGAAGCGGAGGCCCTGCGAGAACGGCTGGAGCAGCTGGATTCCGAAGACTGACAGACTGACATGAAAGGCCGCTGACCGGGCGGGCGACGGTACGGGTACTTATCTGCGGGTACGTACGGGTACTCACCCGCGGGTACGGAGGCGCAGAACGGCGTCCGTCTCGTGAACACCGTCGGCCCGCAAGGTCACAGTGGCGTCCAGCGGGATGCGCCCACGCAGGCAGGCGTAAACCAGCGAGGCGGGAAGCCCGGCGTCCAGGGCCGGGCCGGTGATGGACACCTCGACCACACGTCCGTCGCGAATGCCCACGAGGTAACCGGCTCCTGCCACCGCGGTTCCCGCGAGATAACTGCCGGGATAGCGGTCGAGTACCTCCCGGATCCAGCGCAGTGCCGCCACCGAGGTGGGAGCGGCCTGGCGCCGCAGCAACACGGAGGAACTCTCGCTGACCCGGGCGTCCCGCTCATGGTCGTCGGCAGCGAGATGAATGAACTCCCCAGGAGCTTCGTCGGAGCTCTCCCCGTCGCTGACAGCGGACGGGCAGCGGTGAGCGGTGACCACCGCGCGTCCGTCCGTAAACTCCACGGACGTTCTCACCAGCCAGGACGTGACCTCGGCGACCGGCAGATCCGGCCGTGGCAGCGAAAGCACCGGCGGCGGGGTCCCGCCCGGTTCGGTCAGACCGAGCAGACCGTAGACGGTGGTCCGCAGCCGGGCCAGGGCGTGGCCGGGACGGGAGAAGGCTCCGGCCACGATGTCGGCGAAGCGGTCGGGTGTGTGCGTGTCCAGGGCCGTCTCGATCTGCCGTCGTACATCAGCGCGAGGATCGAGACGCGGTGCCGCACGGCCGAGCCGCGCCATGGCCGTTCCGGGCACCGCGTCGCTGCCGAAGGCGCCGAGCAGGATCGGCTTGCCGAGCGCGGCACCGTAGAGCGTCACCGAGCCGTGGTCGCCGATCACGCAGTCGGCCGCCACCAGGGCGGCCCGCCAGGTGTTCACGGGTGGCATCAGCAGCAGACCCGCGTCCATGGCGTCGGCCAGGAGCGTGCGGATCTGCCAAGCTCCGTGCCCCGCCCAGACGTTGGGATGGATGACCGCTGCCAGACGGTAGCCGTCGTACGGCAACGCCGCCAGCAGTCGCGCGGGCAGCCCTGGGTCCCGCCCCAGGAGGGAAGTAGGGCCCCAGGTCGAGCTGAGCACGACGAGCCGCTGTCCGCGGGCCAGGCCCAACGCCTCGCGATAGACCCTGGCGTGGGACGCGCTCGCCCGTAGCTCGTCGAGAACCGGATCCCCGATCAGCACGGTTCGGCCGGCAGTCTCGGGGCGTGCTGTGATCAGCTGCTTTTCCTGATCGGGATGCGAGACCGCCAGCCATGCGCGCCCCGAATCCAGCAGCGTGTCCGGCACGAGACCGGAGAGACGTACACCCTCCGCGCGCGAGTCCGGCACCATCTTCTGGAAGCCGATGCCGTGCGGAAGCACCAGCACCGGCCAGTCGCCCGGCGGCACGTCGATGTTCTCGCTGGCTGAGATCAGCAGATCGGGCGATACGTCGGCCAGTTGTGTCCACGGCAGGATCCGGCAGCCGGCGTCCTTGAGGAGATCAAGAACCCCCGCGCTGAACGCGGAGGTGGAGTCGTACGCGAACACCACCGTGACCCGGCTGTCGCCGCGGACGACAGCCGGCAGCGTTTCCAGCAGACGTACGGTGGAGGTGACGGTGCGGGCGGCAACCGCGACGGTCCTCGTGCCTTGGAAAGTGCGCCACCGCTCGGCGTCGCGGCCCACGGGTACGCGAAGCGGTGGACGCGCGCTACTAGCCACAGCTGCCTCGGCTACTCCGCATGCCTACCGGATCGCAACCGTCGGTAACGCGAGGACAAGCATCCTCGCGGATCGCGGATCGCGGATCGCGGATCGCGGATCGCGGATCGCGGATCGCGGATCGCGGATCGCGGATCGCGGATCGCGGATCGCGGATCGCGGCAATCATCTGTAGCGGATAGCAAGCCGCGATTCAACCTTTCAACTATCTGGTAGTGGCACCCTCCACGGTATCGCTCGGTGTACTGGGCTGGGAACGGGCCGCTGGTGGAAGCGACGCGGACCGTCCGCGGGCCGCGCCGGTCGACTGCCTCGGCACACTCGACGTCACGGGCGCTGTTGCCGGCTGAGGAGGGTGTCCTGCCAGCTCAGGGGAGCATGGCCGGTGATCTCCTCTACGTCGTGGCTGACCCGGTCGTATCTGTTCGCCGCGTGCAGTCGCGCCATCGTGGCGATGTGATTGTGCAGATGATCCGGGAGACCCAGGGCTCGCAGCTCGTTGTTCTCCCACTCCTCGAACGGCACATCCGTATAGGTGATGGTCCGCCCCAGAGCGAGCGACCATTCCGCGGCGATCTCCGTCAGGTCCCGGGACGCGCCGCCCGTGAGCTCGTACACATGCCGTGTTCGGCCCGTGGGCCGGGACAGCAGAGCGGCGACCGTCTCCGCCACATCCTGGGCGGCGACAGGTGAGGTCCGGCCGTCGCCGAAAGGGAGACGGATGCTGTCGTACTCCGCCACGGAGGCGGCGGCCACGGTGGTGAAGAGCGGATTCTCCATCATCACGGTCGGCCGGACATGGGTCACCGGAAGGCCCGACCAGTCGAAGATCTGCTCGGCGAGCCAGTGCTGGCGTTGCTGGTCGGATTCGGCGGTGCTCGCCAGGCTCATCTGCGAGACGGTCATCTGGGACATGTCGAGAAGGAGATCCAGGCCTCCGTACTCGCGCGCGGCGGCTGCCGTTGTCACCGCCGCCTCCAGATATCTCGGTGAGACGCTCAGGGAGAAGAACGCGCGCTCGCAGCCGTCGAGAGCGGTGAGCACATCGCGGGCACGCGTCAGATCCCCTACGACGACTTCGGCCCCGGTGCGCCGCAACGCGTCGGCCCGCTCATCCTCCCGATGGACCAGCGCGCGAACGGATCTTTTCTGCTCACGGAGGAGCTCCACCACCCGGCGCCCTACGGCGCCCACGGCACCGGCCGCACCGGTCACCAGGAACTTCGCTTCGCTGTCCATGAGTACCGCCTCTCAAGGTGTCCCTCAAGGTGTCCGGGTCAGTGTGCCCCCGCGAGGTCCGTGAGGGCGTCGAGCCGCGTCGGTGTCCAGCCGAGTTCCTTGCGTGCGCGGGCGCCCGTGAACCGCTGGTCGAGTGCGAACGCCTCGGCGATCGGGCCCATTCGGGCCTCCGCCTCCTCCAGGGAGAGGGCAGTGATGTGTCCGGCACGGCCGACGCCCTGGGCCACGGCTTGGGCGATCCGGGACAGCGGGATGTTCTGGTCGCTCACACCGGCGTAGACCGATCCGGCGGGCGCGCTCAGGGCCAGGACGTACAGTTCCGCCACGTCGTCGACATGGATGAGTGCCCAGTGGTTGTGGCCGTCGCCGATGGAGAGAACCATGCCTTCGTCACGCCCCGGGTCGACGAGGAATTGCTTGATGAGGCCTTCTCCGTGGCCGTAGACGAGTCCTGGCATCACCACGACGGGCCGGCTTCCGTCGGAGGCCCTGGCCAGTACTTGTTCTTCGTTCCTGAGCCGCCAGGAAGTGAGCTGTGGCGGATTCAGCGGCGCGTTCTCGTCCGCGACACCATTCGTATTTCCGTAGACCCATACACCACCGGTGTGTACGTACGTTCCGCGCCCTCCCAGACCGTCCAGCAGCGCCTGTGACGCCGCGGAGTCGACGGCGGCGGTGTCGGCGCCGTAGTGCTGTCCGAGATGGATGACACCGTCCGCCTCGCCTGCCGCCGCGCGCAGTGTTCCGGTGTCCGTGAGCCCGCCCATGACCGGAGTGGCGCCCAGAGTTTCGACGGAATGCGCGGACCGGTCACTGCGTGCCAAGGCCGTTACCTCGAAGCCCTGTCGGATCAGCGCTTTGACGGTGGCTTTGCCCACATAGCCGGAGCCGCCCGTGATGAATACCTTCATGGGAATCGGAATCCTTTGTCGGTCGAGTACCGGCCGGGTATCGGCGGGTATCGGTCGGGTCGAATCTCTTACGTATTCGACTGTGCCGGGATACCCGCAGCGCCGTCCAAGACCTGATCCGGCGTCTGTGATACCTCCGGGGCATCAGGGCTGCGTGGCGACCTCACCGCTTGCCCGGACTCGGCCGGCCGAGTCGACGGCGATCCCGGTGAACTCCTCGACCAGTCCATGGTGACGACCGCTTGCCCAGGCCAGACAGACATGGCTCGGAGGAATGTCGTCCACCGGGACGTAGCCGATGTCCGGGCGGGTGTAGAACATCGCGGCGGACAGCGGCAGTACGACGACGCCGCGCCGAGCGGCGACATGTTCGAGTTTCTCCTCGGTCGTATGGATCAAGGGCTGACTCCGCCGTTCCCGGCCGCCCCGGGCCGCGACCATGTCACGCCATTCCGGGACCGCGTCAGGATTCTGGAGCAAATGCTCATCCACGAGATCCGCGATGCCGACGCTCTCCTTGCCGGCCAGCCGGTGGTCGCCCGGCAGTACGACGACCCGCTGTTCGGTCAGCAGCGGTACGGTCTCCAGCCCGGCCGGATCGATCGGCATCCGAACGTAACTGACGTCCACGCGACCGTCCCGTACGGCATCGGCCTGGTCCTCCCAGCTTGTGCGCACCACCTCGATGTCGAGGCCGGGATGACGGCCGGCCAGCGTCCGTACGGCGTCCGTCACGATCAGGCCGGGCATGAACCCGACGGTGAACGTATCGGCGACACGCGCGGCCCGCACGGCTCTGCGCCGCATCGCCGCGGCGCTCGCCAGCAGCGGACGGGCATCGGCGAGCAACTGCTCGCCGGCCGAGGTCAGTTCCGTACTGCGCCGGTCACGGCGGAACAACTGGACCTTGAGCTCGCTCTCCAGCGCCTTGATCTGACGCGAGAGCACAGGCTGAGCGATATGCAGTTCCTCGGCCGCACGGCCGAAGTGCAACTGTTCCGCGACGGCGACGAAATAGCGGATCTTCCGCAGGTCGACGTCCATGCGCGCCTCCACTCAACAGTGATACCTCCAAGGTATCACCGGGCTCCCTCGGCGGCGTGGTCGCACGGGCCCGACGGCTCCGACGAGCAGCGGGCCGTCCCGCCCGCCATGCTGAGAGTCCCGGCCGGGGAGCGGGCACGGTCATGGCGAGGGCGACGGTGCCCGGGCAAGCAGGAGGTCGTCAGCAGGTCGCCGGCAGGTCATCAGGAGGTTCGTCATGAGTATGAAGGTGTGGTTCATCACCGGTGCTTCCCGTGGATTCGGGCTGGAGATCGCGCGGAAGGTCCTCGACGGCGGAGACGCGGTCGTCGCGACCGCCCGCGCTCCACGGACCGTCCATGACGCGCTGCCGACGGGCGGCGACCGGCTGCTGGCCGTGCCGCTCGATGTCACGGTCGAGCAGCAGGCGCGGCAGGCCGCCGACGCCGCCGTGGAGCGCTTCGGCCGGATCGACGTCCTCGTCAACAACGCGGGACGCGGGCTGCTGGGAGCGGTCGAGGAGGCGTCGGCGGACGAGGTGAGGGCGGTCTTCGAGACCAATGTCTTCGGTCTGCTGGCCGTCACCCGCGCCGTACTGCCGGTGATGCGCCGACAGCGCGCCGGCCGGATCATCAACATTAGCTCGGTCGGCGGCTTCGCCGCGGGGAGCGGCTGGGGCGTGTACGCCGGGACGAAGTTCGCCGTCGAGGGCCTGAGCGAGTCCCTGCGCGCCGAACTGCTGCCTCTCGGGATCCTCACGACGGTTGTCGAGCCGGGCGTCTTCAGCACGGACTTCCTCGACCCCACCTCGCTGCACCGCGTGGAACAGGTCATCCCCGACTACGCCGATACGGTGGGCCGTACCCGCCGGTGGGCGGAGGAGAGCAACCACGCCCAGGAAGGCGACCCGGTCAAGGCCGCCGAGGCCATCGTGACCCTCGCCGCCATGGCCGACCCGCCGAGCCGGCTCCAGTTGGGAGCCGACTCCGTCGAACGGGTCCAGGCCAAACTGGATCTGGTCGCCGAGGAACTCACCCAGTGGCGCGAACTGGCCCTGTCGACGGCCCACAACGGCGGCGCGGGGCGCTAGGGCGCCTCCGTGCTAGTGGTAGGCGTGGACCACGGCGTGGCCCTTGCCGCGGGAGATCAACCACCGGTTGACCGGTACGGTGAGGACGAAGGCGACGGCGAGTGAGAAGGCCAGGGCGCTCCAGAAGAGAGCGCTGGTCAGGCCCGCGTGCAGGGCGCCGGGGACGGTGAGCATCACGGTGTTGTCGATGATCTCCATGACGGCGATGGAGACGGTGTCCGCGGCGAGCGCGACCTTGAGCGCCTGACGCACGGGCAGTCCGGCGGCGAGGACGCCTCGTATGGTCAGCGCGTAACCGAAGACGAACGCCAGGGCGATGGCCAGGGCGACGGTCGCGCCGTTGGACAGGCCGGCCGCCGTACCGATGACCATGCCCAGGACCTCGCCGATGGCGCAGCCGGTGAGGCAGTGGAGTGTGGCCCGGGCGGCGATACGCCAACCGGCGCCCGCGCCGGAGCCGTTGGAACCACCGTGGCCGGAGTGCTCGCCGTGCCCACTCCGCCCACTCTGCTCGCTGTGCGCGGAGTGCGTCTGCGGGTCTTGCGCGTGGTGCGTGTGGTGGTGGTCCATGGCGAAACCCTCCGTCGGATGTGATCTGCCGTTCTCGTTCTCCCATCCGAACGATATACCCCCCAGGGGTATTCCAAAGGCTGCGCCGGCCGGGGAACCGGGGACCGCGCCTCGGGCGCGGCCCCCGGCCGGGACCTCGTTCCGCCGGTCCCGGGACTGTCGCCGGCTAGCTGTCGAGAAGCCCGTTCATGCGGGTGATCTCGGCGCTCTGGGAGGTGACGATGCGGCCGGCCAGGTCCTTGGCGGCCTGGTTGGCGCCCTGGGACTGCTCGGTCTTGGCCATGGTGACGGCGCCTTCGTGGTGCTTGGCCATCAGCTTCAGGAAGGCGGTGTCGAATGCCGCGCCGGACGCGTTCTCCAGCGTGGACATGTCGTCCTCGCTCATCATTCCGGACATGGTGTGTGCGGAGTGGTCCGTGTCGTCGGCCGGCACCTGCTCGCCCCAGCCCTTGAGCCAGCCGGACAGCGTCTTGATCTCCGGGTCCTGTGCCTTCTTGATCTCGGAGGCGAGCGTCATGACCTCCGCCGAGGAGGCTCGGGTGGTGGCCAGATCGGCCATTTCGATCGCCTGCCGGTGGTGCGGGATCATGCCCTGCGCGAATGCCGTGTCGGCGGCGTTGTGGGCCGCGTCCGCCGTCGGTGCCGACACCGATGGTGAGGCCGAGGAGGAGGACGATCCGTTGCCGTGGCCGGAGTGTCCGGAGCGTGCCGTGGAACCGTCGTCGTTGCCGCCGCATGCGGCGAGTGCCAGCGCAGCGCCGACCACGGCCACGGCGGTCGCGGTCCTGCGGGCGAGATGGAGAGCGAGAGGGCGAGCGGGACAACGAGCGGAATGACGGAATGAGGTCATGGTGAAGCGACTCCTGTGCGAAGAAGAGGGATGAGGGCATGCCACGAGTGGCCGATGGCCCGAGGTATGGGCTCGGCCGCGGGGCAGGCCTATATGCGCAGGAGTTGCAGTTCGCTCAGGGACGGCGGAGCCCGGTCGTCCGGCGCCGCCCCCGGTGTCCGCTGCGATGTGGTCGCCGGATCGGCGAGGCCGGAGGGCAAGGTCGAGCCGGTCAGGGCGGACAGCGCGGGCCCGGTACTCGTACCGGCCGCCGCGCAGGTGCGGTCCGCGTGATCGAGATGGCCGCCGCCCCCATGGTCCGGATGCGCGCAGTCCCGCGCTCCGGCCGGCATGACATGGGCGGACGTCGGCGTGCTGTGCGCGGCGGTCGCCGTCATGGCGACCGGTGCCAGACCGTGCATCGCCAGCACTCCGGCCACCAACGCCAGCACCAGCAGCGGAAGACCCCGTACCCGCCAGGGCCGGTTCGCGCCATGCGCTGGCCATCTCATGTGCTCATCGTAAACACCGCACAGCTGACCATGTGATCTGGGATAACCCGGGCGAGTCCGATCACTGCGGGCGCGCACTGCTTCTCTCCCTCGACAGCAGCCACAGCAGATAGATCCCGCCGAGGGCGCCGGTGACCAGGCCCACCGGGATCTGGAACGGAGAGAGCAGCCGCTGGGCCAGCAGATCGGCCGTGGCGAGGAGGAGCGCTCCGGTGACCATGGCCGGTCCGATCGGAGCACCGGGCGACCGCGTGACTCTGCGGGCGAGTTGAGGCGCCGCCAGCGCGAGAAAGCCGATGGGGCCCGCGACGGCGATGGCCGTGCCGGCCAGGGCGACACCGAGCAGCAGTCCGACCGCGCGGACCCGCGCGACGTTCACGCCGAGCGCGCCCGCCGTGTCGTCCCCCATCTCCATCAGCCGCAGCGGTCTGCCGACGGCCAGGGCCGCCACCGCGAGCACCGGCAGGGCGAGGGCCAGCGGTGTGACCTGCGGCCAGGAGACGGCGTTGAGGCTGCCGAACGTCCAGGCCTTGGCGCTCTCCGCCGACTCCAGATCGGCCCGGGTGATGAGGTAGTCGTTGACCGACGCGAGCATGGCGCCGACAGCGATACCGGCAAGTACCAGCCGGTTGCCGGAGACTCCGCGCGTGGCGGTGAATCCGTACACGGCCGCCGCCGTGACCAGACCGCCGAGCACCGAGCCCGCGCCGACCCCGATCCCCGCCGTGCCGCCGCCCGCGAGGATGACGACGAGTGCGCCGCTGGTGGAGCCGGTGGTGAACCCGATGACGTCCGGACTGCCGAGCGGATTGCGCGACAGACTCTGGAACAGCGCACCGGACAGTCCGAGCGCCGCCCCGACCAGCAGTGCGGCACAGACGCGCGGCAGCCGCTGGCCGACGACGATGAACCGGTCGGTGCCGGAGCCGCCTCCCATGAGTACGTCGAGGATCTGGCCCGTACCGATCCGGTAGGTACCGGTGAACATGGTCACCGCCCACACCGCCGCGCAGGCCAGCACCAGTACGGCCATGACGGCGGCGGTCCGCCCCGAGTAACGGAGCGCGAGTCCGCCCGGGAGCCGCAGTACCCGGGTCGGGGCGGCGGCGGTGCCCTGCGTGGCGGTGCTCAGCGTGGCGGTGTGACGAGTACGGGTGCGACGAGTGGCCGAGCGACGGGAAGCCGGGCCGTCCGGGGCCTTCGCGGTGTTCATGGTGTTCACGAGGAGACCGCCCTCCGACGGACGACGAGCCACAGCAGCGCGGGAGCGCCGACGAACGCGGTGACGATACCGACCTCGATCTCGCCCGGCGGAGCGATCACCCGTCCCGCGATATCACTGACTAGGAGCAGGATGGCACCGCCCGGCAGGGCGAAGGCCAGCAGCCGACGCAGATCGGGCCCCAGGATCAGCCGCAGAACATGCGGAACGACCAGTCCGACGAAGCCGATCGGTCCCGCGGCGGCCGTCGAGGCGCCGCACAGCAGCATGATCGAGAGAAATCCGGCCGCACGGACCCAGGACACCCGGAGCCCGAGCGCCGCGCCGGTCTCGTCGCCCAGCGCGAGGGCGTTCAGGGACGGGCCGAGCGCGAGCGCGATCAGCGTTCCGACGGCGACGAACGGGACGGCCGCGGTCAGCGCCTCCGTACCGCGGTTCTCCAGCGCGCCCACCACCCAGAACCGGTACGAGTCGAACGCGTCCGTGTTGAACATGGTGAGGATGCCCGTACAGGCGCCCAGACTCGCCGACAGCGCCGCTCCCGCCAGTACGAGCCGGGTGTGCTGGTGGCTACGGGACGCGCCGGAGGTGAGCGTATAGACGAGCAGGGCGGCCAGCACGGCCCCGGCGAAGGCGAACCAGACGTAGCCGGAGACGCTGGTGATGTGGAACCCGGCGATCGCGACCACCACCGCGAAGGAGGCACCGGAGTTGACTCCCACGATGCCCGGCTCGGCCAGCGGATTACGGGTGATGGCCTGCATGACGACACCGGCCAGCGCGAGCGCCGCGCCGACGACGACCGCCAGGACGGTACGAGGCATCCGCAGCCGCCGGACGATGATGGCCTCCGGGCTTCCGTCGTCATGCAGCAGGACGCGCCACACGGTCTCCAGAGGGATGCTCCGCGCGCCAACTCCCAGGCTGACCAGGACGAGCAGCAGTACGACACCGAGACAGACCACGAGCGCGACGAACAGCCGCCCGCGCCGCAGCCCGCGTTTCCGTGGACCGGCGGCCCGTGCGTCATCGGGCTTCCGCTCGCCGTCCGGCGGCTTCCGGGCCGCGGAGCGCGTACCTCCGGATGTGTGATCTATTGCATCACTGTCATACCTACTCATCGACACTTAGGGAAGCCTAAGCTAAGCGATCGTGTACCGCTTCCGTGATCTTCATCTCAGTCTCCATCTCACCCGTGTCGTCAGCGGGTTCGCCGTAGCCGGCGCCCTGCTGCTCAGCGGCTGTTCCGCCGACTCGGCCGACTCCGCCACCGCCGCGTCGGCCGACAAGGGCACCGCCGCGCCCTCGGCCGCCTCCACCCACACCGCGCCACGCGCCGTGCCCAAGGGCATGGGAAGCGGCAAACCGGACGGTGAATTCCCGCGTACGGTCGGCCACTTCGAGGGCAGGACCACCATCGGGGCCGAGCCCAGGAAGGTCGTGGTCATCTCCACCGGCCAGGCCGACGCGCTGCTCACGCTCGGTACCGTGCCGGTCGGCTCGACCCGGGGCGACGGCGCGGACCTCGTACCCGGCTATCTGATCAAGGACTTCCCGCAGCACGCGGCCCAGTTGGCGAAGGTCGCCGATGTGGGCTCGCGGGTGGATCCCGATCTGGAGACCATCGCCAACATCAAGCCCGATCTGATCCTGATGAACATCGCCGGCAAGAACGCCAAGGGCCTCTACACCGCGCTGAGCGAGCTGGCGCCCACCATCGCCACCCAGGGCACCGGGCTCTACTGGAAGCAGGACTTCCTGCTCGTCGCCGACGGGCTGGGCAGGACCGAGCGGGCGCAGTCGTTCCTGGACGAGTTCCACGCCGACGCCGTCGCACTGGGCAAGGCGGTCGGCAAGCCGGTCACGGTGTCCTTCCTACGGCTCAACGGAGACCGTCTGCGGGTCTTCGGTGTGCCCTCGTTCACCGGCAGCATCGCCGAGGACGCGGCGCTCGGCCGGCCCGAGAGCCAGCGCTTCGACGAGACGTCGGAGGACATCAGCAACGAGCAGCTCGACCGGGCCGACGCCGACTGGCTGTTCTACGGAGTCCAGGGCGCCGGATCCAAAACCTCGGCGCTCACCGGCGCACCGCTGTGGCCGACGCTGTCCGCCGTCGTCGGGAAGACCGCGATCCCGGTCGACGACGACGCCTTCTATCTCAACACCGGCCCCACGGCGGCGCGTGACGTGCTCGCCGTACTGAAGGAGCATCTGGTCCCGAAGGGCTGACGAAGCGCTGACAAACGCTGAGCAGCGGTCCGTACCGCGGTCCGTACCGCCGTGGCGGTGCGGACCGCTGCTCCATCAGGCCGTCAGCCCACGAAGATCTCCACGACGGACCAGACGGCGAGGCCCAGCATGCACAGCCCGCCGATGCGCTGGACGGTCCTGAGGGGGACACGCGTGGCGATGAAACGGCCCGCGAGCAGCGCCAGCGCGGAGACCGACATCAGCGCGGCGGCCGAACCGATCGCGGTCGACCAGGTGCCGTTACTGGCGGCGAGATTGGCGGTGGTGATCTGCGTCAGATCGCCCCACTCGCTGATGAACACGGCCATGAAGGCGGTCGAGTAGACCGGCCAGAACCCGGTGACGGTCTTCGTCCCGGCCTTCTCGTCCTCGTCGCCGCCTCCACCGCGCAGCAGCATGAAGGCACCGAACGCGAACAGCAGCGCGGAGACGAGCTTGACGGTCCAGCCGGGAAGCAGCCCGATCAGACTGCCCGCCCCGACGGCGATGGCGACATGGACGAGGAACGCCGTCGATGTGCCGAACCAGACATAGAGCGGACGCATACGCGTACCCATGGCCAGGGACGCGAACATGGTTTTGTCGGGGAGCTCCGCAAGGAAGATCAGCCCGAAGGCGGTGACGATCGCCAGGGGGTCGAGAGACATTCCGGGTGGCTTTCTCTGAGGGCCGGACCCGGGTCTTCGCGAAGCGCCGTGAGGAGCAGGAGGACCACTCGGCCCGGCACGACGGTGCACCCGCGGGACACGGGTACGTCAATGCCTGACCGAAGGTCTCGCCCACCCGCCGAGACGGGCCCGGCCACCGGGAACCCTGGGGTTCCAGTGTGTCGACGACCGGTTCGCGGGGCTACTCCCCTTCGCGGTCACCCAGACTACCCCACCCCCGGAAGAGTGATCGAAGCCGGTACGGCAGCGGGCCGCCAGGCCTGCCGCGCGCCGCCTCCACCACGCGCGTACAGCCGCTTTCGCCCACGCGCGTACGGCCCGCCTCCATCGCGCGCGTACGGCAGACGCCGCCGTGGCCGTACTCCGGACGGCCCTGCCCGGTGGCCCGGTATCCGGGTCTGTCGTGTAGTGGGTGCTGTGGCCGCGATCTGGCGGTCGGAGTGCTGCCCCTGGGGCGGCCGGATCTGAGGAGCCTTCATGAGGAGCAACACCAGGACAGCCAGCGCCGTGGCAGCCGCCGTGCTGTGCGCCGCGGCGCTCGTCGGATGCTCGGACAACGGCGACAGCGGTTCCGAGTCCCGGGCCGAGGCACCTGCGGACTTCGCGGCGGCCCCGACCACCCCGTCCGGAACAGTGAGCCCGTCGGTGAACCCGTCCGACGAGGTGGGCACGATCTCCGCCAAGAAGGGGCCGCTCGGAACGATCCTGGTGGACGACAAGGGCCGTACGCTCTACCTCTTCGAGGCCGACAAGACCAAGGAGTCGACCTGCAAGGACGGCTGCGCCAAGGAATGGCCTCCCGGACTCGAGACCTCCGGCGCTTCGCCCAAGGCCGGCACGGGCGGTGTGAAGGCGAACCTGCTCTCCACCACGACCCGCAGCGACGGCACCAAGCAGGTCACGTACAACAACCACCCGCTGTACCGGTTCGAGGGCGACAAGAAGCCCGGCGAGACCAACGGCCAGGGCCTGACCGCCTTCGGCGCCAAGTGGTACGTCGTCGACACCGCGGGCAAGGCGATCACCACGCCGGTCTCCAGCACCAGTCCCAGCGCGAGTGCCAGCGAGAGCCCCAGTGAGGGCGCCAGCCCCGGTACCACCTCCAGCGACTACTGACCGCCGTCCATGGGCCCGACGGCTCGGAGAAGCCATGCCACTCCCGCACGGCACCGGCCGGACACCCCTGGCCGTGATACTTGCCGCCGTCTGCGTGACCGCCCTGGTCGGCTGTTCCCACAGCAGCGGCGGCGGCAAGCCGGCCGGTTCCACCAGGCCTTCCCCGGGCTCGGCCGCCCCGTCCGGCGGTGGACAGGACCAGGTCACCATCGACAACTTCACCTTCATGCCCGCCGCCCTCACCGTGGCACCGGGCGCGAGGATCACCGTGACCAACAAGGACGACACCGCGCACACCGTGACCGCGACCGCCGGTAAGGCCTTCGACACGGGAACCGTCGACGCGGGCAGGACGGTCACCTTCACCGCTCCCGCCAAGGCCGGTGTGTACCCGTACATCTGCACCATCCACCCCTTCATGAAGGGCACGCTCACGGTGCGCTGACTCCGCCACCGACGCCCTCATCGATCATCACCACCCACCACCCGCAGCCCGGACAGGCCTGGCCCCCGCCGGCCACACATGGCGTGGAGGGCGGGGGCGCGTAGGTCAGGAGCCGTCGGCGCGCCTCAGTGCCGGGAGCCGCGCTTGCCGCCGAAGTCCTGGCCGGTCCCGCCGGTCCCGCCGGTCCGACCGGTCTGGTCGGTGTCGTACTCGATCTGCTCCTTGCGGACGTCGGCCGAGACCTCCTTCTGCTCGGTCACCTTCTCCGTCTCCATACGCACACGCTCGACGGGAATGGTCTCCTTGCTGATCACCGGCTGCTCGGCGTGCAGGGTCACCTCGGTCTGGGCCTCGCTGATGGGGGAGCGGCCCATACGGGAACGGTCCTCGGGCGCGATCGCCTCATGGATGACACGGACCTCCTCATGGCTGAGAGGCACGGACGTGGTCACGCTCTCGGTCACGACGACCTTGCGCAGCCGCGCATGGCCCACCTCGTGCTCCTCGGTGCTGATGTGGAGCTGCTCCTCGGACCGGATGAGTTCCTCGCCCTGCGCCTCCTTGCCCTCGGCCGACTCGGCTCCGCGCATCCCCGCCATCGGCCGTCCCTGGCCTCCCGCGGCGGCCGGCGCGGGCTCCGCGGGCATGCCGGCACCGGCGGACACACCGGGGCGCGCGCCCGTACCCATGCCCGGGCCGGAGACCGTACCGGCCTCCGCGCCGGTCCCCGTCCGCGTCCCCGCCGTCGCGGCCGGAGTACCCGCGCTCTCGGCCATGCCGAGACCGGAACCCGTGGTGGCCAGGCCGTAGTGCTCGTAGAGCTGCTTCTCCTGGCCCGGGTCGAGATGCTCGTCGGCCGCGAGACGCGGTGCCTCCTTGACGGCCTCCTTGGCGTAAGGGACATGGATGTCCTCCCCGGCGCGACGGGCGCCGGTGAGCGGGACGAGGCTCTCGTTCATACCGAACAGACCGGTCTTCACGGTCACCCACTCCGGGCGGCCCGTACGGTCGCCCACATAGACCTGGCCGACGTTGCCGATCTTGTCGCCGTCCTTGTCGTACACGGGCAGCCCCGTGAGCCTGCTGGGGTCGTTGAACACGCCATCGGCTGACATCAGCGATCACTCCTCGCGTGGGGGAAGCGCGTCTGCGGGATTGGCCCCTCACGGTCAGGCGCGCACGACTCCATCGCGCCTCCGTCCGGCACCGGTGGCAACCGGGGGAGACCTGGGGCTACACGCCGTTTCGGTCCCGTCCGCCGTCCGAGCAGCGGTCACGGTGGATGGTGCCCGGTTCCCGATATCCGCCATTCGGGTGAATATTAGGTAATTGATCCGGGTTATTCCGGGCAGCGGACGTGCACCGGACGAGAGCGCCGGACGAGAGGTACGGATTCGTGAGGTACGGAGTTTCGTGAGGTACGGAGTACGGAGAGCGCGAACATGGCTGTGAAACGTATCGGTCTCGTCGTCCACCACGGCCGGGCCGAGGCCGTCGAGGCGGCCCGCGCCGTCTACACCTGGTGCGACGCGCGCGGCATCCCCTACAAGGAGATCGATGTCTGGAAGGCGCACGAACCGCGCCACGACAGCCAGGAGGAGGCGTTCTCGGCGGGCAACCCCGACCTCGTCGTCACTCTCGGCGGCGACGGGACCTTTCTGCGTGGTGCGCGGATCGCGGCCGAGAACGGCGCCGCCGTGCTCGGAGTCGATCTGGGCCGCGTCGGCTTTCTGACGGAGGTCCCGGCCGACAAGGTCACCCGCGCGCTGGACGCCGTCCACGAAGGGCGGGCCGCGGTCGAGGAGCGGATGACGCTCACCATGCGGGCCTCGCGCGCGCTGGAGATGCCGTCGGGTGTGGAGGCGCTGCTCCGCTACGGACGTGGTCCGGCGCTGCCGCCGCCGCATGTCCGGCCCGACACCACGGAGGGCGAGGGCTGGGGCGTGGCGCTGGACATCGTCGCCGTCAACGATGTCGTCCTGGAGAAGCTCGCCCGGGACCGGCAGGTCAATCTCGGGATCTATATCGCGGGCCGGCTCCTCGCCTCGTACTCCGCGGACGGTGTCATCGTGGCCACTCCCACCGGCTCGACCGCGTACAGCTTCGCGGCCGGCGGTCCGGTGCTCTCACCGCACATGGACGCCGTGGTCTTCACGCCGGTCGCACCGCACATGACCTTCGACCGTACGGTCGTGGCCGCTCCCGACGAGCCGGTGGCGGTACGGGTCCTGCCGCATTCCGGGGAGGCGGCGCTGAGCATCGACGGCCAGCTCCGCGGAGTGCTGGATCCGGGGGACTGGGTCGGTGTGTACGGTGCCCAGTACCGGCTGCGGCTGATCCGGCTGGGGCCCACCGACTTCTACACCAGGCTGCGCGACCGCTTCCGGCTCGCCGACGCGCCCGCCACCGCTCCCGACGGGGAGTCCGCACCGCTCTTCCGGCCCGACAGCCCGGTTCCGGCGGATCTGGCCCATCTACGGCTGCCGCCGCCTCCGTCGCGCTCCTGAGCCGCCCGTTCCGGAGGTGCGACCGGACCTGGTCTCGCCGACAACTGAGACGCTCTGGACAAAAATAGTTGTCGGTGGATACGGTGGAGCCATGTTGGACGTGACCGTGATCGAGGACGCGGCGGCGGCAGCCGTCTCGCTGGATCCTATGAGGGCCCGGCTGCTCGCCGAGCTGGCCGCAGGACCCGCGTCGGCGACGATGCTGGCCGGGCGTGTCGGGCTGCCCAGGCAGAAGGTCAACTACCACCTGAAGGCGCTGGAGCGGCACGGACTGGTCGAGCTGGCCGGTGAGCGCAGGAAGGGCAATGTCACCGAGCGGCTGATGCGGGCCACGGCGGCCTCGTACGTCATCTCGCCGCTCGCCCTGGCCGCGGTGCAGCCCGATCCGGGCCGCTTCCGCGACCAGCTCTCCGCGCGCTGGCTGCTGGCGGTCGCGGCGCGGCTCGTACGGGACGTGGGCGCGCTGATCACCGGAGCGACGAAGGCCCGCAAGGGACTGGCGACCTATGCGCTCGACGGCGAGGTGCGCTTCGGCTCGGCGGCCGACCGCGCCGCGTTCGTGGAGGAGCTGACGCGTGGCGTCGGCGCGCTGATCGCCAAGTACCACGACGAGCACGCCGAGTCCGGCCGCGACCACCGGATCGTCGTGGCGCTCCATCCCACCGTCAAACCGGCCGCCTCCGTGACAGCGGAAGGCTCTGTGACAGTGGGTGGCGGCGCGCCGCCGGACGGCGCCGCGCCGGTGACCACCGGCCCGGCCTCCATCGAAGAGGCGTCATGAGAGAGCCGGGCCCTGTCCTCGTCGTCCCGTCCGAGTCACTTCGGTAGCGAGCATTCAGCACAACGTCTACGCGCACCGGCGCGCCTGAGGAGTCACCACATCATGTCCAAGGAATTCGAGATCGTCCGCGAGTTCGAGGTCGACGCGAGCCCCGAGCAGGTCTGGGAAGCGATCACCACGGGTACGGGGGCCTGGCTGTGGCCCATGGAGTACGAAGGCCGTGAGGGCGGCGCGGCACCGCACGGCGGCACCATCACCGCATGGGAACCGCAGCGCCGGCTGACCGCCCGGACCGAGAACGTGGAGGGCATCGACCAGCAGACGCTGAACCAGCTCGACCATCGCATCGAGCCCCGTGAGGGCGGCGGTTCCTGGGTGCGCTACGTACACAGCGGGATCCTCGTCGACGACTGGGACAACCAGTACGACGGTGCCAACAAGCACACCGACTTCTATCTGCACACCCTGCGCCAGTATCTGCTGCACTTCGCCGGACGGCCCGTCACGTTCGCGACCACCAACGGTCCCGCGGCCTCCAACGCGCCCGGCGCGTTCGAGGTGGCGAGCCGAGGTCTTGGACTGCCGGACGACGCGGCCGAGGGCGCCACCGTACGCGTCGAGCTGCCCGCAGTGGGCGCCGTGGACGCCGTCCTCGACTACCGCAATCCGTACTTCGTCGGGCTGCGCACCGAAACGGCGATGTACCGGCTCTTCGGCAGGAACCACTTCGGCGCGCCGGTCGGCATCAGCGTGCACGACTTCGCTCCGGACGCCGACGCCAAGCGGATCGAGGGCGCGTGGCAGAACTGGATCGACGGAGTCTTCGCGTAGGCCCTGTCCGCCCTGTCTACGGGTCGGGGCGCGGGTACGCCGAAGACGCGCCGAAGCGGTACGGGATGAGGGCGTCGCGGCCGGGAGAGACGGCATGATCGAGGCGCTGCTCCAGGCCCGGGCCCCTGGGGCCCTGACCGAACGGGAGCGACACCCATGGCCACACGCGCGGCACTGTTCGATGTCGACGGAACACTTGTCGACACCAACCACCTCCATGTGACGTCCTGGTGGGAGGCGTTCCGCCAGGCCGGTCACACGGTGCCGATGTCCGGGATCCACCACTCGATCGGACTGGGCGCCGGCGAACTCATCGCGCATCTGCTCGGCGACGAGCGGGACCGCGATCAGGACGCCGTGATCAGCGCCGCGCACACCACGCTGTACGCGACCTACTTCGACCGGCTGCCGGCCCTGGAGGGCGCGGGTGATCTGCTGCGGTCACTGGACGACCGCGGCTGGCGCGTCGTACTCGCCACCTCGGCCGGAGAGGCCGAACTGACCGCGCTGCGTCGTGCGCTCGACGCCGACGAGGTCATCACGGCCGCGGTCGGTTCGAACGGCGCCGCCGTGGGCAAGCCCGCGCCCGATCCGGTGCACCGGGCGCTGGAACTGGCCGGGACGTCCGCCGAGCGCGCGGTGTTCGTCGGGGACACCGTCTGGGACATGGAGGCGGCGTCGAGAGCCGGTGTCCGCGCCGTCGCCCTGCTGTCGGGCGGTATTCCGCGTACCGCGCTGGAGTCCGCGGGCGCCACGGCGGTCTACGAGGACCCGACCGCGCTGCTGGCCCGTCTCGACACGAGCCTGTTCGCGGATCTCGACGGCCGCTGAGCGGCGCGCGAGCCGGTGCGGCTGTCCCGGCCCGTGGCCGCTCTCACTCCCGGGACCCGGCCTCGCGGGACCCGGCCTCCTGCGGTCCGGCCTCCCCGGACCGTGCCTCCCGGGACGGCGCCTCCCGGGACGGCGCCTCCCGGGTCCGTGTCCACTCCCGTAGCTGCTCGGCCGTCCAGGTGTTGACGATCCGTTCCGCCGGTACGCCGCACTCCTCCGCCCGCGCACATCCGAGGAGCTGCCAGTCGAGCTGTCCCGGCGCGTGGGCGTCCGTGTCGACGGCGAAGAAGACTCCGGCCGCGACCGCCTCGCGCAGCAGCCGACGTGGCGGGTCGAGCCGTTCCGGGCGGCTGTTGATCTCCACCGCCGTACCGGATTCGGCGCAGGCGGCGAACACCGCCTCCGCGTCGAACTCCGACTCGGGCCTGCCGCCCTCGCGCCGGTCCCGGCGGCCCGTTCCCCGGCGCGCCGTCAGCAGACGTCCGGTGCAGTGCCCGAGGACATCGGTGAGCGGATCGCGTACGGCCGTGATCATCCGGGCGGTCATCGGAGCGGAGTCCATCCGGAGCTTCGAGTGCATCGACGCGACCACCAGATCGAGCCGGTCGAGCAGCTCCCGCTCCTGGTCCTGCGAACCGTCCGGCAGGATGTCGCACTCGATCCCGGTGAGCAGCCGGAACGGCGCCCACCGCTCGTTCAGCTCCGTGATCACATCGAGCTGTTCGCGCAACCGTTCGGCCGTCAGACCTCGGGCGACGGTGAGCCTGGGGGAGTGGTCCGTGAGCACGGCCCACTCATGGCCGATCGCCGCGGACGTCCGTCCCATCGCCTCGATGGAGCTGCCGCCGTCCGACCAGTCCGAGTGAAGATGGCAGTCGCCGCGCAGCGCGGCGCGCAGAGCCTGCCCGTGGTCGGCGAGCGGCGCTCCGGCCTCCCGCTCCAGCCGTGCCAGATAGCCGGGGACGGCACCCGCGACCGCCTCCTCGACGACCTGTGCCGTCTTGGGTCCGATGCCCGGCACCCGGCCCAGCGTGCCGGCCGCGGCGCGCCGTGCGACCTCGTCGGGAGACATGCCCGCCACCGCCTCGGCGGCGGTACGGAACGCCCGTACCCGATAGGTCTCGGCCAGTGAGCGTTCCAGCAGAAAGGCGATCCTGTCGAGAGCCTCCACCGGATCCATGGCGCCCCCAGCGTGTCGGTCGCGTCCCGCCCATTGTCCGCGCCCTTCCGGCGCCGCGCATGGCGAGGCCCCGCAGACGGGGGATGTGCCGCGGGGCCTGCCTCGACCGTTGCCCGTCGTTCACCGTGGCCCGGTGAGACGACGCGCACGCCTCCCGCCGTAAGGAGTCCGGACGACGCGCCTCAGGCGGAACCTGGTGGGCGGCTGTCGGCCGTTCCATGCCTCTCGGCCGGACGATCGCCGTCCAGGCCGCCGGGTGTTGGCGGTGAAAGGAGTGGACGGCTGCCGGCGTGGCGGCGGGGTGGTGCGTGGAGCGTCAGGTCAGTTCTGTACGGTACGACGCTTGCGCGCGGCCCACATGATGCCCGCTCCGGCGACCACCACGACAGCGGCGGCTCCGGCGATCATCGGCGTGGCGCTCGAAGAGCCCGTCTCGGCGAGGTTGTCCCCGGCGGGGCTCGGCTGCGACGAGGGAAGCGCTTCCTCGGAGCTGGTGGGCTCCTCGGTCGGCGTGGCGGGAGCGGTCTCCGTCGGAGCCTCTTCCGACGGAGCCTCCGTGGAGGGGCTCTCCGCCGGCGGCGGAGTCGTGGACTCCGACTCCGAAGGCGCCGGGCTGCTTCCGGGGCAGACCGGAGCGGTCTTCTGGTCGTCGACGTTGTAACGCTCGCCGTCGGCGGCCTTCACCACGAGCCGCACGGCCAGCGTGTCCGAGTGCTCCGGAAGCGTGAGCTTCTTGTGGAACTCGTTCTTGAAGCTCTCCGTGGGCAGCAGGTCCTTGCCGTCCACGGTGACCGTCACGGTGTTCTTGTCGCTGTTGCCGTAGGCGGTCAGGTCGAGGCTGACCTCGGAACACGTCACGTCCCACGTCGGCGTGTGCGCGAACGCCGGAGCGGCCGACAGGCCGACCGCGAGCACACCTGCCGTCGCGGCTGTTATGAGGGCGCCTCTGCGCCGCCATGATCCGCTGAATTGAGTCACAGAATCCTCCGAATAACCGCGCCGCCCATGATGACGGCGCGGGCGCACAGTACCGCCATCGGCCATGACCTCATCAACCGCCCCACCCAACTCAGCCTCTCCACGCACCTCATGTGCCTGGTGGGAGGGGTGATGGCGGTTCGCGCACCGGGCGAATGGGACAGGCCGGGATGGCGTGATCACAACGGGTCCGACAGGCCGGATCGGAGTGTCATCGCTGATGACGCCCATTTCCGCCGGGTTTTGGACGGTGGACGCGAGCGCTCTTCCCCGAATGCGGTGCGGACCATTGCACATTGGGCAAAGTTTGCGTCAATTAACGCGCCCGAGTTTCTCGTTGCCGTGAGAGCGAGCGATTCACGCCAGCGTGACGGCCTGATTTCGGAATGCGCGCGCGGGAAATGGATCTGCTCCCGCACCCGTGCTCCCGCCCGCTCCCGCGGCCGTTCCACGGCCCATGCCGGCATCCGGTCCGGGGCCCGGTCCGGCCGTCTTCACCCATGGCCGCCGCGCCGCGATCGTCGCCGTACCCACTGCCGTGCCGCGGCCAGCCGCGGATGTCGTTCGCGCTGTTCGCGAGAGGCGCGGTCCAGCTCCTCCATCAGCCGCTGGGAGCGGTTCTCCATGTTCAGCTCGTCCAGCATCCGGTCGATCTTCGCGAGCAGCGCGCCATGGAGCTGCCACTGACGAGGATGCTGCTGGACGCCCTCCAGCAGCAGCCGTGCCACCCGCTCCCGGCTTCTCGTCGCCGCGGCCAGATCCTCGGACAGCCGTACCTCCGCCATCTCCGCGCTCTCGCTCACCTCCGTGGTGACCAGGACGGCGAAGCTCACGACGGCGCCGGCGACCCGTGCGAGCAGATCCTCCAGCGCGTTTCCCACCTCCGGCGGGAACAGCGCCTCCTCCGTACGCTCCTTGGCGAGATCCGTGAGCGTTCTGGCCAGCACGCGCAGCACGACCGTACAGATCTCCAGGGTGTCAAGACCGGTACGGAGCACCACCCGGTGCAGCAGTCCCTCCCTCACCCTCGGGTTGAGCCTGAGACTGTCCTCCGCCTGCCGCAGCGCCGCGTCCACCTCGCTGATGTCATGGTCGAGCCGCCGCGCCTCGTGCAGCCGGGCCGCCGCCCGCTCCACCGGGATCGATCCGGTCAGTCCCTCGCCGATACGCAGCAGCAGCCGGCGC
The DNA here is from genome assembly GCF_042732975.1 of Streptomyces sp. NPDC059743. Classification (NCBI taxonomy): domain Bacteria; kingdom Bacillati; phylum Actinomycetota; class Actinomycetes; order Kitasatosporales; family Streptomycetaceae; genus Streptomyces; species Streptomyces sp. NPDC059743. The sequence goes on along the minus strand of NZ_JBHWGS010000009.1, from coordinate 228,687 downwards.
ATCCGGCGGGAGAGGTCCTCGATGGACTCGCCCGCGGTACCGACCCACACCGGCGGCACGAACAGGAAGTTGAACAGCAGCCCCACCGCCGCGCCGATCAGTGTCTCCAGCACCCGGTCCCAGGCCGTGGTCGTCACGCGTGTCACTCCGAGGACGAGCATGGCGCTGATCGCGACCTCGGGCACGAACTCACCTGCCCGGACGATCCTGCCCACGACGAGCGAGGCCAGGATGATCAGCCCCAGACTCCACCACGACAGCCCGACCAGCGCGCTGAAGGCGATGGCGACCAGCACTCCGGCCACGACGGAGTTCACCCTGCGGATGCCGGTGGTGAGGGTCGAGTAGAGGGTGACCTGTACGACGAGCAGGGCGGTCAGCGGAGCGGTGAGCGGAGCCGTCTCGTTGCTCAGTTGGAGGGCGACCACATAGGCGATGGTCGCGGCGGCGGTGGAGCGCAGCGTCTGTGCGACGGCCGGCTCCCGGCGCCGCTTCACGAACTCCGCCACCGGCGCGCTCACTGAGGTTCGGACATCACCCACGACGTGTCCCTTCCCGTGCCGGGACCTCCGGGATCCGCCGGGCTCCGCGATAGGGCCGGGTGGCTGAGCGACGCCCGGCGCAGGGCTTCCTGACACTCCGACCGGTCGCAGACCGCGGCGCGCCGGGTGAATCTGGAGGAGCGCCTTCCCGCGAAGCCGGGACCCCGGGACGCAGACGCTGGAGGAAGCGATGGGTGTCCGCAGACTGATCCACGACTGGCCCGTCCGCCGCCAGTTCACCGGTTCCGATCCGCTCGGGCGCGGCCGGGCCGCGATGTCCTCCCGTACGGAGGCGCTCAGGCCGCGTACCGAGACCGCCGACCGGATCGTCAAGTCCATCTGCCCGTACTGCGCCGTCGGCTGCGGCCAGCAGGTGTACGTCAAGGATGACCGTGTCGTACAGATCGAGGGAGATCCCGACTCGCCGGTCAGCCGGGGCCGGCTCTGTCCCAAGGGCTCGGCGACGCTCCAGCTCACCACCGGCCCGGCCCGGCGCCATCAGGTCCTGCACCGGCGTCCGTACGCCACGCAGTGGGAGCCGCTCGATCTGGAGACGGCCATGGACATGGTCGCGGAACGGGTGGTCGAGACCCGCCGCCGTACCTGGGAGTGGGAGCACGAAGGACTGCGCACCGCGCGCACGCTGGGCATCGCCAGCCTCGGCGGGGCCACCCTGGACAACGAGGAGAACTACCTCATCAAGAAGCTGTTCACCGGGCTCGGGGTGGTCCAGGTCGAGAACCAGGCCCGGGTCTGTCACAGCTCCACCGTCGCCGGCCTCGGTACCTCGTTCGGGCGAGGCGGCTCCACCACCTTCATGCAGGACCTCCAGCACGCGGACTGCATCGTCATCCAGGGCTCCAACTACGCGGAGGCGCACCCGGTCGGCTTCCAGTGGGTCATGGAGGCGAAGGCGCGCGGCGCCCAGATCATTCATGTGGATCCGCGATTCACCCGTACGAGCGCGGTCGCCGATCTGTACGTACCGATCCGCGCGGGCAGTGACATCGCCTTCCTCGGCGCGCTCATCAACCATGTGCTCACCGAGGAGAAGGACTTCCGGGAGTATGTGCTCGCCTACACCAACGCGGCCACGCTCGTCGGTGAGGACTTCCGGGACACCGAGGATCTCGACGGAGTCTTCTCCGGGCTCGACGAGGAGCTGCGCCACTACGACCGCACCAGCTGGCAGTACGAGAGCGCCGCCGGCCGACAGATGCAGGACGGGCAGCCGAGGCGGCAAAGGCAGCAGGGCAGGGACCGGCACGCCGAGGCCCGTATCCATGAGGCCGGCCAGGCCGAGTCGCACGGTGCCGGCGGTCCCAAGGCCGACGCCCGGCCCGCGCGCGACGAGACGCTCCGGCATCCGCGCTGCGTCTACCAGATCCTCCGACGGCACTACGCGCGCTACACACCCGAACTGGTCGAGGAGACCTGCGGCATTCCTCGCGAGACCTTCGCGCGCGTGTGCGACGCCCTGACCGCCAACTCGGGCCGCGAACGCACCAGCGCCTTCGTCTACGCCGTGGGCTGGACCCAGCATTCGGTCGGTGCCCAGTACATCCGCGCGGCCAGTGTGCTCCAGCTCCTGCTCGGCAATATCGGCCGCACCGGCGGCGGTATCCAGGCACTGCGCGGCCACGCCTCCATCCAGGGCTCCAGCGACATCCCCACGCTCTTCAACCTCCTGCCCGGCTATCTGCCGATGCCGCACGCGCACGCCCACCTGGACCTGGCGTCCTACATCGACGCGAGCCGTACGGAGAAGGGCTTCTGGGGCAACGCGCGGGCGTACTTCGTCAGTCTGCTGAAGGCGTACTACGGCGACGCGGCCACCGCCGGGAACGACTTCTGCTACGACCACCTGCCGCGGCTGACCGGCTCGCACTCCACCTACGAGACGGTCGTCGCACAGCTCGACGGTGTCTGCAAGGGCTACTTCCTGATGGGCGAGAACCCGGCCGTCGGCTCGGCCAACACCCGTCTCCAGCGCCTCGGCATGGCCAAGCTGGACTGGCTGGTCGTACGGGACTTCTCGCTGATCGAGTCCGCGACCTGGTGGCAGGACGGGCCCGAGATCGAGACCGGCGAGCTGCGTACGGAGTCCATCGGCACGGAGGTCTTCTTCTTCCCGGCCGCCACGCACACCGAGAAGTCCGGCTCCTTCACCAACACCAACCGCTGGCTCCAGTGGCACCACGCCGCCGTCGAACCCGCAGGCGACGCCCGCAGCGATCTGTGGTTCATGTACCACCTCGGCAAGCGCGTCAAGGCGAAGCTGGCCGCGTCCACCGATCCGATGGACCGGCCCGTACAGGATCTGACGTGGGACTATCCGGTGGAGGGCCCCTACGACGACCCGGTCGCCGAGGCCGTGCTCGCCGAGATCAACGGGCAGGCCGCGGACGGTTCACCGCTGAGCGCGTACACCGAGCTGAAGGACGACGGCTCGACGCGGTGCGGCTGCTGGATCTACTGCGGTGTGTACGCGGACGGCGTCAACCAGGCCGCCCGCCGCAAGCCGCACACCGAGCAGGACTGGGTCGCCGCGGAGTGGGCCTGGGCCTGGCCCGCCAACCGCCGCATCCTTTACAACCGGGCGTCCGCCGCGCCCGACGGCACTCCCTGGAGCGCGCGCAAGGCGTATGTCTGGTGGGACGGCGCGCGCGGACGATGGACCGGCCACGACGTCCCGGACTTCATCGCCGACCGCGCACCCGGCCATGTACCGCCGGACGGCGCGACCGGGCCCGACGCGCTGCGCGGCGACGATCCCTTCATCATGCAGGCGGACGGCAAGGGCTGGCTGTTCGCGCCCAACGGGCTGGAGGACGGCCCGCTGCCCACGCACTACGAGCCGCAGGACTCACCGTTCACCAACGCGCTGTATCCGGCCGTTCCGCGCTCTCCCGTACGGCGGCTGCTCGTCCGCGAGGGCAACCGCTACCACCCGAGCGGCGACCAGCCGGGCGCCGATGTCTATCCGTACATCGTCACCACCCACCGGCTCACCGAGCACTTCACGGCCGGCGGGATGAGCCGCTGGTCGCCCTATCTCGCCGAACTCCAGCCGGAGTTCTTCTGCGAGATCTCACCGGCGCTCGCCGCGGAGCGCGGACTCCGGCACGGCGGCTGGGCCACCATCGTGACCGCGCGCAACGCCATCGAGGCCCGTGTGATGGTGACCGGGCGGATCAGACCGCTGACGGTGCACGGCCGTACGGTCCACCAGATCGGGCTGCCGTTCCACTGGGGTCCCAACGGCGTCTCCACCGGCGACGCGGCCAACGAACTGGTGGCCATCGCCCTCGATCCCAACGCGCACATCCAGGAGGACAAGGCCCTGACGGCGGACATCATCGAGGGCCGCCGTCCCCGGGGCCCGGAGCTGCCCCGGCTCGTCGACGCGTACCGCAGGCGGGCCGGTATCACCGCACAGACCGGAACGGAGACGCGGACGTGACGCACCATCTGCTCAGTGGACCGGAACACGATCCCGCGCGTGACGCGGGCCATGAGAACGCGCCGCCGCGCGTCGGATTCTTCACCGACACCTCGGTCTGCATCGGCTGCAAGGCGTGCGAGGTGGCCTGCAAGGAGTGGAACGCGATCCCCGAGGACGGACTGACGTTCACCGGGATGTCGTACGACAACACCCAGGGCCTCGGCGCCTCCACCTGGCGGCATGTGGCCTTCATCGAGCAGTCCGTGCCGACGAGCGACGGGCGTACGGAGCTGCCGCTCGTGTCCGGCGGCGGGACGAGCGGTGGGGAGCTGCGCTGGCTCATGTCGTCGGACGTCTGCAAACACTGCACACACGCCGCCTGTCTGGACGTCTGTCCCACCGGCTCCCTCTTCCGTACGGAGTTCGGCACGGTCGTCGTGCAGGACGACATCTGCAACGGCTGCGGCTACTGCGTCCCCGCGTGCCCGTACGGCGTGATCGAGCAGCGGCCCTCGGACGGCAGGGCCTTCAAGTGCACGATGTGCTACGACCGGCTCGGCGCCGGCCTGGAGCCCGCCTGCGCCAAGGCGTGCCCGACCGAGTCGATCCAGTTCGGCGAGCTCGAAGAACTGCGCGAGCGGGCCGCGCTGAGGGTCGACCAGCTCCACAAGGAGGGCGTCACCGAGGCGCGGCTGTACGGGCACGATCCGCAGGACGGAGTCGGCGGTGACGGAGCCTTCTTCCTGCTCCTGGACGAGCCCGAAGTCTACGGGCTGCCTCCGGACCCGGTGGTCACCACCCGCGATCTGCCGGTGATGTGGAGGCACGCGGCCACGGCCGCGCTCTCGCTGGTGGGCGGCTTCGCGCTGTCGTTCGCGCTGACCGGGCTCCCCGTGCGCACCGGAAGGACGCGTACCGGAAGGACGCTCACCGGAAGGACGCTCACCGGAAGGAAGGGACGGACATGAAGAGAGGGATGGACGATGTGACCGCCTCCGGGAGGACTTCGGACGCCCGCCGGCGCAAGCGGAACGGCGAGGAGCCGATGGTGCCCCGGGCCACGTTCGACTCGTACTACGGACGGCCCGTCATCAAGGCGCCCGGCTGGTCGGCCCGTGACATCGCGGGCTACTTCTTTCTCGGCGGACTCGCGGGCGCGGGCTCCGTGCTGGCCGCGGGCGCGCAGCTGACGGGCCGTACGGCCACGGCGACGGCGATGAAGGTCTCCTCGCTCGCGGCGATCACGCTCTCGGGCGCCGCGCTCGTGAACGACCTCGGGCGGCCGGGCCGGTTCATGAACATGCTGCGGGTCCTCAAGCCGACCTCGCCGATGAGCGTCGGCTCCTGGCTGCTCTCCGCGTACGGGCCCTGCGCGGGCGCCGCCGCGCTCTGCGCCACCACCGGCCGGCTGCCCCGGGCGGGAACGGCCGCCACCGGCGCGGCGGCCGTGCTCGGGCCCGCGGTGGCCGCGTACACGGCGGTGCTCGCCGCGGACACCGCCGTACCGGCCTGGCACGGAGTCCACCGCGAACTCCCGTATGTCTTCGTCGCCTCGGCGACGGCCGCCGCGTCCGGGATGGCGCTCGTCCTCGCGCCGTTGCGCGAGACCGGTCCCGCCCGGTGCGCCGCCGTGCTGGCGGCGGTCGGCGAGATCGCCACCATGTCGGCGGCCGAGCGACGGCTCGGGACGGTCGCCGAGACCTACCGCGAGGGCCGCGCGGGACGGCTGCTGCGCGCCGCCCGGGTGCTCACGGTGGCCGGCGCGGCGGGCGCGGCCCTCTACGGGCGGCGGAGCCGTACGGTGGCCGTGGGCAGCGGTGCCATGCTGCTCGCGGGCTCGGCCTGTACGCGGTTCGGTGTCTTCGCGGCCGGTGTCGCCTCCGCCGAGGACCCCGCGTACACCGTGCGTCCGCAGCGGGCGGCGAAGGACCGCGAGGGCCTCAGGGGAGCGGCGGTTGTGCATGACGGCGACGGATGAGGTAGACACCTCTCCAGCGGGTCGATCGGCATTCGGGCCGCGCGGCCGCTCGACTCTCCGAACGGTTGTGCATGCCTTCTTCACCGTCCCGCCAGGAACCGCCGCGCGGACCGTCCGCCGCGTCCGCGCAGAACGCGCTTCCGCAGCACCACGGCATCTTCCTGGAGCCGCGCTACACCGTCGAACTGCCGCCCCTGCCCGAGGGCGAGGGAGACGACGAGGGCGGCGGCATGGACAGCGTCCCCGACAGGGCCGTGGACAGGATGTCGGACAGGTCCGCGGACCGGGCCTCCGACCGATGGTCCTCGGACAGGTCCTCCTCCGACAGATACTCCTCCGGGTCCTCCGCACGTCGCCGTACGAACGCCCCGCGCCGCGGGTGAGCGCCGACCGGACGGGCCAGGTGATCACCCGGCCCGTCGGTCGTCGGCCCGGTCGAACTCGATGCGGTAGTACTTCAGCCGCTCGTCCTGCGAGACGAGCCGCATCCCGACCGCGGCCATGACGCGCTGGGACGCGGTGTTGTCATGGTCGGTGTCGCCCTGTACGGAGGTGATGCCGCGGGCGCGGGCGAAGCGCAGCAGCGCCCGCACGGCCTCGGAGGCGTATCCCTTGCCGTGCGCCGACGGGATCAGCCCGTAGCCGATCGTGACACCGAGATCCTCGTCGGGTGCGCCGTGGAAGCCGAGGCCGCCGATCGCACGGCCGTCCTCGCGCAGACGGATCTCGTACGCGCCGAAGGGCTGAGGATCGCCGGTGATCGCACAGGTCGTCAGATAGCGCCTGGCGCCCACCATGTCACCGTCCGTGGGATAGCCGGGCGCCCACCGGTCACCGTCCTCGGGCTCGCCGGCCGCGACGCGCTCGGCCTCCACGACACTCAGCGGATGGAGTACGAGCCGCTCTGTCACAAGATCATCCATGACATGGAGACGTATCACGCGCGGTGTCCCGGCCACAGGTGCTTTACCGGACCGCGTGGTCCCGTACGTCTGGAGGTCACCGTGCCGTCAAGGGCGCGTCAAGAGGCCCTCGGCCGACGGCAGAGGTACGTCAAGACCTGCGGCCTGCCGTGCGCGGCGGGTCCGCGCGGGTGGAGGCTGGAGAGGCTGACGGGCCGTGTCACGGCAGGTCCTACGGACGAGGCCAGGTCCTACGGACGAGGCAGAGCGAGGTGGACCATGACATATCCGCTCCGTGACCGCGTCGCCGTGATCGCGGCGCTCGCGGCGCCTCTGCTGGTCGCGCTGCTGCTGGCGCCGTTCCGTACGGATCTGGCGGGCACCAATCTGGCGCTGATCCTGGTCGTGGTGATCGTGGCGGTGTCGGCCCTGGGCAACCGTGTCGCCGGCGCGCTCGCCGCGCTCTCCTCGGCGGTGTGGTTCGACTTCTTCCTCGCCCGGCCCTTCGAGCGTTTCACCATCACCGACTCCAACGACATCACGACGGCCGTCCTGCTGGTGGCCGTGGGACTGGCCGTATCGCAACTGGCCGTCCGGGCGCGGCGGCTGCGTGTGCTGACCGTGGTGGACTCCGGCCTGCTCGCCCGGATCCACGACACCGCCGCGCTCGCCCGCTCCACCGGCTCTCCCGACGCCGTGGTGGACCAGGTCAGCCGCCATCTCGTGGAGATCCTGCGGCTGCGCGGCTGCCGCTTCGAGTACGGCACCCTGCTGGGCCATCCGGCCCGGCTGCTCCAGGACGGCACGGTCGCCGTGGACGGCCGGCCCTGGGACCTGGAACGGGTCGGCTGGCCGGGCGGTGAGACCGAGATCAGAGTCTCCGGCCACGGCCGCTATCTGGGCCGCTTCATGCTCCGCCCGAGCCCCGGCCTCATTCCGACCCGTCAGGTGCGCCAGGTCTCGGTGACACTGGCCGAGGACGCGGGCGCCGCACTCGACACCGTGGGCCCGGTCCTGGACCGATGAGCTACGTTGGTCCCCGCCCGGCGTGCGCGAAGATCAGCGGGAGAGCCATGGCGGAGGGTCAGGACGGCGGTGCGGTGCTCCACCGGCGGCCCGGCGCAGGTCCGGCCGTGCGGACGCGGGTTGGGATTCTCGGCCGCGTGATGGCGGGCGTCATCGCCGCCGTCGTGGTGAGCGGCTGTGCCGGTGCCGCGGACACCGCGGTGGAGGGCTCCCGGGCGCGGGCGCAGGCGAGCGAGAGCGGGCCGAGCGACGTACGGCACGACCGGAAACCCATCCGGGACCGGTTTCCGGAGTTCGGTGAGATCAGCGGAACATCCTGGGTGTCCGACGTTCTCAACGACGGTCGCTCCGAGGTGCCCGGTCCCTCGGACATCAGGCTCACCGGTGTGGCATCCCTGTCCGCCGCCGCTGTCGCCGGGATCTCCGAGCGGTACTCCTGGAAGACGTCGCAGCCGCCGTCCTCGGTGCCGAAGGCCCTGCTGTCCGAGATGCCCACGGAGGGCGACTGGCGGACCAGCGCGGACTTCGACGCCACCGTGACCCGGGGCGATTACGACGGAACGTTCTATCTGAGCGCCGAGCGCGGTGTGGTTCTGTTCGACGCCGTCAATCCGGTACGCCGTTCCTCGTAACGGTGCCCGGCCGGGATACGGCCCGCCACGAGCGCCGAGGCGAGCGCCGCGTGATCGGCCGCGTTCCGGTCCGCGTAGCGCAGCGAGAAATCGGCCATGGCGCGGTCGAAGATGTCGGAGGTGCCGAGGTAGTGGGCGATGGCGATCCGGTCGCCCGAGCGCGCGTGCGTACGCGCCAGAGCCCGGCCGCACAGCCACGCCTGGTCGTACAGCAGTGACGGTGACAGATCGTCGATCGTGATGGACGCCTTGGTGTCACGCAGCTGGCGCCAGTAGAAGTGACGGCCCTCGGGTCCGGTGACCCAGCCGAGGAAGAGATCGCCCCCCGTCTGGAGCAGCCGCTGTCCCGCGACGATGCGATGGCCCTGATGGGCGTAGCCGCTCGGCTGGAGATGAGGCTCCAGTACGGACCGCTCGGCCTCCTTGATCTGGAGGATCAGCTGATCGTCGGTGTCACGTCCTGCCAGCAGCACGATATGGCAGCGCAGACCGACACCGGCGACGCCCACCACCTTCCGGGCCGCGTCCACGAAGCGGTACCGGTCGAGCAGCGTCCGCCGTTCCTCCGGGAGCGTGGACCGGTAGCCGATGAAGATACGCCGCAGCATGGCCATGTCGAGCCGCCCGACCGGTTCGAGCAGCGGTGGGTCGGGAGCGATCCTGCGCCGGCCGTCCGGCATGTCGGTCAGCTCCTCCAGCGCCCGCAGGGTGGTGCGCGGCCGGGCGGGCGACGGGTCGGGCCCGAGGTGTTTGCGCCGGCCCGAGCGTACGAGCGGCAGTATGTCGGCGGCGTCGATGTGCTCGTACCAGACGTCGAGTTCACCGAGACCGGCCAGCCGGTGCATCGAGGTGCGGTACGCCTCGGCCGCCGCGTGGACGGCCCTGCGGGCCTCGATGTCGGACTGCCCGTTGTCACGGGAGGCCACCGCGATGCTCACCGCGAGCCGTTTCACATCCCATTCGAACGGTCCTGGATGGGTCTCGTCGAAGTCGTCGACATCGAAGAGCAGGGCGCGGTCGGACGAGGCGAAGGCGCCGAAGTTCAGCAGCTGGGCGTCCCCGCAGAGCTGCACGGTCAGCCCCGAGCGCGGCTGGGTGGCCAGATCGGCGGCCATCACGGCGGCGGCGCCACGCAGAAAGGCGTACGGGGAGGCGGCCATCCGCTCATACCGCAGAGGCAGCAGTTCGGGCACGCGGGTGGTGGTCTGCCGGGCCAGTGAGGTGAGCGGATCGAGCCGGTCGGCCGCCGGTATCCACAGTCCGTGCGAGGAGCGCGACGCCTCTTTGCGCGCGGCCCTGCCGCGTGCCGCCCGGTCGGCGGGGGTGAACATGAAAGGCCCCTCTCGCTCCGGTGGTGGGTGCCGCGGCACGGTTGCTGAGCACGAGCATTCCGTCCCGGCGGGCGGGCGGCCCGGCGGGACGGGCATTCGGGTGGTCCTGACAGTGGGCATGACAAGCGCCCTTACCGGCGACAACACCGCGCGTTCGCATGATCCTTGTGTCGTGGCCGCCCTGGTGAGGCGGCTAGGCCCTGTCCGGCCGATCTTCGTGGGCCCGGAACGCCCGGCACGGCACCTCGCCGCGTTGTCGGAGTTGCCCGAGTACATCCAGTACACGGGCAATCCTCCGCCTTGCGATGCACCGCACCGGACGCCCCGGGCTGATCCACGAAGATCGACCGGACAGGGCCTAGCCTGAGAACACGATGAACCGTTTGACGACACCCTGGGGCGAGTTCGGCCTCACCCGATTTCCCGAGCTGCCGCGCGACACGCTACGCGCGTGGGACACCGCCGACGAGTATCTGCTGCGGTATCTCGCGGGGACCGACGGCGACACCGGGCCGACGGATCTCTCGGGCACCGTGGTCGTCCTCGGGGACCGCTGGGGCGCCCTGACCACCGCGCTCGCCGTCCGCCGGCTCGACCAGCTCCGCGCGGAGCCGCTCGTACAGATCACCGACTCGTATCTCACCCAGCGGGCGACCCGTGCCAATCTGCGGCGCGGCGGCGCCGACACGGAGGCGGTACGGCTGCGGTCCGTCAGGGACACTCCGCCGGACCGGATCGATGTGCTGCTGATCCGGGTCCCCAAGAGCCTGGCGCTGCTGGAGGACCAACTGCACCGGCTCGCACCGGCCGTACACCCGGGGACCGTTGTCATCGGTACGGGACGGGTCACCGAGATCCACACCTCCACGCTGAGGCTCTTCGAGCAGATCCTCGGACCGGTCAGGACCTCGCTCGCGGTGCGCAAGGCGCGGCTGATCTTCTGCGAGCCGGCGGCGGGCCGGACCAGGACCGCCAGCCCATGGCCGCACAGCTACGCGCTGCCCGACGGGCTCGGCGCCGTGTCGGGCCGTACCGTCGTCAATCACGCGGGGATCTTCTGCGCAGAACGGCTCGACATCGGCACACGCTTCCTGCTGCGCCATCTCCCGCGCCGCCACGGTCCCGAGCATGTGGTCGACCTCGGCTGCGGCAACGGTGTGGTCGGCACCGCGGCGGCGCTGGAGAATCCGGCGGCCCGGGTGACCTTCGTCGACGAGTCGTTCTCGGCGGTGGCCTCGGCCGAGGCCACCTTCCGTAAGAACGTCGATGTCGCGGCTCCGGCGGACTTCCTGCTCGGCGACGGCCTTTCGGACATGCCGGCCGGGACGGTCGATCTGGTGCTGAACAATCCGCCGTTCCACTCCCACCAGGCGACGACCGACGCGACGGCCTGGCGGATGTTCACCGGCTCGCGCGCCGCGCTGCGGCCCGGAGGCGAGCTATGGGTCGTCGGCAACCGTCATCTCGGCTACCACATCAAGCTGCGGCGGCTCTTCGGCAACTGCGAGACCGTGACGAGCGATCCCAAGTTCGTCATCCTGCGGGCCGTCAAGCGCTGATCCTCGCATCTGCGAGAGAGCATCGCATCAAGGATTGCAGATGCGAGGGCGAACGGCCTATCTTGTCGCACATGCAGTCCTACACCATCGGCCAGGCCGCCCGGCTTCTCGGGGTCAGCCCCGACACCGCGCGCCGCTGGGCCGACGCCGGCCGGGTCGCGACCCATCGTGACGACGGCGGTCGCCGTCTGATCGACGGCCGCGCGCTCGCGGCGTTCTCCGTCGAGGTCGCGCAGGGCGGCAACGGCGAGGACGACGTCTCGTACACCTCGGCGCGCAACGCGTTCCCGGGCATCGTCACCGCCGTCACACTCGGCGATGTCGCGGCACAGGTGGAGATCCAGGCAGGACCGCACCGACTGGTCTCCCTGCTCACCCGGGAGGCCGTCGAGGAGCTCGGGCTCGAAGTCGGCATGGAGGCAACGGCCCGGGTGAAGTCCACGAGCGTGCACATCGACCGCGCCTGACCGATGTGGTCCGTCGAGCCGCCATCGCGCACGGGCCACGGTCCGCTCCGGCGTGCCCTGCTCGACGAGCCACCCCACCGCACGAGCTGTCGCCCCGCATGAGCCACCGCACCGCACGGGCCGTCGTCGTCGGCCCGTCCGCTCGCGTGCCCTTCCGGGCCCGTACCGCAAAGGAGTCCACCCTCATGTCCTTCGCCCTCACCAGGCGCCGCGCCGCCACCGCGCTCGTGTCCGCCGCCCTTCTTCTGCCGCTGGCCGCGTGCGGCGGCAGTGACGACGGCAAGGCGGACTCCGCCTCTCCGGCCGCCTCCACGGCCGGCGCGTCGGAGAGTGCCGCGCCGAAGGCGGATCTGACCGTGCTCGCCGCCGCGTCGCTGACCGATGTCTTCAAGACGGCGGGCGCCGCGTACGAGAAGGAGAATCCCGGTACGAAGGTGACGTTCTCCTTCGCCGGCTCGCAGGAACTCGCCGCCCAGGTCAAGCAGGGCGCTCCGGCCGACGCGCTGGTCACCGCCGACACCAAGACCATGGACGGGCTGAAGGACGACACCGGCGCGCCGACGGTCATCGCGAAGAACCGGCTGGTGATCGCCACCGTCGAGGGCAATCCCGACAAGGTCGAGAACCTCAAGGACCTCGCCGATCCGAAGCTGAAGGTCGTCCTGGCCGCGCCCGAGGTTCCCGTGGGCCGGTACAGCCGTCAGGTCCTCGAAGCGCAGGGCATCACCGTGAAGCCGGTCTCCGAGGAGCCGAACGTCCGCGCCGTACTGAGCAAGGTGGAGCTCGGCGAGGCCGACGCCGGCATCGTCTACAAGACCGACGCCGACTCCGCGCCCGACAAGGTCGACGCCGTGGAGATCCCCGACGCGCAGAACGCCATCGCCGAGTACCCGGCCGCCACGCTCAAGACGTCCGAGCACAGTGCCGCGGCGGCGGCGTTCGTCGCCTGGCTCAGCGGCCCCGAGGCGCAGAAGATCCTTCAGGACGCGGGATTCCAGCAGCCGTAACACCCTCCGCGCGCGGGCGGTCGGTCACGGCCCGCACACCGTCGGACGACATCCCGATATCCACTGCCAGACATCCACTGTGTGACAGGGCTTGTCCGGGGCTCAGGACCGGACAAGCCTGTCATCACACCGCCGCCCCCGCTGCACCACCGCCCTCGACGCCCGCCGACCTTTCAGCCCAGGAACCAGATGAGCCGCTCCCGCACCCGCAGTCCCGGCGCCCCCGTCGCACTGGCGGTGCCCGCGCTGCTCGCGATCGCCTTTCTGCTGCTGCCGCTGATCGGGATTCTCGCGCGTACCTCCTGGGGCGAACTCGGTACGCATCTCACCAGCCCGGGCGTGGTCCAGGCGCTGAGGCTGTCGCTGCTGGTCTCCTTCTGGTCGCTCGGGCTCTCCCTGGTGCTCGGCGTGCCGCTGGCCTGGCTGCTGGCCCGGGTGCGGTTCCCGGGCAAGACGCTGGTGCGCACGCTGGTCCTGCTGCCGATGGTGCTGCCTCCCACCGTCGGAGGTGTCGCCCTGCTGCTGGGCTTCGGACGGCGCGGGCTGCTCGGTCCCTGGCTGGAGGAGAGCTTCGGGCTCACCCTGCCCTTCCACACCTCGGGCGCCGTCGTCGCCTCGACCTTTGTGGCGATGCCGTTCCTCGTCATCAGCCTCGAAGGCGCCCTCGCCGGGCTGCGGCCCGCCTACGAGGAGACCGCCGCCTCGCTGGGCGCCTCGCCGGTACGGGTGTTCCGTACCGTCACGCTGCCCATGGTGGCGCCCGGTCTGGCCGCCGGTGCCGCGCTGACCTGGGCCCGTGCGCTCGGTGAGTTCGGTGCCACGATCACCTTCGCGGGCAATCTTCCCGGCACCACCCAGACCTTGCCGCTCCAGGTCTATCTGCTGCTCCAGGACTCGCCCGAGGCCGCGACCTCCGTCTCGCTGCTGCTGCTCGCCATCGCCATGGCCGTACTGATCGCCCTGCGCGGACGGTGGACGACCGGCGCCGTCGACCGCGTACCCCGGCCCGGCCCGGCGTCCGACGAACCGGCGGTGCCACCGGAGGCGGCGGTGCCGTCGGACCAGGGCATCGGTGCCGTGACGGCACCCGAACCCTCCGCCGTTCATGACTCTTATGAACGGCATGACTCTCATGAGCGGTACGAGCGGTGGCGGCTGCATGCCGAGGTCACCGGCTTCAACCGGCTCACTCTCGACGCCGAGCCCGGCACCACCATCGCCGTCGTCGGACCCAACGGAGCCGGCAAGACCACCCTGCTGCGCGCCCTTCTCGGTCTCACTCCGCGCGCCCATGCCCAGCTCCGCCTCGGCGACCTGGATGTCACCTCGCTGCCGCCGCACCGCCGCGGTGTCGCCTGGGTCCCGCAGAACGGCGCGCTCTTCCCGCATCTCAGCGCACTCGCCAACACCGCGTACGGACTGCGCGCCCACGGCGTGCGGCGGGCCGAGGCCCGGCGCATCGCCCAGCAGTGGCTCGACCGGCTCGGTGTCGGCCATCTCGCCCGGCGCAAACCGCACCAGGTCTCCGGCGGCCAGGCGCAGCGGATCGCGCTGGCCCGCGCGCTCGCTGCCAGCCCGCGGCTGCTGCTCCTGGACGAGCCGCTGGCCGCTCTCGACCAGACCACGCGCGCCCGGGTACGGCACACGCTGCGCGGCCATCTCGACGGCTTCGGCGGCGTTTGTTTGATCGTCACCCACGATCCGGTCGAGGCCATCTCACTGGCCGACCGGGTCCTCGTGCTGGACGAGGGACTGGCTGTCCAGGACGCTCCGCCCGCCGAGGTGACGCGCCATCCGCGCTCGCCCTGGGTGGCCAGGATGCTCGGCCGCAACGCCTGGCCGGGCACCTTCGGCGCGGGCGGACTCGAACTGACCGCGGGCGGGCGGCTGATCGTCGCCGAGCCGCCGGCCGACGGCACGGCCGCCCTGGCCGTCATCGCACCCGAGGCCGTCTCCGTACACCGGGACCGGCCCGCCGGCAGCCCACGCAACGTCTGGCCGGGAACGGTCAGGGAGATCACCGCCCTCGGCAGCCGGCTGCGTGTTCTGATCACTTCGGACGAGGCACCGGACCTGGTCGCAGAGATCACGCCCGAGGCCGCCGCCGAACTCGGCCTGGCCGACGGCATATCCGTATGGACCAGTGTCAAGGCCACCGAGGTGACTCTCGTCGCCATCTGAGAAACGTCCCCGGGAGCGGTCCCGGAGAGCAGGGAGCAAGCGATGTTGCTGCGTCAGTTGGAGTACCTGGTGGCCCTCGCCAGGGAACGGCACTTCGCTCGCGCGGCGGCGGCCTGCTATGTCTCCCAGCCCTCGCTGTCCGCCGCGATCAGAAAGCTCGAACACGAGCTGGACGTACCCATCGTGCGCCGTGGCCGGCGCTTCGAGGGACTGACGCCCGAGGGCGAGCGGGTGCTGCTCTGGGCACACCGGATCCTCGCCGAACGCGACGCGCTGCGCCATGAGCTGTCGGCGATGCGCGGCGGACTCGCCGGCACTCTGCGGATGGGCGCCATACCGACCGCGCTCACCGCCGCCTCGCTGCTCACCACACCGTTCGTGGAGCGGCATCCCCAGGCGCGTGTCTCGCTCGACTCGCTCTCCTCGCGCGATATCACCCAACGACTGGCCGAGTTCGAGCTGGACATCGCGCTCACCTATCTGGACGACGAGAGCCTCGGCCAGGTACGCAGAACGCCGCTCTACGAGGAGCGTTATCTGCTGCTCACGCCGCACGACGGGCCGATGAAGGGCCAACGGACCGCGGGCTGGGCGGAGATCGCCGAACTGCCGCTCTGTCTGCTCTCCCCGCAGATGCGCAACCGCCTGATCATGGACGAGTACTTCGCGGCGGACGGAGTGACCGCCGTGGTCCCGGCGATCGAGACCGACTCCGTCGCCGCTCTGTACGCGCATCTCACGGCCGGACGGTGGTCCAGCGTGATCTCGCACGCCTGGCTCCATATGTTCGGCGTCCCCGACGGTATGCGTGTGGTCCCGGTGGCACATCCGGCACACGGCCCTCGTGTCGGTCTGGTCATCGCCGACCGCAGCCCCGAACCCGTACTGGCCAGAGCCCTGCTGGAGATCGCCAGGGAGGCGGGCGTACGGGAGGCGCTCGACCAGCTCCTCGACACCTATCTGCACTCTGCGGGACCACCGGGATAGCCGGTCCCTATCCCGACATAGAAAGGTTCATTTTGACCATGGCACCGCTCCCGAGCAGGCTGGAAGCACCTTCCCGCAACAACGGACGAGGAGCCGCAGTCATGGCAAAGGTGCTGTGCGTGCTGTACGACGACCCGGTCGACGGATACCCGAAGACCTACGCCCGGGACGACCTTCCCAAGATCGACCACTACCCCGGCGGCCAGACCACCCCGACCCCGCAGGGCATCGACTTCACTCCCGGGCATCTCCTCGGAAGCGTCTCCGGTGAACTGGGTCTGCGCAGCTATCTGGAGTCCCAGGGACACACCCTCGTCGTCACGTCCGACAAGGACCGGGAGGGATCGGTCTTCGACCAGGAGCTGGTCGACGCCGACATCGTCATCTCCCAGCCCTTCTGGCCGGCCTATCTGACGGCCGAGCGGATCGCGAAGGCCGAGAACCTCAAGCTGGCCATCACCGCGGGCATCGGCTCGGACCATGTCGACCTCGACGCCGCCATCGCCAAGGGCGTCACCGTCGCCGAGGTCACGTACTGCAACAGCATCAGCGTCGCCGAGCACGTGGTGATGATGACGCTGTCGCTCGTACGGAACTATCTGCCCTCCCACAAGTGGGTCCTGGACGGCGGCTGGAACATCGCCGACTGTGTCGCCCGCTCGTACGACCTGGAGGGCATGCAGGTCGGCACGGTGGCCGCGGGCCGTATCGGGCTCGCCGTGCTGCGCCGTCTCGCGCCCTTCGATGTCGGCCTGCACTACACCGACCGGCACCGGCTGCCCGAGTCGGTGGAGCAGGAGCTGGGACTCACCTGGCACGAGAGCGCCGCCGCGATGGTGCCGCACTGCGATGTCGTCACCATCAACGCGCCGCTCCACCCGGAGACGGAGGGCCTCTTCGGCGATGAGCTGATCGCCACGATGAAGCGCGGCGCGTATCTGATCAACACCGCGCGCGCGAAGATCGCCGACCGTGACGCGATCGACCGCGCGCTGCGGAGCGGGCAGCTCGCCGGGTACGCGGGCGACGTGTGGTACCCGCAGCCCGCACCGGCCGACCACCCGTGGCGGACCATGCCGCACCACGGCATGACGCCGCATATCTCGGGCTCGTCGCTCTCGGCGCAGGCGCGGTACGCGGCGGGGACGCGGGAGATCCTGGAGTCGTTCTTCGCGGGGACTCCGCTGCGTGACGAGTATCTGATCGTGGACAAGGGGGCGTTGGCGGGGGTGGGAGCGCACTCCTACTCCGTGACGAGCTAACGAGTCGCCTCTCGCGGGCCGCCGTGCGGGGCGGTGCGCGCCTGGCGGCGCGGTGCGGTGCGCCTCCCGGCGGGGGGCCGTGGTGCGGGGTGCGTTTCGGCGGGGGCCGGTGGTCATGTGCGGGCTGTCGGTCGCTGCCGTTCAGGACGCGCCTGCGGCGCGGGGGCCGGTGCGGTGGGTGGTGCGGGTGCCGGGGCCTCCGGAGGTGCATGTCCGGACTGCTATCCTCACCGCGCTTCGCGCGAGCTGCGACGCTTTACGTCCGGACACGCACCTCCTCCGACCCCGCCCCCCTCCCGCCGGTCGCCCGGGTTTCCGCCCGGTGCCGGGCCGCAAACCAAGCCCGTCCGGCGTTTGAGGACGGAACGGCCAACCCTGGTGCGGGTTCCTGCTCGGAGGGCGTCCGCTCCTCGCCGTACTCCGGCCGCAGGCCGGAAAATCCAGCCCGTCCGGCGATTGAGGACGACACCCAGCACAATGTAACCGTGTCACTTCCTCAGCAGGTGCAACTCGGGTCCCCGGCGGGCCATATGGTCGTCTGCGGTGACGACACCTTGGCCCAGCGGCTCGCCGGGGAGTTGCGGGATGTCTACGGCGAGCAGGTCACGCTGGTCGTTCCTCCCGTGCGCGCTCACCTTCCCGCCGCGCCGCTTGTGGCGCGTGGGCGGGCGTCCGCCTTTATCGGGAGGATGTCGGCGGCGGTGGGCCGTACGGCTGCGGCTCCGGCCGGGCCGGCCGAAGGGGCGCGTGTTGTCGAGGCGTTGGACCTTGACGAGGAGGTCCTCGTGGACGCGGGCGTGCGGGAGGCGGCGGCGCTCGCGCTTGTGCATGGGGACGACGAGATCAATATCCGGGCCGCGCTGGCTGCTCGCCGGCTCAATCCTCAACTGCGGCTCGTCATCCGGCTCTACAACCGCAAGCTCGGCCAGCATCTGGAGGCGCTGCTCGACCAGGCCGCCGCCGTCGCCGTACCCGGTCTGGACACGGCCGCCCTCGACGCGTCCACCACAGTCCTCTCGGACGCGGACACCGCGGCGCCCGCGCTGGCCGCCACCGCCGTCGCGGGCACCAGCAAGGTCGTCAGGGCCGACGGTCTGATGCTCAGGGCCGTGGAGCGCACACCGCCGGGCCCCGGCGAGGTGGCCGACCCGGGGCTGTGCACGCTTGCCCTGCTCTCCGCCACCACCAACGACCCGGCGGGCGCCGAAGGTTCGGACAACAGCGGTCAGGAAGGCCCGCGGCTGCTGCCCGACGACGCGAGCGCCGCCGCCGCCACCGGCCGGGGCACGGTGGTCCTGGAGGCCGTGTCCCATGTGGGCCCGGATCTGCCGGCGCGTCGGCTCGCCGGCCGTGGCGCGCCGCTGGGCTCGCTGTTCTCCCGACGGGTGCGCTGGTCCTTCGCCGGGATCGTGATGGCCGTACTCGCCCTGGCCGTGACCTCCTGGATCCTCACCGGTGTCCATCCGCTGCGCGCGACCTATCTGACGCTGCTCGATCTCTTCGCCATAGGGGATCCGGCAGTTGGTGAGCCGGCGGCACGGCAGATACTCCAACTCCTCTCCGGAGCCACGGGACTTCTGCTGCTGCCCGTGGTGATCGCGGCGGTGCTGGAAGCCCTGGGGACGTTCCGTACGGCGTCCGCGCTGCGCCGTCCGCCGCGCGGTATCTCCGGCCATGTGGTGCTGCTCGGGCTGGGCAAGATCGGCAGCCGGGTGCTGGTGCGGCTGCGTGAGCTGGGCATCCCGGTCGTCTGTGTGGAGGAGGACCCGGACGCGCGGGGCATCGCGCTCGCCCGCAGTCTGCGGGTGCCGGTCGTCCTCGGTGATGTGACCCAGGAAGGCGTGCTGGAGACGGCCAAGATCCAGCGGGCGCACGCGCTGCTCGCGCTGACCAGCGCCGACACCACCAACCTCGAAGCCGCTCTGTACGCGCGCTCCGTCGCGCCCGGTCTGCGGGTGGCGCTGCGGGTGTACGACGACGACTTCGCGACCGCCGTCTACCGCACTTTGCGCGCGGCCCACCCGGGCGCCCTCACCCGCAGCCGCAGCGTCTCCACCCTGGCGGCCCCCGCCTTCGCCATCGCCATGATGGGCCGTCAGATCCTGGGCGCCATCCCGGTGGAGCGCAAGGTGCTGCTCGTCGCGGCGATCGATGTGGCGGGCCATCCACGGCTCGAAGGACGGACGGTCGAGGAGGTGTTCCGGCCCGGTGCCTGGCGGATCATCGCGCTGGACACCGCGGAGCCGGGAGACCGGGTGCCCGATCTGGCGGACACCCGTCTCGACCGCGAGGAGCGCCGGCCGCAGGGACTCGTCTGGGATCTGCATCCCGGCTATGTGCTGCATCCACGGGACCGCGTGGTACTGGCGGCCACCCGGCGCGGCCTCGCGGAGCTGCTCGGCCGCCGGCCCGCCGACCGGGCCGACCGGGCCCCGGATCCTCGTTAGCCGGGGATGCGGGCCGGGCGGGCGGGCACGAGAATGGCCACACACCGGATGAACGAGGAGGCGGCATGAACGCAGAGTCCGCTGCGCAGCCGGAGGAGCACGAGGGCATCACCCCGGACCGGCTGCTGCACACCGCCGGTGCCGAGGTGACGGCGGAAGATCTGGCCCTGGCCTCGGGCCGCGATCTCACCCCGGAGACCATCGAGTGGGCCAGGCGCCGACTGGCCGAGCGTGGCCGCGCGGCCATCGAGGAGCAGCTCCCGTAATCCCTCGGTCACTGTCCGCGGTCCCAGACCGCCGTAGCCGCCACTTCTGAAGGGGACCGCTCCACGCCGTCCCCCGGTTCCTCTTGGCGCGCTCTCGCCGTACATTCGCGGTGAGGGCGCGCTTCTGTCTGCCCCGCTCGGCCCCTCGTGGCCTGCGCAACCGTAAGCTCGCGTCCTCCCACTGGTCACTGAATTCCCCTACGCTCCCTCTCGGTTGACATGCCCAAGACATGCTCAGCGGGAGGAACAAGGGATATGGCAAAGCTCTTTCGTACCGCGGTCGCGGCCGGTGCCGTGGCCGTGCTCGCTTTCGTCACCACCCCGGCCCACGCCGCCGACCCCGGCCAGCTTCCGTACCCCTCCACCACCGGGGTCGGGGTCCACAACTCTTATGAGAAGGCCACCTTCCCCTACTTCGCGGACGCCCTGGACTCCGGCGCCGGAATGCTCGAACTCGACCTGTGGACCAATGTGTTCGGCGCCTCCTGGCGTGTCTCGCACAGCAACCCGCTGGGCAATGACAACAACTGTGTGAACGCCACCAACGTCGGCGAGCTGCGCAACAAGGCGCAGAACCGTGATCTGGCCGGCTGCCTGTCCGACATCAAGGTCTGGCACGACGCCAACCCGGGCCACCGGCCCATCGTCCTCAAGCTCGAACTGAAGGACGGCTTCCAGGGCAACGCCGGCCGTGGTCCCGCCGCCCTCGACGCCCTGCTCACCAGCAAGCTCGGTGACGCGCTCTACCGTCCCGCGGATCTGGTGGGCGGTCACAGCGACCTCGACCAGGCGGCCCAGGCCGGCGCCTGGCCCACGCGCGCGCAGATGGCCGGCAAGTTCATCGTCGAACTGATCCCGGGCACGGTCGAGGAGCAGAATCCTTTCGACACCCTGTGGACCGACCGTGAGTACGCCACCTATCTGCGTGATCTCAAGGCGGCTGGACGGCTCCGCGAGGCGGCGGCCTTCCCGGCCGTCCACAACGCAGCGACCGGCGATCCGCGCACCCGGTACACGGACGCCTCGATCAGGCCCTGGTTCGTCTTCTTCGACGGGGACGCCTCCGCCTTCAGCGGTCTCGACACCTCCTGGTACGCGCAGCGGAACTACTTCGTGCTGATGACGGACGCGCACAATGTGGCGCCCGCCATCGACGGCACCAACCCCACCGAGCAGCAGGCCCGCGACCGGCTGGCCCTGCTGGCCCAGCGCAACGCGAGTCTGATCTCCTCCGACTGGCACGGGCTGAAGCCGGTGCTCTCCTCTGTCGTGGCGCGCGGCGCGGCCCAGTAGTCCCTGCGGTCTCTTCTGTTCCTTTGTTCCTTCTCCCACCGACCTCCGCCGCACAACCCGTCCCCATGTCCCACGGCCGGGGCGCTCAGCCCCGCTCACGCTGTTCGGCGTCCCGGCCGTGGGCCGCCAGCACCATCCCCACGGTGTCCGCCTCCTCCGCCGCCTTGTCCTCCCGGTAGCGGACCACCCGGGCGAAACGCAGTGTCACTCCCGCCGGATAGCGGGACGACCGCTGGAGCCCGTCGTACGCGATCTCGACCACCAGCTCCGGACGTACGGTCACGGTGAAGCCGTCGTCCCGTACGGCCAGCTCCCCGAGGCGCTCGGTCTGCCACTCCAGCATCGCGTCCGTCAGTCCCTTGAAGGTCTTGCCGAGCATCGCGAACGAGCCGTCCTCACGCCGTGCGCCGAGATGCAGATTGGAGAGTCTGCCGGTGCGCCGACCATGTCCCCACTCCGCGGCCAGCACCACCAGATCCAGGGTGTGCACCGGCTTCACCTTCAGCCAGCCCGCGCCGCGGCGGCCCGCGCTGTACGGAGTGTCGAGCGCCTTGACCACCACGCCCTCGTGTCCTCGGGCCAGAGTCTCCCGCAGAAACTCCTCACCGGCCGTGTCGTCGGACGACGGAGAAACGACGATCCGCCGTACCCGCATCGGCTCGGGCACCAGCCGCGCCAGCGCCGCGTACCGCTCCGCGCCCGGCAGATCGAGCAGATCCTCACCGTCCACCGCGAGGATGTCGAAGAAGACCGGGGAGAGCGGGACCGCCACCGCCGCGGACCGTACATCGGTACGGGAGCCCACCCGGCCCGCGATCTCCTGGAACGGCCGCGGCCTGCCCATCTCGTCCAGCGCGATGACCTCGCCGTCCAGGACGAAACGGTCGCCGTCGAGCGCGAGCGCCGCCTCCGTCACCTCGGGCAGCCGGTCCGTGATGTCGTCCAGCGTGCGGGTGAAGATCCGTACGGTCGGTCCGTCGCGGTGCACCTGTACCCGGATCCCGTCCAGCTTCTCCTCGACGGCGCAGGTGCCGAGCCGGCCGACCGCCTCCGTGACGCTTCCGGCGCTCTGCGCGAGCATCGGCAGGACGGGCCGGCCCACGGTCAGCAGGAACTCCTCCAGCACATGCGGTCCTTCGGCCAGCAGCCGCTGCGCCACCTGTTGCAGCGAGCCCGCCAGCATCACCGCCCGCCGCACCACGGCGGCGCCGGCGCCCGAGGTCTCCGCGAGCGCCTCGACCGCGACGGCGTCCAGCGCTCCCTGCCGCAGCTCACCGGAGATCAGCCCGACGAGGAAGCGCTGCTCGTCCTCGGTGGCCGCCGCCAGCAACTCTTGGACCAGCCGTCGCCGCTCGCCCTGTGAGCCCGGGCCCGCGACCGCGGCGAGAGCGGTGAAGGTGTCATTGACCTCATGCACGGTCAGGGTGGCCCGGTCCGCGGGCGGCGGTGGGTCCTTGAGGGCGTTCCAGCCGACGCCGATACGGCCCTGAGGCAGCCGCCCGGCCAGATACGGGATGACGACGGGCACGTCCTCGGGCCCCGCTGTACGGAACACTCCGGCCAGCAGGGAGATCTTCCGGGACCGCGCCGAGGTCTGCGCGACCTCCCGGGAGACACGGGCGAGCGGTGCCAGCATCATGCAGCCATCGTGCTACGCCGGACGCGTGCGCGCGCGTCCGGTGAGGGCCGGGAGTCCGGTGCGCTCACCGGGTTAGCCTGGCCGTACTCCGCCCGGTGGCGGGACGGCCGGAGCGGGCACCCGGAGCAGGTATCGGCGGGGAGGACGGACATGGGTGGGACGGATCCCCGGAGCGAGCAGGATGCCCGCGGTGAACGGGACTCCCGCGGTGAACGGGACTCCCGAGGTGGACAGGACTCCCGAGGCGGCGGCGAGTCCGGTGGCGGCGGCGAGTCCGGCGGCCCGTCCCGCGAGCGGGCTGCCGATCCCGGGCTCTTCGGGCCCGGCTCCATCACCTGGCAGCTCCACAGCGACCCGATGATGTGGATCGCCGGAATCCGCGCCCTCTATCTCCAGGCACTGCACCCACGCGCCGTCCGTGGCGTCATCCAGAACAGCGACTTCAGAAAGGACGCCTGGGGGCGGCTGCGGCGTACGGCCCACTTCGTGGGCACCATCAGCTACGGCACCACCGAGGCCGCCGAGCGGGCGGGCGCCCGGGTCCGCCGTATCCACCGGCTCCTCACGGCCACCGATCCCGTCACGGGAGAGCGCTACGGCGTCGACGAACCGGCGCTGCTGCTCTGGGTGCACTGCGCCGAGGCCGACTCGTACCTCCATGTCCTGCGCCGCTCCGGCATCGTCCTCAGCGACGCGCAGGCCGACCGCTATGTGGCCGAACACCGGGTGGGCGCCCGGCTGGTCGGTCTCGACCCGGACCAGGTGCCCGGCACCACCGCCGAGCTGGCCGGCTACTTCGCCGAGGTCCTGCCCGAGCTGGAGTGCGGTCCCGAGGCGCGGGAGGTGGACGACTTCCTGCGCCGGCCACCGGCCCACCCGCTGCTGGTCCCGGCCCGTGAACTGCTCTGGCGCCGGGTGGCCTCGCTCGCCTACCAGGCCCTGCCGCCGTTCGCCCACGCGCTCTACGGCAGAGCGGCTCCCTCACCGGAGGCCGTCACCCACCGGCTCACCGCCGCCGGGAAGCTGCTTCGGCGGATCCCGGCGCGGGTGCGCTGGCAGCTTCCGCCGAAGCACATCCTCCGGGCGACGGCGAGGCTCGGTCCCGACACCCGGCCCAGCCCGTACACACTCCAGGGCCGGGCGGCCATACTGGACGGGCCGGGGAGGGCGCAGCGAGGTGACGGGGGCGACAGCACGCGATGGCGGACACCAGGCTGATCCAGGGCCGCTACCGGCTGCTCGATCTGATCGGGCGCGGCGGGATGGGCGAGGTGTGGCGGGCGCGCGACGAGTCGCTCGGCCGGCAGGTCGCGGTCAAGTGCCTCAAGCCGCTGGGGCCGCAGCAGGACTCGTCGTTCACGCGTGTCATGCGGGAGCGGTTCCGCCGTGAGGCGCGGGTCGCCGCCGCGCTCCAGCACCGTGGCGTCACGGTCGTCCATGACTTCGGCGAGTACGACGGAGTCCTCTATCTCGTCATGGAGCTGCTCGAAGGGCGCAACCTCAGCCAGCTCCTGGAGGACAACCAGCAGCGCCCGCTCCCGGTGCCCGATCTCGTCGACATAGCCGAGCAGATCGCGGACGCCCTCGCCTACACCCATGAACAGGGCATCATCCACCGCGACTTGAAGCCCGCCAACATCATGCGGCTCACCGACGGCACGGTGAAGATCTGCGACTTCGGCATCGCGCGCCTCGGCCATGACATCGGTTTCACCTCCCGGCTCACCGGGACGGGCATCGCCATGGGCACTCCGCACTACATGTCGCCCGAGCAGATCGGCGGCGGCCATGTCGACCACCGCAGCGATCTGTACTCGCTGGGATGTGTGCTGTACGAGATCGCCACCGGCGCGCCGCCGTTCGATCTGGACGACGCCTGGGCGGTGCTGGTCGGCCACCGTGACACGATCCCTCGGCCGCCCAGCGGGCACCGCGCGGATCTGCCCGGCTTCTTCGACCGGATCGTGCTCGACCTGCTGGCCAAGACGCCCGAGGAACGGCCCTCGGACGCGGGCGATCTGCGCCGCCGGATCAGCGGCGCCCGCTTGGCCCTCGGCCCTGATTCCCAGCACGGCCGCCCGGTGCCGACCGGAGCGGATCCAGGTCCCGCGCCGCCCTTTCCCGGCCGCCCGGCGCCGCTGCCGGACGAGGACCGGCTACCGTCCTGGACCCGGGGGATGACCACCGGGCACAAGGCGACCGGTGTGTCCGTCCTGCGGCCCACTCCGCCCGACCACACCGCCGGGCTGACCGGCGAGTGGACCGCGCCCGCCGATCCGCGTCTCGCCACCGGGATGTATCCGCACCGGGCGCGGCCCACTCCCTCGCCCGAGCAGCTCGCCGTCCTCGCCAGCCGGCACAACGCCGGTCTGAGCCTGGGCCGGCTGGGCCGCTGGGAGGAGGCGGGCGAGGTGCACCGCGCGGTCGTGGCCGAACGTGAGCACGCCCTCGGCCCCGACCATCCGGACACCCTCGGCAGCCGGTACGAAGTCGGCTTCACGCTCAGCAGGACCGGGCGGACGGCCGACGCGCTGCGTGAGTTCACCCGGGTCGTGGAGGGACGCGAGCGCGCGCTCGGCCCCGACCATCCGGACACGCTCACCGCCCGCCAGGAGATGGCGTACGTCCTGGGACAGCTCGGCCGGCACTTCGAGGCCCACCAGGTGTTCGCGGCGGTCCTCGCCTCCCGTGAGCGCACCATGGGCCCCGACCATCCGGACACCCTGCGCTGCCGCCACAACCTGGCGTACAACCTCAGCCGGCTCGGCCGGCTGGAGGACGCCTACCGGCTGGCCCGCGAGGTCGCCGCCGCCCGCTCCCGGGTGCTCGGCGCCCACCATCCCGACACTCTGGTCACCCAGTACGAAGTGGCCTACACACTCGGCCTGCTGGGCCGCTGGCCGGAGGCGCTGAGCGCATACCACGAGGTCGCGGCGGCCCGTGCCCACGCGCTCGGGCCCGACCATCCCGACAGCCTCGCCGCCCGCTACGAGGTCGGTATCAGCCTGGGACGGCTCGGCCGCAGCGCGGAGGCGCTGGAGCTGTACCGCGCGCTGGTCGCCGACCGTACCCGGGTCCATGGCCCGCAGCATCCGGAGACTCTCCGGGCACGGCACGGCCTCGGCGTCAATCTCGGCAGGCTCGCCCGCTGGGCGGAGGCGCTCGCGGAGTCCCGTGATGTCTGCGCGCTCCGCGAACGGGTCCTCGGGCCCGACCATCCCGACACACTCGTCAGCCGCCGGGAGATCGCCGTCGGTCTGGGCTGGCTGGGCCGCTGGGGCGAGGCCCTGGCCGTCTACCGCCAGGTCGCCGAGACCCGTGACCGGGTGCTGGGCCCCGCCCATCCGGACGCCCTGGCCAGCCGCAACGACGAGGCGCACTGTCTGGAACAGCTCGGCAGAGGAGCGGAGGCGGTGGAGCTGTACCGACAGGTGGCGGCGCTGCGCCAGGGCCACGGCGGCCGGAACCGCTGAGCGGGCGGCGGCGCTCCGCCCGGCACGTAAGGGACCTCCTGACAGGTACGGGACCTTCCGACGCGTACGGGACGGGACCTGAGGCCGTCCGCGCGCCTGCGGCCTCGCCGAGCCCGTACCGGCACCTCCCGTACCTCTGGCCCCGAGATCATCCGCGTGTTACCAAGAGCCATGCCCGCACATGTCTCGTACGACGCCGTCATCGTCGGCGGCGGCCACAACGGTCTGGTCGCCGCCGCCTATCTCGCCCGCGCCGGGCGCTCCGTCCTCGTACTGGAGCGGCTCGGCACCACCGGAGGGGCGGCCGTCTCCAGCCGTCCCTTCGCCGGTGTGGACGCCCGGCTCTCCCGCTACTCGTATCTGGTCTCCCTGCTGCCGGAGAAGATCGTGCGGGAGCTGGGTCTGCGCTTCACCGTGCGCAAGCGGACCGTTTCCTCGTACACGCCGCTGGGCGAGGGCGGACTGCTGGTCGGCGAGGGACGCACCCGTGCCTCCTTCGCCGCGCTGACCGGTGGCGAGACGGAGTATGCGGCCTGGCGGGAGTTCTACGGGATGACGGGACGGGTCGCCGAGCGGATCTTCCCGACTCTCACCGAGCCGCTGCCCACCCGCGAGGAACTGCGTGCGCGCGTCGATGACACGACCGCCTGGCGGACGCTCTTCGAGGAGCCGATCGGTGCCGCCGTCGAGGAGCGGTTCCACCACGATCTGGTCCGGGGAGTGGTGCTCACCGACGCCCTGATCGGCACCTTCGCCGATGCCCACGACCCGTCACTCGTCCAGAACCGCTGCTTCCTCTACCACGTGATCGGCGGCGGCACCGGCGACTGGGACGTACCGGTGGGCGGGATGGGCGCGCTCACCGACGCGCTGGCGGACGCCGCGCGGTCCGCCGGAGCCGAGATCGTCACCGGGCACGAGGCGACCGGGATCGTCACCGACGGGACCGCCGCCGAGGTCTCCTTCCGCTCCGGCGAGAGCGACGGTACGGTGACGGCCCGTCAGGTCCTGGTGAACGCCTCGCCTCAGGCCCTCGCCGCTCTTCTCGGCGAGGAACCGCCCGCCGCCGCCGAAGGCGCCCAGTTCAAGGTCAATATGCTGCTGCGCCGGCTGCCGAGGCTGCGCGACCGGTCCGTCGATCCGCGTGAGGCCTTCGCCGGTACCTTCCATATCGCCGAGGGATACGAGCAGTTGGCCACGGCGTACCAGGAGGCGGCGGGCGGCCGGCTGCCGAGTGCGCCGCCGTCCGAGATCTACTGCCACTCCCTCACCGACCCGTCGATCCTCGGTCCCGGACTCGCCGCCGAGGGCTATCAGACACTTACTCTGTTCGGACTGCACACTCCCGCGCGGCTGTTCGCCGCGGACAACGACGCCGTACGCGCGGAGCTGCTCGCCGCCACTCTGGCCCAGCTCGACCAACGGCTCGCGGAGCCGATCGCCGACTGTCTCGCGGTGGACGAGAACGGCCGACCTTGTATCGAGGTGAAGACTCCGCTCGACCTCGAACGTGAACTGCGGCTGCCGGGCGGCCATATCTTCCACCGGGATCTGGCCTTCCCGTACGCCACCGAGGAGACCGGGCGCTGGGGCGTGGAGACGGCGCACGCGAATGTACTGCTGTGCGGCGCGGGCGCCGTCCGAGGCGGCGGCGTGAGCGGAGTGCCCGGCCACAACGCTGCGATGGCGGCCCTGGGCCGGTGAGCACGGAAGGCCACGGGGCCCGGGCGGGGTACGGCCGGGGCCCGGCCTAGTTTTTGGACGCCACCCAGCCGACCGCGTCGATACGGGCCGCGTCCTCCCGCCGTGTGTCATCGAAGACCGTACGGCCGCCGTCCTCGACCCGCAGTCCGTCCACATACGCGCCTCGTCCGACATACAGCCGGTCCGTCGTGTACCGCCAGCGCAGCCTCACCTCTGTACCGCGCCAGGCCGCGAGATCGGCGCTCAGCCGGTGCCAGACGCGGCCCGACCAGCCCGTGGCGGAGCCGGTGGGATGGGCCAGCGGCTCCTGCCCGGCCCGTACGGTCGTGAAGGGCACCGGCCGCCAGCTCGCGCCGCTGTCCGCCGACGCCTCCAGGAACAGCGCGTCGGAGCCGGGCTCGGTGTCCCACCACAGCGAGCAGCGCAGCCGTCCATGCCCGGACTCCGGTGCGAGTGTGAGCGGAGGCAGGGACAGCGTGGCCGTCGTGGCGTTCGCCATGCCCGAGAACCAGGCCGTACGGCCTCTCTCCGGCCGGACCGCGACGGCACGGGCCATCCGGTCGGCGGTCGCGACACGCGGCGCGCTCCCGGAGCGCCAGCTTCGCACGGGATGGACGGAGTTGCCGAGGACGATCAGGAACGAGTCGGTCGTCGGGTCGAGAACGAGACTCGTGCCGGTGAACCCGGTGTGGCCCGCCGTGCTCGGAGTGGCCATGGCGCCCATGTACCAGTGCTGGTACAGCTCGAAGCCCAGACCGTGGGCATCGCCGGGGAAGCCGGAGTTGAAGTCGGTGAACATCAGCTCCACGGACTCCGGGCGCAGGATCCTCGCCCGGCCGTAGGCGCCGCCGTTGAGCAGCGCCCGGGCGAGGACCGCCAGGTCCCAGGCACAGGAGAAGACACCGGCGTGGCCCGCGACCCCGCCGAGGCTGTACGCGTTCTCGTCGTGCACCTCGCCCCACACCATTCCGCGGTCCAGCCCGGACCACGGCCGCCGCGCGTCCTCCGTGGCGGCGATCTTCGGCTTCCAGGAGGCGGGCGGGTTGTAGCGCGTACGGTGCATCCCGAGCGGACCGGTGATCTCGTCGCGGAGCAGGGTGTCCAGCCGCTGCCCGCCGATCCGCTCCAGGATGAGCTGGAGCGAGATCAGATTGAGGTCCGAGTAGAGATAGACCGTGCCGGGCGGATTGAGCGGCGCCTCGTTCCAGAGCAGCTCCAGCTTGCCCTCGTACGTGGGCGCCGTATAGAGCGGGACCCAGGCGCGGAAGCCGGAGGTGTGCGTCAGCAGCTGACGCACCGTGATGTCCTCCTTGCCCGCCCGTCCGAACTCCGGCAGATACGCGGCGACTCGCTCCTCCAGCTCCAGCGCGCCGCGCTCGATCTGCTGGACCGCGAGGATCGAGGTGAACAGCTTGGAGACGGAGGCGAGATCGAAGACGGTGTCCTCGGCCATCGGGATCTGCCGCTCGGCCGGGAGCTCGACTCCGGTGCCGGTCTTCTCGTCGTACGCCGCGTACCGTACGGCCTTGCCGATCGGGCGGTGCAGGGCCACCGTCCCGCCACGGCCCGCGAGCAGCACGGCGCCCGCGTACCACGGATGGACGGGCGACGGGCCCAGGAAGGCCATCGCGTCGGCGACCAGCCGCTCCAGCTCGTCGGCGAGCAGACCGGCCCGCTCGGCCGAGCCGCGCCGCAGCGTCCTGCGCCCGGAGCCGGGCCCGTGGCCCCTACCGCCCGTACCGCCCGTGGCACCGGCGCCGCCGCCCGATCCGGCCGTCGCCGCGCGGGCCACGCTCTCGGCGAACGGGATCGGCGCCAGCGCGAGCGCGCCGCCCAGCGCCAGCACTCCGCCGCCCAGCCCGCGCCGGCTGATCCCGTCGCCCGTACCGTCCTGTGTCATCAGGAAGCCCTCCCCTGAAAGTATCTTTCGGGATCTCGATCGACTCCTGAAACTTTCTTGCGGGACCTGTGCGCTGTCAACCCTTCCCCGCTGCCCTGTGGACAACGGCCTCGACACCACGCCGGGCCCGATATCACGCCCGAACTGACACCGCATCACCGGAAGCGGTCCACGGACGCCGTCCGGCGCAGCCCACCGCGCGTACCTCCGGTGGTTCTGGCAGCGTGAGGCGCATGACGACGAGCGACACCATCAGGTCACTGATGTCCCGGTGGACCGTGGTGGTGCCGCTGCTCGCGGTGGTCGCCCTCGTACTGAGCTGGGGACGCTCCCTGCCCGGCTTCGCGGTCGCCCTGGTCGCCCTCTGTCTCGCGAGCGCGGTGCTCGCGGCCGTGCACCACGCCGAGGTCGTCGCCTACCGGGTCGGGGAACCGTTCGGCTCACTCGTACTTGCCGTCGCCGTCACCGTCATCGAAGTCGCGCTGATCGTCACTCTGATGGTCGACGGCGGCGCCAAGTCGGCCACGCTCGCCCGGGACACCGTCTTCGCCGCCGTCATGATCACCTGCAACGGCATCCTCGGACTCTGTCTGCTGGTCGGTGCGCTCCGCAGCAGGATCGCCGTGTTCAATCCCGAGGGCACGGGCGCCGCGCTGGCCACCGTCGCGACCTTGGCCACCCTCACCCTGGTGCTTCCCACCTTCACCACCAGCCGGCCAGGGCGCCAGTTCTCGTCGGCGCAGCTCGGCTTCGCCGCCGTCGCCTCGCTGATCCTGTACGGGCTGTTCGTCGCCGTACAGACGGTGCGCCACCGCGACTACTTCCTGCCCGTCACCCAGGACGGTGAGGTAAGGAGGGAGGAGGAGTCGTACGCTCCGCTGCCCAGCCGCCGGGCGGCCGGAGTCAGTCTGGTGCTGCTCGTGGTGGCGCTGATCGCCGTCGTCGGTGATGCGAAGGCGGTCTCGCCCACCATCGAGTCGGGAGTGGAGTCGGCCGGGCTGCCTCAGTCGGTGGTCGGTGTGGTGATCGCCCTGCTCGTGCTGCTGCCGGAGACTCTCGCCGCCGTACGCGCGGCCCGCCGCGAGCGGGTGCAGACAAGTCTCAATCTCGCGCTCGGCTCCGCGATAGCGAGCATCGGGCTGACAATCCCGGCCATCGCGCTCGCCACCGTCTGGCTGAGCGGACCGCTGGTCCTCGGACTGGACGCCACGCATATGGTGCTGCTCGCGCTGACCGTGGTGGTGGGCGCGCTGACCGTCGCACCGGGACGCGCCACACTGCTCCAGGGCGGAGTCCATCTGGGCATCTTCACCGCGTTCGTCTTTCTGGCCATCAGCCCATGACGCCATCAGTCCATGACTCCCGGCCATGAACCGCCATGACTTCCGGGCTCCCGCGTCCTTCGGCCGTGGCCTGTCGAGGACCGACGGCGATCGATAGGCTGGCCCGGGACGACGCAGCGGGAGGAGCAGGACGTGGCCGAGAGCATCACCACCCACAAGCCGCTTTCGGGGTGGGACAAGCCGGAGCTCGATCTGAGCAACGCGGACTGGCAGTCGAGCAGCCAAGGCACGGGTGACGTCCAGATCGCCTTCGTCGAGGGCTTTATCGCCATGCGCAACAGCGGGCGGCCCGAGAGCCCGTCGCTGATCTTCAGCCCGGCCGAGTGGCGGGCCTTTGTGATCAACGCGCGTGAGGGGGAGTTCGACCTCACCTGACATGACCGCGTGACCTGACCGCGCGCGGGCCGCCGCGCGGCGCGGGACACCCCGGGGAGCCGGCCGGCCTCCGGGGGACAGAGGGCTTTCACGCCTCCCGTCCCCGACTCTCCACCGTAGGGCGGTGATTGAGCCGAGTACGACGGAGAGCCGGTACATGGTCTGTGCGTGGTCGGCGCGTTCGCCCATGGCTGACGGCCGGATGTCTCCGGTTCCGCCCAGGGGCTCGCGATCGTCACACCCGTACCGTCCGCCTCATCCACCTCACCTGTATCGACGTCCGGGAAACCTGACGGAAACCTGGCTCCGGCGAACCGACGGCAGACGCCCGAGGGAGCTTCCGCGTGCCTCCGTGAAAGGGCTCACGTGGCTCCTGAGTAGTGGCGCGAACACGTACCATGGTGGGATGTCCTTCCTCCGCCGCCGCAGCGCCGCCACACCCGCGGGCCCGGACTTCGACGTCCTGGCCATGGACCCGGGTGACTGGCCCGGAAACCTGGGCGCCGGTCTGCTGCCCGCTCCCGACGGCAGTTGCCAGGGTGTCTTCCTCCGGTACGACCTCTTCGGCGGCCGTGGCCCCGCGATGATCATCGGAAATCTGCCCGAGGGCTCACCGGCCCGCGAACTGGTGGACGGACAGATCCCGTTCGAGGTGGCACAGCTTCTGCTGGCACTGGAGAACGAGGAGCCGGTCGAGGTCGTCGGCAGCGAGGACATCCCGGTGATGCAGGGCGACAATCTGCTGATCGTCCGCCGTCTCAAGCTCTCCGAGAGCCGGATCTCCTGTGTGCAGTTCGATCGCAGTGACCATGTCCTGGTCACCATCGCGAGCTGGGACCGGCCGATCACGGACGATCTCTACGCGCTGCTGAAGCCGCTGCCCGCGGAGCTGTTCCAGCAGGGCTGAGTCGGCCGGCGGACTCAGGGCGGCACGGACCCCGGACCGGGGGCCGTGCCGCCCTTCTCGTGCTGCCCTGTGAACTGAATTTGTCTTGCGTATTGCCAATTCTGTCATCGGACCTTTAACGTCCGGGCCATGACGCCTGGGATCAGCCGTAGAACCACGATCAAGTCCGCAATTGGGGTAACCGGCGCCTTGACACTGGGAGCCCCGGTCCCGTCTGCCGCCGCAACCGGCCATGACACATCCGATGAATTGACGCTGTGGTATCAGAAGCCCGCCGCCGACTGGGAGCGGGAATCGCTGCCCATCGGGAGCGGAGCGCTCGGCGCGAGTGTCTTCGGCACGCTCGCCACCGAGCGGCTCACACTCAACGAGAAGACACTGTGGACCGGTGGTCCCGGAGCCGAGGGCGGATACGACCACGGCAACTGGACCGAGCCCCGGCCCGGCGCACTCGCCTCCGTACAGGAGCGCCTGGACACCGAGGGCAAACTGACTCCGGAGACGGTCGCCGCCGAACTTGGCCAGCCCAAGCACGGCTTCGGCGCCTATCAGGTCCTCGGCGAACTGGAGCTGGCCGTTCCCGGCGCGCCGACGGCTCCCGACGCCTCGTACCGACGCTCGCTCGACCTCGGCACCGCCCTCGCGGCCGTCTCGTACATCCATGAAGGCACCACGTATACAAGGGAGTTCTTCGCCTCCTTCCCGGGCAAGGTGATCGCGGGCCGGTTCTCCGCCGACGAGCCGGGAAAGATCGGCTTCACCCTGCGCTACACCTCGCCCCGCGAGGACTTCACCGCCACCGCGAGCGGTGACCGGCTCACCGTACGAGGCGCGCTCCAGGACAACGGGCTGCGGTTCGAGACCCAGATCCGGGTACGTACGGACGGCGGCCGGGTCACCGCGGGCACGGACGGCACTCTCACCGTCAGCGGCGCCGACAGCGCGTGGTTCGTGCTCGCCGCAGGCACCGACTACGCCGACACCTATCCGCGCTACCGTGGCGCCGACCCGCACACGGCCGTCACCAAGGCGGTCGACGCCGCCGCCCGCCGCTCGTACTCCGCGCTGCGCACCGACCATGTGAACGACCACCGCGCGCTCTTCGACCGGGTCTCGCTCGACATCGGCCAGCAGCTCCCGGAGCTGCCCACCGACCAGTTGCTGACGGGCTACACCGGAGGCGCCGGCGCCGCCGACCGGGCACTCGAAGCGCTCTTCTTCCAGTACGGCCGCTATCTGCTCATCGCCTCCTCGCGCGCAGGCTCGCTGCCCGCGAACCTCCAGGGCGTCTGGAACAACGTCACCAATCCGCCCTGGTCGGCGGACTACCACGTCAATATCAACCTCCAGATGAACTACTGGCTCGCCGAGGTCACCAATCTCGCCGAGACCACCGTTCCCTACGACCGCTATGTCGAGTCGATGCGGGCTCCCGGCCGGGTGAGCGCGCGGGAGATCTTCGGCTCGGACGGCTGGGTCGTACAGAACGAGACCAACCCGTACGGCTTCACCGGAGTCCACAACTGGGCCACCTCCTTCTGGTTCCCGGAGGCCGCCGCCTGGCTCACTCAGCAGCTCTACGACCACTACCGCTTCAACGGATCCACCAGCTATCTGCGCGCCACCGCCTATCCGGTGATGAAGGAAGCGGCGGAGTTCTGGCTCGCCAATCTCCGCACCGACCCACGGGACGGCACGCTCGTCGTCACGCCCAGTTACTCGCCGGAGCACGGCGACTTCACGGTGGGCGCGGCGATGTCGCAGCAGATCGTCTTCGATCTGTTCACCAACACCCTGGAGGCCGCCCGGACGCTGGGCGACTCCCGCGCCTTCCGCACCCGGCTGGAGACCGCCCTCGGACAGCTCGACCCAGGGCTGCGTATCGGCTCCTGGGGCCAGCTCCAGGAGTGGAAGACCGACCTCGACGGCCGGACGGACGACCACCGCCATGTCTCGCATCTCTACGCCCTGCACCCGGGCCGGCAGATCGAGGCGGGCAGCGAGTGGGCGGAGGCCGCCAAGGTCTCGCTGACCGCGCGCGGCGACGGCGGCACCGGCTGGAGCAAGGCATGGAAGATCAACTTCTGGGCGCGGCTGCTCGACGGCGACCACGCCCACAAGATGCTCTCCGAGCAGCTCAAGAGCTCCACCCTGCCCAACCTCTGGGACACGCACCCGCCGTTCCAGATCGACGGCAACTTCGGTGCCACGTCCGGTATCGCCGAGATGCTGGTGCAGAGCCAGCACGGACCGATCGAGGTGCTGCCCGCCCTGCCCGCCTCCTGGCCCGACGGCCGGGTGAAGGGACTGCGGGCGCGCGGCGGCGCGACGCTCGACATCGAGTGGTCCGGCGGCCGGGCGACCAGGATCACCCTGCGAGCGAGCCGTACGACGGAGCTGACGCTGCGCAGCACCGTGCTCGCGGGCGGCGAACGCACCTTCCGGGCCATCGCCGGCAAGACCTACGTCTTCCGGGGAGCCTGACGAGCCCTGGGCCCAGTGCCCGGTGTCCCACTGCCCCCGTGGCGCCTCTGTCCCAGGCGCCACGGGTCCCATGGTCCCGTCCGGCACACCGCCGGACGGGGCCATGCCCTGTACGGGGCCATGCGCTGTACTACGGGCCCGGCCCGAAACCTCGGCTCACACCTCGCGCGATACCGGCCGGTATCCCGCACGATGGAAATACGCCAGGGGCCCGCCGGCACGTGGCTGTCCGCCCGCTGCCGGAGCTTCGTCGAGCGAAGGGTCAGCATGGGTAATAACGTCAACAACGGCAGCAACGGTCTGACGCCGGAGGTCCTGCGCGAGCTGCGCCGCCCGCGCCCGTACCCGGCTGTGTCCCTCACGATGCCCACCAACCGCCGCGATCCCCGCGCCGAGGCGGACGCCGTACGGCTGCGCAATCTCCTCGCCGAGGCAGGACACCGCCTGGAGGCCGACCCGGACGTGGACAAGCGGGCACGTGTCGCGCTCAGGGCACAGCTCGACCGGGCCCTCGCCGAGGTCGATCTGAGCCATACGCTCGACGGGCTGCTGCTCCTCGCCGATGGCCAGGAGCACCGGATCTGGTATCTGCCGCGTGAGGTGCCCGAGCGTGTCGTCCTCAGCGACAGCTATCTCACCCGGAATCTGGTGGCCGCCACCGCGCAGTCACGCCCGTACTGGGTGCTCGGAGTCGCTGCCGACCGCGCGACGCTCTGGAGCGGCTCCGGTGAGTCGCTGCGCGAACACCGCGCGGACGGATTTCCCATGGCGGCGCCCGAGGAGAGCTGGGACGTCGAACGGGAGGAGCGGATCGGCGACACGCCGAGCACCTTCACCGACGAGGAGACCCGCAAGTTCCTGCGGTCCGTGGACGACGCCGTGGGCGCGGTCCTGGCCCGCAGGCCGCGACCGCTGCATCTGGTCGGCCTCGCGCCCGCGCTCGCCCTGCTGGAGGAGGCGGGCAACGCCACCCGCTCGGCCGTCGGCAGGCTGGTCAAGGGCGGTCTGGTGGACGGGCCCGCGCCGGTGCTGCTCAAGGAACTCCAGCCGGTGATCGAGGAGTACGCGCGGCGCGAGAAGGAGGAGGTGCTGACACGGCTGGACGAGGCGAAGGGACGGCGCACCTTCGCCGCGGGACTCGACGAGGTCTGGGAGTCGGTGCGCGAGAAGCGGGCCGAGCTGGTCGCGCTCGAAGAGCACTACCGCCGTACGGTCCGGGTCCACGACGGCCATCTCGTGCCCTTGGACGACGCGCCCGCATCTGTGGCCGCCGGGCACAACGACGTACGGGACGACATCGTGGACGAACTGGTGGAGACGGCGCTGGACGGCGGAGCCGACGTGGTGTTCCTGCCGGACGGTACGCTCGCCGCCCACGACAGGATCGCCGCCGTCCTGCGCTTCTGACAGCCGGAAGCACCCGGAAGCACCAGGAAGCGAACGCACGGACGGCGGGCGTCACAGGCCCCTCCGTGGCCGATGACACCCGCCGTGTTCCGCATCCTGTACGCCGCGTCCCGTACGCCGGGCGGCGCGAGCCGTGCGCCGTGCGCCGTTGGTCAGCGGCGCACGGGCAGCACCTCGACATCGGACGCCTTCACATAGCCGACCCGGTGCCCGTACTGGATCTCGTAGTACCTCTCCTGGCCGCGCACCACCCGGTGCCCGGCGGTGTCGAACGTCGGCGCGTAGTAGTACTCGCCCGGCGCGCTGTCACCCACGACATACCGCTGACCGGCGAGCACCTTGTACGGCAGCGCGGAGACGGTCTGGACCGGCACCTCCGCCGGATACGCAGAGGCCTCCGGATAGGCCCGCCCGTACACCGGCACCTCGGCCACTCCGGCCTTCGGCGTCAGCAGCGAGGCCTTGGCGCCCACCGCCGTCGGCCGTGTCCGCGGATTGTGGAACCAGGCCTTCTGGCCGAGATACCAGATCGCCGTCCAGTCGCCCTGGCGCCCGGCGACCGCGTACTGCTGGCCGGTCGTGGCACGGGCCCCCAGGTCATTGACGTCTGTCGTGGTGTCCTCGCCGCCCGGGCGCAGTCCGATGTCCTTCACCAGCGGAGCGGTCTCCTGCGGCGCGGTGTGCAGCCGTACGGCGCCCGAGCCGTGCGGGGCACAGACCTGGCCCGGCTGCTCGCATCCTGTGTACACCGGCTTGTTCGACGCGTAGTCGGGCCGGATCGTCACCACATCGGCGTTCGCACCCGCGGTCGCCTCGAACGGCTTGCCCAGCAGCCGGAAGTAGTGCGCCCAGTCCCAGTAGGGGCCCGGATCCGTGTGCATATCGGGGATCAGCGCGGTGGTCGTGCCCGGCACGGTGTCATGGCCCAGGATGTGCTGCCGGTTCAGCGGGACGTCGAACCTCTCCGCCAGATATCTCACCAGCCGCGCCGAGGTGCGGTACATCGACTCCGTGTACCAGGCGTCAGGCGAGGCGAGAAAGCCCTCGTGCTCCAGACCCACCGACTTGGCGTTGATGTACCAGTTGCCGGCGTGCCAGGCCACATCCTTGGTCGCCACATGCTGGGCGATATGACCGTCGGACGAGCGCAGTGTGTAGTTCCAGGACACATAGTCCGGGTCCTTGATGAGCTTGAGCGTGGTGTCCCAGGAGCCCTCGGTGTCATGGATGACGATGTAGTCGATCGACTGGGACGCGGGCCGGTCGGCCTTGTCGTGGTTGCCGTAGTCCTTGTCGCCGAACTCCGCGTACGCCGCGGGCAGCCACTCACAGGCGACCGTGCGCGGGCACTCCGCCTCGTCCGCCGGGACCGTACGCAGTCCGAGCCGCGCCGCCTGGGAGGTGTCCGGCGAG
The DNA here is from genome assembly GCF_042732975.1 of Streptomyces sp. NPDC059743. Classification (NCBI taxonomy): domain Bacteria; kingdom Bacillati; phylum Actinomycetota; class Actinomycetes; order Kitasatosporales; family Streptomycetaceae; genus Streptomyces; species Streptomyces sp. NPDC059743. The sequence goes on along the minus strand of NZ_JBHWGS010000009.1, from coordinate 190,717 downwards.
ATCTTCGGGGCCGCGCGCAGCGCGACCCGCTGGCCGCTGTCCGTCGTATGCCGCTCACCGCCTCTGATCACCGCGTACACATCGTTCGCGTAGGCCGTGGCGGTCGCCGAGTCGTCCGCTCCGGAGAAGCGGGCGACCGCGCCGTACCAGTCGGCGGGATCGCCGCTCAGCGGCTCGCCCAGCTCCCGCTGGGCCGCGGCCAGCAGCGCCGCGCCGCCGCGGATATTGGCGGCCGGGCTCTCCCGCAGCTCCTCGGCGGGCAGTCCGGTCAGAGTGGCGGCGCGGTCCAGGGTGCGCAGCCGCGCGGGCAGTTCGGATGTCCTGGGCGGCGCTGTCGTCGTGGCCGTCCGTACGGTCCTGACCGTCCGCGCCGGACGGGAAGTGTCACCGCGCGCGTCCTCCGCGCCGTCCGAGTGGTGCTGCCGCGCGCCGGCGATCGCGGCCCTGGCGTCGGTCAGATGCATCGGACCGTAGCCGCCGGTGACGCTGGGCGCCCCGCTGTGCGTGTCCCAGCGCGACTGGAGATACGAGACGCCGAGCAGCACGCTCTGCGGTACCCGGTACTGCGCGGAGGCCGCGGCGAACTCGCGCTGGAGCGCGTCGGCGGCGGGCTGTTCCGCGGTGGCGGAGGGAGCGGCCGAGATCAGCGGCAGCAGCAGGGCGGCGGATGCCACGGCGCCCCCCGCTCTCAGCGCACGCCCACGGCGGGATCTCGGATGTGGGGGGACGGAACCTTGCAACGCAGCCTCCAGTGACGGGTGATACGCGAGGGTCTGCCGGGCGGGGCCGACTACAGAGGTATCGGCTCCCGGACGATCCGTCAATCATCCGCCACAGAGGCGATTTCCCACGTCAGCGCGGGTTTCCTGGAGTTTCGCAGCGGTGGTGTTCCGGCCTGCGGCGCGTCAGTGGAGTGAACCAATGAAGGAACAAGGCCCGCTGTCCGGCGCCCGGTTCACGGCTCGAACGCAGAGCGCGGTGGTCGCCCTGGAGCGGCGCCGTCCCAGGGAGAGCCATATCGACGCACCACGCACCCCGTGTGTCGGCACGGGGCACGCGACGCGGTTCTCTTCCTCCGGTCGGTGGAACGGATCAGCGGGTGCCGACCGCGGCACGCACCGCACGCCGCGCCATCGCGCAGTCGTCGTGCAGCCGGCGCAGCAGCAGCCGCTGCTCCTCGCCGGTGGCCGGACCGCACTGCCCGGCCGCGGAGGCTCCGGCGGCGGACGAGGAGGAGGGGGACGACGACGGGCCCGCGCTGGGCTCCGGCGCCTCGTGCATCGCGCGCTGCACCGCCGTCTCGTACATCCGGATCTCCCGGGTCAGTACGAGCATCAGATTGACCAGGAACGCGTCCCGCTCGGCGGGACCTCTGACCTGTGCGAGCTGGCTGATCTGGCGCCGTGCCGCCGGAGCGTCCCCGAGCACCGCCCACAGCGTCGCCAGATCGTATCCGGGCAGGTACCAGCCCGCGTGCTCCCAGTCGACCAGCACCGGGCCCGCCGGTGACAGCAGGATGTTGGAGAGCAGGGCGTCGCCGTGGCAGAACTGGCCCATCCCCTGCCGGCCGGCCGCCAGACCGTGCAGCAGCTTCTGGAGGTCGCCCAGATCGCGGTCCGTGAACAGACCCAGTTCGTGGTAACGGGCGATCCGTGACGCGTAGTCGAGAGGCGCGTCGAAGAGTCCGGCCGGTGGCCGCCAGGTGTTGAGCCGGGCGATCGCGCCGAGCGCGGCCCGTACATCGGCCCTCGGCGGTGCCTCCACCGGATGGCGGGCCAGCGCCGCGGCCCGGCCGGGCATCCGCTCGATCACCAGCGCGCAGTTGTCCGGGTCCGCGGCGACGAGCCGGGGCACCCGCACCGGTGGCCGGTGCCGTACGAAGGAACGGTAGGCAGCTATTTCATGCCGGAACCGTTCGGTCCACACCGGCGAGTGGTCCAGTAAACACTTGGCGACCGCGGTGGTGCGCCCGGTGGTTCCGACGAGCAGTACGGACCGGCCGCTGCGGCGCAGTACCTGTACCGGTTTGAACTCCGGACAGATCCGGTGCACCGACGCGATGGCCATCCGCAGCTGCGCGCCCTGAGGGCCGGACAAGTCGAGTCTCCCGCTGAGCGGTTGGGTGACGGCTCCCGTCCTGATCCGAGTCCGCCCGACATGGGTGGGGTCGAGATACGGTCCGCTCCCGGGCACGACCGTACGCTGCGACCGGGGCGGAGCGGACACGGAGGACGATGCTGTGTACATGGGCGATACAGATCCCTTCGTGTGCCGACGAGTTGCGTGCGCCGTCCCGCCCCGGCGGCCCTTCGGCACCCTGGGGAGTACGTCCTGCCGCCGGGGCGGGGTGGCGCTTTCCTACCCGACACCCGAGTGCGGGTGGCACACCATCTGGCGCACCCTGGCGAAGCCTGGCGAATAGTCGCCATGCATCTGCCGGAGGGCTACTGTCAAGTCAGCCGAGAACCTGGGGGCTTGACGTGAGCGGAGTATCCAACACCCGTCTGTCGGATCTGTTCGGCCTGGCCGGCTGGTCCAAGGGCGAACTCGCGCGGATGGTGAACCGGCAGGCGGCGGCCATGGGCCACCCTCAGCTGGCCACCGACACCTCGCGGGTGAGGCGCTGGATCGACATGGGGGAGACCCCGCGCGATCCCGTGCCGAGAGTGCTGGCGGCCCTGTTCACCGAGCGGCTCGGTCGTGTCGTGACCATTGAGGACCTCGGGTTCGTACGGAACGGGCGCGCGGGGAAACGACGGAACGCCGGGAGCGCCGGGAAAACCGACAATCCCGACGGTCTGCCGTGGGCGCCCGACCGGACGGCAGCGGTCCTCACCGAATTCACGGGAATGGACCTCATGCTCAACCGTCGAGGCTTGGTCGGCGCGGGTGCCGCGCTCACCGCAGGCTCCGCACTCACCAGCGCCATGCACGACTGGCTGCACTCCGACCCCGCGCTCGCGTCGGACGCGCCCCGGCTCGACGATCCCCTGCACGCCGACCCCGCCGGGTTCGACCGTTACGAGGCCGCCCCCATCGGGTCGCAGGAGATCGACGCGCTGGAGCACTCCGTGGAGGTGTTCCGCGCCTGGGACGCCGCCCGCGGCGGCGGGCTCCAGCGCAAGGCGGTGGTGGGCCAGCTCAACGAAGTGGGCGGCATGCTCGCCTACCGCCATCCCGACCATCTCCAGCGGCGCCTGTGGGGCGTCGCCGCCAACCTCGCCGTACTCGCCGGGTGGATGTCCCATGACATCGGCCTCGAACCCACGGCCCAGAAGTACTTCGTCATCGCCACCCACGCGGCACGCGAGGGCGGCGACCGGCCGCGTGCCGGTGAGGCCCTGTCCAGAGCCGCCCGGCAGATGATCCATCTCGGCCGGCCCGACGAGGCACTCGATCTGATGAAGCTCGCCAAGTCCGGCTCCGGCGGCGAGACTCTGCCCCGTACACGCGCCATGCTGCGCACCATCGAGGCCTGGGCACAGGCGTCCATGGGCCGTGGCCAGGCCATGCGCAGGACCTTGGGCGAGGCGGAGGAACTCTTCGTCTCGGACAAGGGCGATGTGCCGCCGCCCTGCTGGATGCAGATGTTCGACGAGGCCGATCTGCACGGGATGGAGGCGCTGGCCTTCCGTACGCTCGCCGACCACGAACCGGCGGCGGCGACCGTGGCGCAGAGCCATGCCAAGAAGGCGCTGGAGCTACGGGGCGGCGGCCGGCAGCGGTCCAAGATCTTCGACTACATCTCGCTGGCGTCCGCGTGCTTCATCGCGGACGATCCGGAGCAGGCGGACCGGTACGCGCGTCTCGCGCTGGTGTCGATGGGGGAGACCTCGTCGCACCGCACCTGGGACCGGCTGCGGGAGATGTACCGGCTCACAGGCCAGTACGCGGGCCACGGGAAGATCGAGGACCTGCGTCAGGAGATCCAGTTGGCCCTGCCCAAGAATCCCGCCAGGAAGGCCGGGAGCGCCGACATCTAGCAGCCTCCGATACAGCGCACCCCTCCGGTACAGCGCGCCTCAGTCTTCGTCCTCGGACAGCTCGGTCGTCCCACCCGGGCCGCCGACCCTGGCGGCCATCACACAGGCACCGTCCGTGCGTTCGGCCTCGCCGAACTCCTCGACGACCGCCCTGGCACACTCCTGCGCGGTACGGGTCCCGGCGAGCCGGGGCGCCAGCGCCAGGAGCCGGTCCCGGTCCGTGCCGGTGGTGTCACCGTCGCGCGTCAGCCCGTCGGTGTACAGCACCAGCAGATCTCCGGGCCGGAGCCGGATGTCGGCCTGCTCGTACGCGGCTCCCGAGGTCGCGCCGAGCAGCACGCCGTCCGGCGGAGTCAGTACACGCCCCGTCCCGTCGCGGAACAGCAGCGGGGCGGGGTGTCCTGCCTGTGCCCAGGCGAACGTCCGGGTCCTCGGGTTGTAGCGGGAGCAGAGCACACTGCCCAGCGCGGGCTGCTCGGAGGTGTCGAGGAGCTGATTGAGATGGCCCAGCAGGGCGCCGGGCTCGATGCCCGCCACGGCCATGCCGCGCAGCGCGCCCAGCGCCATCGCCATGGAGGAGGCGGCGGCCATGCCCTGGCCGGTCAGCTCGCCGACGGTCAACAGAGTGTCGCCGTCGGGCAGTTCAAGGGCGTCGTACCAGTTCCGGCCGGTCAACGGATCGGCCGCGGACGGGAGATGGCGTACGGCCACGTCCAGCGCCGCGACGTCCGGCGCGGCGGACCCGTTACGGGCGGCGAGCCGTGACGAGCCGCGCCAGGACGGCAGAACGGCCTCCTGCAACTCGCCCACGAGCCGACGCTCGGTCTGCGCGATGTGCTGCTCGCGGTGGAGCGAGTCCCGTGAGTCGCGCACCGCCCGTTCGCTGCGGCGCAGTTCGCTGATGTCACGCAGGACCGCCCACATGGAGGCGGTGCAGCCGTCGGTGTCGACGACCGGCTCGCCCGTCATATGCAGCGTACGCACCCGGCCGTCGGGCCTGACGATACGGAACTCGCCGTCCATGGGCTTCCCGTCGATCAGACACTCCGTCACCATCGCGGTGAGCAGCGTGTGGTCGTCCGCGAACACCAGGGAGGGCAGTTCGTCCAGCGACAGCGGTCCGCTCTCCGACGTCCGGCCGAAGATCTCGAACAGCTCGTCCGACCAGCTCACTTCGTCGGTGAGCAGATCCCACTCCGCGCTGCCGACCCGGCCCGGCGAAAGGCCGCCGGCGCCGTTCTGGATCCCTTGCCGGTGGCGAGGAACGCGGTGCTGCTCCCGCGCCGGTTCCGCCGAGCCGGAGCCCTCCGGCCGCCCGGCCTTCAGCTCCTCCAAGTGCGCGCCCAGATCGTCCAGTTGATGGACCGCCAGATCGCAGAGCGCCCGCTGCCAGCGCCACAGCGCGTCATCGTCGTCCGGCTCGGTGTCACGGCGCACGGCGTCCACCTCTCCACGCAGTTGACGCGTCTGGCTGATGAGCGCTTCCACCGTCCCCCGCTCGGGAGGCTGCGGGGCAGGACGGTCCGCGAACAGAGGGGACGGCATCTCGTACTCCGATACGGCGCGGCACTGTCTGGTCCAACTAATGGACTGTTATGAACTCTCGCACAGGCGCCCCGGGCCCGTAAGGCGTTTGGCAACACTCGATGCGGCGATGCTTCTGGCATATGCCGCAGGCTGCCGGGAGCGTGGATACGGCATGTTCGATACGGCATGGTCCTTCTCAGCCGACGGGAAGCCGGTGGAGCGCCACCAGCAGCCGCCAGACCCGGGTCGCGATGGACTCCGGAGAGTCCTCGATCAGACCGTGCAGCCAGTCCGCCAGTACTCCGGTGAAGGTGGCGGCCACCGCGGAGGCGATCAGCTCCGGAGCGGGCGCGCCGGCCAGCGCCCGCTCGGCGCGGCTGCGTTCGCGCAGCTCACGGTGGAGCAGCTCGCCCAGCGGGCCGCCGCCTCCCGGACGCAGCAGTGTCCGGTAGAGCGCGGCGTGCGGGGTGAGGGCGGTGAAGAACGGGACGAGAGGCGGCGGCGGAACGCGTGGATCCGGAGCGCCTCGCCAGGCGTGCAGGGCGTCCACGGCGTCCCGTACCACCTCCGCGCAGGCGTCCACGGCCAGCGCCTGGAGATCCTGGTAGTGCAGATAGAACGTGGCCCGGCCCAGTCCGGCCCGGCGCACCAGGGCGGCGACACCGACCTCTTCGAGCGGCCGTTCCGCACACTCGTCGAGCAGTGCCTGCCGCAGTCTGGCCCGGGTCCTGGCCGTACGTGGATCGCCCGCACCCTTTCCGGGAGCCGACGGTGGCGGTGCGCCTGGCGGTGTTCCGGTCATCCCGCCGCCAGGACCGCGGCCAGAGTGATCGCGCCGGGCAGCGCCTGGACGAACAGGATGCGCCGGTTCGCGGTGATCCCGCCGTACACCCCGGCGACGGCCACACAGATCAGAAAGAATATCTGGACCCGGTATCCGGTCGGGTCGTCGGCGATCAGGCCCCAGAACAGCCCGGCGGCCAGAAAGCCGTTGTAGAGGCCCTGGTTGGCGGCGAGCGGCGCGGTCCTACGGGCCAGCTCGGCGTCGAATCCGGAGAGCGCGCGTCCTTGCTTGCGCTCCCACAGGAACATCTCCAGGACCATGACATAGACATGGAAGACGGCCACCAGGCCGACCAGGATGTGCGCGACTGTCCGCATGGCGCGGGCCCCCGTACTCGTGACAAGGAATGGACATGTGTCCAGGAAGTATAGACACATGTCCAGGAACGGAATGGCCGGCCCCGGGCAAGCCGAAGCCCCCGGGACAAGCGCGTCCACGGGGGCTCGGGCCAGCATTCCCCGGTGGGGGCGCTTGGAGTTAACGCGGCACAGTCTGGCACCGGCGGTGATCAGGTACGGGCATGCCGCGCCGCGCTCACCAGATGGCCTCGACCCATTCGGGGTGGTCGATGAACGGGTTCCGGTTGTTCTGGTACTGGCTGTATATGACCTCGTTGCGGCGCTTCTCGAAGGCGTCCGGCGGGTCCTGGAGGCTCCATGCCTTCAGCACGGACAGCTTCCCCATCACGGGCGTGGAGCCGTTGTTGACACGCTCGTTGGGTTCGAGGTCGGGCCAGGAGTCGTCGCCCTCGTACCGTACGGCCATATAGAGGATCATCCGGGCGACATCGCCCTTGACCGCGTTGCGCGGCTCGTAGGAGTCGGAGTCCGTGTAGTTGCCCGGCGCGCCGGAGACCGCGCTGCCGCCCCGGTCGAAGTCCTTGTTGCCGCGGACGGAGTTGACGCCGACGTCCTCCGGGCGCAGATGGTGGAGATCGGTGCCGGGTCCGGTGGCGGTGCCGAAGTTGCCGTGGGACTGCGCCCAGACGTGCTCGCGGTTCCACTGGCCCGAGTTGCCGCCGTTGCTCGACTTCGACTGGGACCGGCCGCTGTACAGCAGGATCACATTCGAACTGTTCGCGGGATCCTGGTCGGTGTTCTTGAGCGCGTCCCAGACCTGCGCGTACGAGATCTTCGTCTGGTTCCTGATGATCGTGTGCAGGGCCGACTTCAGCGCGGGACCGGTCTTGCCGAGCGCGCTCTGGTAGTACGTGTCGTCGAGCGCGGCCACGGCGCCCGCCGAGCCCGCGGTCGAGGCGGAGATCACGGTCGTGGACGGCGTGGCGGCCGGTGCGGCGGCAGCGGTGGTGGCGAGCACCGCGGTGGCGGCACCGAGGGCCAACAGCAGGCGCCCGATGGGACGTTGGCGACGGGACATGGGGAAGCTGTCCTCTCCGGCGGGGACCGTCACGGCGCACGGCCACAGGGTGGGGGCGGGCGCCGCAGTGGTCGTGACGTCATGGTTGAGCGGGAGCCTTCCACAGGGCCCTGCGGCCTCGTGTGAACACACAGTGTCGGTCATGTGCAGGTCAAGTCAACCGTTGGGTCGGCCGCCGGCGCCCGGTTGCGGAGGGTCTGGGTTCATATGTATGTGCGGCGGCCATGAATCTGGTCAACTTTGGTCCATACCAGCTTCTTGACGGCCCCTCGTACCCTGCCTTAAATCAAGTACTGAAATAAGCGCCCGAGGCGCTCACGCGCGACCTCCCCCTCGGCTGCAATGTCATGTGCATGACCCCCCACTGAAGCGATGTGATGACTGTGCGAATCCCTCTGGGACGCCGGATGGCGCTCTCCGCGCTCGCCCTGCTCTGCTGTACCGGTCTGCTGACCGCGTCGCCCGCCGGCGCGGCTCCCGCACCCGAGGCGCGCTCCGACGCCTCGATCGCCGCGGTGACCTTCTCGGAAGACTTCAACGGCCCCGCGGGATCGGCCGTCGACGGCGGCAGGTGGCAGATCGAGACCGGCGACAACGTCAACAACCACGAGCGGCAGTACTACACCGCCGGCAACAACAACGCCGCCCTCGACGGCCAGGGCAACCTGGTCATCACCGCGCGCAAGGACAACCCGGGCAACTACCAGTGCTGGTACGGCCGGTGCGAGTACACCTCGGCCCGGCTCAACACCTCCGGCAAGTTCACCGCGCAGTACGGCCGTGTCGAGTCCAGGATGAAGGTCCCGCGCGGCCAGGGCATGTGGCCCGCGTTCTGGATGCTCGGCAACGACATCGGTAACGTCGGCTGGCCCAACAGCGGCGAGATCGACATCATGGAGAACGTCGGCTTCGAGCCCGGCACCGTCCATGGCACCCTGCACGGTCCCGGCTACTCCGGCTCGGGCGGCATAGGCGCCGGCTACACCCTGCCCGGCGGCCAGGCGTTCGCCGACGCCTTCCACACCTTCGCCATCGACTGGTCCCCCGACGCCATCACCTGGAGCGTCGACGGCAATGTCTACCAGCGGCGGACGCCCGCCGATCTCGGTGGCCGCGCCTGGGTGTTCAACAAGCCGTTCTTCATCATCCTGAACCTGGCGGTCGGCGGCTACTGGCCCGGCGACCCCAACAGCAGCACTCCGTTCCCGTCGCAGCTCGTCGTCGACTATGTGCGTGTCACCACCAACGACGGCGGCTCGGGCGGAGGCGGCGGTACGATCACCGGTCTCGGCGGCAAGTGCGTGGACGTGGCCGGAGCCAATCCGGCCAACGGCACGCCCGTACAGCTCTACGACTGCAACGGCTCCGCCGCGCAGCAGTGGAGCGTGGGCGCCGACGGTTCGCTCCGCGCGCTCGGCAAGTGCCTGGATGTGACGGGCAACAGCACGGCGGACGGCGCGCAGCTCCAGCTCTGGGACTGCGCCGGTACGCCCAATCAGCTCTGGGCCCTGCCCGCCGCCCGCGATGTCGTGAACATCGGCGCCAACAAGTGCATGGACGCCACCGGCAACAGCTCCGCCAACGGCACCCGGCTCCAGATCTGGACCTGCGGCGGCACGCCCAATCAGAAGTGGACGGTGAACCGCTGATGGCCGGCGCAGGCCTCCGCGGAAGTAGAACGCCGCTGAGAACGCTCGTCCTGCTGGCCGCGCTCGCGCTGGGCCTCGCCACGTCGCTCATCAGCACGCCGGTCCCGGCCACCGCCGCCGTCGCGGCGGTCGGCTCGATCACGGGCCTCGGCGGCAAGTGTGTCGACGTGGCTGGAGCCAATCCGGCCAACGGCACGGCCGTACAGCTCTACGACTGCAACGGCTCCGCCGCGCAGCAGTGGGACGTCGCCTCCGACGGCTCGATCCGCGCGCTCGGCAAGTGCCTGGACGTGACGGGCAACAGCACGGCCAACGGCGCCCAGCTCCAGATCTGGGACTGCGCCGGCACCCCGAACCAGAAGTGGACCGTCTCGGCGGCCCGTGACATCGTCAACACCCAGGCCGACAAGTGCATGGATGTGACGGGCAACACGTCCGCCAACGGCACCCGGCTCCAGATCTGGACCTGCACCGGAGCCGCGAACCAGAAGTGGACCGCGCCCTCGGGCGGTGGCAATCCGCCCGCGCCCGGCGGACCCATGGCGGTCGCACCGTACATCTACAACGGCTGGGGCAGCCCGCCGAACCCGACCACGGTCATGAACGCGACCGGCGTGAAGTGGTTCACCCTGGCGTTCGTGCTCAGCAACGGCTACTGCAATCCGCAGTGGGACGGCGGACGCCCGCTGACCGGCGGAGTGGACCAGCAGACCATCAACACCGTGCGCGGCGCGGGCGGCGACATCATCCCGTCCTTCGGCGGATGGAGCGGCAACAAGCTGGAGAGTTCCTGCTCCAGCGCGGGTGAACTGGCCGCCGCGTACCAGAAGGTCATCAACGCGTACGGACTCAAGGCCATCGACATCGACATCGAGGCCGCGGCGTACGACAGCCCCACCGTCCAGCAGCGCACCGTGGACGCGCTCAAGACCATCAAGGCCAACAACCCCGGTATCAAGGTGTACATCACCTTCGGCACCGGCCAGAACGGCCCCGACACCAGTCTGATCAACCGCGCTGCCGCCGCCGGTCTGACGGTGGACAGCTGGACGATCATGCCGTTCAACTTCGGAGGCGCGGGCCAGAACATGGGCACGCTCACCACCCGTGCCGCCGAGGGCCTGAAGAACGCGGTCAAGAACGCGTACGGATACAGCGACGACCAGACGTACCGCAGCATCGGCATCTCGTCGATGAACGGCATCACCGACAACAGCGAGACGGTGACCGTCGCGGACTTCCGCACCATCCTCGCCTACGCACAGCAGCACCATCTCGCACGGCTGACCTTCTGGTCGGTCAACCGCGACCGGCCCTGCACCGGCGGCGGAGCCGACACCTGCTCCGGTGTCAGCCAGCAGGCGTGGGACTTCACCCGCGTCTTCGCTCAGTACACCGGCTGACGCCGGGCGAGGAGAACGAACAGATGAACACGCTCTCGTACGGTGGCGGTGCCATGCCGGGCCGCCGCCCGTACCGACGGCTGTCCCCGCTCACCCTGCTGCTGACCGTGGCAGCACTCTGTATGTCGCTGGTCGCCCTGCCTCAGCAGGAGGCCGCGGCGGGGACCGCCGTGGAGGGCGGTGTCACGGTGGGCGGTGCCGCTGCGGCGGCACTGCCCACCGGGTGGGCCACCGTCATCAACAAGACGAGCGGCAAGTGCGTCGACGCACGCGCCGCCGCCACCGGCAACGGCACCGCCGTACAGCAGTACACCTGCAACGGCAGCCTCGCCCAGCACTGGAGCCTCACCGCCACCAGCGGCGGCCATGTCAGGGCCGGCAACCGCAACGCCGACAGTCAGGTCTGGGACGTGACCGAAGTATCGGCCGCCGACGGCGCGGCGATCCAGCTCTGGACCTACAGCGACGGCACCAATCAGCAGTGGCTGCCGGTGGAGGAGGCCGACGGCGCGTACCACTTCGTCAACCGCGCCAGCGGCAAGTGCCTCGATGTGCCGAGCGCCTCGACCGCCGACAGCGTCCAGCTCCAGCAGTACACCTGCAACGGATCGGGCGCGCAGTCCTTCCGGGTGGAGGCCGCGGAGCCGCCGGTGCCTCCGGGCACTCCGGACCTCGGCCCCAATGTGACCGTCTTCGATCCGTCGATGTCGGCCGCCACCATCCAGAGCCGGGTGGACGCCACCTTCCGCCAGCAGGAGACCAATCAGTTCGGCACGCAGCGGGCCGCCTTCCTGTTCAAGCCGGGCACCTACAACGCCGATGTGAATGTCGGCTTCTACACCCAGGTCGCCGGCCTCGGTCTCTCGCCGGACGATGTCAACATCCGTGGCGCCGTCCATGTGGAGGCCGACTGGTTCCCGCCGCAGAACGCCACGCAGAACTTCTGGCGCAGCGCCGAGAACCTGTCCGTCACACCCACGACGGGCACCGACCGCTGGGCGGTCTCTCAGGCCGCTCCGTACCGCCGTATGCATGTGCGCGGCAATCTGGCGCTGGACGACGGCGGCTGGTCCAGCGGTGGCTTCATGGCCGACTCCAAGGTCGACGGCCAGGTCAGGTCCGGCTCCCAGCAGCAGTGGCTCTCCCGTAACACCGAGTGGGGAAGCTGGACGGGATCCAACTGGAACATGGTGTTCGTCGGCGCGCGGAACGCGCCCGCGAACAGCTTCCCCAACCCGCCCTACACCACGGTCGACCAGACTCCGCAGGTGCGCGAGAAGCCGTTCCTGTACATCGACCAGGCCGGCGCCTACAAGGTGTTCGTCCCGGCGCTGCGTGACAACTCCAGCGGTACGACCTGGTCGGCCGGGGCTCCGGCGGGTACGTCGATCCCGCTGGACCAGTTCTACATCGCGAAGCCGGGAGCGAGCGCCGCGGATATGAACGCCGCGCTGGCGCAGGGCAAGAACCTGCTGGTCACTCCGGGTGTCTACCATCTCAACCAGACCTTGAGGATCACCCGTCCCGACACGGTCGTCCTCGGGCTGGGCCTCGCGACGTTCATCCCGGACAACGGCATCACCGCGGTGTCGGTGGCCGATGTGGACGGTGTCAAGGTAGCCGGTCTGCTCATCGACGCCGGGCCCGTCAACTCCCAGCGGCTGATGGAGGTCGGCGCCGACGGCTCCGGCGTGAGCCACGCGGCCAACCCGACCTCACTGCACGATGTGTTCTTCCGCATCGGCGGCGCCGGTGTCGGCAAGGCGACCACCAGTCTGGTCGTCAACAGCCGCAATGTGATCGGCGACCATATGTGGATCTGGCGCGCCGACCACGGCAGCGGCGTGGGCTGGAACACCAACACGGCGGACACCGGTCTGGTCGTGAACGGCGCCGATGTCACGATGTACGGCCTGTTCGTCGAGCATTACCAGAAGCATCAGACGATCTGGAACGGCAACGGCGGAAAGACGTACTTCTACCAGAACGAGATGCCCTACGATCCGCCCAACCAGGCGGCCTGGATGAACGGTACGACGCAGGGCTACGCCGCCTACAAGGTGGCGCCGTCCGTGACCAGCCATCAGGCGTACGGGCTCGGCAGCTACTGCTTCTTCAACGTCAACAACAGTGTGACGGCGGAGCACGCGTACGAGGTGCCCAACAACGCCAATGTGCGCTTCCGCAACATGGTGACGGTCTCGCTCGGCGGCACCGGGACCATCCGGCATGTCATCAATGACCGGGGAGGGCCGTCGAACTCGTCCACGAACGTGGCGAATCTCGTCGCCTATCCCTGACCTGACCTGACCTGACCTGACCTGACGAGGCCCGGCCAAGCCTTTAGCGGCGGCGGCAGACGGCGACAGACCGACAGGCGGTCCGCGGACGGAACTCCCGTCCGCGGGCCGCCTGTACGCCGTTCTGCCGGACTCCCGGAGGCGGGGGACATGCCAGCGCACGGTCTCCGTACCGGTGGCTCAGGGAGCCCGCCCGGCCATCGGCTCGGCCTCCAGAAAGCGGCGACGGCGCGGGCCTCGGTAGACCAGCGCCTCCCAGCCCAGCCGTTCCAGTACGGCGGCGCACTCGGCCAGCGCGCGCTCCTCCTCCTGGGCCGCTCCGCCGCCGTGCGGCCCGGCCCACTCCACCCGTACGGCCGCCGCCCGCTCACCGGCGAGAACACGGAATCCGGTGGCGGTCCGCCGCCCGGTCCCGTCCACCGCTGACGGCGCCAGTCCGGCCGCCTCCAGCGCGAGCGCGACGGCCCGCACCGGGCGCCGCCGCTCCCACGGCGCCGGAGTGGCCGCCGGATCGCCCGGGCCCGTATGGGTCAGCCGCCGGATCTGGAGCAGCCCTTCGAAGGCGACCCGGACCTCGGCCGCCCGCGCCCGCGGATCCGTGCCCGGCACCGGTCCGTCGCCCGTGGCCGCCTCGAAGCCGCCCTGCCCTGCCCTGTCGTCCCTGTTGTCCTTTGCCGTCTCTTCCTCTGCCGCCACACACAGACTCTCTCAGCAGGCTCGGACAATCGCCTGTGACCGGCTCCACCGCGACGGAACGGAGGCCTGAGCACGTAAGGCGGGCCTGAGAAAGAGAGGCCCCGACCGGACGGGGGGCGCCGGTCGGGGCCGTAACGGGAAGGATGCGGATGGCGGTCGCCTCACAGCGAGGTGCTCCATAAGGCTTCAGCCGAACGATCTTCCTTATGGGCGATTCTTATACGGGCCCCGGGGACTCAGTTCCATCCACAGCCTCACACTCCACAACGGCGGGCCGTCCCGGAATGTTCCCCGCCTCTGACGACAGGATCCAGCGGACCGGCGTCAGGACGGCAGCACCCAGATCGGGTTCGAGTAGAACCAGAGGTCCTGCCACGGGTCGGCGGAACCGACGACATCGATCGCCGGGCCGAACGGGTCGACCGCGGCACCGTGGACGCCCACCGCGCTGCGCTTGCCATCGGTACCGCGCAGCCGGACGTACAGCGGGCTGGAGACCTTGCCGAGCTTGTACGTGAGCTTCACCGTGCCCGTCGACTCGTTGACCTCGAAGGACTTGACGACCTTCGCGGTCGGCGCGGTGAAGGTGTCCTTGTCGCGGACCGGTCCCGTGACATCGCCCTGGATGATGTCGACACGGGCCAGCTTCGGCACGAACTGCGCCCAGTTGGCGCCATTGGCGAGCGCGATCTCGATGGTCAGCTCGACGTTGTCACCGCGCTTGGTGTGCAGCGCGCCACCGAGCGTGGTCCAGCGGCTGCTGCCCTTGATACGGACGTCGAGACCGCTGATCAGGGCGCCGTGGTCGACCCAGATCCGGCCCGCGCGCATACCGTCCATGACCGCCGCGTACGAGAACCGGTCCGCGCCGACGTGCGTACGGCTGTAGTGGCCCGGCCAGTAGTCGCCCTCGGTGAGGTTGAGGCCGTCGTTGCCGTAGACGGGGTCGGAGTGCTTGCCGTTGACCGAGAAGTTGTCGTCGGGGCCGTAGACGGAGGGATCGGCGTAGACCCGGTGCGAGTCCGAGTTGGCGGTGATCCACCACGGCTTGCCCTCGGCCAGCAGGCTGTCCCAGAGACCGCCGACGGTGGAGGTCATCCAGTCGAAGCCGCCCCAGGTGCGGTAGCTGTCCGCCGGGTAGCCCGGGAAGGAGCTGGAGCCCGGGCCGTTGCCGTAGAAGCCACGGGCCTGGGCGCCGCCCTTGGGAGCCGGCAGACCGGCGGCCTGGTGACCGGGAGCGCCCTCCATGCCGATGGCGATCGGGTGGTCGGACGAGGTGGCGTCGCGCCAGCCGCGGATCTCGTGCGGCGAGTCGATGCCGTTACGGGCCGGGTGGTTGGCCAGCATCAGCGCGTCGTCGACCTTGCGACGGCGCACCTGGTCGGCGAGGAACTGGAGGCCGGAAATGGCCAGGGCCTCGTTGACGTCGTTGGACGAGCTGGGGTGCAGGCTGCCGTCGTAGTCGTTCTCGAACCTCTTCAGCACCTCCACCTCGTTGCTGCCCGGGTGGACGAAGACCGTGGCGTGCTCGGCGCCCGGGATGTTCCACTCCAGGCCCTGGAAGACGAGCTGGTCCTTGAAGACCTTGCGGGCTTCCTTGATGTCCGGGTTGACCTTGTCCACACCGATCTTGGCGTGCGCTTCGCTGCCGTGGTCGGTGATGACCATCCAGTCCAGACCGTGGGCCGTGCCCTGGCGGACCTGGTCGATGACGCGGTACTTGCCGTCGTTGCTGTACTGCGTGTGGATGTGGTGGTCGCCCGCCAGCCACAGGAAGCCGTTGCTCTTGGAGCGGCTGCCCAGCGGAGAGCCCTTCGAGTCGGCGGCGGCGGTCGTGGCGCCGCCGAGGACGCCCGCTCCGGCCAGACCGGCGCCGAGCAGGCCGGTGCGGCGCAGCATCGAGCGGCGGGAGAGCTGGCTCGGTGACAGCTCGCTGTCCGGCACGCCGGCGTCGAGCGCCGCCGGCAGAGGGCCGTTGTCGGCCGGAGTGTCATGCGCGTGGTCGTGCGTGTGGTCATGCGGGTGGTGGTGATGGCCGTGGCCCATTGCAGCTCCTCGCCGGTCCCAGTACTGCTCAGCGAGTCAGATGGTCGATCGGCGGAATGAAGGCCTGGTGACGGCAGTGAGTACGCCGAATGTTGAAAGCCGTACGGAACCCACGCATGCTGTTTTCCGAGTGCGGGTCAAGGGCAGCTTTTCGGGTCGGCCCGCGGCAAGCCCTGGCAGGTCAGGGCGGGAACCCGGCCGAGAAGTCCGAGGAAGAGCTCGGCGGTCCGCTCTGCTGGCGGGTGCGGGAGACCGGTCGTACGGTGAAGGTGCGACTGACTCGAAGGGACCTGTGGGGTCGGACGGGCGGCGGCGTTATGGAGAACGATGAACAGCGGATCGGCGGGATGATCTGTAGTCATCTCGCGGATGTCGAACCGGTGGACCCGGACAGCGCCGACAGCTGCCCGGAGTGCGTCGCGCTCGGTGACACCTGGGTGCATCTGCGTGAGTGCCAGAGCTGCGGACACATCGGCTGCTGCGACTCCTCCAAGAACAAGCACGCGACGGCGCACAACAAGGCGACCGGCCATCCGCTCATCCGCTCCTACGAGCCCGGCGAGGGCTGGTGGTGGTGCTACGAGGACGAGGTCGTCTTTGAGGTCGAGGGCGTTCCTCCCGTACGGCCGGCCTGACGCGGTACGGCCACCACCGGCCCGGACCGGCACGACCCGGGCGTCTCGGGGCGGGGCGGCTGCCCCCGGGACGCCCGGCCCGCTGGTGTCAGCCCGAGGTCACGGTGAACAGGGCGCCGTCCGGATCGCGCAGCGTCGCCTCCCGCAGCTCCGGCGAGGGATCCGGCGGCGAGAGCAGCGCGCCTCCGCTCTTGAGCGCGGCGTCGACCGAACCGGGCACCTCGGGCACCCGGAAGTAGACATGCCAGCGCGGTCTGATCCGTGGATCGGGCACGGCCTGTACGGCGCCGCCGCGGATCTTGGCGACCACATGCTCGTCCTGCCGCAGCACCGCGTCCCCGTCCTCACGCACCAGAGTGAGTCCGCCCTCGGTCTCCGGCGCCCAGCCGAGGACCTGGCCGTAGAACCGGGCCGCGTCGGCGGTGTCGCGGGTGCGCAGCTCCAGCCAGGCCGGCGCGCTGCCGCGTCCCACCGTCCAGTCGGTGCGTACGGCGCCCTCCCAGATCCCGAACGCCGCGCCGTCGGGATCCATGGCCAGCGCGGCCCGGCCCGAGTGGAAGGCCAGCGGGCCCACCGCCACGGTCGCGCCGCGCTCCCTGATCCTGGCCGCGGCCTCGTCCACATCGGCCACCGCGAAGTACGGCGTCCAGGAGACGGCGACCTGGAGGGAGGAGGCCAGCGCGCCGATGCCCGCGACGGGCATCCCGTCGGAGAGCGCGACACAGAAGTCGTCCCCGAGCCCGGCCGGCCGGTAGGACCAGCCGAGGACATCGCCGTAGAAGGCCTGGGCGGCGGGCAGTTCACGTGAGAGGAGAGTCACCCAGCATGGGGCTCCCGCAACCGTTTGTGACTCCATCTTGTCCCGCTCCACACCGCTCACTCCGCCCTCGTCCGTCACGTGTCGCCGCTCTCCACTGGCCTTGCTGCCACTACGTGTTACCGCTTTCCCTGTCTCTACTCTGCCAGGCCGCGCACGACTTCCTCGCCGGGTGCCGGTCGTACCGGGGTCCGCGGGACGTCGTCGGGACGTCGTACGGACCCCGGCACGGTGCCGGCGCGCGGTGCCTACGCGTGGTGTCAGCGCGTCGCGGCGGCGAGGGCCGCGTCCGCCTTGGCGCGGGTGGGCTGCCACAGCGTGGTGACGGGCTCCCAGACCCGGATGCCCCGAGGCGATCCCAGGGACGCGGCGGTGAACTCCTCGCCGTAGTGCGACGGATCGGCCGCCACCGTCAGGGAGGAGACCGTACGGTTCTCGTCGGCGGCCGGGTCGAGGGTGCGCACGGCGGCGTACGCGGAGCCTCCGGCGGCGAGCCGGTAGGGAGCGCTCTCCGACGGCGGTACGGGCTGGGCCGCGCCGTCCAGATCCCCGAAGGTGACGGTGGGAATGCGGTCGACAACGCAGGCGCGCCCGCTCCCGTTGGTGACGCTGATACGGACGACATGGGCCGTGGCGCCCCGGGCGGCGGTCACCTCGACCGAGCCCTGCCGACAGGTGGCGAGGACCGCCGGCGCGGCGACGGCGGCCGACATGCCGGTACCGGCGAGAAGAAGGGCGAGAGCCGCTGCCGCCGGTGCGGCTAGGGTCTTTCGTTTGGATCTGGCTGGATCAGGGAGCGCCCGCCGCGGGAGCGGCTGATGTCGGCGTTGGTGCCGTGGATCGCAAGGCGGAGGAGGGAGGCGACGCGGAGCGTCGTTGAGTGACGACAACGCGGCGAGGCGCGGTGCCAGGGCACGCGAGCCCAGCAAGATCCAAACGAGAGGCCCTAGTCGCCGCGCGCGTACTTCTTGAGGACCTTGCCTGATCGGTCGGCGGCCAGATAGGCACCGCCGTAGTTGTCCGACAGATAGACGAGCAGCACAGGCTGGTCGTCGGCGAAGGCCCATGACGGGTCGACGTAGATGTAGCGATTGGTCGGCTTGTCGACACCGAGGTCCTTCTCGGCCTTGCTGAACAGAGCGGGAAGGGCGTCCCAGTCGAAGGACAGGAGGTCGACGGTGCCCTCGCAGCGTGCCGCCCATATCCCTTTTGGTGACCTGGCCGTCCCGGTAGTCGAACGAGTCGTACAGTTCCTTGCTCCCGGCGATGAGCGCGTCCGCCGAGGCGTGGTCGCTGTAGAGGCTGAACTTGCTGACCTCCGTGCCGCCCATGACGGGCTTGAGCTTTCCGATCACTGCTCTGACGCCCGACGGTGTCAACAGGGAGCCCTCGTCGGATCGTTGGGGCGAGGTGACCGGATCGGAGGACTCCGAGGACCGTGGGGATGGATCGGCGGGGGCGCTGGTGCCCGGCCGGTCCGCGCCGGGAGTGTTGCCGTCGCCGCCCTTGTCGCCCTGCGAGGGGAGCAGCGCCCAGATCAGTACTCCGGTCAGCCCGACGCCGACGACGGCCGCGGCGATCGGGACGAACGGAGGTCTGCGGACGCCGCCCGCTCGGCGGGCCGGAGCGCCGGTGTCGGACACGAGTCCGGGACCGGACGTGGATCCGCGCGGGGCCGGTGACGCGGGCGGCGTGAAGGGATTCGCCGACGAGCGATAGCCGGAGTACGGCGACGCGGGTCGCTGCTCGTACCGCGACGGCGGTGTCAGCACCCGGGTGGCCGGAGTGGGAGGCGGTTGCTGAGGCGGCTGATGCGGAGTCACCGCGTCCGCCTTTTCCGGAACCACCGCGTCGGCCACTCCCGGCGCGGAGCCGGGCCCGTCCACCACCGCGGCCAGCAGCCGGTCCAGTTCGGCCGCGTCGGGCCGCGCGTCCGGATCCCGGTCGAGCAGCGCCATCAGCACCGGAGAGAGCGCTCCGGCCCGGACGGGCGCGGGTATCTCCTCGTCGAGCACAGCGGCCAGCGTGGCCAGGGAGGTGGCCCGGCGCAGCGGATGCCGGCCCTCGACCGACACGTACATCAGCATGCCCAGCGACCACAGATCGGAGGCGGTACGGCTCTCGTCGCCGCGTATCCGCTCGGGAGCGATGTAGTCGGGAGAGCCGATGAGATCACCGGTGGCCGTCAGACCGGTGGCCTCGCGGAGCGCCGCGATACCGAAGTCCGTGAGCACCGGCCGGCCGTCCGGCCGCAGCAGGACATTGGCGGGCTTCACATCCCGGTGGTGGATGTCGGCCGCGTGCGCCGCGCGCAGCGCCGCCAGCACTCCGCGCCCGATCGTGGCGGCCTCGACGGGCGTCAACGTGCCCTCGGCGAGCCGCTCCTGGAGCGACTGTCCCGCCACCAGCTCCATGACGATCCAGGGATGGACCATCTCCGGCGAGTCCACGATGTGATGGATCGTCACCACGCCCGGGTGATCGATCCTGGCCAGCGCCCTGGCCTCCCGCAGTACCCGTTCGCGCAGCAGCCTGGCTGCCGCCGGATCCGCCGCGAGCAGCGCGGGATCGGGCGGGCGTACCTCCTTGAGTGCCACCTCGCGGTGGAGCACCAGATCAAGGGCGCGCCACACCATTCCCATACCGCCCGCGCCGAGCCGGCCGAGCAGCTCGAACCGGCCGTCGATCACGCGTCTTTCCTGGCCCCCTGCGTTCATGGCGCTCAGGGTACGAGCAGTGTGCCCGGCCGGTCACACCGCTCCCGCATCCTGGTCGCGTCCGGTGCCCTCCGGCGGTGGAGCGGCGCGCGCGGATGTACGCTCCCGCCGGCCGCCGGGATGGCGTTTGTGCCAGATCAGGAACACGGCCGTGGCCACCAGCGCCCAGCCCGCCGGCACGGCGAACGGGAACACATGCTGTGCGTCGCCGAAGTAGACGGCGGTGTGCTGGGCGTTGATCGAGGCGCCGGGCGGCAGCCAGCGGCCGATATGGCCCAGCAGCGACGGCAGCAGCGGCCAGGAGACGGCACCTCCGGAGGACGGATCGCCCAGCAGCACCATCAGTCCCCAGGTCGGGACCAACGCCCAGCGCCCGATCAGGGTGTGGAACATGGTGAAGACCATTCCGGTGGTGAACATCGTGAACGCCAGGATCAGCCAGGACTCGGCGAACGGGAAGCGGATCGCGCCCAGCCACCAGTCCACCACCGCGGCGATGGAGAAGCCGCCCAGCAGGGCGTAGACCACGGTGCAGCCAATGCGCTCGCCAGGGTTGAGCGCGCTCGCGTGGACGGAGAGCTGAGTGGCGCCGACGAAGCCGAGGATCACGGCCGCGAGCGAGATGTAGAAGAGCGCGAGACCGCGCGGATCGCCTTTCTGGAGCGGCTTGACATCGCTGATCCGCACCGGGACACCGACCGACCTGGCCACCGCCGGCGCCGCTTCCGTGAGCACCTGTGCCACGGAGGCGCCGGCCGCGCTCGCCACGGCGAGATCGACACGGCCGGGAAGTACGGTCAGGATCGCGAACACCTCCTGCTCCTCCACTCCGTGGCGCGCGGCGGCGCCCGTCGCGAAGGGATGGAGTTCGAGCGAGGTGTTGAGCCGCTTCTCCATACCGTCCACAAAGGCGGTGGCGGCGCTGGTGTGCAGAGGGCCCACGACGGCGGTGGGGATGCGGTGCGGTGTCGGATTGGCCATGTTGTACGTGTACGAACCGGCGAAGAGCCCGGCCGCGGCGGCGACGATGACCGTCACGACGGTGGCCGGGAGGAAGGGCGAGGATCTGAAGGCGGCCCGCCTCCCGGCCATGGTCCGGTGTCCGCCGTGCGTACCGCCGGAGCGGGCGTCACCTTCATGATCCTTACGCATGAAAGCACCGTAAGGCACTCATATCGGAATCCCCGGGCGGATCCGAGCGGATCCGGGCGGCAGGGCAGTGAGCGCTCAGCGCAGTAGCAGCTGAAGTCCGCCGAGCACGGTCGCTCCGATCACCAGGCGCTCGAAGAGCCGCTGGTCGATCCGGTTCACACAGACCTTGCCGATATAGGCGCCCGGCAGCACGAAGAGCACCAGGGCGGCGTCCAGCAGGAGCGAGTGGGCGTCGATCAGACCGAGTCCCACGCTGAACGGCACCTTCGAGGTGTTGACGATCAGGAAGAACCACGCCGAGGTCCCCAGGAAGCCGAGCTTCCGGAAGCCCGCGGAGAGCAGATACATCGACATGACCGGGCCGCCCGCGTTGGCGACCATCGTCGTGAACCCGCCGAGCACTCCGTACGAACGGGCCTTGAGACGACCGCCCGACGGTTCCGGGCGATCCGTGTCGCCCGAGTCCTGGCCGATGTCCGCCGTCTCTTTCGTACCGTCCGTTCCGCCGGCGCGCCGCCGCCACACCGTGACTCCGGCCATCAGCAGCAGAATCGCCCCGATCGATGTACGGACGGCCGCGTCGTCGGCCCACAGCAGAAAGACCGTGCCCACCACGACGCCCGCGGCGACCGCCGGGAACAGCCGCCACAGAGTCGGCCAGTGGGCATGCCGCCGGTAGGTCAGTACGGCGAGCACATCGCCCATGATCAGCAGAGGCAGCAGCACCCCGGTCGAATCACGTGCGGGCAGCACGGCGGCGAACACGGCCAGACTGACCGTATTCGCACCGCTCACCGCGGTCTTCGAAAAGCCGACGAGCGCCGCCGCCAGGGCGAGCGCGGCGAATCCCCACCAAGTTATGTCCATGCCAACGTCTGATGGTATGCCCGGTGGGCCCACCGCGAGCACAGCCCTTGGCGGGAGGAGTACTTGGCGGAGTGCGCGGAGTGCTGAGAGAGGCTCCGCGAGTGCGGTCGGATGCGTACGCTGGGGCTGCCGCGAAGATCGCGTCGGGAGAACGGGCCGAGAGGGTGAATGTGATGAGCATGGAGCGTCCGCCGGAGTTCGATTCGGGCGTGGCCCATCCCGCCCGCGTGTACAACGCGTGGCTGGGCGGCAAGGACCACTATCCCGCCGATCTGGAGGCCGCCGAACTGGCCGCCGAGGCCAATCCCGGGATCGTTCCCTCCGTCCGCGCCAACCGCGCCTTTCTCGGCCGGACGGTCCGTCATCTCGCGGGCGAGGCCGGGATCCGGCAGTTCCTGGACATCGGCACCGGCATTCCCGCCGCGGACAACACCCATGAGGTCGCCCAGTCCGTCGCTCCGGACTCCCGTGTCGTCTATGTGGACAACGACCGGATCGTGCTGGCCCACGCACGCGCCCTGCTCGTCGGCTCGGCCCAAGGGCGGACCGACTACATCGAGGCCGACGCCCGCGATGTGGAGACCATCCTCGCCGAGGCACGGCACACGCTGGACTTCAGCCGGCCGGTCGGGCTGATGCTCGTCGCGATCCTCCAGTACATCCCGGACGCCGACGATCCGTACGGTGTCGTCCGCAGGCTGCTCGACGCGCTGCCCTCCGGCAGCCATCTCGTGATCTCCCACCCGGCGTCCGACATCAGCGCCGCCGAGGTCGCCGAGTCGATGCGCGTCTACAACGAGCGCGCCGCCGCGCACGCTGCCGCCACACCTCGTACGCATGACCAGGTGGAACGTTTCTTCGACGGTACGGAACTGCTGGCGCCCGGTGTGGTGTCACTGCCGCGGTGGCGCCCGGGCCCGCACGACATACCGGCCGACGACATCCCGATGTGGAGCGGCGTCGGCCGCAAGCCGTAAGCACCTGGTCCCGTACCCGGACCGTACGGATCAGGTCCGGCCGTACGGATCGAACCGTACGGATCAGTCGCGCGCGGCGGCCGTGCGCGCGGCGGGCGCCAGTGCGAAGACCACCGCGGCGCCCATGACCGCCACGGCCGCGAGGCCGATGACTCCCGCCAAGGTCACCTGGAGCAGCAGCCCTCCGGTGGCCGCGCCCGCGAACACAGCCACCACCGATCCCGCCCGGCGATGCGGCTTGGCGCCGGTGCCCGCGCCGAAGACACTCTGCGAGGTGAGCGCGGTGAGCGTCCTGGTGAGCACGGACGTGGTGAGATCCCGCGGCGCCAGAAGGCCGACCGTGGCGTTCTGGAGACCGCAGCAGGCGCCGAGCAGTGCGACGATCAGCAGGGTGGCCCTGCCCTCCGCCCGCAGCACACCCGTGCCGACCAGTGCGGCCGTCAGGGCAAGCAGGGCGGCCTGCCCGGCGAAGGCGGCGGCGAGCCAGAACCGGGGCCGCCGGCCGAAGTGCTTGTTGAGTCGGCCGCCGAGAAATGTGCCCAGGACGAAGGCCGTCAGGGCCACGACCGGACCGACCACCGACAGGTGGTGCGCCTTGGCGATGGAGAGCCCCAGAAAAACGACATTCCCTGTCATATTGGCGACGAAGACATGTCCCAGCCGCAGATAGCTCACCGCGTCCACCAGACCGCTCGCGAAGGTCATGCTCAGCAGCGCTCCCACGGCCCACCGCCGCGCCACGGGAAACTCCTCGTCGGGCACAGGGACACCTACTTTCCACGCTGGAGTCTTTCCGCGCCGGAGCCGGCCGGGCCGCCTGGCCGAGCCCACACCCTAGTCGCGGCATACCGCCCGCCCGTCCGCACCACGCGCATGTCAGAGTCCTGGCAGAGCAGAAAGGTTCTGGCAGCACGAGACCGTCACGAGACCGTTCTGGCAGCACGAAAACGCAGAAGGAGAAACCCAGTGCCCCACGCGTCCGGACATCCCGTCGTCCCCGATGACACCGCCATACCTCCGGTGGTGCGGAACTGGGCCGGCAACATCACCTTCAACGCGGCACGCGTGCACACGCCTCCCTCCATGGAACGGCTGCGGGAGATTGTCGCCGGAAGCGGCGCGGTGCGCGTACTGGGCAGCGGACATTCGTTCAACACGATCGCGGACACCCATGGCGATCTGATCTCGGTGGCCGGACTGCCCAGGACCGTGGAGGTCGACACGACGGCCGCCACGGTCACGGTCGGTGCCGGCCTGCGGTTCGCCGAGTTCACCGGCGCCGTGCACCGGGCCGGGCTGGCGCTGCACAACCTCGGCTCGCTCCCGCACATCTCCGTCGCCGGAGCCTGCGCCACCGGGACGCACGGCTCCGGGACCGGCAACGGGAACCTGGCCTCCGCGGTCCGCGCGCTGGAACTCGTCACGGCCGACGGCGAGCTGCTCACGCTCGCCCGGGGCGACGAGGACTTCGCGGGCGCGGTGGTCGCGCTGGGCGCGGCCGGTGTGGTCACCCGGATGACGCTCGATCTGGTGCCGGGACACGACTTCCGGCAGTGGGTGTACGAAGGGCTTCCGTACGGGCGGCTGCGCGAGCGGTTCGACGACGTCCTGTCCGCCGCGTACAGCGTGAGCCTCTTCACCACCTGGCGGACCGATCGGATCGACCAGGTCTGGCTGAAGCAGCGGACCGGCGACGGCCATCCGGACCCCGCGCCGGACATCTGGCTGGGCGCGGCGCTCGCCGACGGCCCCCGCCATCCGGTGCCGGGTATGGACGCCGGGACCTGCACCGTACAGGGCGGTGCTCCCGGGCCCTGGCACGAGCGGCTGCCGCACTTCCGGCCCGAGTTCACCCCGAGCAACGGTGATGAACTCCAGAGCGAGTACTTCGTCGCGCGCGAGGACGGTCCCGCGGCCTTCGACGCGCTGACGGCGATCGGCGGGCGGATCGCGCCCGCCCTCCAGATCGGTGAGATCAGGACGGTCGCGGCGGACGATCTCTGGCTGAGCCCGGCGTACGGCCGCGACTCGGTCGCCTTCCACTTCACCTGGCACCCGGACATGGCGGCGGTGACGCCGGTGCTGGCCGCCATCGAGGAGGCGCTGGCGCCCTTCGACGCCAGACCGCACTGGGGAAAGGTCTTCACCATGGGCCCGGAGCGGGTCCGGGAGCTGTACGAGCGGTACGCGGACTTCGAGGCGTTCATCGCCAAGCTCGACCCGCGCGGGGTGTTCCGCAATGAGCTGATCGGCCGGTATTTCCCCGGAAGATAGCGTGGTCCGCACTACCGGGCGGATCGTCCGCCAATATTGGTGCCGGGAATATTGTCACCAACCTATTACCTGGAAAATATCCACATCACAGAATCTGTTTCTAACCTCACGCCATGGCCCGGCACAGAATCGCTCCGAACCCCGTCACCGCCCTCCTGGTCACCGGATGGGTCGCGGCCGGCGGTCTCCTGCTGACCACCGGCGGCGACGCTCCGGTCCCGGCGCGGGCTGCCGTCGCGCCGGTTCCGCCGGGATCCGGTGCGGCCCCGCTGCCGGGGCTCCGGGCGGTGGGCGCGGTACGGGCCGGGGAGGCCGGCCGGGGCTCCGGGGCCGATGGCAAGCCCTCGCCGAAGCCAGACAAGCCCTCGGCAGAGCCGGACAAGCCCGCGGTGGATCCGGACGAGGCGCTGGCCACCTCGCTCGAACCGGTCGTGAAGTCCACCTCGGCCTCCCTCTCGGTGGCGGTGCTGGACACGGAGGACGGGGACACGGCGTCGTACGGGTCCGGGAAGACCTATGACACGGCGAGCATCGTCAAGGTCGACATCCTGGTGGCCCTGCTGCTGCAGGCACAGGACCAGGACCGCCATCTGACGGCGGAGGAGAAGGACTACGCGACCTCCATGATCCGCCTCAGCGACAACGCCTCGGCGGACGCGCTGTGGATTGCGATCGGCGGGTCGTCCGGCCTGGACGAGGCGAACCGAAGACTCGGGCTGAAGGCGACGACCGCCGGAGTGAACGGCCACTGGGGGCTGACCCAGACCACGGCCGCCGATCAACTGGTCCTGCTTTCCGCCGTGTTCGGTGACGACTCTGAGTCCGACCTCAGTGAGGCCTCACAGACCTTTATAAGGGGGCTGATGGGCACGGTGTCGACGGACCAGGACTGGGGCGTGTCCGCGGCGGGGACGCTCACCGGGCTGAAGAACGGCTGGCTGCCGCGGACCGCGACCGGCCTGTGGGACATCAACAGCATCGGGCGCGTGACGGTGGACGGGCACGGCTATCTGCTGACAGTGCTCTCGCGGGGCAGCGCCAGCAAGGAGGCGGGCGTCGCCATGGTCGAGAGGGCTTCGAAGGCGGCGGTGCGTGCCCTGAGCGGGCAGGCATGACAGTGCGGGCCACGTGCCGTCCGCTGCCCGATCACGGCCGGGCCGCGAACCGGGTCAGTACGGTCATGGTGGGCCGGAGATTCCGTACGACGGGCACCCGCCGCAGCACCGGCTGGACCACGCCGTAGTACGGACCGCGCCCCCGCGGCGGCGGCACTTCGCGTACGGCCGTGATGTACGGATGCGCGCCGTAGACCTTGCGCAGTTCACCCGCGTCCATGCCCCACGGCATCGGCGGGACGGCGAAGCCCTGGGCGGTTCTCATCCCGCCGTGCGTCGTACGGGCGCTGAACCACCTCGGCACCGCGTCGAAGACGAGCGCTCCGCCCGGGAAGTGCTCGGCGCAGGTGGCGATCACCTCCCGGACCTCGGGAGGCCGCAGATACATCAGCAGGCCCTGGGCGGTGACGAGCACACCGCGGGCGGTGTCGACCTGGTCGGGCCACGCCGGATCCAGGGCGGAGCACGCGAACGTACGGCGCCGCTCACCGTCGGGCAGCAGCCGCAGCCGGACGGCCACGGCTTCGGGCAGATCCACGGTGAGCCAGTTCATCCGGCCGTTGTCCACCCGCCAGAACTGGGTCTCCAGACCTTCGCCCAGCGCGATGACCGTGCCGTCGGGACGCTCGGTGAGGAAGTGCCGTACGACGCCGTCGAAGGTACGGACGCGCAAGGCCTGGCCCTGCGCCAGGAACGGGCTGGGCGGGCCGAAGGTCTGGGCGAAGGGATAGTCGACGGCGTCGACGAGCTCGACCGCCTTCGGATCCTGAAACGTGGAAGTCGGGTCCCGCGCGTCGCACGCGCGCTGGTACAGATTCCACAGCAGAGTCTCGGGAACGCCCTTGAGCGCGACGGGCACCTTCTCTCCGCGGCCTCTCCGCCCGTCCTTCCGAAGATCCTTCCGCCGGTTCTGCTCCTGGCGCCTCTCGTCGTCGTCCATGGCGCAACGCTCCCCGCGCTTGTTCGACTGCCTCTGTGCCACATATGCCTCCAGCACACCCATTCAACCGCGTCCCGCCTGCGGTTATGGCATCTCTGAGTGGCGGATTCGTATGACGGAAAGATGGCCGGATTTCCACCGGATGATCCTTGTATCCGTGCCGCGCGAACCGCCGTCATACGGCACTCTGCTCGTATGAGCGCGAACTCGGACGAGACGGCGGACGGCTTATTCGACGAAGCGGCGGCACGGCGGCTGCTGGAGCTGGGCGCACGCGAGGAGGCGCTCAGACGCGCCTTCCCGGTGGACGGTCCGGATGTGGATCCGGTGTCCATCGCGCACTACACCGGATATGCCGCGATGCTCCATGAGGACCGTGGCTGGCGGCAGCTCTTTCCCGCCGTCGCCGCCGAGGAGGAGGCACGGCTGGATCTCCGTGATGTCCTGCTGGTACGGGCCGCGAACGGCGGCGAGCTGGGCCGGCGCTTCGCCCGGGCCGCCGAGGCCGTCGCGCGCGGTGAGGACCAGGTGATCATCGGCGAGGACGTCTACCGCGTCGTACGGATCGAGCAGACCGTCATCATGACCGCCCATGGCCCGCAGCCGCCACGCCCGCACGACCAGGAGTTCCCCGAGGTGCTCGACGAGCGTCCCGGGCCGCGCGGTCCGGGACGGCCGCTGGACGACTGACCGCTGACAGGTGGACGGACGGACCACCGGACGACCGACCACCGGACCGCTGACCACTGGACGGCTGACCGGCCGACCGGGCCCGGCTCATGCTCCGCGCGCGACCACCAGGGCGCAGCGAGGACTGCCGTCGGGCCGGCGGCCGAGATCGGACAAGGGCAGCAGACCGGTCGTGAATCCCGCACCGGCCAGTTCGTCCAGCACATCCGGCAGCCGGAACGTGCGGTAGTACATGACGAACGGCGGATGCCAGAGCAGATTGCGCAGCCGCATCGCCGAGTCGAAACCCCAGAGCGCCCAGTAGAGCCCGGAGCCGACCCGGGGCGGCGCGGGCACGGGAAACACGAACAGACCGTCCGGCCGGAGAGCGGCACGCGCCTGGGCGAACACCGCCCGCCGCTCGGCCGGCAGGAAATGACCGAACGCGCCGAAGCTCACGGCCAGATCGAACGCGGGCGCGAGAGGCAGGGCGCGCGCGTCGGCCCGTACCCACTCCACGGCCGGTCCGCCGGGAAGATCCGGCATCGCGGATCCGGCGGCGGCGAGCATGCCCGCGCTGAAGTCGACGCCGACGATCCTTTCGTCGCAGAGCCGCCGCAGCACGCCCATCCCGGCGCCGGTGCCGCAGCAGATGTCGAGTCCCGTACGGAACGGGCCGAGCGGCCGAACGGTACGTACCACCGCGTCCAGCACCTGATCCGGCGTACGGAACGGTGTCCGGTCGAACTTCGGCGCCAGCAGGTCATAGCCGTGCTCGACGGATGAGAGCGCCTGTACGGCGAGTTCGCGAAGGGTCGGGCCCTCAGGGGAGAACATCGTCGGCCAGCCTAACCACTCCCGGCCGCTGTCGTGTCCCTGCCCGCTGGACCGTCCGCCGTCCGCCGTCCGCCGCACCGCCGCACCGTCCGCCGCCGGGCCCGGGCTCACAGATGCTGAGTGCGGTGGAGCCGCCACACGGTGAGGGCGAGCTGGAGACGGAGCCGTCCGTGCGGCTCGTGCACCGGCCAGCCGAGCCAGTGCTCCGCCTGTACCAGCCGGTCCTGGAGCGTGGAGTGGTGCATGGTCAGCTCCGCCGCCGCGGCCCGCAGACTCGTGGCGAAGGCGACCGCGTGGAGCGTCGACGCGGCCCAGGGAGCCGCCGCGACGGCGCGCTCCAGCGCCCGTACATCGGCGATCGGCTCCGCATCGGGACCGACGGCGTCCGCCAGCAGGGCGAGACCGCCCAGTTCGTCCGCGTATACGGTCCTCGGGCCAGGATCGTGCTCGTCGCCCTCCGCGGTGAACCGCAGGGCGGTCCGCGCGGCGGTCGCGGACGCCGGCAGATCGAGTACGGGCACCGCCGGGCCGATCCCGGCGCGCCGGCCGCCGGTGGAGGGCGTACGTGTACCGGTAGAGGGCATCGCCTCGACCACGGTCGCGCCTCCCGCTGGCGCCACCGCGCGGGCGAGCGCCGTGTCCCGCAGACCGAGCCGGACGGCCGCCTGCCACCGGGCGTGCTCGGGCGCCGAGGCGTCCAGCAGCACTTCCACCGAGGCCGGGTCGGCGGCCGGACTTCCCGACGGCGCCCGGCCTCTGGTCCGGTCGAGCACATCGCGCGCGGCGGCTGCCGCCCGCTCCAGCACCATCGCGTCGACGCCGTTCGGCGGTCCGGTCCGCTCCAGCCACACCGCCGCGACACCGTCCGGCACCAGCGCTGCCGACATCCAGCCGGGATCGACCGGACCGCCGCCGTCCTGGCGTATTCCGTCGGCGCCGACACGGATACGCACTCCGCGCGCCTCGTCCACCAGCCGGGCCGGGCAGCCCGACAGCACCGCCGCGCCGCGCACCAGCGACTCCAGCCCGGCCCGGCCCTCGACCAGCCGGTCGAAGTAGACGATCACATGGAGCGCCGCGCCCGCGTCGGGATCGAGTGCGGCAAGCCTGCCCGCCAGCTCTTTCACCACTTCATCCTGCGGCTTCGGACAGCCGGTGCCAAGCGTCCGTCCCGGCCCGTTCAGTTCGCGAGCAGCCTGCGCAGCCACACGAGCGGTGCGTTCCTGGCGTCCTGGGACAGCGCGGCCTGCGGCGCCATCATCTCGAAACCGTGGAAGCCGCCCGGCCACACATGCAGCTCGGCCGCGCCGCCCGCCTGCCACAGCCGGGTGGCGTACGTGACGTCCTCGTCCCGGAACGTCTCCGCCGAGCCGACATCGATGAAGGCCGGCGGCAGCCCCGACAGATCCGTGGCCCGCGCCGGAGCGGCGTACGGCGGGACATCGGGGCCGCCGCGCCGCTCACCGAGGAGCGCCGTCCATCCGGCATGGTTCGCCGCGCTGTCCCACACGCCCAGACCGGCCATCTGAAGGCTGGAGACGGTGTCGTTGCGGTCGTCGAGCATCGGGCACATCAGGAGCTGCCCGGCCAGTGCCGGTCCGCCGCGGTCGCGGGCCAGCAGGGCGACGCCCGCGGCGAGACCGCCGCCGGCGCTGCCGCCGCCGACCACGATCCGGCCGGGATCGATCCCGAGCTCGGCGGCATGCTCCGCCGTCCACACCAGCCCGGCGTACGAGTCCTCCACCGGAGCGGGATGCGGATGCTCGGGAGCCAGCCGGTACTCCACGGATACGACGACCAGATCCAGCTCCTGGGCCCAGTCGAGCACCGTGTCGATGCCGGTCCGGTTGTCCCCGAGGACCATCCCGCCGCCGTGGATGTGGTAGAGCGCGGGCAGCGTGGTGGTGGCTCCGGTCGGCCGGCAGATGAGCAGCGAGATGTCCGGCTCACCCGCCGGGCCCGGCACCGTACGCTCCTCGACCTCGAAAGCGCCGTCGCGCCGCAGATCCTCGTCGGACAGCCGGCTCCGGTCCTGGCCCGCCCGCACGGCCGGGATGTCGTCGAGGTTCAGCCGGCCGCCGAACTGCTCGTTGATGACGTCGAGCGCCGCCGCCAGCTCCGGATCGAAGGGCGGCGGCGGTCCGACCAGCCCGTCCCGTACGGCGGTGGGCCGCGTGTCGGCGGACGGGCCCTGCGCGGATGTCGTCGTGGGCGGGGCCGCTGCGGGCGGCGTGTCCGAGAACGGGGCGGCGGTCATCTGCTCTCCCTGGGTCGCGGCCACGTCCCTGTGGCCGATCACGCCATCCTGCCTCCGGACCGGAGTGCGCGGCGGCGCCGGACGGCGGAGATCACCCGCCGTCCGGCGGGTGCCACACCGCACGAAGGTGCCATGAGCCAGGAGACACGTCCCACGCGATGGGTGTTCAAACCTCGCGACCGCGACGCATCGGCGGATTTCATACGATCGCAACGCTGTGATCTCGACAGATACCCCCGCGCGGTGTCAGTCTCCCGCCATGCACCTCACCGCCCGAAGCTTTCTCCCCGCCGTCTTCGTCCTCGCCGTCGCAGCCGCCACCGGCTGCGCGCCGCAGGAGACGTCGTCGTCGGACGAGTCCTCCGCCTCCGCGCCCTCCTCCGCGCAGTCCGCCGCGTCCTCCTGCGGGGCGCCCACGCTCGCGACGGAGACCAAGGGAAAGCTGACCGTCGGAACGGACAAACCGGCCTACGCGCCCTGGTTCGAGGACGACGATCCGGCCAACGGCAAGGGCTTCGAGTCCGCCGTCGCGTACGCCGTCGCCAAGGCACTCGGCTTCGGGAAGGACCAGGTCGTCTGGCAGACCGTCCCGTTCAACAACTCCTTCGCGCCGGGCGAGAAGAACTTCGACTTCGACATCAACCAGATCTCCATCAGCGACCAGCGCAAGCAGGCCGTCGACTTCTCCTCGGGCTACTACGACGTACGCCAGGCCGTCGTCGCGCTGAAGAAGTCCCCGTACGCCGGAGCGAAGAGCGCCGCCGATCTCAAGGGCGCCAAGCTCGGCGCCCAGGTCGGCACCACCAGCCTGGACACGATCAATGAAGTGATCAAGCCGACGCAGCAGCCCGCCGTCTTCCAGAAGAACGATTTCGCCAAGTCCGCGCTGCGCAACGGCCAGGTCGACGCCATCGTCGTCGATCTGCCCACGGCCTTCTACATCACCTCGGCCGAGGTGCCGGACGCCGAGGTCGTCGGCCAGTTCGCGAACTCGGCAGGCACCGCCGAGCAGTTCGGGCTCGTTCTCGACAAGGGCAGCGCGCTCACCACCTGTGTCACCGAGGCCGTCGACGGGCTGCGCGAGGACGGCACACTCGCCGCGCTGGAGAAGCAGTGGCTGTCCGACGCCGTGGACGCACCGGTACTCAAGTGACCTCGAACACCGTTCCCTTGGGGAAGGACGGAGACACGGGCGAGGGCGGAGGCGTGCGCGAGGAAGCCGGCGCGGACGGGTACACACCGTCCGCGCGACGGCTCGAACGCGAGCGGTACAAGCGCGCCCGAGCCCGCCGCGCCACCGCGATCGCCGCGCTCTCCACGCTGGTGACGGGCGTGGTCCTCTTCCTCGTCATCACCGGCTCACCTGGCTGGCAGCGCACCCGTGAGACCTTCTTCAGCGCCGAGTACGCGCGGATGGCGCTGCCTCAGGTCCTCGACGGTCTGCTGCTCAATCTGCGGCTGCTGGCGGTCTGCGGAGTGGCCGTCCTCGTCCTCGGACTGCTGCTGGCGATCGCCCGTACCCTGCGCGGCCCGGTCTTCTTCCCGATCCGTGCACTGGCCACCGCGTACACCGACTTCTTCCGCGGACTGCCGCTGATCATCTGTCTGCTGATGGTCGTCTTCGGTGTGCCGGCGCTCCGGCTCCAGGGCGTCACCACGGATCCCGTCCTGCTCGGCGGCACGGCGCTCGTGCTGACCTACTCCGCGTATGTCGCCGAGGTCTTCCGGGCGGGCATCGAGTCCGTACATCCCTCGCAGCGGGCGGCGGCCCGCTCGCTGGGACTCTCCAGCGCCAAGACCCTGCGGTACGTGGTGCTTCCGCAGGCCGTACGGCGCGTCGTGCCGCCGCTCCTGAACGATCTGGTGTCGCTCCAGAAGGACACCGGACTGGTCTCGATCGCCGGTGCCGTCGACGCCGTCTACGCGGCCCAGATCATCGCCGGAAAGTACTTCAACTACACGCCGTACGTGGTCGCGGGCCTCGTCTTCGTCGCGCTGACGATCCCGATGACACGCTTCACCGACTGGATCACCGCCCGGATGGACCGCAGACGCGCGCAGGGAGGAACCGTATGACCACCGCCGACGCTCCCGTGCTGCGCCTGGAGTCCGTACGCAAGACCTTCGGCCGGGACCGCGTCGTCCTGCGCGATGTCACCCTCGATGTCGCACCGCACACCGTCACGGCGCTGATCGGCGCCTCGGGCTCCGGCAAGTCGACGCTGCTGCGGTGCGCCAATCTGCTGGAGGAGATCGACGACGGAGCGATCTTCCTCGACGGTGAGGAGATCACCGATCCACGGACCGACCCGGACGCGGTGCGCCGCCGGATCGGTGTCGTCTTCCAGTCGTACAACCTCTTCCCGCATATGACGGTCCTCCAGAACGTCACCCTCGCGCCGCGCCGGGTCCTGGGCGTCCCGCGCGAGGAGGCGGAGGAACGGGCCAGGGAACTGCTGGCCCGTCTCGGTCTCGGCGACAAGGCGCGGGAGTACCCGGACCGGCTCAGCGGCGGCCAGCAGCAGCGCGCGGCGATCGTACGGGCCCTGGCCGTACGCCCGCGGCTGCTGCTCCTGGACGAGATCACCGCGGCGCTCGACCCGGAACTGGTCGGCGAGGTGCTCTCGGTCGTACGGGACCTCAAGGACGACGGGATGACGATGGTGCTGGCCACCCATGAGATGGGATTCGCCCGGGAGGTCGCGGACCAGGTCTGCTTCCTCGACGCGGGAGTCGTCCTGGAGCGCGGCACACCTCGGGAGGTCTTCGGCGCTCCTCGGGAGGAGCGTACGAAGCGGTTCCTGCGGCGGATCGTCGAGGCGGGCCGCCTCTGAGTGCCCTTCTCACCCCGGCCCTTCTCATCCGGGCCCCGGCCGGCGCGGCGCCGCCGAGAACTCCACGGGCAGCGAGACGGGAACACGTGTCCAGGGCGAGGGCTGCCAGCTCACCTCCTCGGGCCGGATGGCCAGCGTCATGTCGGGCAGCAGATGCAGCGCGGTGTTCACCGCGGTACGGGTGATCAGCCGCGCCGGCACCTGCGCCGGGCACACATGCGGACCGGCCGAGAACGCGAGATGCGCGCGGTTGCCCGGCTCGCCCGCCTCGTCGGGACGGATCGCGGGATCGTCGTTGGCGGCGGCGATCCCGAGGATCAGCACATCGCCGCGCCGGATCTGACGGCCGCCCAGCTCGGTGTCGCGCAGCGCGTACCGGGCGGGCATGTTGTTCATCGGAGGATCGCGCCACAGCGCCTCGTCCAGGGCGTCGTCCACACCGAGCCGGCCGCCGTGCAGCCGGGCCGCGAACCGCGGATCGGTGAGCATCAGCCTCAGCGCGTGGGAGATCCAGGCGTTGACGCCCTCCGTGCCCGAGGAGATCATCACCACCATCGACTGAAGACGTTCCGCGTCGGTGCGCAGATTCGGATGGTGGATGATCGCGGTCGTCAGGTCGTCGGCCGGATCGAGCTGCCGCTCGCACAGGGTGTCGACCAGGATCTCCTGGAAGTGGCGGTTGCCGTCCTGCGAGTCGTCGGCGCTGCCGAACAGCGCGACCAGCGCCCGCCGCAGCTCCTGGCCCTCAGTGCTGTCCAGACCGAACAGCGACGCGATGGAGAGCAGCGGCACGATCGCCGCGTACTCGCTCACCAGATCGGCCCGGCCGTGCGGGGAGAACTCCGCGATCAGCTCCGTACAGACCGACTCGACCTGACGGCGGGCCTTGCGCTGGTCGATCCGCGCGACACCGTCGTCCAGAGGCTGGCGGAGCCGGCGGTGCTCCGGGCCGTCCGCGCCGATGACATTGGCGCGCCAGGCCATCATCGGCAGCAGTCCCGACTGCGGTGAGACCACACCGTCGTTGAGATCGCGCCAGTTGCGGGCGTCACGGGAGAAGAGCTGTTCCTGGCGGGTGACGGTCAGCAGCTCCCGATAGCCCATCACGAGCCAGGCGGGCACGCCCGGCTCCAGCTCCACCTTGGCGACGGTGCCCCAACGCTCCCGCAGACCGCGGTAGACCTCGCGCGGTTCGGCGGCGCCCGTCGCGGACGCGAGCGGGAAGAGCTCCGTACGGCCGCTGTGCGCGGGACAGCCGGGCGGCGGTGAGGGCGGTGAGGGCGACGGGACCGACGAGGACAGGGAAGGCGGCGGGGAGGGCGGCGAGGAATGGCTCATGAGGCGGGCTCCTTGGTACGCACCGTACCGGCGGCGGACACATACTCGACCAGGCTGATCAGCGCGTCCACCGACGGAGCACGCTCCCGCGCGTCGCACATCACCACAGGTGTCTCGGGCAACAGGTCGAGCGCGCGCCGCAGTTCCCGGACGGCGTACTCCTCGCTGTCCGGGAACTGGTTGATGGCGACGGCGAACGGCAGCCCGCGCAGCTCCAGTTGCTCCAGTACGTCGAAGCTGTCCTCCAGCCTGCGGGTGTCGACGAGGACGAGCACTCCGAGCGCGCCCTCCGCCAGGCCCTCCCACAGATCCCAGAACCGCCGCTGCCCGGGTGTGCCGAACAGATAGAGGACCAGTCGGGAGTTGAGCGTGATCCGGCCGAAGTCCATGGCGACCGTGGTGGTGGTCTTGGTGGACATCCCGGCGAGATCGTCCACGCCGACGCTCGCCTCGGTCATCACCTCTTCGGTGCGCAGCGGTTCGATCTCGCTGACCGAGCCGACCAGTGTGGTCTTGCCGACGCCGAACGCGCCCACCACCAGGATCTTCACAGCCTGCTGGACAGTGTCGGGCAAATAGCGGTCAGCGGAGCCGACGGAGACCATCCAGTACCTCC
The DNA here is from genome assembly GCF_042732975.1 of Streptomyces sp. NPDC059743. NCBI lineage: Bacteria > Bacillati > Actinomycetota > Actinomycetes > Kitasatosporales > Streptomycetaceae > Streptomyces > Streptomyces sp. NPDC059743. The sequence goes on along the minus strand of NZ_JBHWGS010000009.1, from coordinate 154,847 downwards.
TGAAGCAATTGCGGGTCGGGCTGCACGGCCTGGGGGACACCGGAGCGCGCGGACAGATGACCGCTGTCGACGAGATCGGAAGCCAGCACCTTCACCAGGCTCACCGGCAGTTCGAGATGGGCGGACGCCTCCACCAGCGAGAGCAGCCGCTCGCACATCCGGACAAGGGCGCGCTCCTCCCTGGTCGCGGAGACCGGCAGCTCGCACGGCGGATCGGCCGCGATGAGCAGCGTCTCGACGCCCACGGTGTTCCGCGAGGGCCGGGAGCGTCCCTTGGTGATCACATAGGGGCGTAAGGCTCCGGCGCCGTACTCGCCCTCGTCCTCTGGACCGCTCACCGAGCCGATTCCTGTCGCGGCGGACTGCTCAGATTCCCGGCGCCGATCTTCAGCACCTGCGCCTGCATCTGCCGGGCGACCAGCTTCGGGTCCACCACCGGGCCCGTCACCACCGCGAGATGGGCGCCGTTGGCGCTGCGCATGAAGAGGAAACCGCCGTTGAACTCGACCATCTGCTGATGCACGGCTCCGCCGTCCTCGCCGAACTCCCTGCCGAGGCTGCGGGCGAGGGACTGGAGCCCCGAGCAGTTCGCCGAGAGCCGGTCCGCGGAGTTGCGGTTCATACCCTCGGAGCTGGCCAGCAGCAGTCCGTCGGCGCTGAAGACGATCACTTCTCTTACCCCGGGCACCACGGCGACATCGGCGATCATCCAGCCGCGTTGCTCCGGGTTCTCCACGTAACTCATGCTCAGTTCGGTCCTTCCGGTTCGGGTGTGGGGGAGGAGGGCCCGTCGGGGCCCTCGTTCGGGAGGGAGGAGGACGGCGTGGCCGGACGGCCGCCCTCGAAGAACTGCTCCATCCAGTCACCGGCCTGTTCCGGTGTGCCCGGCGGTGTCGTGGCGGTGGGGGCCGCCTCGGCCGCGGGAGCGTATTCACCGCGCCGCGAACGGCGCTGAGGCAGCCGGCGGCCGGCCCGCGGCGGATCCATGGGTGTCGCGGCTTCCGGGGCGTCCGGGACCACTGGGCCGGGATTCACCGGGTCGGGATGCACAGGGCTGGGAGTCACCGGGGCGGGAGTCACGGGTGCGGGGGCCACTGGGGTCGGGGACAGGGGAACGGGAGTCACGGGTGCGGGAGCCGGCGGAGAGGGCGTCGCCGGCGCGGATTCGGCAGGCGTAGAAGGCGCGGGGGCCGCAGCGGGCGCGGAGGCCACGGAGGCCGCGGGGCTCGGCGACGCGGATACGGCGGATACGGGGATGGCCGGCGCGGCTGCGGACACGGCGGCCGAGGGCGCCCGGCGCACCGGGATACCGGCCACGGTGGTCGTGACGGTGCTCGCCGCCTCGGGCGCCTGCGCGGGCCTGGGCACGGACCGTACGGCCACGGTGGTACCGGCCGGAGCGAGCGTCTCCAGCACCTCCGAGGGCACCAGCACCACCGCGCGGACACCGCCGTACGGAGACGGCCCGAGGTCGACATGGAAGCCGTGCCGGTCGGCGAAGCGCCCGACGACCGCGAAGCCCGTCTGCGGGATCTCGCCGACCTCGCCGACGCCCAGGAGCCGCCGTCCGGAGACGATCTCGCGCGCCTCCGCGAGCCGGTACTCGTCCAGGCCGAGCCCTCCGTCGTCCACCTCGATGACCGCGCCGCGCTGCACCGTACGCACGGTCACCGGCACATTCGTCCGAGGCGGCGAGTACTCCGTGGCGTTGGCGAGCAGCTCGGCCAGCAGATGGACCAGTGGCTCGACCACCGAGGGACGCACACCGATGTCGGGATCGCCGGTGACCTCGATACGCCGGTACGCCACGATCCGGCCGGACGCCGCCCTGACCACATCCACCAGCGCCAGCGGCTTCTGCCACTGCTGGCCCGGCCACTCGCCGCACAGCACCTTCAGACTCTGGGCGTGCCGGGCCTGCTGGGTGGCCGCGTGGTCCACCCGCATGGTGGTCTCCAGCAGATCGGCGTCGCCGGGATAGCGGTCGGCCAGTCCCGTCACCGCGGCCTGGATCCGGTGCGCCGAGGTCTGGACCCGGCTCGCCAGCTCGACGAGCGCCAGCCGCTGCGACTCCTCGCGGTGCTCGACCGAGCGGGAGACCTCGGCCAGCAGCCGGTCGAACCACCGGGCCACCGGGTCGGCCGGCCGGTCACCGCGGTGCGGCGGCACCGGGATCTCCGCCCTGCCGAGCGCGGCGGGCAGCCGCTCGTTGACGAGATGCTCGACCTCTTTCCGTACCAGCTCCGCCTGCTGCTCCAGCCGGGAGTGCCAGTCGGCCTCGCGGCGGGCCGCGGCGGTCTGGGCGTGCTGGTGCCGGCTGCGCAGATTCACCAGGGCGGTGAGCACCAGCACGGCGAGCACGCCATAGGCCAGGGCCGCGCCGATATGGACGTACGCGAGGGAGAACACCGCCGTGCCGAGCGCGGCGGCGGTGACGGCGAGTGTCACCGGCCAGGGCCATGACGAGACGCGGGACAGAAGAGAGGGCGCGGGGGAACGTGCCATGGAGAACCTTCGAGTTGGCTGAAAATCGTGGTCCGGCTGAATTCACCCGGCGGAAGTCACGGGCGGTGAAAGCGGTGGAGAGCCGGTATGAGCGCCGGATGTACGGGCGTGGGGCGCTGGGCCCCTTCGGCCTCGGCGCGGACATACGGCTTGATCATGGGTAGAACTACCTCTTCACCGGACGCTGTTGGGGGATCGTACAACCAGCGTCCTCACGTGAAGTCACATCCCGGCCACATGCGGTTACGGCCGTTACCTGTGCGCGAGTGGCCCGGACACCGCTCTCGGCAGGCCGGATATCGCGTACACGTCATCGATCGGGTCCGCCCGTCCGGCACGGTGGACGGTGGTCGGACGGCGGTCATGACACGCCGTCGTGGCCGAGGGGCGGCCCGGGGCCCGTACCGCCACCGCCGCCCGCTACGGGCCGGACCTGCCCGTACGCGCGGACACAGCCCTCGGACCGCCCGTGCGGCAGGGCACGGGCGGGATCGCGGACATCTGGATTTCCGGGCTCCGCCGAGGACGGGCGAGGGCCGGGCCGAGGTGGCGGATTTTGACACCGCCACCCGGGCAGCTCAGCGCCTCATACGGTCGGTCTGGCGGATCTTGTTCGTCACATCCAGGGCGGCGACCTTGTACGACTCCGCGAGCGTCGGGTAGTTGAACACCGCGTCCACCAAGTAGTCGACCGTACCGCCGCAGCCCATCACGGCCTGACCGATATGGATCAGCTCCGTCGCGCCCGAGCCGAAGCAGTGCACCCCGAGCAGCCGCCGGTCCTCGGGCGACACCAGCAGCTTCAGCATGCCGTGCGCGTCCCCGATGATCTGACCGCGCGCCAGTTCGCGATAGCGCGAGATCCCGACCTCGAACGGTACGCGCGCGTCGGTCAGTTGGTCCTCCGTCCGGCCGATGAAGCTGATCTCGGGAATGGTGTAGATCCCGATCGGCTGGAGGTGGTGCATCGCGTTCACCGGCTCGCCGCAGGCGTGGTACGCCGCCACCCGTCCCTGCTCCATCGAGGTCGCGGCCAGCGCCGGGAAGCCGATGACATCGCCGACGGCATAGATATGCGGAACCTCGGTGCGGTAGTGCTCGTCCACCGTGATCCGGCCGCGCTTGTCGGCGGAGAGCCCCGCCTTGTCGAGATCGAGCTCATCGGTCAGCCCTTGCCGGCCCGCAGAGTACATCACGGCGTCGGCGGCGATCTTCTTGCCGCTCTCCAGGATCGTGAGCGTGCCCTGCTCATGCCGCTCGACCGCCGCGACCGTCTCACCGAAGCGGAAGGTCACCGCCAGATCGCGCAGCCGGTACTTGAGCGCCTCGACCACCTCGACATCGCAGAAGTCGAGCATTCCGTCACGCTGTTCGACCACAGTGATCTTGCTGCCGAGCGCCGCGAACATGGATGCGTATTCCATGCCGATGACGCCGGCGCCGACGATCACCATGGACCGTGGCACCTTCTCCATGTTCAGGACGCTGTCGGAGTCCATGACCGTACGGTCGTCGAACTCCACACTCGCCGGGCGTGCCGGACGCGTGCCGGTGGCGATGACGATGTGCTCGGCGGTCAGCAGCCGGTCCTGCCCGGAGAGGTCCCGTACGGCCACGGTGTGATCGTCCATGAACCGTCCGGTGCCCGACAGCAGCGTCACCTGGTTCCTGGCGAGCTGGTTGCGTACGACATCGACCTCCAGGCCGACCACATGCTGGGTACGGGCGGTGAGATCGGCGACGGTGATCTCTTCCTTGAGCCGGTAGCTCTGGCCGTACAGATCCCGCTGGGTCAGCCCGGTGAGATAGAGCACCGCTTCCCGCAGTGTCTTGGAAGGGACGGTTCCGGTATGAATGGAGACGCCGCCGACCATTTCGGGCCGGTCGACGACGGCGACCCGCCGGCCGAGTTTGGCCGCTGCTATGGCGGCCTTCTGGCCGCCCGGTCCTGATCCGATGACAAGCATGTCGAAGTCGGGCACGGGAGGAGTCTGTCAGCCGGGCGTGTTTCCCGGAAGGGCGGGTCCGGCAGGTGATGCGGCGGACCGGCATGAACAACGATCATTTACGGTGAGTTCTTGTCCGGTCGCCCGGTGCGGGCCCGGCGGGCGCTTCCGTACGCAGGGAGGATGAACCAGCCAGTGGTTCTGAAGACATTCAGATGGGCTTTTCTCGTCACCGCGGCCGGTCTCGCCGCCGGGGCGCTCTACGGCGGATGGGCCGCCCTGGGGATCGTCGCGATCCTGGCCGTCCTGGAGGTCTCGCTCTCCTTCGACAACGCGGTGATCAACGCCGGGATCCTGAAGCGGATGAGCGCCTTCTGGCAGACGATCTTCCTCACCGTCGGTGTGCTGATCGCGGTCTTCGGGATGCGGCTCGTCTTTCCCGTGCTGATCGTCGCGATCACCGCGAAGATCGGCCCGGTCCAGGCCGTCACACTGGCGATCAACGACAAGGACCGCTACCAGCAGCTCGTGACCGACGCCCATCCGGCGATCGCCGCCTTCGGTGGGATCTTCCTGCTGATGATCTTCCTCAACTTTATCTTCGAGGAGCGGGAGATCACCTGGCAGACCTGGCTGGAGCGGCCTCTGGCCAGGCTCGGCAAGGTCGGGACGCTCTCGGTCTGTATCGCGCTGATCGTGCTGGTCGTCGCCGCCATGACGGTCGCCACCCATGCCCACCAGCACGGCGGCGGGCATGCCGACAAGGCCCAGATGGTACTGACCGCCGGAGTCGCCGGTCTCATCACCTATCTGGTGGTCGCAGGGCTCTCCGGCTTCTTCGAGAACCGTATCGAGGAGGTGGAGGAGGAAGCGGAGGAGGCCGAGGAGAAGGCCCGGGAGAGACGCGGCGGCGGGAACGGCGCGGTGGCGGCGCTCACCGGGAAGGCCGCGTTCTTCACCTTCCTCTATCTGGAGGTCATCGACGCGTCGTTCTCGTTCGACGGAGTCATCGGCGCCTTCGCCATCACCAACGACATCGTGCTGATGGCCCTCGGTCTCGGCATCGGCGCCATGTACGTCCGGTCGCTCACCGTCTATCTGGTCCGGCAGGGCACACTCGACGACTTCGTCTTCCTGGAGCACGGCGCGCACTACGCCATCGGCGCGCTCGCCGTGATTCTCCTGGTCACCATCCAGTACCAGATCAGCGAGCTCGTCACCGGCCTCGTCGGAGTCGTGCTGATCGGCTGGTCCTTCTGGTCCTCGGTACGGCGCAACGCCCGTATCGCCCGGGAGACCGAGGGGGAACGCGCCGTCGACGGCGCCGGGTGACTCACCGATCGACTCACCGATTGACCCGGCCGCCGGTGGCCGTTCAGTTGCCGGTGATCGTGAAGAGCCCGCCGTCCGGGTCGCGGAGCGTGGCCTCCCGTCCCGCGCCTCCCGGGCCCGCGGAGGCCGGCGGAGCGACGATCGAGCCTCCGGCGGCGAACGCGGCCTCCGCGGCGGTGTCCACGTCGGCCACCCGGAAGGACACATGCCAGCGAGGCCGGATCTGCGGGTCCGGAGCGCTCTCGACGGCTCCGCCGCGCAGCGCGGCGACCGTGTGCGTACCGTCGCGCACCATCACCTGATGGTCCTCGTACTGCACCTCGCAGCTCTCGCGCTCGTCCGAGCCCCAGACGAGGACCTGTCCGTAGAAGATGGCGGCGGCGAAGGCGTCTCTCGTACGCAGCTCCAGCCGGGCGGGCCCGCTGCCGCGTCCTACGGACCAGCCCGGGATGGTCTCGCCCTCCCAGAGCCCGAACACGGCGCCGTCCGGGTCCGCGGCGAGAGTGGCCCGGCCGGTGGGCATGGCGAGCGGGCCCACGGCGATGGTCGCGCCTCGCTCACGGACCCGGGCAGCCGCGGTGTCCGCGTCGTCCACGAGAAAGTACGGTGTCCAGGTCACCGCGGCCTGGAGGCTGGTCGCCAGCGCTCCGATGCCCGCGACCGCGAATCCGTCGGCGAGCGCGACGCAGAACTCCTCGCCCAGCGTCGTCGGGCGGAAGGTCCAGCCGAGGGCCCTGCCGTAGAAGTCCTGGGCGGGCCGGAGATCCCGGGCCATCAGACTCACCCAGCACGGCGCTCCTACTACCGCGTGTCGTGTTGCCCGCATGGTTCTCGTCCACTCCGTTCCCGCCGGCCGGACAGGCTCGCGTCCTGCCCTGCCATCGTTCACCCGACCCGGCCGCCGCGCACTCCGGAACATGTCCGCCGAGGCAGGGACGGACCATTCCTGCCGCGTCGAGGATCCCGGGCGCTCAACGGCGAGGATCCCGTGTGCTCAGCCCATCGCGCGGTCGAGATTGATCGCCGAGCTGATCAGGGCGAGATGGGTGAACGCCTGCGGGAAGTTGCCCAGGTGCTCACCGGTCAGTCCGATCTGCTCGGCGTAGAGGCCCACATGGTTGGCGTAGGTGAACATCTTCTCCAGCGCCAGCCGCGCCTGTTCCACATCGCCGCTCCTGGCGAGCGCCTCCACCCACCAGAACGAGCAGATGGAGAAGGTGCCCTCGGTACCGGTCAGCCCGTCGGGAGCCTGCTCCGGGTCGTAACGGAACACCAGGCTGTCCACGACCAGCCGGTTGCCGATGGCCTCCACGGTGGACAGAAAGCGCGGATCGACCGGCGAGACGAATTTGACCATGGGCATCAGCAGCAGCGAGGCGTCCAGGATGTCCGCGGGCTCCTGGCCGTCCTCCGCGGCCAGCCGCTGGACGAACGTACGCTCCCGTGGATTCCAGCCGCGCGCCATGATCTGGCGGTAGATCCGGTCCCGGACCGAGGTCCAGCGGCCCAGATCGCCGGGCAGTCCGCGCTGACGCGCCATCCTGATCATACGTTCGACCGCGACCCAGCACATGAGCCGTGAGTACGTGTGGTGCTGCTGGCCCGCCCGGGTCTCCCAGATCGACTGGTCGGTGGTGTCCCAGTGCTCCATCAGCCATTCCAGGATGTCGCACAGATCGCTCCAGCTGTCGTGCGAGATGCCCACGCCGTACTTGTTGAACAGATAGATCGAGTCGATCAGTTCGCCGTAGATGTCGAGCTGCCGCTGGACGCTGGCGGCGTTGCCGGTACGGACCGGACGCGAGCCCCGGTAACCGTCGAGATGCCCGAGCACCTCCTCGGGCAGGGTGTCGTGTCCGTCGATCGAGTACATGACGCGCAGCGGGCCACCGCTGCCGTCGGGCGCCGCGCTGTGCAGCCGGTCGGTCAGCCAGTCCATGAATCCCTGCGCCTCCTGGGTGAAGCCCAGCCGCAGCAGGGCGTACAGGGAGAACGCGGCGTCGCGGATCCATACGTAGCGGTAGTCCCAGTTGCGTGTGCCGCCCACCTGTTCGGGCAGGGCGAGCGTCGGCGCGGCCACGATGGCACCGGACGGCTCGTGCGTCAGCAGCTTGAGCGTGAGCGCCGAGCGGTGGACCATCTCACGCCAGCGGCCGGTGTAGATGGACTGGCTCAGCCAGCGGCGCCAGAAGGCGACGGTGGACTCGAAGAGCGCCTCGGCGGCGACCGCGTCGACCGCGCACGGATCCGGTTCGGTGGCGGAGCCGTCGTATCCGCCGGCCGTCTCCAGATCGAACAGCGCCGTCTCGCCCTCGGGAAGGTCGAACACGGCGTGGGCGTCGGTGGCGTCGAGGTCGAGAGCGACGGACGAGCGCAGCCAGAGCGTCAGGGAGTCGCCGACGAACCGTACGCCGTCCGGGATCCGCTCCAGCCGGTGGGTGTCACGGCCGTAGTTCAGCCTCGGCGCGATCCGTACGCCGAGCCGCATCCGGCCGCGGACATTGACCACCCGGCGCACCAGCCGCTGCCGGTGCTGCGGATCCCGCTCGCGCACGATCGGCATGAAGTCCTGGACCTCCACGATGCCGTCGGCCGTGAGGACCCGGGTGATCAGGATATTGGTGTCGGGGAAGTAGAACTGGTTGCGGGTGGCGACGTCGCACACCGGCGAGATGTCCCAGAAGCCGCCGCGCTCCTTGTCGAGCAGAGAGGCGAAGACACTCGGGGAGTCGAAGCGGGGAGCGCAGAACCAGTCGATGCGTCCGTCGGTCCCGACGAGCGCGGAGGTCCGCAGATCCCCGATCAGACCGTGCTCGGCGATCGGCAGATAGCCCTCGGCCGGGTCGCCCGGCGCAGCGGTGTCCTGATCATCATGTTTCACCCCGCCAAGTCTCGCCCACCGGACACACCTCCGCATGTCGGTATGGACGCGAGGCGCCATGTACGCGAGGCGCCGGCCGCGGTTCCGGCGAGCGGTCTAGAAACCGGGCCGGTGGACGCGGAGGAAGTCGACCTCGTAGGACATGGCCGTGGCGGACGGTTCCGGCGCCGGGTGGTAGCGGCCCGCGCAGACCGAGAGGTTCACGATCAGCGAGGCGTTCCAGTCGCGGCCCACGCCTCGGCCGTCGGAGTAGGCGCGTCGGCCGTTGACCCACCAGACGACGGACCTCGACCGGAACTCGACGCGCAGATCGATCCACGCGCCCGGCCTGATCGACGGATGGGTGTAGTAGCGCTGACCGCCTCTCACATGGTTGGAGAGTTCGAGCAGATCCGGGTTGTCCGGGTGGTATTCGAAGATGTCGATCTCGTTCCCGCCGTCCCGCCAGGTCCAGATCGCGGGCCAGGCGCCCTGCTCGGCGGGCAGCCGTACCCGGGTCTCCAGGATGTCGCCGGTCTGTACGGCGAAGCCCTCCGCGCTCTCCTCGGTGGTCAGCAGACCGGTGTTCCAGTTGCCGTCGGGACGGCGCGTCGCGCGGAAGGTGCCGGTGCGGCTGTACTCCGCGTCGGGCACGAGATGGTCGAGCTTGTTGTCCCCGGGATTGGTCGGACCGCCGCCCGGATAGGCCCAGGTGCGGCCCGCGACCCACTGCTCCTCGGAGGAGAAGTCGGCGGTGAAGCAGACGGGACCGGACCAGGGCGGCGGTCCGCCGGGAGCGGGTACGGAGGGCCTGGGCCAGGGCCTGAGCCTCCGGGTGAGCCACTCCAGAAGCGCGGACCCTTGGCGGCTCATGGCGTCCCTCTTCCCCGGAGCTGAGGTCGTCTCGGGGCGTACGGGCCCCAGGCCGCGCGCCGGGAGAGCCCGGAACCACGGCCGTTCACCATGCTAGGGAGGCGGAGCGGGCGTCAGGAGCGACGCGGTCACGAGGACACGGCCGACCTTCAGTTCGGACCGTCCCTCACTGGTGGCCTCCGGGATGCGAAGGGCGTGCAGCCGGTGGCTGGGTGGATGAGCCCCACGTCACCGGCGACCCGACGCACGTGGTGCCGTGAACGATCCTGTGCGAGGGACGGCAGTTGGGCCGGAAATCGGCGGGACGGCCGAGAAGCCCCGCCGCGCGCGTCGGCCGACGGCGGCCGGAGGGAAACATACGCGCCAATGACACCGGACCGCCCACCGCCTCGATCCATTGCGTCACGTGGCGACTACAGTGTGCGTACGCAGGACCTCCGGCCTCCCGCACGGCACCCGCACATTCTTCACACAATGCACATTTCCGGCCGATCGCTGCCTGCGGGCGGCGCACAGGGGAGACGAGGCTCCCGCTGCCTGTCTAGCCTCCCGCCCATGCGATCACCTCTGATGAGACGCCTCGGCCTTACCACGCTCCTCGCCCTCGTCCTCGGCGTGTTCGGCCTGGCTCCCGCCGCGAGCGCGGCTGCCGCTCCGGCCGAGCTGACCTTCGCCACCGACAGCGCCACCACCACGCCCGGCGGCACGGTGAACCTGTCGATGACGCTCACCAACAACCAGACCTACGACATCTGGTTCGTCTACCAGACCATCGACCCGACCTGGCTGACCACCCAGCGCCCCGACCTGAAGTACAGCTTCACGGGCTGCGCGCTGACCACGTCCGCCGGCAGCGTCCCCTGCTCCGGGACCGGCCCCGCCGACCTGGGGGCCAACTACGGCGCCACGATCCCGCCCGGGCAGAGCCGGACCGTCACGCTGACTCTCCAGGTCGCCGCGGACTCCGGCTGCAACGGCAACATCGGCTTCTACTCCTACTTCTACGCCGAGTTCAGCGACAGCACCAACCTCAGCGGCGGCCCTGTCTACACCCCCGAAACGCGAGTGCTCTGCGCCTGACCGCGTCGGACATGGGCTGACAGGCCGTCAAAACAGCTGACCCGCAGTGAGAGTGGCCCGAAATCTGGTTGATTCAGGGCACTCGACCGGTGGATCTCCGACCGACCGGCGGGCCCACCGGGCCCGCCGGGCGACATCGGGCCGCGTCCTTGCTCAACTTTCCGCGCGGGACGGCGGATTGACGTCCGCGGGCCGTCGTATCCGCAGGAGCATCAGGACGGACGCCACCGCCGCGAGCGCGCACCAGGTGGAGAGGAACTCCAGCCGCCACAGCACCGCGCAGAGGAGCGCTCCGCACGCGACGACCGCGCCCAGCAGCCGTACGTACGGGTCTCCGCCGAGCAGCAGCGATCCGAGAGTGGCGACGAGATAGCCCGCGACGACCAGAGGCGCGTACGGGACGTCGACGGCATAGCCGAGCGTGTGGCCACGGATCTCGGCCCGTACCGTCCTGGTGGCGAGGCAGTACGCGAGAACCGCCGCGGTCGCAGCTCCCGCGAGCAGCGGAACCGTCAGCCGGCGCCGTGCTTCCGGCGGTGCGGCCAGCAGTACGCCGAGCGGCACCCAGAGCGCCAGTACGGGCAGGGCGATCACGGCCCAGGCCAGAGTGGCCGGGCCGGTTCCGCCGCCATTGCGCCAGACGACGGACTCGATGCCCTGATGGATTCCCAGAAGCAGCGGCAGCGTGGCGAGCGGCAGCTCGCGGAGGTGCCGCACCCGCGCCACACAGACCGCCCCGACCACCGTGATCCCGGTGCCCGCCACGAGATCGGCCGTCGCGCTCCAGCACATAAGGCCACCCGGGTCGCTTGGAGGATTACGAGGATTACTCAGAACCGATGGATCAGAACCGATGAGTCGTCAGGTCGTGCGTGCGTCGGTGATCCGGTCCAGGCGGTAGTAGTCGGCGACGCATCCGGCCGGCCAGGGCCGTCGTCCCGGGCCGTAGAACGGTTCTGCCATCCCGCTGATCGGCAGTCGCGCGTACGGCAGGACCCGCGCGCCCTGTGCCGCCTCGGTGCGCAGCCGTAGATCCTGGCGGTCCCAGCGCTCGGCCCGTACCCGCATGTCATGACCCAACTGGCCGAGTGGGAAGGCCAGTTGGACGCACACCGCAACGCACACCGCCGCACAGGCCGCCGCCGTCACGGCCGATGGCCACGCCGGCTGTCTCCGTGCCCAGGCGCGTCCCAGCAGGGCGCCGACTCCCGTGAGCAGCAGCACATACAGCAGGAGGTAGTCGTTCCAGGTGCGCGACGCGCCGGTCACCCGGGAGCCGAAGAGCGGATAGGCGATCACGGTGCAGAGGTATCCGGCGACAAGAAAGGTGAGGATGCCCGCGGAGACCAGAAGGACCGGCCGGCACGGCAGCAGCACCGGAGCACTCCTGGCCCCGCGTCCGGCCCCGGCCCCGGTCCCGGCCTGTGTCCGGGCCTTGGCCGACAGTCCGAGCAGCACTCCCACCGCGACCGCTCCCAGGTACTGCCATGTCGTCAGGACCGTGCCGAGAATCTCCAGGAACGCGCGCAGCGATCCCAGCAGCGCGTCGGGAGCCACCGTCGCGGTGGTTTCCGCGCCGATGCGCTCACGGCGGTTGCGCGACCCGGGAGAGGTGAGCAGGACCAGTGTGCCGGTCGCCGTCCCGGCCAGGCCGGCCAGACACCAGGCGCGCGCGTACCTCCGTACCCGTACGGTGAAGGTGCTGCCGCTGAGCAGAAGAACGGCCGGGAGCACCACCAGCGCGACGACCGACGCCTCTTCCGAGAGTGTGCCGAGGAAGCATCCGGCCAGGAACGCGGTGGCGACGGCGGCGGCCCTGGCCCTGCGCGAGCGTGCCCATCGGAGCGGAATCGCCGCCGCACAGGCCAGCACGGGCGCCACCGTGTGCGAGACGGCGGAGGCGGGCCAGTAGAACGTCTTGTAGGTGTTGGGAGTCGCGAACAGAAAGACCACCGTGACCGTCGACGCCACGAGCAGCGGAAGCCCGCGCGGTGCCGTCCGTCCCGCCGCGCGCAGCAGCAGACCGGTCACCGCCCACAGCACGCCCAGCATGACCACGGCGCTGACCGGAGCGAACCACTGATGGCCCGTGGGCCCGGACTTGGTGTAGAGGCCCACCAGCAGACCGTTGCCCACCCGTCCGTTGTCCACGGTATAGAACTTCTCGACCAGCCCGGAAATACCGTTGTCCCGCACCGTGGGCAGAAAACACCACTCGTCGGCACTGGGACGGACATAACCGCCGAGCCATGAAGCAGCGCCGAGAAGAGCGAGCGGCAGCGGCAGGAGAACCATCACCCAGAATTTGATCGGCGAACGTACAAATGTTTCGCGGCCGTTGTCCGGTTCTTGGCGGGATTTCCCGTCCTGCTGTCTCGGGATGGCGACGCTCGAAGCGCCCGCGGCCATGTGCACCACTGCCTTTCGCCTGTGATTCGACCCATCGTCGGCACGCCGGCGCGTCGGCCGGACAAGGTGGCCGGAATCAGCCCTCCGAGCGCGCCTGTCCGACGGACGTCGCGGACGGGCGGCCACGCGCGGACGCGCGGGATTCGTCCGTCTCCCGTACCACATAGTGCGGACGGCGCTTCGCCTCGTGATAGATCCGCCCCACGTATTCACCGATGACGCCGAGCGTCGCGAGCTGGATTCCGCTGAGCGCCACAATGGCCGTCATCAGCGTGGTGAAACCGGGCGCGTCGACTCCGTTGAGTGCGACATTCGCGATGATCCAGAAGGCGTAGAGGAGCGCGGAGAGAAAGAGCCAGAGGCCGGTGTGGATCGCCAGGCGCAGCGGACGGCTGTTGAAGGAGAGCAGTCCGTCGATGCCGTAGTTCAGCAGATTCCGACCGCCCCATTTGGATGTTCCGGCGGCCCTTTGCACATTGCGGTAGGTGAAGCTCACGGTCTCGAAGCCGATCCAGGAGAAGATCCCTTTGGAGAACCGGTTGCTCTCCGGCAGCGCCAGCACACTGTTCACCGCGTGACGCGACAGAAGTCTGAAGTCCCCTGCTCCGTCGACCACTTGGACATCCATGCAGCGGCGTACCAGTCGGTAGTAGAGGCGGCTGAGCGCCGTGCGCAGGACGCCTTCGCCGGCCCGGTCGCGCTGTGCCACCACCTGGTGGTAACCGTGCCGGTGCAACTCCAGCATGCGGGGCACGAGCTCGGGAGGATGCTGGAGATCCGCGTCCATCAGAACCACGGCTTCGCCCCGGGACATACGCAGACCGGCGAGCATGGCGGCTTCTTTACCGAAATTGCGGCTGAACGAGGTGTAGCGGACCCGTGGATCGTTTCCGGCGAGTTCGCGCAGTCGCTGTCTGGTCCGGTCCTCGCTGCCGTCGTCCACATAGCAGATCTCAAACGTCTGCCCGGTCGGTTCGAGGGCGGTGACCAATGCGGTGTGAAAGGCCCCGATCACCTCGCTCTCATTGAAACACGGTACGACGATTGATACCTGAAGCATGGTCATCCCATTCCATGTCCCGTGATACGGGTGTTCGATCTGTGCCGGCCTCGATGAAATGCCCACCGTTCAGCGAGTGTTGTCGGGAGCGATTGCCTTGTGTTCCGCACCATAGAATTTATCGATCTGCCTCTCAAGCGTCACGGCGGCATGGCGTCCATCCCGCTGAGACGTTTCTTCGGGATCGGACGACGCCCCCGACGGATGTGCTTCGTTGTCGATCGGTGTTGGTCGGAGGGCTAGGTGTCACGCCCCGTAGGCGCTACCGTCGGACGGTCGAATGGGCTCCCGCGCCGTTGTGACCTTCGGCACAGTCGAGGTCCCGGATGCAGAGCTTGCATTTCATGGGCATGACAGCGCGATATCGCGCACGTGAGCCCTGGATGGCGTCCTTGAAAAACGTCCCTTTGCTGTCGGCTCATCGAAAATCTTCCACTACGCAAAGTGATTGTGTATCGACACAACGTCACGAGTTGCGCAGTGTGACCGTTTGACCCCGAGGAAGCCGGGCCAGTTAACTACCCGCGAGTTAGCTACCCGCCGGTCAACCCCCCACTTGATTCGGGAGACTTCATGCCGATGCCGGAACCCGGCGTGTCCATCGAGTTCTCGCTGACACACTCGGTCATCGTCGTCAATCCCCTGCACCGGCCGTCGCCACGGCTGACGGCCGTCGCCGCCCGGACGGGCGCGATCGGCGTGCTGGAACTGTCCCTCGATGATCCACGCGATGTCGCCGACACACTCGACCGCACCTGCCGCTGGTCGTCGCTGCCCTTCGGAGTCCGGATACGGCCCGGCTGCACCGTGGCCGTCACCGATCTGCCCGATCCGGTGGACACCGTCCTGCTGGCGGATCCCGGGCGCTCGCCCGCCGAGTTCGCGGGCCGTCGTGTCCTGGTGGAGGTGACGGACCTCGCGGGCGCCCTGCGCGCCGTCGCCGACGGAGCCTCGGGCCTGATCGTCCGCGGCGCCGAAAGCGGTGGCCGCGCGGGCGAGTTGAGCACCTTCGTGCTGTTGCAGCAGGTGCTGGCCGATCCGTCGGTCACCTTGCCCGTCTGGGCGTGCGGCGGTATCGGGCCCCATACGGCCGCCGCCGCGGTCGCCGGAGGTGCGGCCGGTGTCGTACTGGACACCCAGCTCGCGCTGTACGACGAGGCAGGGCTGCCCGCGGAGATCACCGCCGCGCTCACCGGGCTCGACGGCTCGGAGACCGTTCTGCACCACGGGACACGCGTGCTCCGCCGCCGTGGCCCCGGCGCTCCCGAACTCCCCGGGGATCCGGCCGAGTTCGCGGCCAGAATCGGCAGTGACGATCTGCGGACGCAGTTCCTGCCGGTCGGTCAGGACGCCTTCCTCGCCGCCACGTTCGCCGAGCGCTGGGCAACCGTGGGCGAGGCCGTCCGCGGTGTCCGGGCGGCGATGACCGCCGCCGTGGCGGACGACGAGCCCGCCGCCGCGCTGGCCGCCGGATCGCCGGGCGCACGGGTCCTGGGCAGCCGACTGCCCATCGCCCAGGGCCCGATGACCCGTGTCAGCGACGAGCCCGAGTTCGCCGCCGCCGTCGCGGCCGGAGGCGCGCTGCCGTTCCTCGCGCTGGCGCTCGCGAGCGCGGAGCGCACCCGGTCGATGCTGGAGCGCACCCGCGCGGCGCTCGGGGACGCGCCCTGGGGCGTCGGCGTACTCGGATTCGCCGACGAGGAGATCAAGGCCGCGCAGCTCGACGTCGTACGGGAGCTGAAGCCGACCCACGCGATCATCGCGGGCGGCAGACCGGCCCAGGCCGCCGCGCTGGAGGCGGAGGGCATCACCACCTTCCTGCATGTTCCCTCGCCAGGGCTGCTGCGGCAGTTCCTCGCCGCCGGAGCGCGCCGGTTCATCTTCGAGGGCGCCGAGTGCGGCGGCCATGTCGGACCGCGCAACAGCTTCCCGCTCTGGGAGGCCCAGACCGATGTCCTGCTGGACTTCCTGGCCGAGTCCGGGCCCGGGACGGCCGGTGAGCTGACGGTGCTGTTCGCGGGCGGTATCCACGACGAGCGCTCGGCCGCGATGGCCGCCGCCCTCGCAGCGCCGCTGACCCGGGCCGGTGTCGCGTTCGGTGTGCTGATGGGCACCGCGTATCTCTTCACCGAGGAGGCCGTGGCGGCCGGCGCGATCCAGCCGCTGTTCCAGCGCCGGATCGTCGCCGCCGAGCGCACCGATCTGCTGGAGACCGCGCCCGGCCACGCCACCCGCTGCGCGCACAGCGCCATCACCGAGGACTTCGCGGCCCTCAAGGACGAACTGCGCGAGCAAGGCGTGCCCGACCGCGAGATCTGGGAGCACCTGGAGCGGTTCAACGTCGGCAGACTGAGGCTCGCCAGCAAGGGCATCGAGCGCGTCGGCGACGAACTGCTCCCGGTCGACGAGATACGCCAGGCCGACGAAGGCATGTTCATGGCGGGCGAGGTCTGTGTACTGCGCTCCGCCACCACCAGCGTTGCCGCACTGCACGACTCCGTCGCCGACGGCGCCGCCGCGTGGCTGCGCGAGCGTGCCGCCGGACTGCGTACCGCGCTCGGTCTCACCGACGCCGTCGAGGAGCCCGCGCCCGCGCCGCTGCGGATCGCCGTCGTCGGCATGGCCGGCATGTTCCCCGGCGCTCCCGACCTGGCCGATTTCTGGGCCAACATCCTGGCGGGCAAGGACTGTGTGACCGAGGTCCCGGCCCATCGCTGGGACGCCGAGCGGTACTACGCGCCGGACGGCGACGGCGAGCGCACTCCGTCACGCTGGGGCGGATTCCTGCCCGAGATTCCCTTCGATCCGCTGCGCTACGGCATTCCGCCGGCCTCGCTGGCCAGCATCGAACCCGTACAGCTTCTCGCGCTGGAGGCGGCGCGGCGCGCGCTGGCCGACGCGGGATACGCCGGTACGGGCACCGATCACGCCCGTACCTCCGTGGTGTTCGGCGCGGAGGCCGGCAGCGATCTGTCCAACGCGACCACTCTGCGTACGGTGCTGCCCGGCTATGTCGGCACCATCCCGTCCGCACTGGACGAGCAGCTGCCCAGGCTGACCGAGGACTCCTTCCCCGGGATGCTCGCCAATGTCATCGCGGGACGGATCGCCAACCGGCTCGACCTCGGCGGTGCCAACTACACCGTCGACGCCGCCTGCGCCTCCTCGCTCACGGCCGTGGACGTGGCCTGCAAGGAGCTGATCACCGGCACCAGCGATCTGGTGCTGTGCGGCGGCGCCGATCTGCACAACGGCATCAACGACTATCTGCTCTTCTCCTCGGTGCACGCGCTGTCCCCGACCGGCCGCTCGGCCACCTTCGACGGCGCCGCCGACGGCATCGCGCTCGGCGAGGGCGTGGCCTGTGTGGTGCTCAAGCGGCTCGCCGACGCCGAGCGCGACGGCGACCGGATCTACGCCGTCATCGACGGTGTCGGCAGCGCGAGCGACGGCCGCGCCCTGGGCCTGACGGCGCCACGCCCGGCCGGCCAGCGCGCCGCGCTCACCCGCGCCTACCGCAACGCCGGTGTCTCGCCCGCCGACGTCGGTCTGATCGAGGCCCATGGCACCGGCACCGTCGTGGGCGACCGTACCGAACTCGCCACGCTGACCGAGGTGTTCACCGAGGCCGGTGCCGAGCCCGCCAGTTGCGCGATCGGCTCGGTGAAGTCCCAGATAGGACACACCAAGTGCGCCGCCGGACTGGCCGGACTGATCAAGACCACACTGGCCCTCCATCACGGAGTGAAGCCGCCGACGCTGCATGTACGGCAGCCGAACGCGGCCTGGGACGGCGGGAGCAGCCCGTTCGTCTTCCACACCGCCGCCCGGCCATGGGCCACGGAACCGGCGGAGCGCATCGCGGGTGTGAGCGCCTTCGGTTTCGGCGGTACGAATTTCCATGTTGTTCTACGCGCGTATGACCAGCCTCCACCCAGGCACTCCCTGGACACCTGGCCGGCCGAACTCTTCACCTTCCGTGGCCGGGACGCCGAGGCGGCCCGCCGCTCCGCCCGCGCGCTGCTGGAACTCCTCCAGCGCGGTGGCCAGTGGCGGTTGCGCGACTACGCGCGTCATACGGCCCGCCGCAGCGACCAGGCGGCCGGCCGCGGTGAGTCCGTACGGATCGCCCTCGTGGCGGACAGCCTGGCCGGACTCGCGGAGCTGCTGCGCCGGGCCGTCGAAGGAGAGCAGGACCCGAAGGCGGGCCTCTACACGGCCGACGACACCACGGACCGCGCCGAGAGCGGCGGTTCCGGCTCCGGCTCCGGTGAGCTGGCGTTCCTCTTTCCCGGGCAGGGCAGCCAGCGGCCCGGAATGCTCGCCGAACTCTTCGTCGCCTTCCCCGAGTTGCAGCGCCATCTCCAGCTCGGCGCGCAATGGGCGGACACGCTCTATCCGCCCGCGGCCTTCGACGAAGAGGGCAAGGCGGGCCAGCTGGCCCGTATCACCGACACGGCCGTCGCGCAGCCCGCGCTCGGCGTAGTCGAACTCGCCGCCGCCGAACTGCTGGCCTCGCTCGGTGTACGGCCCGCCATGGCCGCGGGCCACAGCTACGGCGAACTGGTCGCGCTCGGCGTGGCCGGCGCGCTCGCGCCGCAGGACGTCCTCACCGCCAGCGCGGCCCGCGCCCAAGCCATCCTGGCGCAGGTCGAAGGCGGCGACCCGGGCACCATGGCGGCCGTCTCCGCCACGGCCGAGCAGGTCGAGGAGGTGCTGCGGACGTCCGGTCTCGCCGAGGCCGTCGTCGCCGCCAACCGCAACGCGCCCGAGCAGACCGTCATCTCGGGACCGACCGAGCCGATGGCCACGGCGGTGGCGCGGCTGCGCGACGCCGGTCATGCGGCCAAGCCGCTCCAGGTCGCCTGCGCCTTCCACAGCCCGCTGCTGGCCGGAGCGGGCGACGCCTTCGCCGAGAGCCTGGCTGGTATGACCGTCCACGCACCGGACTTCGACGTCTGGTCCAACCGCACGGCCGATCCGTATCCGGCGGACCCGGAGGCGGTACGGGCCGGGCTCGCGGCCCAGATCGGCGCGCCCGTCCGGTTCACCGAGCAGATCGAGGCCATGTACGCGGCCGGCGCCCGTGTCTTCGCGGAGGTGGGTCCCGGCCGGGTGCTGAGCAGACTGGTCTCCGCCGTCCTGGGCGACCGCCCGCACCGCACCGTTCCGCTCGACGGCGGCCGGGGAGCCGGACTGACCGGCTTTCTCTCCGCCCTGGCCCAGCTCGCAATCAGCGGTGTCGATGTCCGCACCGGCCGGCTCTTCCAGGGCCGCGACGCGGTCGATCCCGAGACCGCCGTGGCCGAGCGGACCGCGGGCTGGACCGTCGACGGCCAGCTCGTCCGCCGCGCCGACGGCACCATTCCTCCCGACGCCCTGCACCCCGCCCGACCTGTTACGGAGCTGATCGTGCCGGAGAACCACGCCTCCCACGGCGCCGCCGCGTCCGGACCGGACGCCCTCGTCGCCGAGTTCCTGCGCACCAGCCGGGACCTGGTGGCGGCGCAGCGAGATGTCATGCTGAGCTATCTGGGCGGGCCCGTGGCCGTCCCGGCCGGCCAGACCCTGGGCCAGCCGCTCGTCTACGCGTCGGCCTCGGTGGCCGCGCCCGCGCCCGCCGCACTGCCCGCGCCCGTGGACCGGACGGCCCTTGCCGTGACCGCCGCGCCCGCAGTGACTGCCGCGCCTGCCATGGACCGGGAGTCCGTGCTCGGCTCGGTACTGGCCGTGGTGGCGGAGCGTACGGGTTATCCGGTGGAGATGATTGAGCCGGAGCTTGATCTTGAGGCGGATCTGAGTGTGGATTCGATCAAGCGGGCGGAGATCGCGGGTGAGTTGGCGGTGCGTCTCGGTCTTCCGGCGGGTTCCGGTACTGATCTGGACGGTCTGAGCGCCGCCCGTACCGCTGCCGGGATCGCCGCGCTGCTCGTCACCGCGTTCGGCGAGCAGGCCACGCCTGCCGCGAGCGCGGCTCCCATCGCGGTGGCGTCCGGTCCCGCGCCTGCCATGGACCGGGAGTCCGTACTGGGCTCGGTGCTTGCGGTGGTGGCGGAGCGTACGGGTTATCCGGTGGAGATGATTGAGCCGGAGCTTGATCTTGAGGCGGATCTGAGTGTGGATTCGATCAAGCGGGCGGAG
>NZ_JBHWGS010000009.1:0-134542 GCF_042732975.1 Streptomyces sp. NPDC059743 | reverse complement strand
GATCGCGGGTGAGTTGGCGGTCCGTCTCGGTCTTCCGGTGGGTGCCGGCACGGATATCGATGGTCTGAGTGCCGCCCGTACCGCCGCCGGGATCACCGGACTCCTTGTCGATCTGCTCGCGGGCCCGGCCGAGACGGCCGCCGCCGCTCCCGTTCCGGCGCCCTCCGTCGAGCCGTCCACGACCGTGGAGGCCGAGATCCTGGCGCCGCAGCGGCTGGAGTTCAGCGAGTTCGAACTGCCCGAGGTGACCGGCTCCGTCGAGAGCGGCAGTACGGTCCTGCTGCTCGGCGGCGGTGAACTGGCGCCGGTCGTGGCCGAGCGGCTGCGCGCCGCCGGCGCCCTGCCCACGCTCGTACCCGCCGGAGAGCTGCCGGAGACCACCGCCGACGCGGTGATCCATCTGGACGCCCTCGACACGGCCGACTCGCCTCTGCCCGAGGCATTCCCGCTCTACCAGAGCGTGCTGGCGGGCGCTCCGCGCCGGCTGCTCGCCGTCGAACGCAGGACCGAGGGCGCGGCCAGCGGGCTGCGCGGCTTCTTCCGCAGCGTCGCCCGCGAGTATCCGGATCTCATCGCGACCCTGGTCGAGGTGGCGGCCGACGCCGGACCCGAGGAGGTCGCCGCGGCCCTCGTCACCGAACTCGCCGCCACCGACCGGGAACCGGTCGTCCTGACCGGCACAGGCGGTCGGCGCGCCCTGCGGCTGATACCCACCGATCTGGGCGCGCTCGCCGCCACCGGCGCGGGCCCGGCCGGAGACGGAGTCGCGGAGGCCGAGGCGGCCGGGCTCGACCGTGACGCGGTCGTCCTGCTCGTCGGCGGCGCGCGCGGCATCACCGCGCGGTTCGCCCGTACGATCGCCTCCGTCAGCCGGTGCCGTATCGAACTGATGGGCCGTACGCCGGTGCCCGCCGCGACCGAGGATCCGGTGACCGCAGGTGCCATGGACCGCGACGCGCTGCGCGCCGCCTTCCTCCGCTCCGGGATGACCTCGCCCGCCGAGGTCGAGCGCCGGGTGTCCGCCGTGCTCGCCGCGCGCGAGGTCCGTGACACCGTCGAGGGACTGCGGGCGCTCGGCAGCCAGGTCCGCTACCACTGTGTCGACGTACTCGACACGGAGGCCGTCCGCGCCACGGTCAAGGACATCCACGCCGAGCACGGCAGGCTCGACGGTGTGGTCTACGCGGCCGGAGTCATCGAGGACAAGCTGATCGCCGAGAAGCCGGTCGAGTCCTTCCGACGGGTCTTCACCACCAAGGTGGGCGGTGCGCGGGCGGTGCTCGACGCGGTCGGCACACTGCCCACCGGGCCTCGTTTCGCCGTGCTCTTCGGTAGTATCGCGGGCGCCCTCGGCAACCGCGGCCAGTCCGACTACGCCGCCGCCAATGACGCGCTGGAGGAGCTGGGACGCCGCTGGTCCACCTCGGAGCGGCGCGGTCTGACCGTCCACTGGGGCCCGTGGGCCGCGGCGGAGACGAACGGCGGCATGGTCACTCCGGAACTGATGCGCTCGTACGCCGCCCGAGGGATCAAGCTGATCGATCCCGAGGAAGGGCCGCTGAGCCTGCTGCGTGAACTGGCCTGGGGCGCGCCCGAGGTGCACGCGACGGTCTACACCGCGTCGGGCTGGTGACCGCCGTGTCTCCCCGCACACCGGCCGCTGTACCGTCAGTCACACCGGCAGCCAGGCAGGCCGCAGCGCCCGTCGCCATTGTCGGCATGGCCGCGTTCTTCCCGGGCGCCAAGGATCTGGACAGCTACTGGCACAACATCGTCAACGGTGTCGACGCGATCACGGATGTTCCCGCCGACCGGTGGGACGCCGAGTTCTACGCGCCCGACGGGCCCCGGCGCAGCGACCGGGTGTACTGCAAGCGCGGCGGATTCATCGACCAGGACACCGAGTTCGATGTCGCGCGGTTCGGCATCATGCCCGCCTCGGTGGCGGGCACAGAGCCGGACCAGCTCATCGCGCTGGAGGTCGCCAACCGGTCCATCGAGGACGCCGGCGGAG
This sequence comes from Streptomyces sp. NPDC059743, assembly GCF_042732975.1. Taxonomy (NCBI): domain Bacteria; kingdom Bacillati; phylum Actinomycetota; class Actinomycetes; order Kitasatosporales; family Streptomycetaceae; genus Streptomyces; species Streptomyces sp. NPDC059743. The sequence continues at coordinate 132,528 of NZ_JBHWGS010000009.1, read as the reverse complement.
AGTCCGTACTCCCCGCCGACCGGCAGCGCGCCGGGATCGTCCTGGGCAGAGGCGGCTATCTGACGCCCGGTCTGGTCCGGCTCGATCAGCGGGTACGGACAGCGGGACAGCTCGTCCGTACGCTGCGTGAGCTGGCGCCCGACCTGGGCGAGGACCGTATCGAGGAGGTCAGGGCGGCCTTCGCCGGGCAACTCGGCCCGGAACAGCCCGAGTCGGCCATCGGTCTGGTGCCCAATCTGGCCGCGTCGCGTGTCGCCAACCGGCTCGATCTGCGCGGCCCGGCCTACACCGTCGACGCGGCCTGTGCCTCGTCGCTCGTCGCGGTCGACCACGCGGTGCGTGAACTGGCCGCAGGGCGCTGCGATGTCATGCTGGCCGGCGGAGTGCACCACTGCCATGACATCACCTTGTGGAGTGTGTTCAACCAGCTCGGCGCGCTCTCTCCGAGCGAGCGGATCCGTCCGCTGCACCGTGACGCCGACGGTGTGCTCATCGGCGAGGGCACCGGTGTCGTGGTGCTCAAGCGGCTCGCGGACGCGGAGCGCGACGGCGACCGTGTGTACGCCGTGGTGTCCGGGACCGGAGTGGCCAGCGACGGCCGCTCGGCCAGTCTCTTCAACCCGGATCCCGGCGGCCAGGTCCGCGCGGTCCGGCAGGCCTGGGACGCGGCCGGTCTCGACCCGCGCGCGGCGGACGCCCTCGGGCTGCTGGAGGCGCACGGCACCGCCACCGTCGCCGGTGACCGGGCCGAACTGACCACGCTCACCGAGGTGTTCGGACCGGCGACGGGCGCACGGGCCGCGATCGGCTCGGTGAAGTCCATGATCGGGCACACCATGCCCGCCGCAGGGATCGCCGGACTGATCAAGGCCGCGCTCGCCATCCACCACGGAGTGCTGCCACCGACGCTGCACTGCGACGAGCCGAACCCGGCCCTGGAGGCCACCAGGTTCGCGCCGCTCGCGAAGGCCACCGCCTGGGAGGACACCGCCACCGGCGCACCGCGCAGGGCGGGCGTCAACGCCTTCGGCTTCGGCGGTATCAACGCCCATGTGGTGCTGGAGCAGCCGGCCGCTTCGGCCGCCCGTACGGCCCGCTCGCCGCGTACGACGGTGAGCGAGCCGGAGCGCGTGCTGCGGCTCGCCGCGTCGGGCCCGGCGGAGCTGGCCGCCCTGCTGGACGCCGACGGCTCCGCGGTCCTGGCCGCCGGCCTTGACGAGCGCGCTGCGGTGGCGGGCCCGGTCAGGCTCGGCATAGTCGATCCGACCGAGCGCCGGCTGAAGCTGGCCAGAAAGGCGGTCGCCAAGGGCGTGCCGTGGCGTGGCCGCAGCGATGTGTGGTTCAGCCCGAGCCCGCTGCTCGGCCTGGCCGGTGGCCGTACCGCCTTTGTCTTTCCCGGCCTCGAAGCGGAGTTCGAGGCCCAAGTGGCCGGACTGGCCGAGCGGTTCGGTCTGCCCTGGTCGGCCGGACAGGACGCCCGCGTCGGTGATGTCGGGCGGCACGGCGCGGCCGTGTTCCAGCTCGGCCGGATGCTCGACACCGCGCTGCGCAGGCTCGCCGTCGTCCCGGACGCGGTCGCCGGACACAGCGTCGGCGAGTGGACCGCCATGGCCTGCGGCGGTATCCATGCGGCCGATGAGGTCGACGCGTTCCTCGCGGACTTCGATCCGGACGCGCTGCGTGTGCCCGGCGCCGTCTTCGGCGTGCTCGGTATGCCCGCCGAGCAGGTGCTCGCCGAGCTGAACGGCCGTACCGATGTGGTGCTCTCGCACGACAACGCGCCCAACCAGTCGATGATCTGCGGTCCCGAGGAGGCCGTGACCGAGCTGGTCCAGCTCTTCAGGACCAGAGGAGTGATCGGGCAGGTGCTGCCGTTCCGCTCCGGCTTCCACACGCCGATGCTCGCGCCTTATCTCGGTCCGATCCGGCGCGCGGCGGAGGCCTACACCTTGCATCCGCAGACCACTCCGGTCTGGTCGGCGACGACCGCCGCGCTCTATCCGGACGAGCCGGGCGCCGTACGGGAGTTGTTCGTACGGCATCTGCTCGAACCGGTGCGGTTCCGTCAGCTCGTCTCCGCGATGCACGACGCCGGATACCGCGCCTTCATCCAGCTCGGCGCCGGTCAGCTCGGCTCGCTGATCGACGACACCCTGGCGGGCAAGGACCGGCTGGTTGTCTCCGCGCACTCCACCGCACGGGACAGTCTGGCGCAGCTCCGCAGGGTGGTCACCGCGCTCTGGGTGGACGGTGCGTCGCCCGATGTGGCCCCGCTGCTGGCGCCGGTGGCCACCGCCACAGCCACCGCCACGGCCAGGGCATCGGCCGCTGCGGCGGCTCCGGCGAAGGCGCGGCCGTCCGGCCGAGGAGTACGACTGGATCTCGGCGGGGCCCTGGTGTCGCTGCCCGAGGAGGCCAGAAACGTTCTCACCGGCGCGGTGGCCCGTACTCCCGCCGTGTCCGCCGTCGCCGAGGGCAGCGCGCTGGATCTGCTGGGCCGTGCGGGCAGCCGCTTCCCGGTCGCCGCCGAACTGTCCGCGCTGCTCCAGGACACGGCGGCCGTCGCGAACGAACTCATCGGCGCGGGCGCCGCCCGCCGTGGCGCCGCTACCGCCTCGCGCGCCCTGGTCCGGCCGTCGGCCTCGCCGGTGCCGCCCGTCCCGCCGGCCGCAGTCCCGCCCGTACCGCCGTCCGTCCCCGCCGTCCTGCGCGTCGACGTGGCCGAGATGCCGTATCTGCTCGACCACTGCTTCTACCGGCAGCGGCCCGGCTGGCCCGACGACGCCGACCGCTGGCCGATCGTGCCCGCGACCACCGTGATCGCCCATCTCATGGAGATCGCCGAGCGCGCTGTCCCCGGCAGGCGCGCGGTCGCGGTGCACGACGTGCGGCTGCTGAAGTGGATCGAGGCCATGCCCGCCGCCGATGTGCCGGTGGAGATACGGCGGCTGTCGGCCGACCGGATCGAGGTGAGCCTGACCGGTTTCTCCCGGGCGGTGGTCGAACTGGCGGACCGCCACCCGGCGCCTCCGCGGCCCTGGCCCGTCGATCCGGCCACCGAACGCGTTCCGGATCTGCGGGCCGAACAGCTCTACAGCGAACGGTGGATGTTCCACGGACCGCGCTTCCAGGGCGTCAGCGAACTGACCGCCATCGGCGATCTGTATGTGCGCGGAGTCATCACCGCGCCCGAGGCTCCCGGCGCACTGCTCGACAACGTCGGCCAGTTGCTCGGCTACTGGATCATGGCGACACTCACCGAGCGCACCACGGTGTTCCCGGTGGGAATGGAGCGCATCCGCTTCCACGGGCCCGATCCGAAGCCGGGCGAGCGGCTGGTCTGCGCGATCCGGATCACCGAGATCACCGATCTCACGCTCACCGCGGACATGCAGCTCATCAAGGACGGCCGCGTATGGGCGGAGTTCACCGGCTGGCAGGACCGGCGCTTCGACACCGATCCCAATATCCGTAAGGTGGACCGCTTTCCCGGCGAGCACACGCTCTCCACGCCGGAGCCCGAGGGCTGGACGCTGGTCCATGAGCGCTGGCCCGATCTGGCCACCCGGGAACTGATCATGCGCAATATCCTCGGCGGCGCCGAGCGCGCCCGTTACGAGGCGCTGCCACCGGTCCGCCGACGGCAGTGGCTGCTCGGGCGGATCGCCGCCAAGGACGCGGTGCGCGGAGTCCTCTGGCAGGAGGAGGCGGGCGAGATCTATCCCGCCGAGATCGCCGTCGACAACGACGGTACGGGCCGCCCGCTGGTCCGTGGTGTGCACGGGCGCGCGGTGGGCGAGCTGACGGTGTCGATCGCGCACTGCCGTGAGACCGGCGTCGCGATCGCCCGGCGCGGCCCGTGCGGAATCGATGTCGAGGAGATCACCGAACGGCCGCGCTCCACCGCCGAGACGGCGTGCGGCCCGGCCGAACTGGCCCTTCTCGACAGCCTGGTGGCCGGCTCTGCGGAGAGCGCCGCGCTCTGGTTCACCCGGTTCTGGACGGCCAAGGAGGCCGTTGCCAAGGCGCGCGGAACGGGACTGGGCGGACGCCCGGCCGAGTTCCGTGTGGTCGCCGCGGAGCGCGACCGGCTCCGTGTGGTGACCGAGGACCGGTCGTACGAGGTGGGTGTACGGGAGGTCGCCAATCCACGGGGGCTGCCCGAGCGGCGGTATGTCGTCGCCTGGACGACCGGTGACAGCACGACCGGTGACAACACGACAGGAGAGTTTGATGAGCACTGAGGCGATCGGCTTCGCGGCCGCGGAGCCGGGGGAGCGTACGCCACTGGCCACCGGCGACGACGCCGTACTGGCCGATATCTCGGGCATGCTGCGTGAGCTGCTGGCCGAGGACGGTCTGGACGACGCCGAGATCACCCGCGAGACCACCTTCCACGACGATCTCGAACTGGAGAGCATCGACCTGGTGACGCTCGCCGGATCGCTGCGCGAGCACTACGGCGACCGGGTCAATGTCGCCCTCTTCATCGCCGATCTGGAGCTGGACGAGATCATCGCGCTCACCGTCGGTGAGCTGGCCGACTATGTCTCGGCGTCGCTGCGCGCCGGTGCGGAGGGCTGAGCCATGGCCAAGATCAGTACCGGCGAGATCACCACGCATGTCCAGCGGCTGCCCGCGGCGCACCGGCCCGCGGACGGCGGCGAGCCGGCCGTGGTCGTGTTCGTGCACGGCCTGCTCACCGACAGCCTGGCCAGCTACTACTTCACCCTCGGCCCGGACTTCGCCGCCGCGGGATATGACGTGATCATGTACGACCTGCGCGGGCACGGCCGCAGCGACCGGCCGCCCACCGGCTACCGGCTGGAGTCCTTCGTGGCCGATCTCGTCGGGCTGCTCGACGCGCTGGACGAGCGGCGCCGGGTGCATGTGGTCGGCAACTCCTTCGGCGGTACGGTCGCCGCCGCGCTCGCCGCGTGGCATCCCGAGCGGGTCGCCACCGTCACCATGATCGAGTCCGAGCCGCCGGTCGAGGAGTGGACCCGGCACATGGCCGACGGTCTCGCCGACGCCAAGGACCGGCTCGCCCGCGAAGAGGTCATCAGCTGGATCTCGGCCAGGCACGGCGCGCACACCGCCCGGCTCTCCCGGGGCGCCGGCCGTATCCTGCGCACCACCACGCTCGCCGAGGACGTCCCGGCCGGCCGCGTCATCGGCGACGATCTCGACGCGCTCGGCTGCCCGGTACTGGCGATCTTCGGCGACGAGTCCGGGCTGAGCGCCCAAGTACCCAGCTTGGAGGCCAAGCTGGCGTCCTGCCGTACGGTGGTGCTCACCGAGCAGGGCCACTCCGTCCTGGTGGAGCGGACCGAGGAGACCCGGAATCTGATCCTGGAGTGGGTGGGCGAGCACACGCTGGCCGAGGCGGTGCGGTGAGCCGCTTTCTGCTGGTCGTCCCGCCGCTCGTCGGACATGTCAATCCGCTGGTCGGAGTCGCGGACGAACTGGTCCGGCGTGGCCATCAGGTGGCATGGGCCGGCCATGCCGGCCAGATCCGCCGGCTGGCGGGCGCGGATACCACGGTGTACGACTGCGTGGTGCCCGGCGCCGGACTGAGCAGACCGCCCGGGCTCACCGGGCCCGCCGCGTTCCGCTTTCTGTGGGCGGAGTTCTTCGTGCCGCTCGCCGACGCGATGGCGCCCGGTGTCGAGGCCGCGATCGACGCGTTCCGGCCGGATCTCGTTCTCACCGACCAGCACGCCGTGGCGGGCGCGCTGGTCGCCGAGCGCCGTGGCGTCGTCCATGTCACCTCCGCCACCACCTCGGCCGAACTCATCGATCCGCTGGCCGGGATGCCCAAGGTGGGCGCCTGGCTGAGCGAGCTGCTGGGCGCGCTGCGCGCGCGGATCGGCGATCCCGCGCGCACCGGCGATCCACGGTTCTCGCCGCACGGCGTCATCGCGTTCACCGGGCGCGAACTGCTCGGTGACGCGCCGCCGCCGAACGAGCGGACGTATCTGGTCGGCCCGGCGATCGCGCCGCGCGCGGACCGCTCGGACTTTCCCTGGGACGAGCTGGATCCGGCGCGCGCCACGGTGCTCGTCTCGCTCGGTACGGCCAACGCGGACGCGGGCGGCCGGTTCCTCGCCGAGGCGGTCACCGCGCTCGACCGCCTCCGCGACCGGGTGCAGGGCGTCGTGGTCGATCCCGGCCATACGCTCACCGAGGTGCCGCCCGGCGTACTGGTCCGTGAGCATGTGCCCCAACTCGACCTGCTGGCACGGGTGGACGCCGTCGTCTGCCACGGCGGCCACAACACCGTGTGCGAATCGCTCTGGCACGGGCTGCCGCTGGTGGTCGCGCCGATCCGGGACGACCAGCCCATCGTCGCCGGACAGGTCGTCGACGCGGGCGCGGGCGTACGGGTCCGCTTCGGCCGGGTGGACGCGGCGAGGCTGGGCGCGGCCATCGAGACCGTACTGAATCCGGACGGCGGCCACCGGGCCGCCGCCGAGGCCATCGGCCGCTCCCTGCGCGCGGCGGGCGGCCAGTCGGCCGCGGTAACCCACCTGGAACGCATCGCCGGACAGGGCCCGGCCTCGCTGACGGCGCCCACCGCTTCCGTCCCCGTACCCCACTGACTGCTTGCCCCATCGAACATCTGCCCGCGACCCCGGGACCTTCTCTATGACAACCGCTTCCCCACTCACCGCGGTACCCCCCACGGCCCCAGGGCCTCCGGCCGAGGCGCCCTCCGACGCGCCTCCCGGGACAGCCCCGCTCCGAGTGCTCCTCCGCTATGCCCGTCCGCATCGGCCGGTGCTCATCGCGACCCTGCTGCTGGTCCTCGCGGCCAGCGCGGCCGGACTGGTGCAGCCGCTCGTGGCCCAGCATGTGCTGGACGGACTGAGCGACGGGCGTGGCGTGCTCGGCCCTGTACTTCTGCTCGCCGCGCTTGTCGTGCTCGGCGCCGGGCTCACCGGGCTCCAGTCCTGGTGGCAGCAGCGGACCTCGGAACGGGTGGTCCGGCAGATCCGCCGGGACCTGGTCTTCCGGCTGATCCGGCTGCGTGTGCCCGAACTCGACCGCCGCCCGCCCGGCGATCTCATCGCCCGTGTCACCTCCGACAGCGCCCTGGTGCAGAACGCCGCCACGGAGGGCCTGGTGATGGTCGCCAACGGCGTGCTCAGCATCCTCGGCGCGGTGGTCCTGATGGCCGTGGTGCATTTCGGACTGCTCGGCGTGACGGCCGGCGTCCTGCTCGCCGTCGCCCTGGTGATGGTGCTGATCCTGCCCCGTATCCGCGAGGCGGTCGCCCGCTCGCAGGAGTCGGTCGGCGCGGTGGGCGCCGCGCTGGACCGTACTCTCGGCGCCGCCAGGACCGTCAAGGCCAATGGCGCGGAGGGCCGCGAGACCGAACTCGCCGGTGAGGCGATCGAGGGCGCCTATCGCGCGGGACTGACCGGCGCCCGCTATGTGGCGATGGTCAAGGTCCTGTCCGGTGTCTCCATCCAGGCCGCCTTTCTCGCCGTGCTCGGTGTGGGCGGCGCCCTGGTGGCCTCCGGCGATCTCGACGCGTCCGCGCTGATCGCCTTCCTCCTCTATGTCTTCTATCTGGCGAGCCCGGTCGGCTCCCTGGTGGCCGGGCTGAGCATGCTGCAACAGGGCCTCGGCGCCGTCGGCCGTATCGAGCAGGTCAAACACATGCCGGTCGAGGACGATGTCGATCCCGATCCCGAGGTCGATCCCGATACCGGCGGCACGGCACCGGAATCACGTCCGTCCGGCGCGCCACCGGTGGAGTTCCGGGACATACGGTTCTCCTATCCCGGCCGGGGACCCGCGCTGCGCGGGATCTCGTACACCGTTCCGGGCGGCACCCAGACCGCGCTGGTCGGCCTCTCCGGCGCGGGCAAGACCACGATGTTCGCGCTGCTGCAACGCTTCCATGAACCGGCGTCGGGCCGGATCCTCATCGACGGTGTGGACATCGCCACCCTGCCCAGGGCCGAGGTGCGCCGGCGGATCGCCTATGTGGAGCAGGAGTCGCCCGTCATGGCGGGCACGATCGAGGACAACCTCCGGTACGCAGCCACCGATGCCTCGGACCAGGACATCGCCGAGGTGCTGCGGCTGACCAGGCTCGACACCCTGATCGAGCGCCTACCCGACGGGTTGCGCACCTCGGTCGGCAATCGCGGTGTCACTCTCTCGGGCGGCGAGCGCCAGCGGCTGGCCATCGCGCGGGCCCTGCTGCGCCGGCCCGAGGTGCTGCTGCTGGACGAGGCCACCGCGCAGCTCGACGCGAACAATGAACGGGCGCTGCGGGAGGCGGTGGACCAGGCGGCCCGGCGCTGCACCGTGATCCTGATCGCGCACCGGCTCTCCACGGTCACCGAGGCGGACCAGATCGTGGTGCTCGAACATGGTCAGGTGCGCGCCGCCGGAACCCATCGGGAGCTGGTGGAGGCCGATGTCCTCTACCGCGAACTCGCCTCCTCCCAGATGCTCGTCAACGAGCCGGACGGCGGGAACGGCGCGAGCGGCGGAATCGGCGCATTGGCCGAGGCACCGAGCTGAATCACAGGGAACGGATATGAGTAAGGGCGTTCCGCCGAAGAGGCGGAACACCCTCACCTGGTTTTGCTATGCGGTGCTGTCCGGTGTGTCCGGTCAGCCGGTCAGGGCATTGAGCCTGGCCAGATAACCGTCGCGGTGACCCGCCACATTCGGGTGGTAGGACTCATTGATCTTGTCCCATTCCAGGCTGGTCACCCAGGCGGTACCACCTGAGCAGAGAGTGTGCGGATCGAATACCGGCCGGGCGTCCAGGAATTCGAAACCGGCCTCGGCCGCACGGGCCGACATGACGGAGGCCAGAGTGTCGGCCGCCGAGTTCATGGCCGTACGCTCGGTGTCGCTCAGTCCGAATATTCCGCAGTTACCACGGATGGTGTAGAGCCGCGGATAACCGATGACGATTACTCTCGCGTTGGGCGCCTTGGCGCGCACCGCGGCGTAGGTCTGCGCCAGCGCCGGAGACAGATACGCCTGCGCCGCCTGCTTCGCCAGCTCGACGCCGTTGACACAGTCCCGGTCGTCGATGGTGAGGATGCAGTTCGCCAGTACATCGACGAAACCGACGTCGTTGCCGCCGACCTGGAGCGTCACCAGCGTGGTGTCCGCCGTCAGCTGAGGGATCTGCGAATTGATCACATCGGTCGTGGTGGCACCGGAGCACGACGCCTCCACGAAGGCGACCGACGGGTGCTGGGCCGCCCACAGCCGGGGATAGGCCAGCGGGCCGCGCCGGCATTCGGCATTGGGATCGTCGTACGTGCGGGTTCCCGGGGCGACGGCGTACGAGTCACCCAGGGCCACATACTTGCCCGCGGCGGCCTGGGCCGAGGTCGATATCGTGGCCGCCGCGACGAATGCAAGCAGGACGGTGAAAAGTACCTTTAATGAGCGCACGGAAATGCTTCTCCAATGGTGGGGGCATGGACCCATCATGGATAGCAGTTCAGAACGTCATAGTGTTGTCGTGTCCATGAAAAAGTGATGACGTTTTATGAGGTATATGGATGGCGGTGGCCACCAGCCCCCGGCCGGCCGTCCAACGGCCCGAGAATTCATCGTAACGACGGTTTTCGACAACCGGGCCCGGTACCAAGAGCCTTGCCTGAAAGGTCCGTTCGACCGGATTGATGGCTATTTCCGCCTCGGAGAAATCGAGTTCACGTCCGGTGAGTGGATACCAGACCTTGAAAACGCTCTCCTTGGCGCTGAAAAGCAGCCGGTCCCAGCTCACCTCGGGATGACGCTCCGTCAGGAGCCTCAGATGCTCGGCCTCGTGCGGCAGCGTGATGGCCTCCAGCACACCCTCCGGCAGCGGCGCGTCGGGCTCCGCGTCGATGCCGACCGCCGCCGTACCGTCCTCGCCGTCCGATCTGGCCACCACCGCCGCGCGATAACCGTCACAGTGCGTCATGCTGCCCACAATGCCTTTCGGCCACTGCGGCGCGCCCCGTGGATTGGGCAGCAGCGGTACGGGCGGCTGTCCCAGCCGGTGCAGCGCGCGCCTGGCCAGCAGCCGTACGGTGGTGAACTCCCGCCGCCGCTTGGCCACGGCCCGTGCCACATGGGCACTCTCCTGCGGGAACAGCGCCTCGTCGGGGCCCGGCACGGGATCGTCGTACGCCGCCTCGGCCATGACCGAGGACGGCAGGATCTCGCCGATCACCGGACGCCCTGCCCGCCCGGCGTCGGCAGAATCTGCCGCAGCGGCTCCCGGGGCGGCCGTTTGCTCCACTCGCGCGGATAGCCCACCGAGACCTCCTCGAAGCGGACTCCGTCGTACCAGGTGACCCGGGGGATATGCAGATGCCCGTAGACCACGGCGGCGGCGCGGAAGCGCACATGCCAGTCGGCGGTCAGCTCGGTACCGCACCACTGCGCGAACTCCGGGTAGCGCAGCACCCGGGTGGGCTCGCGCACCAGCGGGAAGTGGTTGACCAGGACCGTACGCAGCGACGGATCGAGGGCGGAGAGCCGGCGCTCGGTGTCCGCGACCCGGGCCCTGCACCAGGCGTCCCGGCCGTCGTAGGGATCCGGGTGGAGGAAGTACTCGTCGGAGCAGACGATGCCCGCGTCGGTCGCCACGCGCAGCGACTCCTCCATCGTGGTGGCGCCGGGCGCCAGGAACGAGTAGTCGTAGAGCACGAAGAGCGGAGCCACCGCCGCCGGACCGTCGGCGCCGTGCCACACCGGATAGGGATCCTCGGGAGTGGCGATGCCCAGCTCACGGCAGAGCTCGACCAGCCGCAGATACCGCTTCTCGCCGCGCAGATCGCACGGATCCTGCGGATGCGTCCACAGTTCATGGTTGCCCGGAGCCCAGATCACCTGGGTGAACCGGTCGCTGAGCAGCCGCAGCGTCCACTCGATGTCCGCGTACTTCTCGGCGACATCGCCCGCGACGATCAGCCAGTCCTCGTCGGAGTCCGGTCGCAGCCTCTCGACCAGCGCGCGGTTCTCGTCGTACACGACATGCAGATCGCTGACGGCCAGGAGTCTTCCGTCGGGCACAGTACCGGACCTTTCCCTCGGGTGCTGTCGGCTTCTGTCGGCCTCGGACGCCGGACCGTGCCCGGCGCAGTCACCCTGCGAGATTACGCGGAAACATATGACGTGGCTTCAGCGCCTGTGTTGCGGGCAGATGTCGGCTCCACTCACCCGCCGGCCGCCAGCGGGGACTCCTGGGCGGGCGCGGCGCGGGCTGCGTGCAGCCGGGCGTAGGCGCCTCGCTCCCGGATCAGCTCGTCATGGGTGCCGCGCTCGACGATCCGCCCCGAATCCATGACGACGATCATATCGGCGTCACGGATGGTGGAGAGCCGGTGCGCGATCACAAAGCTGGTCCTGCCCGCGCGCAGGGTGTTCATCGCACGCTGGATGAGGACCTCGGTACGGGTGTCGACCGAACTCGTCGCCTCGTCCAGGACCAGGACCGCGGGCCTGGCGAGAAACGCCCGCGCCACCGTGATGAGCTGCTTCTCCCCGGTGCTGACGCCCGACGACTCGTCGTCCAGCACCGTGTCGTAGCCCTCGGGCAGGGTACGGATGAACCGGTCGGCGCAGGTCGCGCGCGCGGCGGCCACGATCTCCTCGCGGCTCGCGCCCTCCTGCCCGTACGCGATGTTCTCGGCGATCGTGCCGCCGAAGAGCCAGGTGTCCTGGAGGACCAGACCGAACCGCGCGCGCAGCTCGTCGCGTGTCATCGACGCGATGTCCGTCCCGTCCAGCAGGATGCGGCCTCCGTCGACCTCGTAGAACCGCATCAGGAGATTGCCGAGCGTGGTCTTGCCCGCGCCCGTGGGCCCGACGATCGCGACCGTACTGCCCGGCTCCACGGTGAGCGACAGATCCTCGATCAGCGGTGTCTCGGGCGAGTAGCGGAACGACACCTGGTCGAACCGCACCTGGCCCCGGACCTCGCCCGGCCGGGCCGGAGGCTCCGGATCGGGAGCCTGCTCCCGCTCGTCGAGCAGCGTGAAGACCCGCGCGGCGGAGGCGATCCCGGACTGGAGCCGTCCGGCCACGCTCGCGACCTGCACGATCGGCTGGCTGAACTGGCGGGAGTAGAGGATGAAGGCCTGGACGTCCCCGAGCGTCAGCGTCCCGCGTACGACCTGCCACGCACCGGCCACCGCCACGGCCACATAGCCGAGATTGGCGATGAACATCATCGACGGCTCTATGGTGCCCGAGGCGAACTGGGCCTTCGCGCCCGCGCGGAACAGCGCCTCGTTCTGTGCGTCGAAGTGCCGCTCGGCCTGTTCGCGCCGGCCGAAAGCCTTCACCAGCGAGTGGCCCGTATACATCTCCTCGACATACGCGTTCATCGCGCCCGTGGCGGCCCACTGGTCCGTGAACCGGGGCTGGGCCCGCTTGCTGATCCATGCCGCGAGTGCCGCCGACACCGGCACGCTCGCCAGCATGACCAGCGCCAGCGAGGGCGAGATCACCAGCATCAGGATCAGCATGGTCACGATCGAGATCACCGAGGTGATCAGTTCGGCGAGCGTCTGCTGGAGCGTCTGCTGGAGATTGTCGACATCGTTGGTCGTACGGCTCAGCACCTCGCCGGCCGGATGGCGGTCGAAGTAGCGCAGCGGCAGCTTCCCGAGCTTCTCCTCCGCACGCTCGCGCAGCTCGAAAACCACCTTCTGGACGACGGCCGAGACCAGCCTGCCCTGGACGAGCATGAAGAGCGAGGCCGCGACATAGAGGACGAGCAGGAGCAGCAGCACCTCGCCGACCCGGCCGAAGTCCACCCCTGGCGTTGCGTTCTGACCACCCGTCAGAGCACCCTCGACGATCAGGTCGGTGGCTCTCCCGAGCAGGAGCGGGCCGAATGCGTTGCAGCCGATCCCGGCGATCCCGAGGACGAGCGCCAGGGCGACCAGGGAGCGGTGCGGGCGGAGCAGCCCGAGGAGTCTGCGGCCCGGTCCGGTGGATTCCGCCCGGTCAGGGCTGTCCGGCGAGACCATGGACGGCCTCCTCCTCGGTGAGCTGGGAGAGCGCTATCTCGCGATAGGTCGTGCTGTCGCGCAGCAGAGACTCATGGGTACCTGTGCCGACGACACGGCCCTCGTCCAGCACCACGATCCGGTCGGCGGAGCGGACCGTGGCCACCCGCTGGGCGACCGTGAGCACCGTCGCTCCCGCGATCTCGGGTGCCAGCGCGGTGCGCAGCGCGGCGTCCGTGGCGTAGTCGAGCGCCGAGAAGCAGTCGTCGAACAGATAGATGTCGGGCCGGCGCAGCAGAGTGCGCGCGATGGCCAGCCGCTGGCGCTGACCGCCCGAGACATTGGTGCCGCCCTGGGCGATCGCCGCGTCGAGACCGTCGGGCATGGCCCGGACGAAGTCGGCGGCCTGGGCGGTACACAGGGCCCGCCAGAGCTCCTCGTCGGTGGCGTCCGGTTTCCCGAACCGCAGATTGGTCGCGACCGTCCCGGAGAACAGATACGGCCGCTGCGGTACGAAGCCCACGGCGCGGCTCAGCACCTCGGGATCCAGCTCCCGTACGTCGACGCCGCTGACGCGTACCGAGCCGTCGGTGACATCCATCAGCCGCAGCACCAGATTGAGCAGAGTCGTCTTGCCGCTGCCGGTGCTGCCGAGGATCGCCACGCTCTCACCGGGCGCCGCCGTCAGATCGATCCCGTGCAGTATCGGTTTCTCGGCGCCCGGGTAGCGGAACTCCGCACCACGGATATCGAGTCGGCCCGCCTCGCCCGACCGTCCGCCCGCGTCGCCTGCCACCGTCCGTACCGGCTCGGCAGGCGGGACGACGCTTGTCGCGGTGGCCACGATCTCCTGGATACGCGCGGCGGACACCTTCGCGCGCGGCACCGACAGAAACACGAACGCGATCATCACGACCGACATCAGGATCAGTGAGAGATAGCTCAGAAACGCGCTCAGCGCGCCGATCCGCATCGCGCCGCCGTCGATGCGATACGCGCCCGCCCACAGGATCGCCACCATGAAACCGTTCATCATCAGCAGCACCACGGGCAGCATCGACGCGATCAGCCGGCCCACACGCCGTGACACATCGAAGAGTTCGGTATTCGTCCGGGTGAACCGGGCGCGCTCATGGGCGTCCCTGACGAACGAGCGCACCACCCGCACACCGGTGATCTGCTCCCGCAACAGCCGGTTCAGCCGGTCGAGATACGTCTGCATCCGCTCGTAGAACGTTCCCATGCGGGCCAGAAGCAGTCCGAACGCGGCACCGACGACCACCACCAGGACCACCAGGATCAGCGCCAGCGGAATGTCCTGCTGGAGCGCCAGGACGACACTGCCCAGACACATCAAGGGCGCCGAGACCACGATGCCGAAGCCCGACTGGGCCAGCGTCTGCACCTGCTGGACGTCATTGACCGTACGCGTCAGCAGCGACGGTGTACCGAACCGGCCCACCTCACGGGCCGAGAAGTCCAGCACCCGGCGGAAGACCACCGAGCGGAGATCGCGTCCCATCGCCATCGCGGTCCGGGCGCCGAGCGACACCGCGCCGACGGCCGCCACGATCTGGACGAGCGCCACGGCCACCATGACCGCGCCGACCCGGGTGATGTAACCGCTGTCGTCGGCGACCACTCCGTTGTCGATCAGCGCCGCGCCGAGCGTCGGCAGCAGCAGCGTGCCGAGAATCTGGACCAGTTGCAGAAGAACGAGCAGGGCCGCCGGCCATCGATAGGGACGTACATGAGTGCGCAGAAGTCCGAACAGCACGGAAAGACACTCCGGTTGACAGAGCCGGCCCGGACGCCGACGCACACAGTGCACCGCACCACCGGCCCGAAAATCCCTAGTGTTCTCCCGGATCTTCTCCGGATCGCTCTTCCCGGCGGTGTCCGTACTCGGGAATTCCCTAGTAAGCCCGGGATTTCTTGACACCGAGGCCGGCGGCTTGCGAGCGTGCCGGTGTCTATCGTCCGGACAGAAGCGTATTCGATGCGAGGTCGTCGACCTGGCTCTGCGTTTGGGCGGTCTCTCGGTGGTCGAGAAGGAGTAGGTATGTCCAAGCGTGCGCTGATCACTGGAATTACCGGGCAGGACGGTTCTTATCTGGCCGAGCATCTGCTGTCCCAGGGGTATCAGGTCTGGGGTCTGATCCGAGGGCAGGCCAATCCGCGCAAATCCCGGGTCAGCAGGCTTGTATCCGAACTGTCGTTTGTCGACGGCGATCTCATGGACCAGGGAAGTCTGGTCTCCGCCGTCGACACCGTGCAGCCCGACGAGGTCTACAACCTTGGTGCGATCTCGTTCGTGCCGATGTCGTGGCAGCAGGCGGAGCTGGTCACCGAGGTCAATGGAATGGGTGTGCTGCGGGTCCTCGAAGCGATCCGGATGGTGAGCGGACTCAATGGCTCCCGCGCGGCCGGCGGCGGCCAGATCCGCTTCTACCAGGCGTCGTCCTCGGAGATGTTCGGCAAGGCCGCCGAGACTCCGCAGCGCGAGACGACGCTCTTCCATCCGCGCAGCCCGTACGGCGTCGCCAAGGCGTACGGGCACTTCATCACCCGTAACTACCGTGAGTCCTTCGGGATGTACGCGGTCTCCGGAATGCTCTTCAACCACGAGTCGCCGCGCCGCGGTTCCGAGTTCGTGACCAGGAAGATCTCCCTCGCGGTCGCCCGGATCAAACTCGGTCTCCAGGACAAACTGCACCTTGGGAACCTCGACGCGGTACGTGACTGGGGCTTCGCCGGCGACTATGTGCGCGCCATGCATCTGATGCTCCAGCCCGACGAACCGGACGACTATGTGGTGGGCAGCGGCGCCATGCACTCGGTCAGGGACGCGGTACGGATCGCCTTCGAACATGTGGATCTGAACTGGCAGGACTATGTGGTCATCGATCCCGAACTGGTGCGTCCCGCCGAAGTCGAGGTGCTCTGCGCGGACAGCGACCACGCCCGCACCAAACTGGGCTGGAAGCCCACCGTCGACTTCCCCGAACTGATGAAGATGATGGTGGACGCCGATCTCCATCAGGTCTCCCGCGAACATGAATACGGCGACCTTCTGCTCGCCTCCAACTGGTAGCGGATCGTCGGGCCGCAGGAAACTAGGGAATTCCCGCCGCGCTTCCGACGACACTCCTGATTCATGTTCGGCCGCCGGCTGTCGAGATGGGTTGAGTTGAGATGGACAACGAACAGAAACTCCGGGACTACCTCAAGCTTGCGACCGCCGATCTCCGAAGGACGCGGCAGCGGGTCAACGACCTGGAGACGGCCGCCCAGGAGCCGATCGCCATTATCGGTATGACCTGCCGCTATCCCGGAGGCGTCAGCAGCCCGGAGGATCTGTGGCGTATGGTCGAGGCCGGTGAGAACGGTATTTCGGAGTTTCCCGCCGACCGTGGCTGGGACACCGAGGCACTGGCCTCCTCCGCGACCTCCTCCGGCGGATTCCTTCACGACGCGCCCGACTTCGACGCCGACTTCTTCGGTATCTCGCCGCGCGAGGCCGTGGCCATGGATCCGCAGCAGCGGATCGTGCTCGAATCCGCCTGGGAGGCCTTCGAACGTGCCGGTATCGACCCGGCCTCGGTCAAGGGCAGCCAGACCGGTGTCTTCATGGGAGCGATGGCCCAGGACTACCGGGTCGGGCCCGCCGACGGAGCCGAGGGATTCCAGCTCACCGGCAACACCGGCAGTGTGCTCTCCGGCCGTATCTCCTACACGTTCGGCACGGTCGGTCCCGCCGTCACCGTCGACACCGCCTGCTCGTCCTCCCTGGTGGCCGTCCATCTCGCCACCCAGGCACTGCGCTCCGGCGAGTGCTCCCTCGCCCTCGCCGGCGGAGTCACCGTCATGTCGAGCCCGGGCACCTTCATCGAGATGGGTCGGCAGGGCGGGCTCTCCGCCGACGGACGCTGCCGCTCCTTCGGCGACACGGCCGACGGCACCGGCTGGGCCGAAGGCGTGGGCGTGCTGGTGCTGGAGCGGCTCTCGGACGCGCGGCGCAACGGTCACGAGATCCTCGCCGTCGTCCGGGGCAGTGCGGTCAACCAGGACGGCGCCTCCAACGGACTGACCGCGCCCAACGGCCCTTCCCAGCAGGAGGTCATCCAGCAGGCCCTGATCAACTCCCGTCTCTCGGCCGACCAGATCGACGCCGTGGAGGCCCATGGCACCGGCACCACTCTCGGCGACCCCGTCGAGGCACAGGCGCTGCTCGCCACCTACGGTCAGGGCCGTGACAGAAGCCGGCCGCTGCTGCTCGGTTCGGTCAAGTCGAACATCAGCCACACCCAGGCCGCCGCCGGTGTCGCCGGTGTGATCAAGATGGTCATGGCGATGCGCCACGGAGTGCTGCCACGGACGCTGCTCGCCGACGCGCCCACCTCGCACGTCGACTGGGAGCGCGGCGCGGTCCGTGTCCTCACCGAGAACACCGCCTGGCCCGAGACGGGAGAGCCCAGGCGGGCCGCCGTCTCCTCCTTCGGTATCAGCGGCACCAACGCGCACACCGTCGTCGAGCAGGCGCCTCCCTCGCCTGAGGCCCCGGAAGCGGCGGACGCTCCGCCCGAGCCCGGCACCGTACCTCTCCTGGTCTCCGGGCGGACCGGAGAGGCGCTGCGGGCCCAGGCCGCCGCGCTGCTCTCCGCCCTGGAGACCGCTCCCGGCACGACCGTCCTCGACACCGCCTGCTCCTTGGCCACCACCCGGGCCGGCTTCGAGCACCGCGCGGTGGTCCTCGCCGCCGACCGCGCCACCGCGCTCGCCGGACTGACCGCCCTCGCCGAGGACGGCGCCTCGGCCGATCTCGTCCAGGACACTGCCCGGAGCGAGGGCAAACTGGCGTTCCTCTTCACCGGCCAGGGCTCGCAGCGCCTCGGCATGGGTCGTGAACTCCACGCGCGGTTCCCGGTCTTCGCCCACGCCCTGGACGAGGCGCTCGACGCGCTCGAACCGCTGCTGGACCGCCCGCTGCGAGAGGTGCTCTGGGGCGAGGACGCCGAGGCGCTGGACCGTACGGAGTACGCGCAGCCCGCGCTCTTCGCCGTCGAAACCGCGCTGTACCGCCTGGTCGAGTCCTTGGGCATCAAGCCCGACTATCTGACCGGCCACTCCATCGGCGAGATCACCGCCGCCCATGTGGCCGGAGTGCTCTCGCTCGCCGACGCCGCCACGCTCGTCGCCGCCCGGGGCCGGCTGATGCAGGCGCTGCCCGCCGGTGGCGCCATGACCGCCGTACAGGCCACCGAGGACGAGATCGCCGCACTGTTGGCCGGACACGAGGACACCGTGTCGGTCGCGGCGGTCAACGGTCCCTCGGCGCTGGTGCTCTCCGGCGGGGAGGAGGCCGTCACCCGGATCGCGGACCGGCTCGGCGCGGAGGGCAGGAAGACCAAGCGGCTCCGGGTCTCGCACGCCTTCCACTCGCCGCTCATGGAGCCGATGCTCGACGAGTTCCGCGCCGTGGTCGAAGGGCTGACGCTCCAGGCGCCGCTGACGCCGTTCGTCTCCAATCTCACGGGCGAGCCCGCGACGGTCGCGCAGGTCACCTCCGCCGACTACTGGGTGGACCATGTGCGCCGCGCCGTACGGTACGCGGACGGCGCCCGCTGGCTGGCCGGTCACGGCGTGACCACGTTCCTCGAACTCGGCCCCGACGGCGTGCTCTCCGCGATGACCGAGGAGTGCCTCGACGCGACGGACAGCGATACGGCGGGCAGCGACACGACAGGCAGTGCGGACGGCGCCGCGCGGGACCGTGCCGCGCTGCCCGCGCTGCGCTCCGGCCGGCCCGAGATCCGGGCTCTCACCGCAGCCCTGGCCGGGCTGTATGTACGAGGTGTCACCGTCCGCTGGGACGCGTACTTCGCCGCCACCGGAGCCCGCCGCGTCGACCTGCCGACCTATGCCTTCCAGCGCCGTAGGTACTGGCCCAAGGAAAGCCAGGGCCAGAGCGCCGATCTGCGGGCCGCCGGCCTCGGCGCCGCCCACCATCCGCTGCTCTCGGCCGCAGTCTCCCTCGCCGACTCCGAAGGCGCCCTGCTCACCGGCCGGCTCTCGCTGCGGACCCATCCGTGGCTCGCCGACCACACCGTGCGCGGCACCACCCTGCTTCCCGGCACCGCCTTCCTCGAACTCGCCGTGCGCGCCGGTGACGAGGTCGGCTGCGACCGCGTCGAGGAACTGACGCTGGCCGCGCCGCTGATCCTCCCGGAGCGAGGAGGCGTTCAGGTCCAGCTCTGGGTCGGCGCGCCCGACGACTCGGGCCGCCGTACCGTCCATGTCTACTCACGCCCTGAGGACGGCGACGAGACGGCGTGGACTCCGCATGCCACCGGTGTACTCGCGATCGGCGAGGAGCGGGAGCAGGTGCAGGCGCGGGCGCTGGAGCACGTCGGCTTCGACGCCTCCGTCTGGCCGCCGGCCGGAGCCGAACCCGTCGCCACCGACGGGCTGTACGAGCGCCTTGCCGAGGACGGCTTCACGTACGGTCCGCTCTTCCGAGGGCTCCGCTCGGTCTGGCGGCGCGACGGCGAGGTGTACGCCGAGGTCGCGCTGCCCGAGGGCGGTACGAACGGCGGTACGGACGACGCCGAGGCCTTCGGACTGCATCCCGCGCTGCTCGACGCGGCGCTGCACGCGGCCTCCTTCATAGAACTCGGCACGGAGAGCCGAGGCGGACTGCCCTTCTCCTGGGAGGGCGTCTCGCTGCACGCGACCGGCGCCTCGGCGCTACGGGTACGGCTCTCTTCGGCAGGCGAGGACGCGGTCTCGATCAGCGTGGCCGACACCTCCGGCGCGCCGGTCGTCTCCGTCGACTCGCTGGTGCTGCGCCCGGCCTCGGCGACACCTCTCAACGGCGCAGCCACGGCGGCCCGGGACGCGCTGTTCGCCCTGGACTGGGTGGCGGTACGCAGTGCTCCGGCGCTTCCTGGCCCGGTCGCCCTGGTCGGCCCTGACGCGTTCGGACTCGCCGGGGACCCCGCGCTGGCGACCGGCGGGATCCACCCGGACCTGGCGTCGCTGGCGGCGGCGGAGACCTCGGTCCCCGATGCCGTCCTGATGACGCTCACCGGTGAGCCCGGCGCCGACACGGCCCACACTCTGACGGCCGACGTCCTCGCCACCGCGCAGGCCTGGCTCGCCGAGGAGCGGTTCGCCGACTCCCGGCTGGTGTTCGTGACACGTGGCGCGGTCGGTGGCCATGACCCGGCGGCGGCAGCGGTCTGGGGCCTGGTGCGCTCCGCGCAGTCCGAACACCCGGGCGCCTTCGGGCTCCTGGATCTGGACCCCGAGGGACCGGCCGAGCCGCCACTTCCCGCCCTGGGCTCGGACGAGCCCCAACTGATCGTCCGGGGCGGCGAGATCCTCGCCGGACGTCTGGTCCGCAGAGCCCCCGGCGACACCCACACCGCCTCCACCTGGGACACCGAAGGCCGTGTCCTGATCACCGGTGGTACGGGCGGTCTCGGCGCGGTCTTCGCCCGGCATCTCGTCGCCGAGCACGGTGTACGGAAGCTCCTGCTGGTCAGCCGCCGAGGCCCGGCCGCTGAAGGCGCCGAGGAGCTGGCCGCCGAACTGACCGCCCAGGGCGCCGATGTCGTCCTCGCCGCCTGTGACGCGGCGGACCGCGAAGCCCTGGCGGAGCTGCTCGCCGAGCACACCGTCTCCGCCGTGGTGCACACGGCCGGAGTGCTGGACGACGGCGTCATCGGCTCGCTCACGCCCGAGCGGCTGGATGCCGTACTGCGTCCCAAGGCCGACGCGGCCTGGCATCTCCATGAGCTGACCCGCGAGCTCGATCTGACGGCCTTCGTGGTCTTCTCCTCTCTTGCCGGGGTCCTCGGCGGCGCCGGTCAGGGCAACTACGCGGCGGGCAACGCCTTCCTCGACGCGCTCATCGAGCGCCGGCGGGCCGAAGGGCTGCCCGGCACCTCGCTCGCCTGGGGCCCTTGGGAGCGTCCGAGCGGAACGACCGGCGGGATGACAGGCACTCTGGCCGACGCCGAGGCGGAGCGGCTCTCGCGCTCGGGAGTGCCTCCGCTGCCGGTGGAGCAGGGCGTGGCGCTCTTCGACACCGCGCTGGCGTCCGGCGAGGCCGTGCTCGTACCCGTACGGCTGGATCTGCCGGTGCTCCGCGCTCAGGGCGAAGTCCCGTACGTACTACGGTCGTTGATCCGTACCCGCGCCCGCAGGGCCGCGGTCTCCGGCTCCGCCACGGCCGGCGGACTGGCCCAGCGGCTCGGCCGGCTGGACGAGACCGACCGTGTCGATCTGCTGCTCGATCTGGTGCGGGCACAGGTCGCCCTCGTACTGGGCCATGCCGGTGGCCAGGACATCGACGCGGGCCGTGCCTTCCGTGAGCTGGGCTTCGACTCGCTGACGGCGGTCGAACTGCGCAACCGGCTCACCACCGTGACCGGTCTCCGGCTGCCCGCCACGCTGGTCTTCGACCATCCGACCGTCCGGCATCTCGTCACCTACATCCTCGGCGAACTCCTCGGCGCGGAACCGGCACAGGCCGCTCCCGTACCGGCGCGCGGCGCAGCCGTGGCCGACGATCCGATCGTGGTCGTGGGCATGGCCTGCCGCTATCCGGGCGGTGTGGCGTCACCGGAGGATCTGTGGCGGCTGGTCACCGAGGGCACGGACGCCATCTCCGGATTCCCGGCCAATCGCGGCTGGGACCTGGATTCGCTCTACCATCCGGATCCGGACCACGCCGGTACGGCGTACACCCGCTCCGGCGGATTCCTGCACGAGGCGGGCGAGTTCGACCCGGCGTTCTTCGGGATGAGCCCGCGCGAGGCACTGGCGACCGACTCGCAGCAGCGGCTGCTCCTGGAGGCGTCCTGGGAGGCCGTCGAGCGCGCGGGCATCGATCCGCTCTCGCTGCGCGGCAGTTCGACGGGCGTCTTCGCCGGAGTGATGTACAGCGACTACAGCGCGGTTCTCGCGAGCCCCGAGTTCGAGGGCTTCCAGGGCAGCGGCAGTTCGCCGAGTCTCGCCTCCGGCCGTGTCTCGTACACGCTGGGCCTGGAGGGCCCGGCCGTGACCGTCGACACCGCCTGTTCGTCGTCGCTGGTCGCCCTGCACTGGGCGATGCAGGCGCTGCGCTCCGGCGAGTGCTCGCTCGCGCTGGCCGGCGGCGTGACCGTCATGTCGACACCGTCGGTGTTCGTGGACTTCTCCCGGCAGCGCGGGCTCTCGCCGGACGGCCGCTGCAAGGCCTTCTCCGACACGGCCGACGGCGTCGGCTGGGCCGAGGGCGTCGGCATGCTGGTGCTGGAGCGGCTCTCGGACGCGCGGCGCGGCGGCCACGAGATCCTGGCCGTCGTCCGGGGCAGCGCCGTCAACCAGGACGGCGCCTCCAACGGACTGACCGCGCCCAACGGCCCTTCCCAGCAGCGGGTGATCCGCCAGGCGCTCGCGGGCGCCGGACTGTCGGCCGAGGACGTCGACGCCGTGGAGGCCCATGGCACGGGCACCACTCTCGGTGACCCGATCGAGGCGCAGGCCCTGCTGGCCGCCTATGGACGCGACCGTGATCCCGCGCGTCCGCTGCTGCTCGGCTCGGTGAAATCCAACATCGGGCACACCCAGGCGGCGGCCGGTGTCGCGGGCGTCATCAAGATGATCATGGCGATGCGGCACGGCACGCTCCCGCGGACTCTCCATGCCGAGCTGCCCTCCTCGCACGTCGACTGGTCCGAGGGCGCCGTGGAACTGCTCACCGAGCAGACGCCCTGGCCCGAGACCGGCCGTCCGCGCCGGGCCGGGATCTCGTCCTTCGGTATCAGCGGCACCAATGTCCACACCATCATCGAGCAGGCCCCGGCCACCGTGATCCCGGCACGGACCGCGCCGCGCGCCGCCGCGGGACCCGTACCCTGGCTGATCTCCGGCCGGACCGGGGACGCCCTGCGCGGCCAGGCGGCCCGGCTGCTCGCGTATGTACGGGCGGAGCCCGGACTCGACCTGCTGGACGGCGCGTTCTCGCTGGCCACGACCCGCTCGCAGTTCGACCGGCGGGCGGCCGTGGTGGCCGGCGACCGTGAAGCGCTGCTGAGGTCGCTGGCCGCACTGGCCGCCGGACGTGCCGACGCAGGAGTTGTCGAGGGCGAGGCGGTGCGGCGCGGCAGGACCGCGCTGCTCTTCACCGGGCAGGGCAGCCAGCGGCCCGCCATGGGACGTGAACTTTACGAGCGGTTCCCGGCGTTCGCCGAGGCGCTGGACGAGGTGGTCGCCGTACTCGATCCGCTGCTGGACCGTCCGCTGCGCGAGGTGCTGTTCGCCGCAGAAGGCACGGCCGAGGCCGCGCTGCTGGACGGGACCGGCTGGACGCAGCCCGCGCTGTTCGCGGTCGAGGTGGCGCTGTACCGGCTCGTACGGAGCTGGGGCATCAAGCCCGACTATGTGGCGGGCCACTCGATCGGCGAACTCGCGGCGGCCCATGTCGCGGGCGTGCTGTCGCTCGCCGACGCCTGCGCCCTGGTCGCGGCCCGCGCGAAGCTGATGCAGGCGCTCCCGGCAGGCGGTGCGATGGTCGCGGTCCAGGCGACCGAGGAGGAGGTGACCTCGTATCTCTCCGAGCGTGTCTCGGTCGCCGCCGTCAACGGGCCCTCCTCCGTGGTGATCTCCGGCGACGAGGACGCGGTACGGGAGATCGCCGCCGCGTTCGAGGCCCGGGGACGCAAGACCAAGCGGCTGCGCGTGAGCCATGCCTTCCACTCGCCGCACATGGCCGGAATGCTCGACGCGTTCCGCGCCGTCGCCGCCGAACTGACCTACGCTCCGCCGCGGATCCCGCTCGTCTCCAATCTGACCGGTGATCTCGTCACCGCCGAGCAGGTGTGCTCCCCGGAGTACTGGGTCGAGCATGTCCGTGCGGCGGTCCGCTTCGCCGACTGTGTGACGACACTGCGTGACGCGGGCGTGACCACCTTCCTCGAACTGGGACCCGACGGACCGCTCACCGCCATGGCGCAGGACATCCTCGGCGACACGTACGACGCCGAACTCGTCCCGCTGCTCCGCGCGGACCGTACCGAGCAGCTCGCCGTCACCACCGCGCTGGCCCGGCTCCAGACCCATGGTGTGTCCGTCGACTGGTCCGCCTACTTCGCGGGCAGCGGAGCACGCCGGGTGGATCTGCCCACGTACGCCTTCCAGCACGAGTTCTACTGGCCGCAGCTCACCGCGGCGCCGGCCCAGGCCGCCACCGATCCGGGCGACCAGCGTCTGTGGGCCGCCGTGGAGCGCGGCGACGCCGACGAACTGGCCACGATCCTCGGCCTCGGCGAGGGAGACCACGGTTCGCTGGGCTCCCTGCTGCCCGCGCTCACCTCCTGGCGGCGCGGCAAGCGCGAGAAAACCCTGCTCGACTCGCTGCGCTACCGGACCCGGTGGGTGACGCTCGGCAGGCCCGCCGCGCCCGTCCTGGACGGCACCTGGCTGCTCGTCACCAGCGACGGCACCGATCCCGCACTCTGCGACGAGCTGACGGGCGCGCTCGGTGCCCATGGCGCGCGTGTACGCAGGCTGGAGCTCGATCCGTCGTGCGCCGACCGGACCGTACTGGCCGAACGGCTGCTGGCCGTCGAGGAGTACGACGGCACGGCGAACGTCCTGTCCGTACTCCCGCTGGACGAGCGTCCGAGCGCCGCGTATCCGCCGCTCACCGACGGGCTCGCCCTGACCGTCGCGCTCGTCCAGGCGCTCGCCGGCACCGGCGCGCGAGGACGGCTGTGGACCGCCACCCGGGGCGCCGTGTCGACCGGGCCCGCCGATCCGCTCACCCGTCCGGCCCAGGCCACGGCCTGGGGACTCGGCAGGACCGTCGCGCTGGAGCACCCGAGGCTCTGGGGCGGACTGGTCGATCTGCCCGGGACGCTCGACCAGCGGGCCGCGCAGCGCCTCGCCGGAGTGCTCGCCACCAAGGACGCTCCCGACGGCGAGGACCAGGTGGCCCTGCGCGCCTCCGGAGTCCATGGACGCAGGCTCGTCCGCCACTCGGTCGGAGAGCTGCCCGCCGCACGGGAGTTCACCGCCCGGGGCACCGTGCTCATCACCGGCGGCACCGGCGGTCTGGGCGCCGAGGTGGGCCGCTGGCTGGCCCGCGCGGGCGCGGAGCGGCTCGTACTGACCAGCCGGCGCGGGCCCGACGCGCCCGGCGCCGCCGCTCTCCGCGCCGAACTGGAGGAGCTGGGCGCGCACGTCGAGATCGTCGCCTGCGATGTCGCCGACCGTGCCGCGCTCGCCGCCGTACTGGACGGCATTCCGGACGAGACGCCGCTGAGCGGAGTCGTGCACACCGCGGGCGTCGGCCAGTTCGGACCGCTCGAACAGACCGGCCTCGCCGAATTCGCCGAGCTGACCTCGGCGAAGCTCGCGGGCGCGGCCCATCTCGACGCCCTGCTCGGCGACCGCGAACTCGACCTGTTCGTCCTGTTCGGCTCCATCGCCGGTGTCTGGGGCAGCGGCGGCCAGAGCGCCTACGGCGCCGCCAACGCCTATCTCGACGCGCTCGCGGAACACCGCCACGCCCGGGGACTGACCGCCACCTCCCTCGCCTGGGGACCCTGGGCCGAGGCGGGCATGGCCGCCGACGGAACGGTCTCCGCCACCTTCGAACGGCAGGGCCTCGGCCTTCTGGAGCCAGGACCCGCGATCACCGAACTGCGCCGCGCGGTCCTCGGCCAGGACACCACCGTCACGGTCGCCGACGTCGACTGGGAGCGCTACGCCCCGGTCTTCACCTCGGCGCGTCCCAGCGCGCTCCTCGCCGACCTGCCCGAGGTACGGGCACTCACCGTCGCCGCCGAGGCGCACGACACCGGCCGGGCCTCGGAGTTCGTCACGCGCGTACGGGCCCTGACCGAGCCCGAGCAGATCCGTCTCCTCGCCGATCTCGTACGGAGCGAGGCCGCCGCCGTCCTCGGACACGGCTCCGCCGACGGCGTACCGGAGGCACGCGCCTTCCGTGAGATCGGCTTCGACTCGCTCACCGCCGTCGAACTGCGCAAGCGGCTGTCCACGGTCACCGGACTCACTCTGCCCAGCACGATGGTCTTCGACTATCCGACGCCGCTGGAGCTGGCGCGGTATCTGCGGGCCGAGATCCTCGGCGCCGTCCTGGAGACGGCAGGGCCCGTCGCCACCGGCGCCGCCGACGACGAGCCCATCGCCATCATCGGGATGAGCTGCCGCTTCCCGGGCGGAGCCGGCTCTCCCGAGCAGCTCTGGGAGCTGGTCACACAGGGCGTGGACGCGGTGTCCGAGTTCCCCGTGAACCGCGGCTGGGACGCCCAGGGCCTCTACGATCCCGACCCGGACCGGCCGGGCAGGACGTACTCGACACAGGGCGGATTCCTGCACGAGGCGGACGCGTTCGACCCGACGTTCTTCGGTATCTCGCCGCGCGAGGCGCTGGTGATGGATCCTCAGCAGCGGCTGCTGCTGGAGACCACCTGGGAGAGCTTCGAGCGCGCCGGGATCGATCCCGTGGCCGTACGAGGCAGCCTCACCGGCACCTTCATCGGCTCCAGCTACCAGGAGTACGGACTCGGCGCGGGCGACGGGGCCGAGGGCCATATGGTCACCGGCAGCAGTCCCAGTGTGCTGTCCGGGCGGCTCTCCTATGTCTTCGGGCTCGAAGGCCCTGCCGTCACGGTCGACACGGCGTGCTCGTCCTCGCTCGTCGCCCTGCATCTCGCCTGCCAGTCGCTGCGCAACGGCGAGTCCACACTCGCGGTCGCGGGCGGCGCCACCGTCATGACCACGCCCGCGCCCTTCGTCGCCTTCAGCAGGCAGCGGGCCCTCGCCCAGGACGGCCGCTGCAAGGCGTTCTCCGACGACGCGGACGGGATGACGCTGGCCGAGGGCGTCGGCATCCTGCTGGTGGAGCGGCTCTCCGACGCCCGCCGCAACGGACATCCGGTGCTGGCCGTGATCCGTGGCTCGGCCATCAACCAGGACGGCGCGTCCAACGGACTCACCGCGCCCAACGGCCCGTCCCAGCAGCGTGTCATCCGGCAGGCCCTCGCCAACGCACGGCTGGATCCGTCGGACATCGACGCCCTGGAGGCCCATGGCACGGGAACGCCGCTCGGCGATCCGATCGAGGCCCAGGCGCTGCTGGCCACCTACGGCCGCGAACGCGATCCGGAGCGTGCGCTTCTGCTCGGCTCGGTGAAGTCCAACATCGGGCACGCCCAGTCCGCCGCCGGAGTGGCCAGTGTGATCAAGATGGTGATGGCGCTGCGTCGTGGTGTGCTGCCGCGTACGTTGCACGCGGAGAGGCCGTCGTCGCATGTGGACTGGTCCTCCGGTGCGGTGCGGTTGTTGTCGGAGGCGGTGGAGTGGCCGGAGACGGGCCGTCCGCGTCGGTGTGCGGTCTCGTCCTTCGGTATCAGCGGCACCAACGCGCACACGCTGCTGGAACAGGCACCGGCCGAGGAGGAGTCCTCGGAGGCCGTAGGCACGACCGCGCCCGGGGCCGGTCCTGGCACCGGTCCGCTGCCCTGGCTGATCTCGGCCCGTACCGGCTCCGCGCTCCGTGAGCAGGCCGCCCGGCTGCTGTCGTACATGGAGACGCAGGAAGCGCACGGTCCCGCGCTGAGGCCGCTGGATGTGGCCCACTCGCTTGTCTCGTCCCGCTCCGCCTTCGAGTACCGGGCCGTGCTCGTGCC
This sequence comes from Streptomyces sp. NPDC059743, assembly GCF_042732975.1. Classification (NCBI taxonomy): domain Bacteria; kingdom Bacillati; phylum Actinomycetota; class Actinomycetes; order Kitasatosporales; family Streptomycetaceae; genus Streptomyces; species Streptomyces sp. NPDC059743. The sequence goes on along the minus strand of NZ_JBHWGS010000009.1, from coordinate 104,831 downwards.
GGGCGCGGGAGAGGACCCGATGGCGGCCCTGAGCGCGGTGGCGGCGGACGGACCGTCGTCCGTGGTCGCCCGAGGCGTCGCGGATGTCGAAGGGAGGACGGTGTTCGTCTTTCCCGGTCAGGGTTCGCAGTGGGCCGGGATGGGTGCGCAACTCCTCGATGAGTCGCCGGTGTTCGCGGAGCGGATCGCGGAATGCGCGGCTGCGCTGGGCGAGTTCGTGGACTGGTCGTTGGTGGATGTGTTGCGGGGTGTGGAGGGTGCTCCGTCGTTGGGGCGGGTGGATGTGGTGCAGCCTGTTTCGTTTGCGGTGATGGTGTCGCTGGCGGCGGTGTGGCGTTCGTACGGTGTGGAGCCCGATGCGGTGGTCGGTCACTCGCAGGGCGAGATCGCGGCTGCTGTGGTGTCCGGTGCGCTCTCGCTCCAGGACGGTGCGCGGGTGGTGGCGTTGCGCAGTCAGGCGATCGGTCGTCGTCTGGCCGGGCATGGCGGGATGATGTCGGTCCCGCTGCCGGTGGCTGAGGTGGAGAGCCGTCTTGAGGCATGGCCCGGCCGGATCTCCGTGGCGGCCGTCAATGGTCCGCGTTCGGTGGTTGTTTCCGGTGAACCGGAGGCTCTGGACGAGCTGTTCGCGGAGTTGTCGGGCGAGGAGGTACGGGTTCGTCGTATCGCGGTGGATTACGCGTCGCATTCGGCGCAGGTGGAGGGTCTGCGCGAGGAGCTTCTCGATGTGCTGGGGCCGGTGCGTCCGCGTACGGCCGAGGTGCCGTTCTTCTCCACGATGACCGGTGGATGGCTGGATACGGAGGAGATGGAGGCGGAGTACTGGTTCCGCAATCTGCGGCAGCGCGTGCTCTTCGCCGACGCGATCCGTGATCTGCTGGGCGCGGGCCACCGTAAGTTCGTGGAGGTCAGCTCGCATCCCGTACTGACCATGCCGGTACAGGACATGATCGACGAGACCGGTGAACCGGGCGTCGCCGACGGAACGCTCCGCCGCGACCACGGCGGCCTCTCGCGCTTCATGCTCTCCGCCGCCGAGCTGTACGTACGCGGAGTCGAGGTCGACTGGAGCGTCCTCTTCGCGGACACCGGCGCCCGGCGTGTGGATCTGCCCACCTATGCCTTCCAGCGCGAGCAGCTCTGGGCCGTACCTCCCGTGCCGGACCGGACGGTCGTGGCGGATCCCATGGACGCGGAGTTCTGGACGGCGGTGGAAGAGGAAGACCTGTCCGCGCTGACCTCCGCCCTGGGCACGGACGAGGACTCGGTGGCGGCAGTGCTGCCCGCGCTCTCGTCCTGGCGCAGGTCCCGCCGGGACCGCTCCACCGTCGACTCCTGGCGCTACCGGGAGTCCTGGACACCGGTCGGTACGGTCCCTCCGGCACCGCTGTCCGGTGTCTGGCTGGTGGTCTCCGCCGAGGCCCACGGCGACAGCGAGATCGTCGGCGCCCTGAGCGGCCATGGCGCCGAGGTACGACGGCTCGTACTGGACGAGTCGTCTCTGGACCGCGAGGCCCTCGCCGCGCTGCTGGCCGAGCACGCCGGACAGCACCCGACCGGCCGGACCGCTGAGATCAGCAGCCGGGCCGATGAGATCAGCGGCTCCGGTGAGAGCGCCGGGACCGGCGCGGCCGGTGAGCCCGTCGGCTTCGCCGGGATCGTCTCGACGCTCGCCGCCGCTGAAACGCCGTCAGAAATCCATCCCGGCCTGGCACTCGGTCTGGCCCTGACCGTCTCGCTCGTCCAGGCGCTGGGCGACGCCGGGATCGACGCGCCGCTCTGGTTCCTCACCCGTGGCGCGGTCTCCACCGGCCGCTCCGACGCGCTCGTCTCGCCCGTCCAGGCGCAGATCGCCGGCGTGGGCTGGACCACGGCCCTGGAGCATCCGCAGCGCTGGGGCGGTGTCATCGATCTGCCCGCCACTCTCGACCAACGGGCCGCCGGGCGGCTCGTGTCGGCTCTCGCCGGCGCGCTCGGCGAGGAGGACCAGCTCGCCGTTCGCTCCTCGGGTGTGTTCGCACGCCGGATCGTGCGCGCCGCGACCGGCGACCGTGAGCCCGCCCGCGACTGGACTCCACGCGGCACCACGCTCATCACCGGCGGTTCGGGCACGCTCGCGCCGCATCTCGCGCGCTGGCTGGCCGCACAGGGCGCCGGACATCTGGTGCTGATGAGCCGCCGTGGCATGGACGCTCCGGGCGCGGCCGAACTCGTCGCCGAACTGGCCGAGTCGGGCACCGAGGCGACCGTCGCCGCCTGCGATGTGACCGACCGCGACGCCGTCGCCGCGCTGCTGGCCGCCCTCAAGGCCGAAGGCCGTACCGTACGCACCGTCGTCCACACCGCCGCGCTGATCGAGCTGTACGCGCTGGCCGAGACGAGTCTCGACGCCTTCGCCCGGGTCATGCACGCCAAGGTGGCCGGCGCCCAGGTGCTGGACGAGCTCCTCGACAACGACGAGCTGGACGACTTCATCCTCTACTCGTCCACCGCCGGGATGTGGGGCAGCGGCGCGCACGCCGCCTATGTGGCGGGCAACGCGTATCTCGCCGCGCTCGCCGCCCACCGCAGGGCCCGAGGGCTGCCCGCCCTCTCCCTCTCCTGGGGCATCTGGGCCGACGATCTCCAACTCGGCCGCGTCGACCCGGGAACGATCCGGCGCAGCGGGCTGGAGTTCATGGCGCCGCAGCTCGCGCTCACCGGGCTCAAGCGTGCCCTGGACGACGAGGAGACCGCCATCGCGGTCGCCGACATCGACTGGGAGACCTACTACCCCGTCTTCACCTCCGGCCGCACGAGCACGCTTTTCGCCGAGGTGCCCGAGGTACGGCGGCTCACCGAGGCCGCCGAGCGGTCCATCGGCACCGTTGCCGAGGGCGAGTTCATGACCCGGCTGCGCGCGCTCCCGCCGGCCGAGCAGGAGCGGCTGCTGCTGGAGACGGTCCGTACCGAGGCCATGGCCGTCCTGGGCCTCTCGTCGCCCGACGCCCTGCCGGACCAGCGTGCCTTCCGTGATGTCGGTTTCGACTCGCTCACGGCGGTCGGGCTGCGCAACCGGCTCGCGTCCGTCACCGGACTGACGCTTCCGACGACCATGGTCTTCGACCATCCCAGTCCCGCCGCGCTGGCAGGCTTCCTCAAGAACGAGATGGCGGGCGCCCGTACGGTGGCCGGAGGACCGGTGACCGCCGCGCTGGCCGCCACCGACGACGATCCGATCGCCGTCATCGGTATGAGCTGCCGCTATCCCGGCGGAGTCAGCTCGGCCGAGGAGCTCTGGCGGCTGGTCAGGGAGGGCGGCGACGCCATCTCCGGCTTTCCCGCCGACCGCGGCTGGGACGCCGAAGGGCTCTACGACCCGGATCCCGACCGGCAGGGCAGGACCTACTCCGTCCAGGGCGGATTCCTCCACGACGTCGCCGACTTCGATCCCGGCTTCTTCGGGATCTCGCCGCGCGAGGCGGTCTCCATGGATCCGCAGCAGCGGCTGCTGCTGGAGACGGCCTGGGAGACCTTCGAGCACGCCGGGATCGATCCGGTGAGCCAGCGCGGCAGTATGACGGGCACCTTCGTCGGCGCCAGCTACCAGGACTACGCCTCCGCCGTGCCCAACTCGGCCGAGGGCTCCGAGGGCCATGCGATCACCGGCACGCTCTCCAGCGTGCTCTCCGGACGGGTCTCGTATCTCTTCGGCTTCGAGGGCCCGGCCGTCACGCTCGACACCGCCTGCTCGTCCTCGCTCGTCGCGATGCATCTCGCCTGCCAGTCGCTGCGCAACGGCGAGAGCTCCCTCGCGCTCGCCGGCGGTGTGAGCATCATGTCCACTCCGCTCTCCTTCGTCGGCTTCAGCAGGCAGCGGGCGCTCGCGGCCGACGGCCGCTGCAAGGCGTACGCGGACGCCGCCGACGGGATGACGCTCGCCGAGGGCGTCGGTCTCGTACTGCTGGAGCGGCTCTCCGACGCACGGCGCAACGGCCATCACGTACTGGCCGTGGTACGCGGCAGCGCCGTCAACCAGGACGGCGCGTCCAACGGACTCACCGCGCCCAACGGCCCTTCCCAGCAACGGGTGATCCGCCAGGCCCTCGCCAACGCGGGACTCCGTCCGGCCGAGGTCGATGTCATCGAGGGCCATGGCACCGGCACCGCGCTGGGCGACCCGATCGAAGCGCAAGCTCTGCTCACCACCTACGGCCAGGACAGGGAGCCCGGGCAGCCGCTGCTCCTCGGCTCGGTCAAGTCCAACATCGGGCACACCCAGATGGCCTCGGGCGCGGCCAGCGTGATCAAGATGGTCATGGCGCTCCAGCAGGGCGTCGTGCCCAAGACGCTCCATATCGACACGCCGTCCTCGCATGTCGACTGGTCCTCCGGAGCCATCGATCTGCTGACCGAGGAGACCGACTGGCCGGTCACCGGCCGTCCTCGGCGCGGTGCCATCTCCTCGTTCGGTATCAGCGGCACCAATGTGCACACCATCCTCGAACAGGCGCCTGCTGCAGAGCCCGCCGAGGAGCCCGCCGACGACCGCGAACCCGCGCCGGGCGCTGCGCCGGACGTCGTACCGGACACCGTGCCCGTACTGATCTCGGCGCGGAGCGAGGCGGCGCTGCGCGCCCAGGCGGGCCGGCTGCTCGCCCTGGTGGAGGAGCGGCCCGGGACCCGGCTCACCGATCTCGCCTTCTCCCTGGCCACCTCGCGGGCGAGCCTGGAGCGCCGCGCCGCCGTCGTGGCGCGGAAGCCCGACGAACTGCTGCGCGGTCTGCTGGCCCTGCGCGACGGACTGCCGGGACCGGGCGTGGCGCAGGGCGCCGGCACGGGCCGTGGCCGTACGGCGTTCCTGTTCACCGGACAGGGCAGCCAGCGCGTCGGCATGGGACGCGAACTGTACGAGCGTTTCCCGGTGTTCGCCGACGCGCTCGACGCCGTACTGGCCCATCTGGACGGCGAACTGGACCGGCCGCTGCGCGAGATCCTGTTCGCCGCCGAAGGCTCGGCGGAAGCCGCGCTGCTCGACCGGACCGGTTACGCGCAGCCCGCGCTGTTCGCCGTGGAGGTCGCGCTGTTCCGGCTCGCCGGGTCTTGGGACATCACACCCGACTATCTGGCCGGGCACTCCATCGGTGAACTCGCCGCCGCGCACGCCGCGGGCGTGCTCTCCCTGCCGGACGCGTGCGCCCTGGTGGCCGCGCGCGGCCGGCTGATGCAGGCGCTGCCCGAGGGCGGCGCGATGGTCTCCCTCCAGGCCGCCGAGGACGAGGTCCTGCCGCTGCTGGCGGAAGCCGGGGACACCGAGGGCGCGGTCTCGATCGCGGCCGTCAACGGGCCCTCCTCGGTGGTCGTCGCCGGGACGGAGGACGCCGTCCTCGCCCTCGCCGCGTCCTTCGAGGCCCAGGGACGCAAGACCAGGCGGCTGCGGGTGAGCCATGCCTTCCACTCCCCGCTGATGGACCCGATGCTGGACGACTTCGCCCGGATCGCGCGAAGCCTCACCTACCGTCCGCCCGTCATCCCGCTCGTCTCCCATGTGACCGGCGCGCTCGCCACCGACGACCAGGTGTGCTCACCGGAGTACTGGGTCCGCCATGTCCGTGACACCGTCCGCTTCGCCGACGGGATCGGCTGGCTCTCGGCCCAGGGCGGCGTACGGACCTTCCTGGAACTCGGTCCCGACGGAGTGCTCTGCGGCATGGCACGCGAGAGCCTCGCCGAGGAGCCCCGTACGGTCCTGCTGCCGCTTCTGCGCGGCAACCGCCCGGAGGTACGGGCGCTCGTCACCGCGCTGGCGGGCGCGCAGGTCAACGGCGTGGACATGGACTGGCGCGCGTACTTCGCGGACAGCGGAGCGCGCCGGATCGCCCTGCCCACCTATGCCTTCCAGCGCGAGCGCTACTGGCCCGAGGCACCGGCCGGCGCGGCCGTGGGAGCGGAGAGCGCCGCCGGCGCCGTGGACGCCGAGTTCTGGTCGGCCGTCGAGCGCGACGATGTGACGGCGCTCGCGGCCTCGCTCGGGCTGGACGACGACACCGTCACCGCGATGGTCCCGGCCCTCAGCGCATGGCGCCGCCGCCGTGGCGAGCAGTCCGCCGTGGACGCCTGGCGCTACAAGGTCGCCTGGAAACCGCGGACCGGCTCCACCGCACCGGCCGCGCTCTCCGGACGCTGGCTCGTCCTGGCACCGGCCCGTACCGAGGACACCGCCTGGTCCGCCGAGGTCGTCGCCGCCCTCGGTACGGAGACCGTCCTGGTCGAGGTCACCGGGACCGACCGGGCCGCACTGGCCGCCCGGCTGACCGAACTGCGTGCCGAGGAAGGCGAGTTCACCGGCGCGCTGTCCCTGCTCGCACTCGTGGGCCGCGACGGCGAGGCCCGTCCCGAGGTGCCCGCCGCCCTCACACTGACCACCGTCGCCGTACAGGCGCTCGGCGACGCCGGGATCCACGCGCCGCTGTGGAACGTCACCCGTGGCGCGGTGTCGGTCGGCCGCTCGGAGCATGTGATCAGCCTCGACCAGGCCGCCGTCTGGGGACTCGGCCGCGCCGTCGCCCTGGAACAGCCCGGCCGCTGGGGCGGCTGCGTCGATCTGCCCGAGCAGCTCGACGCCCATGCCGCCCGTCGCTTCAGGAGCGTCCTGGCCAGTACGGACGGCGAGAGCGAGACGGCCGTACGTGCCTCCGGAGTCTTCGTACGGCGCCTCGCCCACAGCCCAGCCGGGCCCACCGAAGCAGCGGACCAGCGGCACCCGTTCGACCAGGCGGGCACCGTTCTGATCACCGGTGGCACCGGCGCACTCGGCGGACATGTGGCCCGCGGGCTCGCCCGCGAGGGCGCCCGCCATCTGCTGCTCGCCGGCCGGCGCGGCGAGAACGCTCCCGGCGCCGCCGCACTCCGCACCGAACTGGAAGAGCTGGGCGCCCAAGTAACCATCGCCGCCTGCGATGTCGCCGATCGCGAGGCGTTGGCCGCCCTGCTCGCCGCCGTCCCCGAGGACGCGCCGCTCACCGCGGTGATCCATACGGCCGGAGTGGTCGAGGACACCACCGTGGACGCGCTCACTCCGGACGGCTTCACCGCCGTCCTGCGCTCCAAAGTGGTCCCGGCACACCATCTCCATGAGCTGACCGCAGAGCTGGATCTCTCGGCGTTCGTGCTCTTCTCCTCGACCGCCGGTGTCATCGGCGCGGCGGGACAGGGCAACTACGCCGCCGCCAACGCCTATCTGGACGCGCTCGCCGAGTACCGGCGGGCCCATGGCCTCACCGCGCTCTCCGTCGCCTGGGGCCCTTGGGCCGGATCCGGCATGGCCGCCGACACCACCGGGATCGAGAGCCGCGTACGGCGCGGCGGATTCGAGCCGCTCGCACCGGAACCGGCCGTACGCGCGCTGCTCCGGGCGGTCGAGCACGACGACACCGCCCTCGCGATCGCCGACATCGACTGGGACCGCTTCCTGCCCGCCTTCGCCGCGAGCCGCCCGCTGCCGCTCGTCGGCGACCTGCCCGAGGTACGACGGTCCGCCGCGCCCGTCGGCGCCGACGCCGGAGAGCCGGAACTGCGGCGCCGGCTCGCTGAGTTGCCCGAGGCCGAACGCGCCGGACATGTGCTCGATCTGCTGCGCGCCCAGGTGGCCGCCGTACTCGGCCACTCCGACGCGCGGACCATCGAGGACGACCGGGCCTTCCGCGATCTGGGCTTCGACTCGCTGACCACGCTCGAACTCCGTAACGCGCTCGCCGCACTGACCGGGCTGAGCCTGCCCGCCTCGCTCGTCTACGATCTGCCGACACCGCGCGAGCTGGCGGACTTCCTGCTGGCCGAGCTGCTCGGCTCACTGCCCGAGGCGGCGGCGCCCGTCACGGCGGGCCGGCCGTTGGACGACGATCCGATCGCCGTCGTCGGTATGAGCTGCCGCTTCCCCGGCGCCGACTCGCCCGAGGAGCTGTGGCGGCTGCTCGCCGAGGGCCGGGACGGCATCACCGCGTTCCCGGCCGACCGAGGCTGGGACATCGAGGCACTCGGCGCGGGCGCCTCGGACACACTCCAGGGCGGATTCCTCACCGGAGTCGCCGACTTCGACGCCCGCTTCTTCGGAATCTCACCACGTGAGGCCCTGGCCATGGATCCGCAGCAGCGACTGCTGCTGGAGACCACCTGGGAGGCGCTGGAGCGGGCCGGGATCGATCCGTCGACACTGCGCGGCTCCACCACCGGCGTCTTCGTCGGCACCAACGGCCAGGACTACGTGGACGTACTGCGCCGCTCCGCCTCCGACGTACGGGGATACGCGGCCACCGGCAACACCGCGAGCGTCATGTCCGGCCGGCTCTCCTACGCGCTCGGTCTGGAGGGCCCGGCCGTCACCGTCGACACCGCCTGCTCGTCCTCGCTGGTGGCCCTGCACTGGGCCGGCAAGGCGCTGAGCGCGGGGGAGTGCTCGCTGGTGATCGCGGGCGGAGTCTCCGTGATGTCCAGCCCGGACTCCTTCGTGGAGTTCTCCGCCCAGGGCGGTCTCGCTCCCGACGGCCGGTGCAAGGCGTTCTCCGACGGCGCCGACGGCACCGCCTGGTCCGAGGGCGTCGGCATCCTGGTGCTGGAGCGGCTCTCCGACGCCGTACGCAACGGCCACGAGGTCCGCGGCATCATCCGCTCCACCGCCGTCAACCAGGACGGCGCCTCCAACGGGCTCACCGCGCCCAACGGCCCTTCGCAGCAACGCGTGATCCGGCAGGCGCTCGCCGAGGCGGGACTGGCACCCGCCGAGGTGGACGTCGTGGAGGCGCACGGTACGGGCACCACGCTGGGTGACCCGATCGAGGCCCAGGCCCTGCTGACCACCTACGGCCGGGACCGGGAGCGCCCGCTGCTGCTCGGTACGGTCAAGTCGAACATCGGGCACACCCAGGCGGCGGCCGGAGTCGCGGGCGTCATCAAGATGCTGCTGGCGATGCGCCACGGCACTCTGCCGAAGAGCCTGCACATCGACACGCCCTCGGCGCATGTCGACTGGTCCTCCGGCGCCGTGTCGCTGCTGCGGGAGGCGGCGGTCTGGCCCGAGACCGGCCGTCCGCGCCGGGCCGGAGTCTCGGCGTTCGGCGTGAGCGGGACGAACGCGCATGTCATCGTGGAGCAGGCACCGTCCGTCGAAGCGGCGCCCGGGACCGCTCCCGGGCCGGACGTCGTACCCACCGCCGTACCGGGCACCGTCCCGGAGCGGACCGTAACTCCCGGCGTGGCGCCCGCAGGCGTGCCGTGGATCGTGTCCGGCAGGACCCGTGAGGCGCTCCAGGCCCAGATCGACCGGCTCACCGACTTCGCCGCCGCCGACACCGCGCTCTCGCCGGTCGACATCGGGCACTCCCTCGCCACGGACCGTACGGTCTTCCCGCACCGAGCGGTCCTGCTCGCGGGCGCCGACGGCGTACGGGAGATCGCCCGCGGAACGGCGGGCCGCGCTCCCGGCAGGACCGCGTTCCTCTTCTCCGGCCAGGGCAGCCAGCGCGGCGCGATGGGCCGCGAGCTGTACGGGCGGTTCCCGGTCTTCGCCGAGGCGCTGGACGCGGTGCTCGCCCATCTCGACACCGAGCTGGAATTCCCGCTGCGCGAGGTGCTGTTCGCCGAGCCCGGCACCTTCGAGTCGGAGCTGCTGGACGAGACCGGCTGGACCCAGCCCGCGCTGTTCGCCGTCGAGGTGGCGCTCTTCCGGCTCGCCGAATCATGGGGACTCACACCGGACTTCGTGGCCGGGCACTCCATCGGCGAGATCGCCGCCGCCCATGTGGCGGGCGTGTTCACACTGGCCGACGCCTGTCGGCTGGTGGCGGCGCGCGCCTCGCTGATGCAGGCGCTTCCGCAGACCGGCGCGATGGTCGCGCTCCAGGCCACCGAGGACGAGATCACCTCACTGCTGGGCGAGCATGTCTCGATCGCGGCGGTCAACGGCCCCGAGGCGCTGGTCGTCGCGGGCGCCGAGGACGCCGTCCTGGAGATCGCCGAACTCTTCGCGGCCGACGGCCGCAGGACCAAGCGGCTGCGCGTCTCGCACGCGTTCCACTCGCCGCTGATGGACCCGATGCTCACGGACTTCGCCCGGGTCGCCGGGACCGTCGCGTACCACGAGCCCAGGATCCCGGTGGTGTCGAATCTGACCGGCGCCCTGGCGGCCTCCGACGAACTGCGCTCGCCCGCCTACTGGGTACGGCATGTCCGCGGGACCGTGCGGTTCGCCGACGGAGTACGGACGCTGCGCGACGCCGGAGTCCGTGCCTTCGTGGAGCTCGGTCCCGACGGAGTGCTCTCCGCGATGGCCCAGCAGAGCCTGGACGGAGCCGAGCCCGCTCCCGTGGTGGTGCCGCTGCTCCGCGCGGCTCAGGGCGAGGAGGCGGCCGTGGTCGCGGCGCTCGCCACGCTGCACACCCGGGGCGCGGGCCCGCGGTGGGCCGCGTTCTTCGAGGGCACCGGCGCGCGCCGGGTGGAGCTGCCGACGTACGCGTTCCAGCGCGAGCGGTACTGGCCCGAGGCTGCCGCACCGGCCGTGTCCGGAGCGGCGGGCGGCGCGCAGGAGCCGGTGGACGCGGAGTTCTGGTCGGCGGTGGAGCGGGAGGATCTGGAGTCGCTCGCCGCCTCGCTGGACCTGGACGACGAGACCGTCACCACGATGGTGCCCGCGCTCTCCGCGTGGCGCCGTCGCCGGGACGAGCAGTCAGTCGGCGCGAACTGGCGCTACCGCGAGTCCTGGACGGAGCTGCCCGTGACCACCGGGGCCGCGGCTTCGGGTGCCTGGCTGGCGATCGTGCCGGCCGGTGCCGAGGACGCGTGGACGGCCGCCGCCGTCGAGGCGCTGGGCGCGGACACCGTACGGGTGGAGGCGGACGTCTTCGCCGCGGCCGATGACACCGGGCTGGTGGCACGGCTGGTGTCGGCACGCGGCGACGGGAGCCGTTTCACCGGCGTTGTCTCGCTGCTCGCCGCCGCTGCCGAGGAGCTGCCGGCCGAGCCGGCCAGGCCCGCCGCGCTGCTGGCGGCCCTGGACGTGGCGGGCATCGAAGCGCCGCTGTGGTGCGTCACCCGAGGCGCCGTCTCCGTGGCTCCGTCCGAGGCGCCGTTCAATGTCGGACAGGCCATCGTCTGGGGCCTGGGCCGGGTCGCCGTGCTGGAACATCCCGAACGCTGGGGCGGACTGATCGATCTGCCCGAACCGTCGGACGAGCGGGCGCGCGTCGCCTTCACCAGGGCCCTGACCGCATCGGACGGCGAGGACCAGATCGCGGTCCGCGCCGACGGAGCCTTCGGCCGGCGCCTGATCCGTACAGCGGCCACGACGCCCGCCGAGGGCGGATCGTGGCGGCCCACCGGCACCGTGCTGGTCGTCGGCGGTACGGGCGCCATGGGCGGCCGGGCCGCCCGCCGGCTGGCCCGTGAGGGCGCCCGTCATCTGCTGCTGACCGGCCGCCGTCCGTCCGACCTCGTCGGTACGGAGGCACTCGAAGCCGAGCTGAAGCGGCTCGGCGCCACGGTCACCTTCGCCGTCTGCGATCCGTCCGACCGAGCCGCGCTGACCGCGCTGCTGGCCACCGTGCCCGAGGACGCACCGCTCACCGCCGTCGTCCACGCGCAGGAGCCGGACGGTGACTCCGAGGCGGCGCTCTCCTCGGCCCTTGCCGGAGTCGTCCAGCTCGACACGGTCCTCGGCGACCGGCCGCTGGACGCCTTCGTCCTGTTCGGTTCGATCGCCGGGACCTGGGGCGTACGCGGCCAGGAGACCGAGGCCGCGTACAGCGCCTGGCTGGACGCCTTCACCCGGTCGCGCCGCGCCCGAGGAGCCACCGCGCTGTCGGTCGCCTGGGGCGCCTGGACGGAGGCCGTGGACCACTCCATGGCCGCGCATCTGCGGCTGAACGGACTGCCCGTGATGGACGCCGACGCGGCGCTCGCCGCGCTCGGCCGGGCCGTCGCCGACGGCGAGAGCGCCATCACCGTGGCCGATGTCCGCTGGGAGACCTTCGCACCCGCCTTCACCGAGGCGCGCCGAGGCGCCCTGCTCGCGGAACTGCCCGAGGCCCGCGCGGCATTGGAGGCCGCCGACCGCGACCGGAGGGAGGAGCGGTCCACGGCGGGCATCTACCGGCAGTGGCTGCTCGGCCTGTCCGAGTCGGAACGCGCCGACGCGCCGCTCGCGCTGGTCACCGAGAAGGTCGCCCTGGTCCTCGGCCACGCGGATGCCGACGCCGTCGAGTCCGACCTGCCCTTCCGCGACCTCGGCTTCGACTCCCTGACCGCCGTCGATCTGCGCAACCAGCTCAAGGACGCGACCGGGCTCACTCTGCCCGCGACCTTGGTCTTCGACCATCCGACACCGGCCGAACTCGCCGCGCATCTGCGGACCTTGCTGCTCGGTGAGGCGCCCGCCACCACGGCACCCGTGGCCGCCTCCGTACAGACCGCCGAAGACCCGGTCGTGATCATCGGTATGGCCTGCCGCTACCCGGGCGGTGTCACCTCGCCCGAGGAGCTGTGGCGGCTCGTCACCGAAGGGACCGACGCCGTGGGCGAGTTCCCGACCGATCGCGGCTGGGACCTCGACACTCTGCTCGGCGGCCCGCCGGAGGGCGGACGCGGACGCAGCGCCACCGGCCACGGCGGCTTCCTCCACGACGCGGCCGACTTCGATCCGGGCCTGTTCGGCATCTCGCCGCGCGAGGCCGTCGTGATGGATCCGCAGCAGCGCATCGTGCTCGAAGCCGCCTGGGAGGCGCTGGAGCGGGCCGGTATCGACGCGACGAGCCTGCGAGGCAGCACCACCGGTGTCTATGTCGGCGGCGGCAGCGGTGACTACCGGCCGCCCGCCGAGGCCGGCCAGTGGGAGACCGCGCAGTCGGCGAGCCTGCTCTCCGGCCGGCTGGCGTACTCCTTCGGTCTCCAGGGACCCACGGTCTCCGTGGACACCGCGTGCTCCTCGTCGCTGGTCGCCCTGCATCTCGCCGCCCAGGCCCTCCGTTCCGGCGAATGCCCGATCGCCCTGGCCGGCGGTGTCACCGTGATGGCCACTCCGGCGGGCTTCGTCGAGTTCAGCGCCCAGGGCGCGCTCTCGCCCGACGGCCGGTGCAAGGCGTTCTCCGAGGCGGCGGACGGCACCGGCTGGTCCGAAGGCGTGGGCATGCTCGTGGTCGAGCGGCTCTCCGACGCGCGCCGCAACGGCCATCGCGTACTGGCGGTCCTGCGCGGCTCGGCCATCAACCAGGACGGTGCCTCCAACGGACTGACCGCGCCGAGCGGGCCCGCGCAGCAGCGGGTGATCCGGCAGGCCCTCGCCAACTCCGGTCTCTCGCCCGCCGAGGTGGACGCGGTGGAGGCCCATGGCACCGGCACCAAGCTCGGTGACCCGATCGAGGCACAGGCGCTGCTCGCCACCTACGGCCAGGACCGCGATCCGGAGCGCCCGCTCCTGCTCGGTTCGCTGAAGACCAACATCGGTCACACGCAGGCCGCTTCGGGTGTGGCCGGCGTGATCAAGATGGTGATGGCAATGCGCCACGGCACCCTGCCGAAGTCGCTGTACGCCGAGAACCCGACGTCCCATGTGGACTGGACGGCGGGCGCCGCCCGGCTGCTCACCGAGCAGATCGCCTGGCCGGACTCGGGCCGGCCGCGCCGCGCCGGAGTCTCCTCGTTCGGTGCCAGTGGTACGAACGCGCATATCGTCCTGGAGCAGGCACCGGAGGCCGCTACCGCCACTGCTACCGATACCGCTACCGATGCGCCATCCGGCGGGCGCGAGGTGAGCACCGTGCCGGTCCTGCTCTCCGGCCGGACCGGGAACGCGCTGCGCGACCAGGCCCGCAGGCTGCTCGCCCAGGTGACCGCCCGTCCCGATGTCCCGCTGACCGATCTCGCCTTCTCGCTCGCGACGACCCGCTCGGTCTTCGAGCACCGGGCCGCCCTGACCGTCACCGAACGCGGCGGTCTGCTCGACGGCCTCACCGCGCTGGCCGAAGGGAACACACTGCCGCAGCTGGTCGAGCACAAGGTGGAGAAGGCGGGCAAGCGCGCTTTCCTCTTCTCCGGCCAGGGCTCGCAGCGGCTCGGGATGGGCCGTGAGCTGTACGAGCGGTTCCCGGCCTTCGCCGACGCGCTCGACACCGTACTGGCCCTGCTGGACACCGAGTTGGACGCCGAGTTGGAGCGCCCGCTCCGTGAGGTGATCTGGGGCACGGACGCCGCGGCGCTGAACGACACCGGCGCCGCCCAGCCCGCGCTGTTCGCTGTCGAGGTGGCGCTGTACCGGCTGGTCGAGTCCTGGGGCCTGACTCCGGACCTGGTGGCCGGGCACTCCATCGGTGAGATCGCCGCCGCCCATGTGGCGGGCGTGTTCACACTGGAGGACGCGGTCAAGCTGGTCGCGGCCCGCGCGAGGCTGATGCGGGCGCTGCCGGCCGGCGGCGCGATGTTCGCCGTACAGGCCACCGAGGACGAGATCGCTCCGCTGCTCTCCGGCCGGATCTCGGTCGCCGCTGTCAACGGCCCGGCGTCCGTGGTGATCTCGGGCGAGGAGGGCGTGGCGCTGGAGGTGGCGGCCGAGCTGGAGAGGCGTGGCCGCAAGACCAGCCGGCTGCGGGTCTCGCACGCGTTCCACTCGCCGCTGATGGACCCGATGCTGGACGGCTTCCGCGCCGTCGCCGGACAACTGGCCTTCCGGGCACCGCGTGTCCCGGTGGTGTCCAATCTGACCGGCGCCCTGGCCACGGCCGAGGAGCTGTGCTCGGCGGAGTACTGGGTACGGCATGTCCGGGAGGCCGTACGGTTCGCCGACGGTGTCAGGACGATGGCGGAGCGCGGAGTGACCGCGTTCCTGGAACTGGGCCCGGACGGAGTGCTCGCCGCCCTGGCCCAGGAGTCGGCGCCGCCCGCCGCCGTCGCCGTACCGCTCCTGCGCAAGGGCAGGGACGAGGAGACCACCTTGGTCACCGCGCTCGCCCGGCTGCATGTCCACGGCGCGGGCCCGGTCTGGCCGGCGTTCTTCGCGGACACCGGAGCCCGGTGGGTGGATCTGCCGACGTACGCCTTCCAGCACGGCCGGTTCTGGCCCGACGCGCCGGCCGTCACCGCCGAGGCGACGCCGCAGGCGGACACCACGGACCGCGCGTTCTGGGACGCGGTGGAGCGGGAGGACTTCGCCTCGCTGGAATCCGTGCTGGACATCGAGGAGGACGCGCTGTCCAGGGTGCTGCCCGCGCTGCTGGACTGGCGCAGGCAGCGCGAGGACGAGTCGGTCGTGGAGGGCAGGCGGCACCGTGTCGTCTGGCGGCCCATCGGCGGCTCCGCCCTCGCCCACCGCAAGCCGCTGACAGGCACCTGGCTCGCCGTGGTGCCCGGTGAACTGACCGAGGACGCCTGGGTGTCCACGGCGCTCCACGCGCTGGGCACCTCGGTCGTACGGCTCCCGGTCGCCACTCCCGACCGCGCCGCGCTCGCCGCGGAACTCCGTGCGCTGGGCGACAGTGCTCGTACGGATGGCGCGCCCTTCGCCGGAGTCGTATCGCTCCTGGCCCTGCGGGATTCCCTGGCGGACGGTGTGCCCGAGGGCACCGCCCTCACCGCCGTACTGCTCCAGGCCCTGGGCGACGCCGGGATCGGCGCACCGCTCTGGTGCCTCACCCATGGCGCGGTCTTTGTACGCCGTACGGAGGAGCCGCGCCGCCCGCTCCAGGCCGCTGTCTGGGGCCTCGGCCGAGTTGCCGCGCTGGAGTATCCGGAGCGCTGGGGCGGTCTGATCGATCTGCCCGGGACACTGGACGGGCGGACGGCCGCCGGGCTCACCGGCGTACTGGCCGGACTCGACGGAGAGGACCAGGTCGCGGTACGCGGCTCGGCCGTGCTCGCCCGGCGCCTGGTACGGGCGCCCGGTGAACACCCGGCCCGTGTCTGGGAGCCGGACGGCACCGTACTGATCACCGGTGGCACCGGCGCCCTCGGCGCCCATGTCGCCCGCAGGCTCGCCCGGGACGGTGTCCGGCATCTCGTACTGCTCAGCAGGCGCGGCCCCGACGCGCCCGGCGCCGACGCGCTGCGGGCCGAACTCGAAGGGCTCGGCGCCCGTGTCAGCCTCACCGCGTGCGACGCCGCCGACCGGGACCAACTGGCCGCCGTACTCGCGGACATCCCGGCCGAGCATCCGCTGACCGGTGTCGTGCACACGGCCGGAGTCCTGGACGACGGCGTACTCGACCGGCTCACTCCCGAGCGGTTCGCGCCGGTCTTCCGCGCCAAGGTCACCTCGGCCCTGCTGCTCGACGAACTGACCCGCGAACTGGACCTCACGGCGTTCGTGCTGTTCTCCTCCGCCTCCTCCGCCGTGGGCAACCTCGGCCAGGCCAACTACGCGGCGGCCAACGCCGTACTCGACGCACTCGCCGAACGGCGCCGGGCACAGGATCTCCCGGCGACCTCGATCGCCTGGGGCGCCTGGGGCGGCGGCGGAATGGCCGAGGGCGCCGGAGCCGACGAGGCCGCGAGGCGCGCCGGGATCGGCGCCATGGACCCGGAACAGGCCTGCGAGACACTGCTGCGTCTGATCATGGAGGCCGAACCGACGGCGGTCGTCGCCGAAGTCGCCCTGGACCGCTTCGTGGCCGCCTTCGGCGCGAGCCGGCCGGGCGCCCTGCTGCGCGAACTCCCGGGCTACCGGGAGATGGTGGCCGCCCAGGCAGCCGCGCAGGGCGGTGGTGCGGTCGGCGGCGGTGCGGGCGGTGGTGCGGTTGAAGACGGCCTGCGGGAGCGGCTGGCGGGACTGAACGCGAACCGCCGTCTCGAAACGGTCGTGGAACTGGTCCGTACCCGCGCCGCCCATGTACTGGGCTACCCGGACACGGACGCCGTCGGTCCCGAGCGGTCCTTCCGCGATCTCGGCGTCGACTCGCTGGGCGCCGTGGAGCTGCGCAACCAGCTCAACGCCGCCACCGGTCTGAGTCTGTCCGCGACGCTCGTCTTCGACCATCCCACGCCCACGGCCCTCGGCGAGCATGTGCTGCGGCAGCTCGTTCCCGATGAGGGCCCCGACAGCGGGACCGACGCCGAGGAGGCGGAGATCCGGGCCCTGCTGGCCTCCGTACCGCTCGCCCGGCTGCGCGACATCGGCGTACTGGAGCCGCTGCTCCAGCTCGCCGGACGAGGCGGCGGCGCCTCGGCGGAGAACGAGGAATCCGGCGAGGCCATCGACTCGATGGCCGTGGCAGACCTGGTGCGGGCCGCGCTCAACGGCCAGTCCGACCTGTAGCGCGAAGACGGAGCGATGGAGCAGACCATGAATGCCCACACCGAGAACGCCCCCACCAACAGTGCGTCCGCCAACGGTGTTGTGGAAGCACTCCGCGCCGCGATGAAGGAGGCGGAACGGCTGCGGCGGCAGAACAGGATGTTCGTCGCCGCAGCCAAAGAACCGATCGCGATCGTCGGAATGGGCTGCCGGTTCCCCGGCGAGGTCCACTCGCCCGAAGGGCTCTGGGATCTGGTCGCCTCCGGCACCGACGCCATCTCGCCGTTTCCCACCGACCGCGGCTGGGATCTGGACGCGCTGCGCGACAGCTCCACCGACGCCCGGGACACCTCCGTCAGCCAGCAGGGCGGCTTCCTGGACTGTGTCGCCGACTTCGATCCCGGCTTCTTCGGTATCTCACCGCGCGAGGCGGTCACCATGGATCCTCAGCAGCGGCTGCTGCTGGAGACCGCCTGGGAGGCCATCGAACGCTCCGGTATCGACGCCACACGGCTGCGCGGCAGCCGGACCGGAGCCTTCATCGGCACCAACGGCCAGGACTACGCGTATCTCCTCGTGCGGTCGCTGGACGACGCGACCGGCGATGTCGGCACCGGTATCGCCGCCGGCGCCGTGTCGGGACGGCTCTCGTACACGCTCGGCCTGGAGGGCCCGGCGATCACGGTCGACACCGCCTGCTCCTCCTCGCTGGTCGCCCTCCATCTCGCCGTCCAGTCCCTGCGTAACGGAGAGTGCGCGCTCGCCCTCGCCGGCGGTGTCAATGTGATGTCCACGCCCGGCTCGCTGGTCGAGTTCAGCAGACAGGGCGGACTCGCGCGGGACGGCCGGTGCAAGGCGTTCGCCGACTCGGCCGACGGCACCGGATGGGCGGAGGGCGCCGGCATCCTGATGCTGGAGCGCCTGTCCGACGCACAGCGCAACGGACATCCGGTCCTGGCCGTCGTACGGGGCTCCGCAGTCAACCAGGACGGCGCCTCCAACGGCTTCACCGCGCCCAACGGCCCTTCGCAGCAACGGGTGATCCGGCAGGCGCTGGCCAACGCGGGACTGGCGCCCGCCGAGGTGGACGCGGTGGAGGCCCATGGCACCGGCACTCCGCTGGGCGATCCCATCGAGGCACAGAGTCTGCTCGCGGGCTATGGACAGGACCGTGAACGCCCGCTGTACCTCGGCTCGGTCAAGTCCAACATCGGTCACACCCAGGCCGCTTCGGGCGTCGCGGGCGTGATCAAGATGGTGATGGCGATGCGGCACGGAGTGCTGCCGCGGACCTTGCACGCCGACGAGCCGTCGTCGCATGTCGACTGGTCGGCCGGCAAGGTCGAGCTGCTCACTGAGGCGCGCGCATGGCCGGAGGCCGACCGGCCGCGCCGTACGGGCGTCTCCTCGTTCGGCGTCAGCGGGACCAACGCGCATGTGATCATCGAGCAGGCGCCGGCCGTATCTGAGCCGGAGGCCACCGCTACTGCCACTGTCACCGCTGCTGGAACCGCCACTGCAATCGCTCCCGAACGGCGGGCGGCGGCGCTGCCGTGGGTGATATCGGGCCGGACACCAGAAGCGCTGCGCGACCAGGCGTCCCTGCTGCTCGCCCGGCTGGAGCGCGAACCGGGCCCGCGCCCGGCGGATGTGGCGCTCTCCCTGGCGACGACCAGGGCGAGCCTGGAGCACCGTCTCGCCGTCATCACGGACGAGGACGGCGGCGCCGGACGTGACGCGCTGAAGACCTGGCTGGAGAGCGACGGCACGGCACCGGGCACCGTCGAAGGCATGGTCACGGGACGCGGCAGAACGGCGGTGCTGTTCTCCGGGCAGGGCTCGCAGCGGCTCGGTATGGGCCGTGAGTTGTACGGACGCTACCCGGTGTTCGCGAAGGCGCTGGATTCCGTACTGGCGCTGCTGGACGGCGAGTTGGGGTACTCGCTGAGGGAGGTCGTCTGGGGCGAGGACGCCGAGGCGCTGAATGCCACCGGCTCCACGCAGCCCGCCCTGTTCGCGATCGAGGTGGCGTTGTTCCGGCTGGTGGAGTCCTGGGGCGTGGCCCCGGACTTCGTCGCCGGGCATTCGATCGGTGAGATCGCGGCGGCGCATGTGGCGGGCGTATTCTCGCTGGAGGACGCCTGCCGACTGGTGGCGGCCCGTGCGTCGTTGATGCAGGCGTTGCCCACGGGCGGTGCGATGGTCGCCGTACGGGCCGCCGAGGACGAGATCCGGCCGCTGCTCACCGACCAGGTGTCGATCGCGGCCGTCAACGGGCCTCTGTCCGTGGTGATTTCCGGAGCCGAGGACGCCACGCTGGAGCTGGCGGACCGGCTGGAGAAGCAGGGCCGTAAGACGAGTCGTCTTCGGGTGTCGCATGCGTTTCATTCGCCGCTGATGGATCCGATGCTGGACGAGTTCCGTTCTGTTGCTGAGGGGTTGACGTTTGCGGAGCCGTCGGTGCCGGTGGTGTCGAATCTGACGGGTGGGCTGGCGTCGGCGGGGGAGTTGTGCTCTGCGGAGTACTGGGTTCGGCATGTGCGGGAGGCGGTGCGTTTCGCGGACGGTGTGCGGACGCTGGGCGAGCAGGGTGTGCGTACGTTTCTGGAGCTGGGGCCGGACGGTGTGCTGTCGGCGATGGCTCAGGAGTCGGTGCCGGAAGGCGCTGTGACTGTTCCGGTGCTTCGTAAGGACCGGCCGGAGGAGACCTCGGCCGTCACCGCGCTGGCCGGGCTCCATGTGAACGGTGTACGGGTGGAGTGGCCGGCGTTCTTCGCGGGTACCGGCGCGCGGCCGGTGGATCTGCCCACGTACGCCTTCCAGCACGAGCGTTTCTGGCCTCAGGTGACCTATCGGCCCGCCGACGCGGCCGGTCTCGGTCTGACCTCGGCGAACCATCCGCTGCTCGGCGCGGCCATGTCCGTCGCGGGCTCCGACGAACTCCTGCTGACCGGAACGCTCTCCCTGGCCACCCACCCATGGCTGGCCGACCATGTCGTGGGCGGCATGGTGTTCTTCCCGGGCACCGGATTCCTCGAACTGGCCATCCGCGCCGCCGACCAGGCCGGCTGCGACCGCGTCGACGATCTGATGCTGGCCGCACCGCTGATCCTGCCGCGTACCGGCGCCGTCCAGGTGCAGATCGCCATCGGCGGCGCGGACGACGACGGCCGACGGGAGCTGCGCTTCTACAGCCGTCCCGCCGACGCTCCCGACGACGAGTGGACGCCGCACGCCTCCGGACGGATCGGCAGCGGCGAGCGGGTGCTCGGTTTCGACACCACCGTATGGCCGCCCAAGGGCGCCACCGTGGTCGATGTCGAAGGCCTCTACGACCGCTACGCGGGCAACGGCCTCGAATACGGGCCCGTCTTCCGCGGACTGCGCGCGGTCTGGCGCCGGGGCGAGGAGATCTTCGCCGAGGTCGCGCTGCCACGGGAGGTCGCCGACGCGGACGCGTACGGAGTCCATCCGGCGCTCTTCGACTCCGTTCTGCACAGTACGGTCTTCGCCAGCGCGGACGGCGACGACAGAAGCCTGCTGCCGTTCGCATGGAACGGAGTCTCGCTGCACGCCTCGGGCGCGTCGGCCCTGCGCGTCCGGGTGACACCCAACGGCCAGGACGCGGTACGGCTGGCGGCGGTCGATGTCCAGGGCGAACCGGTCATCTCGGTGGAGTCACTGGCGCTCAGGGCCGCGGGGCCTTCGCCCGCGGGCGAGGCCCGGCGCGACGAGGTCAACTCCCTCTTCCGCGTCGACTGGACGCCGGTGACACCGGAGAGCGCGGCCCAGGAGACCGACTGGGTGGTGCTCGGCACCGACGAGCTGGGACTGACCGGCGCACTCGCCTCGACGGGCGCCGCGCGGCTGCGCGCGCCGGTACGGACGCTCGCCGAACTCCTCGCGGAAGCAGGCGCATCCGGCCGCGACGAGGAGAGTCTGCCGGGGATCGTGGTCGTCCCGCTCAAGGGCGACAGCGCGCGGAGCGCCGAGTCCGCTCATGAACTCGCACATGAACTATCCAGCCATGTACTGGAGTTGATCCAGCAGTGGCTCGCCGAGGGGCGGTTCGCCGGCTCCCGACTGGTGTTTGTCACCCGAGGCGCCGTCGAGGACGGTGCCCATGAGCTCACGGATGTCGCCGCCGCCTCGGTCTGGGGACTGGTCCGCTCGGCGCAGGCGGAGAATCCGGGCCGGTTCCTGCTGGTGGACATGGACGGTACGGCGGAGTCGGCGGCGGCACTTCCGGCGCTGCCCGCACTGGCCGACTCCGACGAACCACAGGCCGTGGTCCGCTCGGGCGCGCTGCGCGTCGGCCGGCTCGCGCGGCTGGAGTCCGGTACGGGCCTGGTGCCACCGGCGGGTGTGCCCTGGCGGCTGGACAGTCGGGCTAAGGGAAGTCTGGACGGGCTGACACTGGCACCGCTTCCCGAGACGCCGGAGCCGCTGACAGGACGCGAGGTACGGATCGAGGTCCGTGCGGCCGGCGTCAACTTCCGCGATGTCCTCAACGCGCTGGGCATGTATCCGGGCGACGCCGGGCTGTTCGGCTCCGAGGCGGCGGGAGTCGTGGTCGAAGTCGGTCCCGACGCGACCGACCTCCAGGTCGGCGACCGGGTCATGGGCATGCTCTTCGGCGGCTTCGGCACCCATGTGGCGGGCGACGAGCGCCGGATGATTCCCGTACCCGAGGAGTGGTCGTGGGAGACGGCGGCTTCGGTGCCGCTGGTGTTTCTGACGGCGTATCACGCGCTGGTCGAGCTGGCGGGTCTGGGCTGTGGTGAGAAGGTGCTGATCCATGCGGGTGCCGGTGGTGTGGGTATGGCGGCGATCCAGATCGCGCGTCATCTGGGTGCGGAGGTCTTCGCGACGGCGAGCGAGGGCAAGTGGGATGTGCTGCGCTCGTTGGGTGTGGCGGACGACCATATCGCCTCCTCCCGGACGACGGACTTCGAGGCGGCCTTCGCTGACATCACCGACGGCGAAGGAATCGATGTCGTACTGAACTCCCTGGCCGGTGAGTTCATCGACGCGTCGCTGCGACTGCTGAGTCCGCGCGGCCGGTTCCTGGAGATGGGCAAGACCGATATCCGTGATGCCGCCGATCTGCCCGACGGCGTCAACTACCGTTCATTCGACCTTGGTTGGGTGGATCCGGCCGGTATCCAGCGGATGCTGGTGGCTCTGAGAGAGCTGTTCGAGCATGGCGTGCTGGAGCCGTTGCCGGTCCGTTCCTGGGATGTACGGCGGGCCCGGGACGCGTTCCGGTTTATGAGTCTGGCCCGGCATGTGGGGAAGATCGTACTGACGATGCCGCGTGTGTGGGATTCCAACGGCACGGTGCTGATCACCGGTGGCACGGGCGGTCTCGGCGGTGTGCTGGCACACCACTTGGTTGTCGAACGCGGTGTGCGGCATCTGCTGCTGACCAGCAGGCGAGGTCTGGAGGCTCCCGGCGCGCCCGAGCTGGCCGCCGAACTGCGGACCTTGGGCGCCGAGGTGACGGTCGCCGCATGTGATGTGGCGGACCGGGCAGCCCTGGCCGGGCTGCTGGCATCGGTTCCGTCGGAGCGTCCGCTGACCGCCGTGGTCCATACGGCAGGAGTGCTGGACGACGGGATCGTCGGCTCGCTCACGCCCGAGCGGCTGGATGCCGTACTGCGTCCCAAGGTCGACGCCGCCTGGCATCTGCATGAGCTGACCAGGGATCTCGATCTCGCCGCGTTTGTGCTCTACTCCTCCACGGCCGGTGTCATGGGCAGTCCCGGACAGGCCAACTACGCGGGCGGCAACACCTTCCTGGACGCGCTCGCCGCCCATCGTCGTGGACTGGGCCTGCCCGGACTCTCCCTTGCCTGGGGCGCCTGGGAACAGAGCGTGGGCATGACCAGCACGCTGGAGGATCACGACGTACGCCGGGTCGGCGGCTCCGGGATGCCGCTGCTCTCCGTCGAGCGAGGACTCGCGCTGTTCGACGCCGCCACCGCGAGCGACGAGGCCTTGGTGGTACCGCTCGGCATCGGCGGCGGCACGATCCCTTCTGCGGCCGGTGTCCCGGCCCTGCTGCGCGGGCTGGTACGGACCGGCCGCCGCGCCGCGAAGAGCGGCGCCGCGAGCGTGTCCCGGGCCGGCCTGGTCGAACGGCTGGCAGCGCTGCGCGAGAACGAACGGCCCAGGCTGCTCACGGATCTCGTCCGTACCGAGGCCTCCGTGGTCCTCGCGCACTCCTCGCCCGAGGCCATCGCCGTGGAACGGGAGTTCCGGCAGCTCGGCTTCGACTCGCTGACGGCCGTCGAACTGCGCAACCGCCTCTCCTCCGCCACCGGACTGACGCTGCCCGCCACCCTGATCTTCGACTACCCCACGCCCGCGCGGCTCGCCGCCCATCTGCTGGACGAACTGGTCGGCGCGGACGGCACCGTGGACGGCGTCGCGGCCGTCACCGCGCGCGAGTCCGCCGACAGCGCCGGCACCATCGACGATCCGATCGCCATCGTGGGAATGAGCTGCCGCTTCCCAGGCGGTGTCGAATCGCCCGAAGGACTCTGGGAGCTGGTCCTCTCCGGCGAGGACGCCATCTCCGGCTTTCCCACCGACCGAGGCTGGCAGAGCGATCCGTCCATCGGCGCCGCCGAGGGACAGGGCGGATTCCTGCGGAACGTTGCCGACTTCGACGCCGGATTTTTCGGGATCTCGCCGCGCGAGGCACTGGCGATGGATCCTCAGCAGCGCGTACTCCTCGAAGTCGCCTGGGAAGCGGCCGAACGCGCCGGCATCGATCCGGCGGCCCTGCGCGGCAGCCGTACCGGTGTCTTCGTCGGAGTGAGCGGCCAGGACTACGCCGGTCTCGTCATGCGCTCCAAGGACGACATGGCGGGCCACGCGACCACCGGCCTCGCGGTCAGTGTCGTCTCCGGGCGGCTGGCGTACGCGCTCGGGCTCGAAGGCCCGGCGATGTCCGTCGACACGGCCTGCTCGTCGTCGCTCGTCTCGCTGCATCTCGCCTCCCAGGCGCTGCGCGGCGGCGAGTGCTCGCTCGCGCTCGCGGGCGGTGTGACGGTGATGACCACCGCCGCGAACTTCGCCGGCTTCTCCCGGATGGGCGGACTGGCGGGCGACGGCCGGTGCAAGGCGTTCTCAGACTCGGCCGACGGCACCGGCTGGTCCGAGGGCGCGGCCGTACTGGTCCTGGAGCGGCTGTCCGACGCGCGGCGCAACGGCCACCGGGTGCTGGCGGTCGTCCGGGGCAGCGCGGTCAACCAGGACGGCGCCTCCAACGGACTGACGGCGCCGAACGGTCCCGCACAGCAGCGGGTGATCCGGCAGGCGCTCGCCAACTCCGGTCTCTTGCCCTCCGATGTGGACGCGGTGGAGGCCCATGGCACCGGGACACCGCTCGGCGATCCGATCGAGGCACAGGCGCTGCTGGCCACCTACGGCCAGGACCGCGACACCGGCCGGCCGCTGCTGCTCGGCTCGGTCAAGTCCAACATCGGTCATACCCAGGCCGCCGCGGGCGCCGCCGGGCTGGTGAAGATGGTGATGGCGCTGCGCCATGGCACTCTGCCGCGCACACTCCATCTCACCGAGCCGTCGACGCATGTCGACTGGTCGGCCGGCGCCGTGGAACTGCTGGCCGACACCGTTCCCTGGCCGGAGACCGGGCGCGCCCGCCGGGCCGGTGTCTCGTCCTTCGGCATCAGCGGCACGAACGCCCATGTGGTCCTTGAACAGGCGGAACCGGTGCCGGCCGAGGAGGCCGCGTCGGCCTCCGTCCCGGGTGCCGTTCCCTGGCTCGTATCGGCAAGGAGCGAGTCGGCGCTGGACGGTCAGCTCGCCCGGATCAAGGTCCTCGCGGGGGAGTCCACCGTGGAGTCCTCCCAGGTCGAGCCGGGATCTGCCGTGGACATCGGCTACTCGCTGGCGATGGGCCGGTCGCTCTTCGAGCACCGAGCCGTACTGCTGGCGACGGACCAGGGCGTCACGGAGATCGCCCGGGGCCTGGGCACCGAGCGGTCGACGGCGGTGCTGTTCTCGGGCCAGGGTTCGCAGCGGCTGGGTATGGGCCGTGAGTTGTATGGGCGGTTCCCGGTGTTCGCGGAGGCGCTGGATTCCGTACTGGCGCTGCTGGACGGTGAGTTGGGGTACTCGCTGAGGGAGGTCATCTGGGGCGAGGACGCCGAGGCGCTGAATGCCACCGGCTCCACTCAGCCCGCCCTGTTCGCGATCGAGGTGGCGCTGTTCCGACTGGTGGAGTCATGGGGAATCAGGCCCGATTTCGTAGCCGGGCATTCGATCGGTGAGATCGCTGCCGCCCATGTGGCGGGCGTGTTCTCGTTGGCGGACGCCTGCCGACTGGTGGTGGCCCGTGGTTCGTTGATGCAGGCGCTTTCGGCCGGTGGTGCGATGGTCGCCGTACAGGCCACCGAGGACGAGATCACTCCGTATCTCGTCGGCCAGATCTCGATCGCCGCCGTCAACGGGCCCTCCTCCGTGGTGATTTCCGGCGAGGAGGACACCGTCCTGGAGCTCGCCGCCCGGCTGGCGGAACAGGGCCGCAGGACCACTCGTCTCCGTGTCTCGCACGCCTTCCACTCGCTGCTGATGGACCCGATGCTGGACGAGTTCCGCACGGTGGCCGAAGGGCTGACATACCGTCAGCCGACCATCCCTGTGGTGTCCGGTCTGACGGGCAGTCTCGCCTCGGCCGAGGAGCTGTGCTCCGCCGACCACTGGGTACGGCATGTCCGCGAGCCGGTGCGCTTCGCGGATGGCGTCCGTACTCTCGCCGGTCAAGGCGCCACCGTCTTCCTGGAGTTGGGCCCTGACACCGTGCTCTCCGCGCCCGCCCGGGAGTCCCTGCCCACGGACGCCGTGGTGGTCCCGGCGCTCCGTAAGGGCCACGGTGAGGAAGCCGCGCTGGTCACGGCGGTGGCGCGGCTCCATGTGGCCGGTGCCTCCGTGGACTGGCCGGCGTTCTTCGCGGGAACGGGCGCCCGGCAGGTGGATCTGCCGACCTACGCCTTCGACCGGGAGCGGTTCTGGCCCGAGGTGGCCGGCGCGGAGCCGGTGGACGGTACGGATCCGGTCGACGCGGAGTTCTGGGCCGCGGTGGAGCGGGAGGATCTGGAGTCCCTGGCCGCGCGGCTCGAAGTGGACGGCGGTTCGCTCGGCGCCGTACTGCCCGCCCTGTCGTCGTGGCGCACCCGGCGCAGGCTTCGGTCGACCGTCGACTCCTGGCGCTACCGCGAGGCCTGGCAGCCGCTGACGCTCAGCACCGCCTCGGCCGCCGCCCCCTCTGGCAGCTGGCTGGTGCTCGCTCCTGCGGCCGGAGTCGCCGACGCGTGGGTGAGCTCGCTGATCACTGGCCTGGGCCAGTCGGTGGTACGAGTGGATATCAAGGCGACCGAAGGACCCGAGGACGCCAAGGGCATCGACGGGACCGGCGCCATCGACCGTGCCGCGCTGGCCGCGCGACTCGCCGCCGCTGTCCCGGACACCGAAAGTGTCGCGGGCGTGGTGTCCCTGCTCGCGCTGGACGAGTCTGCCGACGCCACCGGTGTGCCCGTCGGACTGCTCGCCACCGCCGCACTGGTCCAGGCGCTCGGTGACACCGGTATCGCGGCCCCGCTGTGGACCGTCACACGCGGCGCGGTACGGGCCGTGCCCGCCGAGCCGTCGGCCGGTCCGGCACAGGCCGCCGTCTGGGGTCTCGGCCGGGTCGCGGCCCTCGAACATCCGCAGCGGTGGGGCGGACTGGTCGATCTCCCCGACGAGCTGGACGAACGCGCCGTACGCCGCCTCATCGCCGTACTGACGGACACGGGCGACGAGGATCAGCTCGCGGTCCGCGCCTCGGGTGTCTACGGCCGGCGGATGCTGCCCGCGCCCGCCGCCGACTCCGCCGCCGACTCCGCCACTGACTCTGCCGCCGGCTCCGCCGTCGAGAGCGAGGAGCGCTGGGAGCCGTCCGGCACCGTCCTCATCACCGGTGGTACCGGCGCGCTCGGCGCGCGCGTGGCCCGACGGCTGGCGAGCGAGGGCGTCCGGCATCTCGTGCTGCTCAGCCGCCGAGGACCTGCCGCGCCCGGCGCGACCGAGCTGCTCGCGGAGCTGACCGCGCTCGGCGCCCGCGTCACCGTCACCGCCTGCGATGTCGCCGACCGGGACCAACTGGAACGGGCGCTCAAGGCCATCCCGGTGGACTGCCCGCTGACAGGCGTGGTGCATACGGCCGGTGTGCTGGACGACGGCGTACTGGCCGGACTGACGCCCGAGCGGTTCGGGACGGTCTTCCGCGCGAAGGTCGCCTCCGCCCTGCTGCTGGACGAACTGACCCGTGATCTCGGCCTCTCCGCGTTTGTGCTGTTCTCCTCGGTGGCCGGCTCGGTGGGCAATCCCGGCCAGGCCAACTACGCGGCGGCGAACGCGATGCTCGACGCGCTGGCCGAGCGGCGCAGGGCGCTGGGACTTCCGGCGACCTCGATCGCCTGGGGCGCGTGGGACGGCGCGGGCATGGCCGGAGGGACCAATGGCGCGGACGCCACCCGTGCAGGTACGGACGGACCGGGCCACCAGCGCGCTTCGGGCGCCCTCGATCCCGAGCTGGCCGTCTCCGCGCTGCTGCGAGTGGTGGCCGAGCCCCGGCCGACCGTTGTCCTCGCAGACCTCCAGCAGCCGGAGCTGCTCACCGCGCTGCTGAGCCTGCGTCCCAGCCCGCTGCTCGCCGAACTGCCCGCTGCCCAGCGCGCGCTGACGGCAATTCAGAACGCCCGGAAGGACGGCGAATCGGCGGCGTCCGGACTGCGGGAGCGGCTGCGCGGAGTCCCGGAGGGCGAGCGTACGGCGATGCTGCTGAGCGTCGTCCGTACTCACTGCGCCGCGGTGCTCGGTCATACCGGCGCCGACGCGATCAAGGGCGACAAGGCCTTCCGCGATCTCGGCTTCGACTCGCTGACCGCCGTCGAGCTGAGCAACCGGCTCACCGAGCTGACCGGTCTCGCACTCCCTGCCAGCCTGGTCTTCGACTATCCCACTCCACGAGCGCTCGCCGACCGGCTGCTCACCGAACTGCTCGGTGAACCGGCCGACGAGCGGTCGTCCGAGGAACGATCTGCCGCCCACCGCTCGGGCGCCGCCCTCGCCACAGCGGCCACCTCGGTCGATGAGGACCCGGTCGTGATCGTCGGTATGGCCTGCCGGTTCCCGGGCGGCGTGCGCTCGCCGGAGGAGCTGTGGCGGCTGCTTGCCGAGGGCCGTGACGGTATCGCCGAGTTTCCCACCGACCGTGGCTGGAACCTCGATGTCCTCGCGGGCGACGGCCAGGGCCGCAGCGCCACCCGCGTGGGCGGATTCCTCTACGAGGCACCGGAGTTCGACCCGGGATTCTTCGGGATCTCACCGCGCGAGGCGCTCGCCATGGATCCACAGCAGCGGCTGCTGCTGGAGGTGGGCTGGGAGGCGTTCGAGCGGACCGGCACCGATCCGGCCGCGCTGCGCGGCAGCAGGACCGGTGTCTTCATCGGCACCAACGGCCAGGACTACGCCCATCTCATCCTCCGCGCGAGCGAGGACGTGGAGGGCCACGCGGGCACGGGCCTGGCGGCCAGTGTCATCTCCGGCAGGCTCTCCTACGCCTTCGGCTTCGAGGGCCCGGCGGTCACTGTCGACACCGCCTGCTCCTCCTCGCTGGTCGCCCTGCACTGGGCGGCCCAGGCGCTCAGGAGCGGTGAGTGCTCGATGGCGCTGGTCGGCGGAGTCACCGTGATGTCGACCGCCACCAGCTTCGCCGGATTCACCCGGCAGGGCGGACTCGCGCCCGACGGCCACTGCAAGGCGTTCTCCGACGCGGCGGACGGCACCGGCTGGTCGGAGGGCGTCGGTGTGCTCGTTGTCGAGCGGCTCTCGGACGCGCGGCGCGAGGGACATGAGGTCCTGGCGGTCCTGCGCGGTTCCGCGATCAACCAGGACGGCGCGTCGAACGGACTGACCGCTCCGAACGGTCCTTCCCAGCAGCGGGTGATCCGCCAGGCCCTCGCCGCCGGCGGGCTGACACCCGCCGATGTGGACGCCGTGGAGGCGCACGGTACGGGCACCACGCTGGGCGATCCGATCGAGGCACAGGCGCTGCTGGCGACGTACGGGCGTGACCGTGATCCGGAGCGTCCGCTGCTGCTCGGGTCGGTGAAGTCCAACCTCGGCCACACGCAGGCCGCGGCCGGTGTCGCGGGCGTGATGAAGATGGTGCTGGCGCTCCGCAACGGTGTGCTGCCGCGGACACTCCATGTCACGGAGCCCTCGACCCGGGTGAACTGGTCCTCCGGCGCGGTGGAGTTGCTGACCGAGCGGAGGGAGTGGCCTCGGACCGATCGCGTACGGCGGGCCGGTGTCTCGTCCTTCGGCATCAGCGGCACCAACGCGCATGTGGTGCTGGAACAGGCCCCGGAGGCCGTTACGGACGCCCAGCCCACGCTTCCGGGCGCGGCCCCGGACGTGGTCCCGAACGCGGTGCCGTGGCCGGTCTCGGCCAGGAGCGAGGCCGCACTGCGCGAACAGGTGGAGCGGCTAAGGGAGTTCACGGCCGAACACGCCGAACTCTCCTCGGCCGACATCGGGTTCTCCCTGTCCACGAGCCGTTCGGTGTTCGAGCACCGGGCGGTACTGCTGGCGACGGACCAGGGCATCTCCGAAGTCGCCCGAGTCGCCCGCGCGGCGGCGGCCGAGCGGCCCACGGCGGTGCTCTTCTCCGGTCAGGGCTCTCAACGGCTCGGTATGGGACGCGAGTTGTACGAGCGGTTCCCGGTCTTCGCGGACGCGCTGGACTCCGTACTGGCCCATTTCGACGCCGAGTCCGCCGGCCGGGCCCGTCCGCTGCGCGAGGTGATCTGGGGCGACGACGCCGAGGCGCTGAACCGTACCGCCGTTGCCCAGCCCGCTCTGTTCGCGATCGAGGTGGCGCTCTTCCGGCTGGTCCAGTCCTGGGGCGTCGCACCGGATTTTGTGGCGGGCCACTCGATCGGCGAGATCGCCGCCGCCCATGTGGCCGGAGTGCTCGGACTCTCCGACGCCTGCCGGCTGGTGGCGGCCAGGGCCCGGCTGATGGACGCGCTGCCCGTGGGCGGAACCATGGTCGCGGTAGAGGCGAGCGAGGACGAGATCGCCGCGCTGCTCTCCGAGGGAGTGTCGATCGCCGCGGTCAACGGGCCACGGTCCGTGGTGCTCTCGGGCGACGAGGACCAGGTCCTGCGGACGGCGGAACGTCTGGCCGCCGAGGGACGCAGAACGACACGGCTCCCGGTGAGCCATGCCTTCCACTCACCGCTCATGGATCCGATGCTGGACGAATTCCGCGCGGTCGCACAGGAGTTGGCCTTCGCCGGGCCGTCGGTGCCGGTGGTGTCGAATGTGACCGGCGCGCTCGCCACCTCGGACGAACTGCGCTCGCCCGAGTACTGGGTACGGCATGTCCGCGAGACCGTCCGCTTCGCCGACGGCGTACGAACGCTGGCCGAGCAGGGCGTGGGTACGTTCCTCGAACTGGGCCCGGACGGAGTGCTCTCCGCCCTGGCCCGTGAGTCCGTAC
The DNA here is from genome assembly GCF_042732975.1 of Streptomyces sp. NPDC059743. Lineage (NCBI taxonomy): Bacteria > Bacillati > Actinomycetota > Actinomycetes > Kitasatosporales > Streptomycetaceae > Streptomyces > Streptomyces sp. NPDC059743. Next base: position 74,001 of record NZ_JBHWGS010000009.1, on the reverse strand, counting down.
CGGACAGCGCGGTCGTGGTGCCCGTGCTGCGCAAGGACCGGTCCGAGGAACTGACCGCGGTCACCGCACTCGCCCAACTGCATACGCACGGCGCTCCGGCCGACTGGTCCGGGATCTTCGCGGGGACCGGCGCGCGCCGGGTGGAGCTGCCGACGTACGCCTTCCAGCGCGAGCGCTACTGGCCGTCGGCGCCGGTGTCCTCGGGTGACGCCTCCGGGCTGGGCCTGGTGGCCGCGGAGCATCCGCTGCTGGGCGCGGCCACGACCGTGGCCGGCTCCGACGAGGTGGTACTGACCGGACGGCTGTCCGCCCGGACCCATCCCTGGCTGATGGACCGTCAGGTCGCAGGAGGCGCCGCGGTACCGGTGGCGGCCTTCGCCGAACTGGCCGTACGGGCCGGTGACGAGGTCGGCTGCGACACGGTCGAGACACTGACCGTCGCCGCCGGGCTCGTCGTGCCGGAGGAGGGCGCGGTACGGGTACAGGTACGGGTGGCCGCGGCCGACGTGACGGGCCGACGCTCGCTGACCGTGCACGCGCGAGCCGAAGCCACCGCCGAGCTGCCATGGACCTTGCACGCGACCGGTGTGCTGGCCGCCGAGCACCGGGCACCGGACCTGGAGATCGGCGCCGGGCCCTGGCCGCCGGCCGGGGCCGTACCCGTGGACCTGTCCCGGTACCAGGACCCGGATCTGGACGCGGACGGCGACCCGGAGCCGACCGACATGGCCGGTGCGTCCAGTCTGCGGGCGGCCTGGCTCCAGGACGGCGAGGTCTTCGCCGAGGTCGCCCTCGCGGAAGAGGCCCGTACGCATGGGACGTTCGCGATGCACCCGGCGCTGCTGACGGCCGCCGTCCGGGCGGCGGGCCTGCTGGGCACCGAAGCCACAGAAGCCGCCGAAGGTACTGTCGGCACGCTCACCGGGACCGTCCCGGTCGAGTGGCGGGGACTGACGCTCTACGCGGGCGCCGCCACGGCACTGCGGGTACGGCTGACCGCGACCGGCCAGGACACCGTGGAGCTGGTGGCCGTCGACGAGGAGGGCGCACCGGTGATCTCGGTGCGCTCGCTGACCTTGCGTCCGGCCGCCGAGGTGGAGACCGCGACCGAGGCCGACGAACGGCGCCCGAGCCCGCTGTTCGGCCTCGACTGGGTGCCCGCGCCGGTCGCGCCGAATACGACCGCGTCCTTCACCGATCGACGCTGGGCGGTCCTGGGAGACACCTTGACCGCGATGGACGGTCCCTTCGTACGGGCAGGATCGCTGCGCGAACTCCTCGACTCCGGGGAGCCGCTGCCCGACCTCGTACTGGCCCCGGCCATCAGTGATCTGACGAATCATCAGGAACATCAAGAACCGCTTCCCGTCCGGATGCGGGCCGTGACCGGCGCCGTACTGGATCTGCTCCGCACCTGGTCGGCCGATCGGCGGACCGCCGGATCGCAGCTGGTGCTCCTCACCCGTGGCGCGGTCGCCACCGCGGCCGGAGAGGATGTACGGGATCTCGCCGCGGCGCCGGTCTGGGGCCTGGTCCGCTCCGCGCAGTCGGAGCACCCGGGCGCCTTCCTGCTGCTCGATCTGGAGGATCTCCGGGACATCAGCACCACCACACTCCGTACCGTCCTGCCCGCGCTGCCCGCCCTGCTCGACGCCGGAGAGACCCAGGCGGCGGTGCGCGGCAGCGAGATCCGGCTGGCCCGGCTGTCGCGGCTGCCGCAGGGCCCTGTCCCGTCGCCCGAGCACGGCATCCGGTCCTGGAACCGTGACGGTACGGTCCTGATCACCGGCGGCACCGGCGCCCTCGGCGGCGCGCTGGCCCGGCATCTCGTGGCCGCGCACGGCATCAAACATCTGCTGCTCGTGGGCCGGCGCGGCCCCGACGCGCCCGGCGCCGAGGAGCTCCGGGCCGAACTGGCCGCCCAGGGCGCCGAGGTGACCGTCGCCGCCTGCGATGTCGCCGACCGTACGGCGCTGGACGGACTGCTGGCGGACGTACCGGCCGAACATCCGCTGACCGCCGTGGTCCATACGGCCGGAGTGCTCGGCGATGCCACCGTCGGCTCGCTGACGCCCGCGCTGATCGACCGGATACTGCGTCCGAAGGCGGACGCGGCCTGGCATCTGCACGAGGCGACCAGCGGTCTCGGGCTGGCCGGCTTCGTCCTCTACTCCTCGGTCGCCGGGATCACCGGTGGCCCGGGACAGGGCAACTACGCCGCTGCCAACACCTTCCTGGACGCGCTGGCCCTGCACCGTACCGCCCTCGGACTGCCCGCCGTCTCTCTGGCCTGGGGCCCATGGGCTCAGGACGGCGGCGGTATGACCGGCGCGCTGAGCGACTCCGACCTGGGCCGTATGGCCCGCTCGGACCTGGCTCCGCTGCCGGTGGAAACGGGACTCGCGCTGTTCGACGCCGCGACCGCCCGCGACGAGGCGCTGCTCGTCCCGGTGCTGATCGCCGAGGGAGCGCGCGAGCGGGCGGCGCTCACCACGGCCGAGATCCCGGCGATCCTGCGCGGACTGCTCCGCAGGCGCCGCCGTACGGCCGCCGCCGCGCGCGGACGTACCACCGGGCTCGGCCGGCGGCTGGCGGAGCTGGACGAGGAGGAACGGGAAGCGCGACTGGTCGAGCTGGTACGGGCCGAGACCGCCGCCGTACTGGGACACACCGCGGCGGACGCGATCCCCGCCGACCGGGACTTCAGCGCGCTGGGCTTCGACTCCCTGATGGCGGTGGAGCTGCGCACCCGGCTGACCGCGCGTACGGAGGTACGGCTCTCCGCCACTCTCGTGTTCGACCATCCGACACCGGCCGCCGTCGCCCGGCATCTCGCGGCGGAGCTGCTGGGCGGCACCGAGGAGGACGCCAGCCCGTCGCCGCTGGCCGCGCTCGACGGGCTGGAGGCGGCGCTCGCCACGGGCGCGCTCGACGAGGTCACCAGGAACGGTGTCGCCGGACGGCTGCGGCAGTTGCTCGCGCGGTGGGACGGACCCGGCCAGGAGAACGGCGGACCCGTGGTCACGGAACGGATCGAGGCCGCGAGCGCCGACGAGGTGTTCGCCTTCATCGACAACGAACTGGGCCGCTCCACGGAGTCCTGAACTCTCTGCCCGCTGCTCCCTGCCCGCCCCGGCCGCACTCCCTTCGCACGCGAAACATCTGAGGAAGGTTCACGGACCATGCCGGACGAAAAGAAACTCGTCGATTACCTGAAGTGGGTCACGGCGGATCTGCACCAGACCCGCCAACGGCTCCAGGAAGCCGAATCCGGCCGCCACGAACCGGTGGCGATCGTCGGAATGGGATGCAGGTTCCCCGGCGACGTCCGGTCCCCGGAGGATCTGTGGGAGCTGCTCGCGGCGGGCCGCAGCGCGATCTCCGGCTTTCCTGCCGACCGAGGCTGGGACCTGGAGACTCTCGCCGGTGACGGAGAGGGCCGCAGCGCCACCCAGGAGGGCGGCTTTCTGCATGAGGCACCGGAGTTCGACCCGGGATTCTTCGGTATCTCGCCCCGCGAGGCGCTCGCCATGGATCCGCAGCAGCGGCTGCTCCTGGAGGTGTCCTGGGAGGCCTTCGAACGCACGGGCATCGATCCGACCACGCTGCGCGGCAGCAGGACCGGCGTTTTCGTCGGCACCAACGCCCAGGACTACGCCCATCTCGTCCTCGCCTCCCGCGACGACATGGGCGGCTACGCCAGCAACGGTCTCGCCGCGAGCGTCCTGTCCGGCAGGCTGTCCTTCGTCCTCGGGCTCGAAGGGCCCGCCGTCACACTCGATACGGCCTGCTCGTCGTCGCTGGTCACGCTCCATCTCGCCGCACAGGCCGTACGGAACGGCGAGTGCTCGCTGGCGCTGGCCGGCGGCGTGACGGTGATGGCGACCTCGGCGAGCTTCGCCGGATTCAGCGTCCAGGGCGGGCTGGCGGGCGACGGCCGGTGCAAGGCGTTCTCCGACGCGGCCGACGGCACCGCCTGGTCCGAGGGCGCCGGCATGCTGGTGGTCGAGCGGCTCTCGGACGCCCGGCGCAACGGGCACCCGGTGCTCGCGGTGCTGCGCGGCAGCGCCGTCAACCAGGACGGCGCGTCCAACGGTCTGAGCGCGCCCAACGGCCCTTCGCAGCAGCGGGTGATCCGCCAGGCCCTGGCCGGCGCCGGACTCTCGCCGGCCGATGTGGACGCCGTCGAGGCGCACGGTACGGGCACCACTCTGGGCGATCCGATCGAGGCGGGCGCCCTGCTCGCCACCTATGGCCAGGACCGCGATCCACGGCACCCGCTCCGGCTCGGCACGGTCAAGTCGAACATCGGGCACACCCAGGCGGCGGCCGGTGTCGCGGGTGTGATGAAGATGGTGCTGGCGCTCCGCAACGGTGTGCTGCCGCAGACGCTCCATGTGGACGCGCCGTCCTCGCATGTGGACTGGTCGGCCGGTGACGTACGGCTGCTGACGAAGGCGGTGGAGTGGCCCGAGAGCGAACGGGTGCGCCGGGCCGGTGTGTCCTCGTTCGGGATCAGCGGCACCAACGCGCATGTGATCGTGGAACAGGCGCCACCGGTGGACACCGAGGTGCCCACGGAGGACGGTCCCGAGCGGGCGCCCGACCTGGTACCGAAGGCCGTACCGTGGCCCGTCTCGGCCAGAAGCGCGGTCGCGCTCGACGCACAGCTCGACCGTATCCGTTCCTTCGCCGCCGCTCCGGCCGCGCCCGGTCCGCTCGACATCGGCTACTCGCTCGCCACGACTCGTTCCGCCTTCGAACACCGCGCGGTACTGCTGGCCCACGGTGACGGCGAGCCGCCGGTCGAGGCGGCGCGCGGTGTCACCGGCAAGGGCCCGCTGGCCGTACTGTTCTCCGGCCAGGGATCCCAGCGGCTCGGCATGGGACGGGAGCTGTATGCGCGCTTCCCTGTCTTCGCCGAGGCGCTCGACTCCGTACTGGCCCTGCTGGACGCCGAGTTGGAGCACCCGCTGCGCGAGGTGATCTGGGGCACGGACGCCGGGCCGCTCAACGACACCGGTTTCACCCAGCCCGCGCTGTTCGCCGTGGAGGTGGCGCTGTTCCGGCTGGTCGGTTCCTGGGGCGTCAAGGCGGACTTTCTGGCCGGGCACTCCATCGGCGAGATCACGGCCGCGCACGCGGCCGGAGTGTTCTCGCTCGCCGACGCCTGCAAGCTGGTTGCCGCGCGGGCCAGGCTGATGCGCGCGCTCCCGGCGGGCGGTGCGATGGTGGCGGTACGGGCCACCGAGGACGAGATCCTTCCGCTGCTGACCGACCGCGTCTCACTCGCGGCGGTCAACGGCCCGGACGCGGTGGTCGTCTCCGGCGCCGAGGAGGCGGTGGACAAGATCGTGGCACGGCTCGCCGCCCAGGGCCGCAAGACCACCCGGCTCCCGGTGAGCCACGCGTTCCACTCGCCGCTGATGGAGCCGATGCTGGACGAGTTCCGCGCCGTGGTGGCCGGGCTGGCCTTCGAGCGGCCCGCCGTACCCGTCATCTCGAACGTGACCGGCGCGCTCGCCTCGGCGGCCGAACTGGGCTCCGCCGACTACTGGGTCCGGCATGTCCGGGAGGCCGTACGGTTCGGCGACGGCGTACGGACACTGGCCGGGCGCGGAGTGCGGACCTTTCTGGAGCTGGGCCCGGACGGAGTGCTCTCCGCCCTCGTACCGGACTGTGCCGAAGATCCGGAGATCACCGCGATTCCCGTACTGCGCAAGGACCGGCCCGAGGAGACCACGGCTCTCGCCGCGCTCGCCGGGCTCCATGTCCGAGGTGTGCCGGTCGACTGGGCCGGACCGTTCTCCGGCACGGGCGCGCGCCGGGTGGAGCTGCCGACGTACGCGTTTCAGCGCGAGCGGTACTGGCCCACCATCAGGGCGGTGCCCGGCGATGCCTCGGGACTGGGCCTGGTCTCCGCCGGACATCCACTGCTCGGCGCCGCCGTGACGATCGCCGGTTCCGACGAGACCGTACTGACCGGCAGTCTCTCCGTACGCTCGCATCCCTGGCTGGCCGACCACCGGATCGCGGGCCGGACCGTACTGCCCGGTGCCGCTTTCGCCGAACTGGCGATCAGGGCCGGTGACCAGTCGGGACAGGACCGGGTGGCGGAACTGACGCTCCTGGAACCGCTCGTGCTGCCCGAGCGCGGCGCGGTCACCACACAGGTACGGATCGGCGCGGCCGACGAGTCGGGACACCGTACGGTCACGGTCCACTCCCGTCCCGCAGGCCAGGACGGACAAGTCGGACAGGGCGGGCGGGACGCATGGGAAGGCCAGGACGGCCAGGCCTGGACGATCCACGCGCGCGGTGTGCTCGCCTCGGCGGAGGAGCCGGCCGAGGAGAGCGGTTTTGACTCTGCCGAGTGGCCGCCGCGCGACGCGAAACCGGTCGAGCCGGCCGGACTGTACGAGCGGCTCACCGCCGCCGGACTCCGCCACGGTCCCGTCTTCCAGGGCCTCACCGGTCTCTGGCGGCGCGAGGGCGAGGTGTTCGCCGAGGTCGCGCTGCCCGCCGAGGCCGACGATGCCACGGCGTACGGTATCCATCCGGCGCTGCTGGACGCCGCGCTCCGGGCCGCGGGCGCACTCGACGCGGACGGCGCGGCGCCCACTCCCGTCCCGCTCGCGTGGCACGGACTCACCCTGCACGCCGGAGCGGCTACCGCCCTGCGCGTACGGATCAGCCCTGTCGACCAGGACACGGTGGCGCTGACCGCCGTCGACATGGCCGGTGCGCCGGTGCTCTCGGTGGACTCGCTGCTCCTCGGCCCGGTCTCCGGACAGCCGGAGCCCAAGTCCGCCGAGGGCGGCGGCGATCCGGGCGCGCTGTTCACTCTCGGCTGGGCGCCCGCCGCCGTGGCCGCGCCCGTCGGCGGCACCCGCTGGGCGGTCGTCGGCGCCGACGAACTCGACCTGGGCTATGCGATGCACCGCGCCGACGAGACCGTCAGCGCCTACGCCGAGTCCCTGACCGGCGCGATCGGCGACAGCGGCGTCGCGCCCGATGTCTTCCTGGTGCCCGTCGTCGGCGATCCCGCGCTGGACGGACCCGAGTCGGTGCGCGCGCTGACCTCCTGGGTGCTGGGACTGCTCCAGGAATGGCTGGACGATCCCCGGCTCGCGGGCTCGCGGATGGTTTTCGTCACACGCGGCGCCGTCGCCCTCGACGGCGAGGATGTCCAGGATCTCGCCGCCGCCGCGGTCTGGGGCCTCGTACGGTCCGCGCAGACGGAGAACCCGGGCAGCTTCCTGCTGGTCGACATGGACGACACCTTCCTGTCGGCCGGAGTGCTGCCCGGACTGCTCGCCCTGGACGAGCAGCAGATGGTCGTACGCGCCAACACCGTCCGCGTCGGACGGCTGACCAGACTCGCCGAGAGCGAGGCGGCTCCTGCGAGCGAAGGCGCGGTGAGTGCCCGGAACCGGGACGGGAACCTTGACGAGAACCGCGCCTGGAACCGTGACGGCACCGTACTGATCACGGGCGGTACGGGCGGTCTCGGCGGACAGCTCGCACGGCACCTCGTCGCGGAGCACGGCGTACGGCATCTGCTGCTGGCCAGTCGGCGCGGCCCGGACGCACCCGGCGCGGCGGAGCTGCTGGCCGATCTGGCAGAACAGGGCGCCGAGGCGCGTGCGGTCGCCTGTGACGTGGGCGACCGGGCGGCGGTCGCCGAGCTGCTCGCTGCCGTGCCCGCCGAGCATCCGCTGACCGCCGTGGTGCATACCGCCGGTGTGCTGGACGACGCACTGACCGGCTCGCTTACGCCGGAGCTGCTGGAGCGCGTCCTGCGGCCCAAGGCGGACGCCGCCTGGTATCTGCACGAGGCCACCCGGGAGCTGGATCTGTCCGCGTTCGTGCTGTACTCGTCCGTCTCCGGCGTGCTGGGCAGTCCGGGCCAGGGCAACTACGCCGCCGCCAACGCGTATCTGGACGCACTCGCCCTGCACCGCAGGAGCCAGGGACTGCCCGCGCTCTCCCTCGCGTGGGGGCCCTGGGGCCGGGGCAGCGGAATGACCAGCCATGTCAGCGAGGCCGATCTGGCCAGGATGGCCCGCGGCGGAATGCCGCCTCTCGCCCTCGCGCAGGGCCTGGCCCTCTTCGACGCCGCCACCGCGCGCGCCGCGACCACGCTCGTCCCGGCCAGGATCAATGTGGCGGGACTCCAGGCCCAGCAGGCGCTGCCCGCGCTCTGGCGCGAGCTGGTTCCCCGTACCCGGCGCGCGGCGGCGGCCGGCGACCGTTCGCCGGTTACTCTGCGGGAGCGGCTGCGGCAGCTCGGAGCGGCGGAGCAGGAGAGCCTGCTGATCGAGCTGGTCACCGGCTACACCGCGGCTCTGCTCGGCCACCGCGACGCGAGCGGCGTCGACGCCGAACGCAGCTTCCTGGAGCTGGGCTTCGACTCACTGGTCTCCGTCGGACTGCGCAACCAGCTCGCCGAGGCACTCGGACTGCGGCTGCCGAGCTCGGTGGTGTTCGACAACGAGACACCCGTCAAACTCGCCCGCTGGCTGCACGGCGAGCTCGCCGCGCAGCTGGCCCCGGGCTCGGGTACGGGCGTAGGTACGGGTACGGGCATGGGCCACGCGGTCGGCGGCGGCTCTGCCGCCGTGGCTCGGTCGGCCGCCCACCACGGCGACGAGACGCTGGAGGGCCTCTTCCACCGGGCGGTCCAGGGCGGAAAGCTTGTCGAGGCGATGCGGATGCTGGTCGCGGTCGCCAAGACCCGGCCGACCTTCGAGACGCCCGCCGATCTGGAGGAGCTGTCGGTCCCTGTCACTCTGGCCGAGGGCCCGAGCAGCCCGCGGCTGGTCTTCGTCAGCGCGCCGGGCGCCACCGGAGGTGTCCACCAGTACGCGCGTATCGCCGCCCACTTCCGCGGCAGGCGCCATGTCTCCGCGCTGCCGCTCATGGGATTCGCGCCCGGTGAACTGCTGCCCGCCACCAGCGAGGCCGCGGCGCGCGTGGTGGCGGAGAGCGCCCTGCACGCCAGCGACGGCGAGCCCTTCGTCCTGGTCGGGCACTCGACGGGCGGTTCGCTCGCCTATCTCGCCGCCGGAGTGCTGGAGGAGACCTGGGGGATCAAGCCCGAGGCCGTCGTCCTGCTGGACACCGCGAGCATCCGCTACCGCGCGGGCGAGGGCAACGACCTGGACAGGACCACTCAGTACTATCTGGCCGACATCGACTCGCCGTCGGTCACGCTGAACAGCGCCAGGCTCTCTGCGATGGCCCACTGGTTCATGGCGATGACCGACATCGAGACGGTGCCCACCACCGCTCCGACACTGCTGGTCCGGTGCACGCGGTCGTTCGACGGCTTCCTCTTCGACACCACATCGGTGCCCGCGGACGAGATCCGTGACATCGACGCCAACCATCTCTCCCTCGCCAAGGAGCACTCCGCGCTGACCGCGCGGGCGATCGAGGAGTGGCTCGGCACACTCCCGGCCATCGACATCTAGGGCCCGTCCGTCCGGCCCTGTCGTACCGGCAAGGCGCCGGGGCGGCCCGTACGGTCGTAAACCGACGGGCCGCCCCGGTTCGTGTGCCCGCCCGAACGGGACCAGGCGCGGCGCGCATATCGGCACCCACCGTCCCGAGGAGATTCCCATGACCGCATTCCCCGAACTGCCCTCGCTCCAGGCCGAGCAGCCGTCCGTCCTGAAGCTGAGCCCGCTCCTGCGCGACCTCCAGACCAGCGCTCCGGTCCGCAAGGTGCGTACGCCGGCGGGCGACGAAGGCTGGCTGGTGACCCGGCACGCCGAGCTCAAGGAGCTGCTCCACGACGAGCGGCTGGGACGCGCTCATCCGACGCCCGCCTCCGCGCCGCGCTATGTGCAGAACCCGTTCCTGGACATGCTCGTCTCTGACGACTTCGAGCTGGCGCGGAAGCTGCACACCGAGACCCGCGCGCTGCTCACGCCCAACTTCTCCGCCCGGCGCGTGCTCGATCTGATGCCGAAGGTCGAGGCCATCGCGGAAGGCGTACTGGAGAGCTTTCTCGCCCAGGGACCGCCCGCCGATCTGCACGGCGGATTCTCGCTGCCGTTCTCCCTGGCCGTCCTCTGTGAACTCATCGGTGTGCCCGCCGAGGACCACGGCCGGCTGGTCGCCCTGCTCTCGCGGATGGGCGGACTGGACGATCCGGACGGTGTCCAGGACGGACAGCAGGATCTCTTCGGCTATCTGGTGGAGCTGGCCGGCCGTAAACGGGCCGAGCCCGGTGACGATGTGATCTCCCGGCTCTGCGCGAGCGAGCCCTCGGACGAGCGCATCGGTCCCATCGCGGCCGGAGTGCTGTTCGCCGGTCTTGAGGCCGTCGCCAGCCATGTCGACCTGGGAATCGTGCTGTTCACCCTCTACCCCGACCAGCGCGGCGCGGCGCTCGGCGATCCCAGGCTGATGGCGGGAGCCGTGGAGGAGATCCTCCGCTCGGCCAAGGCAGGAGGATCGGTTCTGCCGCGCTACGCGGGCGAGGACGTCGAGATCGGCGGTGTGACCATACGCGCCGGTGATCTGGTGCTGCTGGACTTCACCCTGTCCAACTTCGACCGTCAGGTCTTCGACGAGCCGGAACTGTTCGACATCACGCGCTCGCCCAATCCGCATCTGACGTTCGGTCACGGGATGTGGCACTGTATCGGCGCACCGCTGGCCCGGATGCAGCTCAGAACGGCGTACACCCTGCTCTTCACACGTCTGCCCGGACTGCGTCTCGCGCTCCCGGTGGAGCGGCTCCAGGTGCTAGGCGGCCGGCTCTCCGCCGGTCTCACCGAGCTGCCGGTCACCTGGTAGCGAGCCACGGAAGCCCAGCGAGCCGCGGAAAGCCCGCAGCACGGAACACGGAGCACGGAGCACGGAGCACATACACACGGAACACGGCAGCACGTGAACGGGCTCTGCTCCCAACGCCGTTGGGAGCAGAGCCCGTTCCATGTGTACCGGACGGCCGCGCTCAGCCCTCCCGTACCGTGATCGCCTGCGACGGGCAGACGATGCCCGCCTGCCGCGCCGCGTCCCGCGCCGGCTCGTCCGCCGGCTCCTCCAGCACCATGACGATGCCGTGGTCGTCCTGGTCGAAGACATCGGGAGCCGACAGCACACACTGTCCGGCTCCCACACAGCGTTCGGTGTCCACGCTGATGCGCACCATCATTCCTCCGTCGATGACCAGCGGACGGGCAGCTCATGCAGCCCGAACAGCACTCCGTCGTACTTGAGCGACAGCTCCTCGACCGGCACCGCCAGCTCCAGCGTGGGGATCCGCGCGAACAGCGTCCGGTAGGCGATGTCCATCTCGACCCGGACCAGGTTCTGCCCGAGGCACTGGTGCACGCCGTACCCGAACGCCACATGCGAGCGCGCCGAGCGCTCGGGATCGAACTCGTCGGGCCGGTCGAAGACGGTCCCGTCATGGTTGGCCGCGGCGACCAGCGGCACGATGCCCTCGCCCGCCCGAATGAGCTGTCCGCCGATCTCCACATCCTCGACAGCGACCCGGAAGGCCACCAGATCGGCCACCGAGTAGTAGCGCAGCAGCTCCTCCACCGCGCGCTCGTCGCCGATCCACCGCGGATTGCTCAGCAGAGTGACCACACCGAGGCCGATGTTGTTCGCCGTCGTCTCATGGCCCGCGATCAGCAGCAGCATCGAGACGCCGGTCAGCTCCTGCCGGGAGATGGTGCCGTCGGCCAGCAGCCGGCTGATCAGATCGTCGCCGGGACGCCGCTGTTTGACGGTGATCAGCCGGTTGAGATAGCGCATCAGCGCCTTGGTCGCCGACTCCCGCTGCTCGTCCGTGGAGGTGAGCGTGACCAGCACCCGGGTCTTGGCCTCGAAGAAGTCCCGGTCCGCGTGCGGCACTCCGAGCAGATCGGAGATGACCAGCGACGGTACGGACAGCGCGAAGTCCGCGATCAGATCGGCCGTGTCGCCCGCCGCGAGCAGCGCGTCGATACGCTCGTCCACGATCCGCTGGATGGCGGGCCGCATCTCCCTGATCCGGCGCACGGTGAACTCGGGGATCAGCGTCTTGCGGAACCGGCCGTGCTCCGGCGGATCCAGCGCCACGAACCAGCCCGGCACCTGGTCCTGCGAGGGCACACCACCGGTCTTCGCCGCCCTCGGGAAGCCCGGATGAGAGGGATTGGAGCTGATCCTCGGATCGGTCAGTACGGTCCGTACGTCCTCGTGCCGGGTCACCAGCCAGACCGGGACACCGCTGGGCAGCGTCGAGCGGACCAGTCCGTCCGTGCTCCGGAAGTCCGCGTACTCCTGCGGTGGGAAGGGCCGGCCGGGCCGCCGCAGCGGAAAGGCGACCGGACATCTGTCGGTAGTCGTCATGTCTGGGATTCCTCCGAGGATCGGAACGTCCGGAGCCGTGACGTCCGGAGCCGTAACGTCCGGTGTCGTACGGAGAGGAGCGCCGCCGCGCGCCACGCGGGCCGACGCGGCACCGACGCGGTACTCACGCGGCGCCGTAGAACTTGCGGATCCTGCCGGTGATGAACTCCTGGTCCTGCGCCGTCAGTCCCGTATGGGTGGGCAGATAGAAGCCGTCCTCGCTGAACCGGCTGGCGTTCAGCGACGGCCAGTCGGCGTCGTAGTAGCCCGGCTGCCGGCTCATCGGCTTGAAGAACACGCGTGTCTCGATGCCCTCGGCCGCGAGGAAGTCCCGTAGCTCCTCCCGGCGTTCGGCGCGCAGGTCGTACATCCACAGCACATCGCGCGCCGGCATCGTGGTGATCCCGTCGATGCCGCGCAGACCCTCGTCGTAGCGCCGCTCGATCTCGCGGCGGGTCGCCAGGATCGTGTCGAGCTGCTCGGTCTGCGCCAGCGCCACCGCCGCCTGCATACTGGTCATCCGGAAGTTGTAGGCCAGCTTCTTGTGCAGAAAGCTGTGGTCCTTGGTGAAGGCCATCGCGCGCAGATGGGCCATCTGCTCGGCCAGCCGAGGGTCCTCGGTCAGACAGATACCGCCCTCGCCCGCCGTGATGATCTTGTTGGCGAAGAGCGAGAAGCAGGCGATGTCCCCGACCGGCCGGACCCCGTGCGCCTCGGCGGAGTCCTCCACCACCCGGAGGTTGTACTGAAGGGCGAGATCCATGATCGCGTCCATGTCGCAGCGGCGCCCGTAGATATGCACCGGGAGGATCACCTTGGTACGCGGGGTGATCTTCTCCTCGATCAGCGAGACATCGATATTGAGATCGTCGCCGCAGTCCACGAAGACGGGCGTCGCGCCCGTATAGGTCACCGCCCACGCGCTCGCGATCATCGTGAACTCGGGAACGATCACCTCGTCGCCGGGCCCGACGCCGAGCGCGCGCAGCGCCAGAGTGAGCGCGGTGGTGCCCGAGGAACAGGCGACGCCGTGCGCGACACCGTTGTACCGGGCGAACTCCTCCTCGAACCGGCGTACATACGGTCCCTGCGACGAGATCCAGCCGTCGCTGACGGCCTCCGTCACATAGTCGAGTTCCCGCCCGCCGAGCCAGGGCCTGGAAACCGGATGGGTGAATGACATGGAAAACCCCGATCAGTGGGTGGCGAGTGCCGGCAGGCCGAGCAGCAGATCCGCCGCGGTGCTCCGGCCGCCCGCCGCGCGCAGTAGCTCTCCGAAGTGCTCCGCGCGCTCGCGGAACGAGTCCTCGTCCAGCACGCGGGTGAGTTTGTCGAAGACATCGTCGGGATCGACGGTCTCCGGACGGTCGAGAGTGAGACTGACACCGAAGTCCTGGCCGCGGACCGCCTGGTCGTCGCAGTCCACCCACAACGGCCGCACCACCAGCGGCTTACCGAAGTACAGGCCCTCGTGATAGCCGTTGCCGCCGGCATGGGTGAAGAACACCTTGACGCTCGGATGGGCCAGGACATCGAGCTGTGAGGGAACCCAGCTCTCGATCCGCAGATTGTCCGGCAGCGTCTCCGGCGCGGGCAGCAACTCCTGCTGCTCCTTGGGGAGTTTCCACAGTACGGAGTGGCGCCCGGCCAGCCGCCGGGTGACCTCCACCAGCGCGCCGACCTGCTGCCGCGTCAGCCTGGTGATCGTACCGAACCCCATGTACACCACAGAGCCCTGCGCGGACAGCCAGTCGGAGAGGCCGTCGTCGTCCGGAGCCTGCGGCAGCGGCGGCACCATCGCGCCGACCAGCCGCATCTTCTCCGGCATGGGGAACGGATAGTCCAGCTCAGGCACCGAGTAGCAGAGCACCATCTCGGCATGGTCGATCCTGGCCATCATCTGGCGTGCCTCGGGCGCGATTCCCAGCTCCGCGCGGATCCGGTTGTCCTCCTCGACCACCTTCCGCATCGAGGAGGTCATGAACATCCCCAGCGTGCGCAGCCGGAAGAGCTGATTGGCCATCCGCTGCGTGAGGCTCATCTCCAGCGGCAGACCCGAGTGCGGCACCGGGAAGCCGCGCGGTGTGTACGACCTGGCGAACGGCACATGCGAGGTGAGTACATTGCTGGGCACGAACGGCACACCCAGCACGAACGGGATCTTCTTGGTGATGGCCAGCTCATGGCCGAACTGGCACATGCTCTCGATCACCATCAGCGCCGGCTTCACCTCGTCGACTATCGCCTCCAGCCGCCGGTACTTCTCCACCCGGGACTCCGGCGCGAACGAGTGCTTGATGACCGCGCGGTGCGCCTTGAACCGGGAGCGCTGCGTGACCTCGCGGTACGTCCTGTCGTCCCAGGTGACGGCCGACATCTGGGAGACGACATCACCGAGTGACGCGAACTCCACGGCCGTTCCCGCTTTGGCCGCCGCGATATCGTCACGCGCCTTTTCATCGGTCGAGAACCACAGATCCTCCACGCCGCGCCGTGACAATTCCTCCGCCAGCACGAGCAGCGGATTGAGAAGACCGCTTTCGGCATAGCTGACAAACAGGATCGGCCGCCGAATCGAGTCCATGGACAACACCCTTCGGAAGTGGCGGTCCGATGACTCGGCGCCACATGTACCCACTCGGCCGGTCGCCGGGTGGCCGCGCCGCGCGATCGGGCGGGACAGTTACTTGGTCTCACGCCAGGCTCCGGAGAATCCCTAGTCTTCCGCCGCGAGGCCCGGAATTCCTTAGGGAAAAGTACAGCGCCGCCGACCGTACGATCCGGCACGGAGAGTGTCCGAGGCCCGACTTTCCCCAGGGGAGTGCAACGTCATGACGATCGGAGCCGACATCGGAACCGACGAGGACCCGGTCGTGGTCGTCGGGATGGCCTGCCGTTATCCGGGCGGAGTCCGCTCCCCGGAAGAACTGTGGGAACTGGTCCTGGAGGGCCGTGACGCGATCTCCGGTTTCCCGGTGGACCGCGGCTGGGACCTGGAGGCACTGGCCGGCGAAGGACCGGGCCGCAGCGTGCCGGGCGAGGGCGGATTCCTGTACGAGGCCGCCGACTTCGACGCCGGATTCTTCGGTATGTCACCACGCGAGGCGGTCTCCACGGATCCGCAGCAGCGGCTGGTGCTGGAGGTGTCCTGGGAGGCGGTGGAGCGGGCCGGGATCGATCCGTACGCGCTGCGCGGCAGCCGCACCGGAGTGTTCGTCGGCACCAACGGCCAGGACTACGCCACCGTCACCCAGCGGTCGGCGGAGGATCTGGCGGGCCACGCCATGACCGGTCTGTCGCCGAGCGTCGCCTCGGGCCGGCTCGCCTACACCCTCGGTCTCGAAGGACCCGCCGTCACCGTCGACACCGCGTCCTCCTCCTCACTGGTGGCCCTGCACTGGGCCGCGCGTTCGCTGCGCGCCGGGGAGTGCACGATGGCGCTGGCGGGCGGAGTGACCGTGATGTCCACTCCGGCCGGCTTCATCGGCTACTCCCGCCAGGGCGGTCTCGCGCCGGACGGGCGGTGCAAGGCGTTCTCCGACGGTGCGGACGGCACCGCCTGGGCCGAGGGCGTCGGCATCGTCGTACTGGAACGGCTCTCCGACGCCCGCCGCGCCGGGCACGAGATCCTGGCGGTGCTGCGCGGTTCCGCGATCAACCAGGACGGCGCCTCCAACGGACTGACCTCGCCCAGCGGCCCGGCCCAGGAGCGGGTGATCCGCCAGGCACTGGCCGACGCCGGACTCACTCCGGCCGAGGTCGACGCGGTCGAGGCGCACGGCACCGGTACGAAGCTGGGCGATCCCATCGAGGCACACGCGCTGCTCGCCACCTACGGGCAGGACCGTGATCCCGCGCGACCGCTGCGGCTGGGCTCGCTCAAGTCGAACATCGGGCATGCCCAGGCGGCGGCCGGTGTCGCGGGCGTCATCAAGATGGTGCTGGCCCTGCGCCATGGGCTGCTGCCGAAGACACTCCATGTCGGCCGGCGCACCTCGCAGGTGGACTGGTCGGGCGGCGGAGTGGAACTGCTGACCGAGGCGGCGCCCTGGCCCGCCGACGGCCGTCCCCGGCGCGCTGGCGTGTCGTCCTTCGGGATCAGCGGCACCAACGCGCACCTGATCATCGAGCAGGCCCCGGAGCCGGTGCCGGATTCCGTGCCGGCGGTCCCGGCTTCGGCTTCGGGGCCTGCTTCGGCTTCGCTTCCGGCGGTCCCAGGCCCGTACGACGTGCCGTCCGAAGTGACGCCCGCCATCGTGCCCTGGCTCGTATCGGCCAGGACCGAAGCCGCCCTGGACGACCAACTCGCGCGCCTCACGGACTTCGTGGCCGCCCGTCCCGGGCTCCGCCCGGTGGACATCGGCTACTCGCTGGCGACCGGCAGGGCGGCGCTGCGCCATTGCGCGGTGCTGCTCGCGGACAGGCAGGACCGGCAGGACGACCAGCGGGACCGGCAGAGCGTCACTGGTACGGCCCGTGGAGCGGCCGGAGAAGGCACCACGGCGGTGCTCTTCCCGGGCCAGGGCAGCCAGCGCATCGGGATGGGACGCGGACTGTACGAGCGGTTCCCGGTCTTCGCCGCCGCGCTGGACACCGTGCTCTGCGAACTGGACCCGTATCTCGACGGTCCGCTCCGCGACATCATGTGGGGCGACGATCCGGAGCCGCTGAACCGCACCCGCTGGACCCAGCCCGCGCTCTTCGCCGTCGAGGTGGCGCTCTACCGCCTGATGGAATCGCTGGGCCTGCGCCCGGCCGTTGTCGGCGGCCACTCGATCGGCGAGATCGCAGCGGCCCATGTGGCAGGTGTGTTCTCACTGGCCGACGCCTGCCGGCTGGTCGCGGCGCGCGCGAGGCTGATGGGAGCGCTGCCGGCCGGTGGCGCGATGGTCGCCGTACAGGCCGCGGAGGACGAGATCCTGCCGCTGCTCGCCGGGCGCGAGGACCAGGTCTCCGTCGCCGCCGTCAATGGACCCGAGTCGGTGGTGGTCGCGGGCGAGGAGCGTACGGTCCAGGAGATCGCCGCGCACTTCACGGCCCGCGAGCGCAGGACGAAGCGGCTGCCGGTGTCGCATGCCTTCCACTCGCCGCTGATGGATCCGATGCTCGCGGAGTTCCGCTCCGTCGTGGAGTCACTGGCCTTCCACCAGCCCACCGTGCCGGTGATCTCGAACCTCACCGGAGAGCTGGCCGCCGGCCGGCTCGGCACACCCGAGTACTGGGTACGGCATGTCCGGGAGACCGTCCGGTTCGCCGACGGCGCCCGGGCATTGCGCGCCGAGAACGTGGACGTCCTGCTGGAGCTGGGCCCTGGCAGCGTGCTCTCCGCCATGGCCCAGGACAGTCTGGGCGAGGCCGCCCGGGAGCTGACCGTCGTACCGGCCCTGAGGAAGGACCGTACGGAGGAGGCCGCGCTGGTCGCCGCGCTGGGCCGGCTGCACACGGCCGGTGTTCCGCTCGACTGGCACGCCTTCTTCGCGGGCACCGGCGCCCGCAGGGTCGAACTGCCGACCTATGCCTTCCAGCACGAGCGCTACTGGCCGGCGCCGCCGCCTGCCGGCGCGACGGGCACAGGCGGCGTCGGCGCCACCGGACACCCGTTGCTGGGCAGCATGCTCGAACTCGCCGACGGCGAGGGCCTGGTGTTCACCGGCACGCTCTCCACCCGTACCCATCCCTGGCTCGCCCAGCACGCCATCGCCGGACGGATCCCGCTGCCGGGAACGGCCTTTGTGGAGCTGGCGATCCGGGCGGGCGACGAGGCCGGCTGCGACCGGATCCAGGAACTGACGCTGACGGAACCGCTCGTACTGCCCGAGCACGGCTCGGTACGGCTGCACGTACGGCTGTCCCGGGCCGACGGGATCGGCTGGCGCACCGTCACGGTCCACTCCAGGCCCGAGGGCGCCGCCCACCGGAGCTGGACCGAGCACGCGACCGGTGTACTCACACCGCGCGGGCACGGCGCCGAGCGTGGGCCGGAGGCCGGCAGCGGACGGACCGGCGAGGACCGCTGGCCGCCGCAGGGCGCGGAACCGGTGGATCTCGGCGACTACTACGAGCGTCTCGCCGACCACGGCTTCGACTACGGCCCGCCCTTCCAGGGGCTACGGGCCCTGTGGCGGCGCGGTGACGAGCGGTACGCCGAGGTCGCCCTGCCCGCCGAGGTGACCGACGCGGAGGCGTACGGACTCCATCCCGCCCTGCTGGACGCGGCCCGCCACGCCGCCATGACCGACGGCGGAGGCAGCCTGCCGGCCCGCTGGCGAGGCGTGTCCCTGCATGCCTTCGGAGCCACCGCGCTACGGATCCGGCTCTCGCCGGGACCGGACGGCGCGCCGGCGCTGAGGGCCGACGACTTCTCGGGCGCTCCGGTGCTCACGGTCGAGGAGCTGCGCGTACGGCCGCTCTCGCCGCAGGAGACGGCCTCCGCACCGCAGAGGAGCCAGGAGCCCTCCGGCCGGTCGCGGACATCGGCGCCGGTTACGAGGACCGTCCGGCCGCCCGCCGCCAAGCCGACCGCTGTTGACGCTATCGGCGAGGGCGAGGGATCGACGCTGGTCAGGCGGCTGGAGGAGATGCCCGAGGCCCGGCGGGCCCGGTATTTGCTCGAACTCGTACGGACCGAAGCCGCGGCCGTGCTCGGCCACGGCACCCCGGACGCGGTCGGCGCCCACCATGTCTTCAAGGAGATGGGCTTCGACTCACTGGCCGGCGTCGAACTCTGCGACCGGCTGGGCGCGCTCACCGGCCGGCGCTTCCCGAGCACGCTCGTCTTCAACTTCCCGACACCCGTACGGGTCGCCGACCATCTCGCGGCGGCCCTCACCACGCCCGCCACCGAGCCCGCCAACGCCGCGACGGGCTCGGCGGACGACGAACTCACCAGATTCGAGTCCGTCATCCAGTCAGTGTCGGCGGACGGTTTTGAACGCCAGGTGATCGCGGATCGCCTGGAGAAGATCATCTCCGCGCTGCGGCGATCCACGCCCTTCGCATCCCCGGACACGGATGTGCCGGGCGAGGACATCGAGACGGTGTCGGTCGACAGGCTGCTCGACATCATCGATGAAGAGTTCGAAACCACATAGAGAAATCGCTGCTTTCGTTCGCGATCCGATGATGATGAGGACGGACCGGTGCCAGAAGACCAGCAGGAAAAAGTAGTCGACTACTTGAGGCGGGTCACCTCCGATCTCCGCCGCGCGCGTCAGCGCATAGGAGAGCTGGAACTCACGAAGAACGAGCCCATCGCCCTGGTGGGAATGGGCTGCCGCCTTCCCGGCGGTGTCCGTTCCCCGGAGGAACTGTGGGATCTGGTCGAATCCGGTGGCGACGCCATATCGGGATTTCCCGGCGACCGCGGCTGGAATCTGGAGCGGCTCACCGGTGACGGCGAGGGAAGCAGCGCGACCCACGAAGGCGGATTCCTCTACGAGGCGACGGAATTCGACGCCGGATTCTTCGGGATCTCGCCGCGCGAGGCACTGGCGATGGATCCGCAGCAGCGCATGCTGCTGGAGGTGGCCTGGGAGGCGCTGGAGCGGGCCGGGATCGCCCCGACCTCGCTGCGCGGCAGCCAGGCCGGTGTCTTCGTCGGCGCCTACCACTGGGGACAGCCGTCGGCCGCCTCGGCCGGCGAACTCCAGGGACACGCGCTGACCGGCACCGCCGCCAGCGTGCTGTCGGGACGGCTCGCCTACACCCTCGGTCTCGAAGGCCCGGCCATCACCGTCGACACCGCCTGTTCCTCCTCACTGGTCGCACTGCATGTGGCGGCCCAGTCGCTGCGCAGCGGAGAGTCCTCACTCGCGCTCATCGGCGGTGTCACCGTACTGACGGAGCCCTCGGTCTTCGTGGAGTTCAGCAAGCAGGGCGGTCTCGCGCCCGACGGCCGCTGCAAGGCGTTCTCCGACGACGCCGACGGCACGGGCTGGGGAGAAGGCGTCGGCGTACTCGTCGCGGAGCGGCTCTCCGACGCCCGGCGCCACGGGCACCGGGTGCTCGCGGTACTGCGCGGCAGCGCGGTCAACCAGGACGGCGCGTCCAACGGGCTCACCGCGCCCAACGGCCCTTCGCAGGAGCGGGTGGTCCGTCAGGTCCTCGCCACGGCCGGTCTGTCGGTGTCGGACGTGGACGCGGTGGAGGCGCACGGTACGGGAACGCGGCTGGGTGATCCGATCGAGGCCCAGGCGCTGCTGGCGACCTACGGTCAGGACCGTGATCCGGAGCGTCCGCTGTGGCTCGGTTCGCTCAAGTCCAACATCGGGCACACGCAGGCAGCCGCGGGTGTGGCCGGTGTGATCAAGATGGTGATGGCGCTGCGTCGTGGTGTGCTGCCGCGTACGTTGCATGTGGAGTCTCCGTCGTCGCATGTGGACTGGTCGTCGGGTGCGGTGCGGTTGTTGTCGGAGGCGGTGGAGTGGCCGGAGACGGGCCGTCCGCGTCGGTGTGCGGTGTCCTCGTTCGGTATCAGCGGCACCAACGCCCATGCTGTACTGGAGCAGGCCCCGGTCGATGAGGGCGCCGAGGAGACATCCGAGCAGTCCACCACGGCTCCGGGCGCGGTGCCCTGGGTGGTGTCCGGGCGCGGCGAACCGGCCGTACGGGAGCAGGCGCGGGCCCTTGTCGCTCGGGTGGAGACGGCCGCTCCGAGGCCACGGCCGGTCGATATCGGGTTCTCGCTGGTCACGACTCGCGCGCTCTTCGAGAACCGTGCCGTCATGGTCGGCACGGACCATGAGGAACTCCTTGCGGCGGCGGGCGCGTTGGGCGCTGGACACTCCTCGGCCGAGCTGGTGGAAGGCGTCGCGGATGTCGAAGGGAAGACGGTGTTTGTCTTTCCCGGTCAGGGTTCGCAGTGGGCTGGGATGGGTGCTCAACTTCTCGATGAGTCGTCGGTGTTCGCGGAGCGGATCGGGGAGTGTGGGGCGGCGCTGGGTGAGTTTGTGGACTGGTCGTTGGTGGATGTGCTGCGCGGCACCGAGGGTGCTCCGTCGTTGGAGCGGGTGGATGTGGTGCAGCCTGTTTCGTTTGCGGTGATGGTGTCGCTGGCGGCGGTGTGGCGTTCGTACGGTGTGGAGCCCGATGCGGTGGTCGGTCACTCGCAGGGTGAGATTGCGGCTGCTGTGGTGTCGGGTGCGCTTTCGCTCCAGGATGGTGCGCGGGTGGTGGCGTTGCGGAGTCAGGCGATCGGTCGTCGTCTGGCTGGTTATGGCGGGATGATGTCGGTGCCGCTAGCGGTGGCCGAGGTGGAGAGCCGGCTTGAGGCATGGTCTGGCCGGGTGTCGGTGGCGGCCGTCAATGGTCCGCGTTCGGTGGTTGTTTCCGGTGAACCGGAGGCTCTGGACGAGTTGTTCGCCGAGCTGTCGGCTGAGGAGATTCGGGTTCGTTGTATCGCGGTGGATTACGCGTCGCATTCGGCGCAGGTGGAGGATTTGCGCGCCGAACTCCTCGATGTGCTGGGGTCGGTGCGTCCTCGTGCGGCCGAAGTGCCGTTCTTCTCCACGATGACCGGTGGATGGCTGGATACGGAGGAGATGGAGGCGGGGTACTGGTTCCGCAATCTGCGGCAGCGCGTGCTCTTCGCCGATGCCGTCGCCGAACTGCTCGCCACCGAGCATCGCGTGTTCGTGGAGGTCAGCTCGCATCCCGTACTGGCCATGGCCATGCAGGACATGACCGAGGAGTACGGTGAACCCGCCGTCGTCACAGGCACCTTGAGGCGCGACCGCGGCGGTCTGTCGCGTTTCCTGCTCTCCGCCGCCGAGATCTTCGTACGGGGTGTGGAGGTCGACTGGGCCCGGGTGTTCACGGACACCGGTGCCCGACGCGTGGATCTGCCCACGTACGCCTTCCAGCGCGACCGCTTCTGGAACATTCCCGCCGCTCCCGATGAGGCCGTCGCACCCGATCCGCTGGACGCGGAGTTCTGGGCGGCGGTCGAGCAGGAGGATCTCTCCGCGCTGACCTCCGCTCTGGGCACGGACGAGGACTCGGTGGCGGCGGTGCTGCCCGCGCTGTCGTCCTGGCGCAGATCGCGCCGGGACCGCTCGGCCGTCGACTCCTGGCGCTACCGGGTCTCCTGGTCTCCGCTGGGCACTGTGCCGACGGTGCCGGCAGTGCCGCTGTCGGGCTCCTGGCTGGTGGTCTCCGCCGAGGGCATCGACGACAGCGAGATCGTCGGCGCCCTGAGCGGCCATGGCGCCGAGGTGCGACGGCTCGTACTGGACGAGTCGTGTGTGGACCGTACAGTCCTCGCCGGACGGCTGGCCGGTCTCGACGGGATCAGCGGCATCGTGTCGGTGCTCGCCGAGGCGGAGGAGCCGGGCGAGCGCTATCCCGGTCTGGCGCTCGGACTGGCCCTGACGGTCTCCCTGGTCCAGGCGCTGGGCGACGCCGGAGTGGACGCGCGGCTGTGGTTCCTGACCCGTGGCGCCGTGTCCACCGGGCGCTCCGACGCGCTCGTCTCGCCCGTCCAGGCGCAGGTGGCGGGCGTGGGCTGGACGACGGCCCTGGAACATCCCCGGCGCTGGGGCGGTGTCATCGATCTGCCCGCCGCTCTCGACCAGCGGGCTGCCGGGCGGCTGGTATCGGTCCTGGCCGGCGCCGCCCGTGAGGAGGACCAGCTCGCCATCCGTGCCTCCGGTGTGTTCGCCCGCCGTATCGTCCGCGCCAGCTCCGGTGGGCCGGGGCCGTCCCGTAGCTGGACACCACGCGGCACCACACTGATCACCGGCGGCTCCGGAACACTCGCACCCGATCTCGCGCGCTGGCTGGTGGACCGAGGTGCCGGGCATGTGGTGCTTGCCAGCCGTCGAGGCATGACCGCTCCGGGCGCGGCCGAACTCGTCGCCGAACTCGCCGAGTCGGGCACCGAGGCCGTCGCGGTCGCCTGCGACATGACGGACCGGGACGCGGTGGCCTCGCTCCTGGCTGGGCTCAAGGCCGAGGGACGTACGGTACGCACCGTCATCCACACCGCCGCCGTCATCGAGCTGTACACCCTGGACGAGACCACGATGGAGTCGTTCTCCGACGTCGTGCACGCCAAGGTCGCCGGGGCCCGCCATCTGGACGAACTGCTCGACAACGACGAACTGGACGACTTCGTCCTCTACTCGTCCACCGCCGGGATGTGGGGCAGCGGTCATCACGCGGCCTATGTGGCGGGCAACGCCTATCTCGCCGCGCTCGCCGTCGAGCGCCGGGCGCGCGGGCTGCGTACCACCTCGGTGCACTGGGGCAAGTGGCCCGACGACATCGAGCGCGAACTGGCCGACCCGCACCACATCCGCCGCAGCGGTCTGCGCTATCTGGACCCGAAGCTCGCGCTGAGCGGACTGCGTACGGTCCTGGAGGACGACGAGACCGTCATCGGCCTCACGGACATCGACTGGGACACGTACTATCCCGTCTTCACCGCGGGCCGTCCCACGCGGCTCTTCGACGAGGTGCCGGAGGTCGGACGCCGGCTCACCGTGGACGACCAACAGGCAGGCGTCCGGCCGGAGTTGAGCGATCTCGCCGCGCGGCTGCGCGAGCTGACCACCTCCGAGCAGGAACGTCTGCTGCTCACTCTGGTCCGTACGGAAGCGGCGGCCGTCCTCGGTCATGCCTCGGCCGAGGCGTTCCCCGAGCGGCGCGCCTTCCGCGACATCGGCTTCGACTCGGTCACGGCCGTGGATCTACGCAACCGCATCGTGGCGGCCACCGGTCTGCGGCTGCCGTCGACCATGGTCTTCGACTATCCCAACGCCCTTGCGCTCGCGGGCTTTCTGAAGTCGGCGGCGCTGGGCGGCGACGACCGTACGGCGACGGCCGTCGGCTCCTCCGCCGCGGCAGGAGCCGGCACCGACGACGATCCGATCGCCATCATCGGTATGAGCTGCCGCTACCCGGGCGGAGCCGGCTCGCCCGAGGAGCTGATGCGGCTCGCCCTCGACGGCGCCGATGTGATCTCCGAGTTTCCCGCCGACCGTGGCTGGGACGCGGCGGCACTCTACGATCCGGATCCCGACCGGCAGGGCATGACCTACTCGCTCCAAGGCGGATTCCTGCACGAGGCCGCGGAGTTCGACCCGGGCTTCTTCGGTATCTCGCCGCGTGAGGCGGTTTCCATGGATCCGCAGCAGCGGCTGCTGCTGGAGACCTCGTGGGAGGCCTTCGAGCGCGCCGGGATCGAACTGGACTCGCTGCGCGGCAGCGCGGCGGGCACCTTCTTCGGCGCCAGCTACCAGGACTACTCGTCGAGCGTGCGGAACGGGACCGAGGGCTCCGAGGTGCATATGGTCACCGGCACGGCGGCCAGTGTGCTGTCCGGCCGGGTCTCGTATCTCTTCGGCTTCGAAGGGCCCGCCGTCACCGTCGACACCGCGTGCTCGTCCTCGCTCGTCGCGATGCATCTCGCCTGCCAGTCCCTGCGCAGCGGTGAGAGCTCGCTCGCGCTGGCCGGCGGCGCGGCCGTGATGGCCACACCGCACGCCTTCGTGGGCTTCAGCCGGCAGCGCGCTCTCGCGCTCGACGGCCGCTGCAAGCCGTTCTCCGAGGCCGCCGACGGGATGACACTGGCCGAAGGCGTCGGTGTCGTGCTGCTGGAGCGGCTCTCGGACGCCCGGCGCAACGGACACCGTGTCCTCGCCGTCGTACGCGGCTCGGCGATCAACCAGGACGGCGCGTCCAACGGCCTCACCGCGCCCAACGGCCCTTCCCAGCAACGGGTGATCCGCCAGGCCCTCGCCAACGCCGGTCTGTCGCCGTCCGAGGTGGACGCGGTGGAGGCGCACGGTACGGGAACGAAGCTGGGCGATCCGATCGAGGCGCAGGCGCTGCTCGCCACATACGGTCAGGACCGTGATCCGGAGCGTCCGCTGTGGCTGGGCTCGCTCAAGTCGAACATCGGGCACACGCAGGCCGCCGCGGGCGTCGCCGGTGTGATCAAGATGGTGATGGCCATGCGCGAGGGCGTCCTGCCCAGGACACTGCACACCGAGACTCCGTCGTCCCATGTGGACTGGTCGGCGGGCGCGGTGGAGCTGCTGCGCGAGCGGACCGAGTGGCCGGACGCGGGCCGTCCCCGGCGCGCCGGTGTGTCGTCCTTCGGGATCAGCGGCACCAACGCGCATCTGATCCTGGAACAGGCGCCCGAGGCCGAGACGGCGGGGTCGGTGGAGTCCACGGACGAGGCCGGACAGGGCGCCATCGCTATGCAGGAGTCCGCCGTGGTGCCCTGGCTGATCTCCGCCAAGTCCGAGTCGGCGCTGCGCGAGCAGGCGGCACGGCTGCTTGCCCGCGTCGAAGCCGATCCCGCGCTCTCGCCGACACGCGTGGGCTGGTCGCTCGCGACCACCCGGTCCGTCTTCGATCACCGCGCCGTGGTTCTCGGCGCGAGCCGGGACGACCTTCTGCGCTCCCTCGATGCCGTCGTCACGGCCGGCAGCGCGCCCGGTGTGGTGCGCGGCGCCGTCGGCGAGGGCTCGACGGGTGCCGTCTTCGTCTTCCCTGGCCAGGGCTCGCAGTGGTGGGGCATGGGCCGCGAACTGCTCGCGGGCTCCGAGGTGTTCCGCGAGACCGTGGACGCCTGCGCCGCCGCGCTCGCTCCGTACATCGACTGGTCGTTGCACGATGTGCTGGGCGGCGAGGGAGATCCGGCGCTGCTCGAACGCGTCGATGTGGTCCAGCCCGCGCTGTTCTCGATGATGGTGGCGCTGTCCGCGCTCTGGCGCTCGTACGGTGTCGAGCCCGCGGCGGTCGTCGGTCACTCGCAGGGTGAGATCGCCGCCGCGTATGTGGCCGGTGCCCTGACCCTGGAGGACGCCGCCGCCGTCGTCGCCCTGCGCAGCCAGGCCCTGCCCAGGCTGTCCGGTCTCGGCGGCATGATGTCGGTGGCCGCTCCCGTCGACAAGGTTGCCGCTCTGCTGGAGCCCTGGGGCGCCCAGCTCTCCGTCGCCGCTGTCAACGGCCCGTCCTCGGTGATCGTCTCCGGCGACGCGACGGCGCTCGACGAACTGCTCGCCGTCTGCGGGGAACAGAACGTCCGCGCCCGCAAGGTCTCGGTCGACTACGCCTCGCACGGCGCGCATGTGGAGGCTGTACGTGACGAACTGGCGCGGGTGCTCGCGCCGGTCAGGTCCGCGGCGCCTCGGGTGCCGTTCTACTCGACGGTGACGGGCGGCCGGGTGGCGGAGGCCGTGTTCGACGGCGACTACTGGTACACCAACCTGCGGCAGACCGTACGGATGGAGGAGGCGACGCGGGCGCTGCTGGCCGACGGACACCGTGTCTTCATCGAGGTCAGCCCGCATCCCGTACTGGCCGCGCCCATCCAGGAGACGCAAGAGACACAGGAGACCCAGGGGACGCAAGGGGCGCAGGAGACCAAGGAGTCGGCGGCCGGAGCGGTGGTCCTCGGATCGCTGCGCAGGGACGAGGGAGGCATCAGGCGCTTCCTGACCTCACTCGCCGAGGCCCATGTGCACGGCACACCGGTCGACTGGCGCACCGCGTTTCCCGAGGGCGCGCACGAACCGGTCGATCTGCCCACGTACGCCTTCCAGCGCCGGCGGTACTGGCCCGAGCAGAAGCCCGCCGCAGGGACCGACGGGCGGGTCGGGAGCGTCGGGAGTGAGGCGGACGCCGCGTTCTGGCAGCTTGTCGAGAGCCAGGATCTGGAGTCCCTCGCCGGTGAACTGGGCGTCGCCGCCAACGGTGAACTGTCCTCGCTGGGCGCGGTCCTGCCCACACTCTCCGCGTGGCGTGCCACCTCGCGTGAGCGCTCCACCGTCAACGAATGGCGCTACCGCGTCGACTGGACCAGGCTGAGCGATCCGGGCGCCGTACGTCCTGCCACACGTCCCGCAGGCCTTTCCGTCGGCCGCTGGCTCGCGGTGGTCGCCGCGGGCCGGACCGACGATCCCTGGGTCTCCGGAGTGCTCGCCGCGCTGGGCCCCGATACGGTCCGCTTCGAGGCCGACGCGGGCGCGGACCGTACCGCCTGGGCCAAGCGGCTGGCCGAACTGACCACCGATGGAACGGAGTTCACCGGCGTACTGTCCCTGCTGGCCCCGGTCGAGGAACGGCATCCGGACTTCGCCTCCGTGCCCGGCGGACTGGCGCTCACGCTCACTCTCGTCCAGGCGCTCGGCGACGCCGGGCTGCGCGCGCCGCTGTGGTGCGCCACCCGAGGCGCCGTCTCGGTGGGACGCGACGACCGGCTCGACAACCCTGTGCAGGGCGCCCTGTGGGGCCTCGGCCGGGTCGTCGCACTGGAGCACCCGGACCGCTGGGGCGGTCTGGTCGACCTCCCGGAGACGCTCGACGCACGGGCCGAGGCCCGGCTGACGGCCGTACTCGCCGGGCTGTACGGGGCGGACGGGCTGTACGGTCCGGACGGCCGAGGCGGTCCGGGCGGAACGGGCGGTCAGGGCAGTCCGAGCGGTCCGCTGGGCGGCGAGGATCAGATCGCCATCCGCCCGTCCGGTGTCTACGGCCGCCGTATGGTGCACGCCGTACCCACGGCCGGTACGCCCGAGCGTCGCTGGCGAGGCCGGGGCACGGCGCTGATCACCGGTGGTACCGGCGGTATCGGCGGCCGGATCGCCCGCTGGCTGGTCCAACGCGGCGCCGAGCATGTGGTGCTGACCAGCCGACGCGGTGAGGACGCGCCCGGCGCGCTCGAACTCCGCGCCGAACTGGAGGGACTGGGCGCCCGGGTCACCATCGCCGCCTGCGACGCCGCCGACCGTGATGCGCTCGCCGCCGTCCTCGCGGCCATTCCGGGCGACGCACCGCTGACCTCGGTGTTCCACGCCGCGGGAGTGGCGGACGGCGACGATCCGGTGGAGTCGTTGACACTGGCACGGCTCGACGCGCTGATGCGTGCCAAACTGACCGCCGCCCTCCATCTCCACGAACTGACCCACGACCTCGGCCTCGAACTCGACGCCTTCGTGCTGTTCTCCTCGGGCGCGGCCATCTGGGGCAGCGGCGGCCAGCCCGGTTACGCGGCGGCCAACGCGTTTCTCGACGCCCTGGCCGAGCACCGCAGGGCCGAGGGACTCACCGCCTCGTCCGTCGCCTGGGGCACCTGGGCCGAGGTCGGCATGGCCACCGTCGACGAGGTCCACGAACGGCTGCGGCGCCAGGGCGTGATGCCGATGGAACCGGCGCTGGCGATCGCCGCGCTCCAGCGGATGCTGGAGGACGACGACACGGCGCTCACCGTCACGCTGATGGACTGGGAACGGTTCACTCCCGGCTTCACCGCGAGCAGGCCCAGCCCGCTGCTCTCCGGGATCCCGGAGGCGGTCCGCGCGCTGGCCGCCGACAGCGCCGTACCCACCGGCGACGGCGTCCCGGCCGTCCCGCCTCTCAGGCAGCGGCTCGACGCGCTGCCGACCGCGGAACGCAGCCGCGCGCTGCTGGACGCGGTACGGGCCGACGCGGCGTCGACACTCGGCCATGACACGGCCGGAGCCATTCCGGCGACCAGGGCCTTCCGCGACGTCGGCTTCGACTCCGTGACCGCCGTCGAGCTGCGCAACCGGCTGCGGACGGCCCTCGGCCTGCCTCTGCCCGCCGCCCTGGTCTTCGACCATCCGACACCGGCGGCCCTCGCACAGCACCTCGGCTCGCTGCTGTTCGGAACCGCGCCCGAACGGAACGGCAGCGAGGGCGAGCACCGTACGAACGGCGAGGACCGTACGAACGATCCGGACGCCCGGATCCGGCACGCCCTCGCCTCCGTGCCCATCAGCCGGCTCCGTAAAGCGGGCCTGCTGGACATGGTGCTCCGGCTCGCCACCACCACCGACGACGCCACCGAGGCCTCCGGCCCGGCCGTGGCCGGCGCGAACGACTCGCTCGACGACATGGACGCAGAAAGCCTGCTGCGGCTCGCCACCGAGATCTAGTGCCCCGCAGAGATCCAGTGTCCCGCCGAAGACGAGGTCCCGTGCCCTCCCGGCGACGCGAACCGAAAGAGATCTGGAGAGAACGATGAGCACGTCCCCCAACAAGTACGTCGAGGCGCTGCGGTCGTCCCTGAAGGAGATCGAGCGGCTCCGTCAGCAGAACCAGCGACTGGTGGCAGCTGCCGAGGAACCCGTCGCCGTCATCGGGATCGGCTGCCGCTATCCGGGCGGTGTGACCTCTCCCGAGGACCTGTGGGAGCTGGTCACCGAGGGCCGCGACGTCATGGCCGGCTTCCCGGCCGACCGGGGCTGGGACCTGGAGCGCCTCGCCGGGGACGGTCCGGGCCGCAGCCTCGCCCAGGAGGGCGGATTCCTCTACGACATGGCCGACTTCGATCCCGGGTTCTTCGGCATCTCACCTCGTGAGGCCGTCGCCATGGATCCACAGCAGCGGCTGCTGCTCGAAGTGGCCTGGGAGGCGCTGGAGCGGGCCGGGATCGATCCGGCCACGCTGCGCGGCAGCCGGGCGGGCGTGTTCGTCGGTACGGCGGGACAGGACTACGGCACAGTCATCAAGGCGTCCGACGAGGACACCGAGCTGTACGCGATGACCGGGCACGCGGCCAGTGTCATCTCGGGCCGACTCTCCTACACGCTGGGCGCCGAAGGACCGGCCGTCACGGTCGACACGGCCTGTTCCTCCTCGCTGGTGGCGCTGCACTGGGCGGCGCAGGCCCTGCGCAACGGCGAGTGCACCATGGCCCTGGCGGGCGGCGCGTCCGTGATGGCCACACCGGGCCCTTTCGTCTCCTTCACCGCGCAGGGCGGAATGGCCGAGGACGGCCGGTGCAAGTCGTTCTCCGACACCGCCGACGGCACCGGCTGGGGCGAGGGCGCCGCCGTCCTCGTACTGGAGCGGCTCTCCGACGCGCGACGGGCCGGTCATCCGGTCCTGGCCGTGCTGCGCGGCAGCGCGATCAACCAAGACGGCGCGTCCAACGGGCTGTCCGCGCCGCACGGTCCTTCACAACGGCGGGTCATCCGGGCCGCCTTGGAGAACGCCCGGCTGACGCCCGGCGATGTGGACATCGTCGAGGCGCACGGTACGGGCACGACGCTCGGCGACCCGATCGAGGCACAGGCGCTGCTGGCCACCTACGGCCAGGACCGCGATCCCGGGCGCCCGCTGCGGCTCGGGTCGGTCAAGTCGAACATCGGGCATACGCAGGCGGCCTCGGGCGCCGCCGGTGTGATCAAGATGATCATGGCGATGCGGCACGGGCTGATGCCGCGCAGTCTGCACGCGGCCGAGCCGTCCGGCGATGTGGACTGGACGGCGGGCTCCGTGGAGCTGCTGCGCGAGTCCCTGGCCTGGCCGGAGACGGGCCGGGCCAGGCGTGCAGCCGTCTCCTCCTTCGGTGTGAGCGGCACCAACGCGCATGTGATCCTGGAGGAGGCTCCGGCCGACGACGAACCGGAGAGCGCCGCCGACGATACGGGCTCTGTGGTGCCGGGGGTCATTCCCTGGGCGCTCTCGGGCCGGACCGCCGCCGCCCTGGAGGCGCAGCGGGCGCGGCTGCTGTCGTTCATCGAGCGCAACCCCGGTGTACGGCCTGTCGACGTGGGTTACTCGCTCGCCACGGGACGCTCGGCGTTCGAGCACCGGGCGGTGCTGTTCGCTTCGGGAAGTGAACACACTGCCGATGTCACCGATGTCACCGATGTCACCGATGTCACCGATGTCACCGAGGCCGCCAGAGGCTTCGCCGACGAGGGACTGCTCGCCGTGCTGTTCTCCGGCCAGGGCTCCCAGCGGCTCGGTATGGGCCGTGAACTCCACGCCCGTTTCCCGGTGTTCGCCGAGGCCTTCGACGCCGTGGCCGCCGAACTCGACACCCACTTCGGCGCGGTCCTCGACCGCCCGCTGCGCGAGATCGTCTGGGGATCCGACGCCGAGCGGCTCGACGAGACCGGATGGACCCAGCCCGCGCTCTTCGCGATCGAGGTGGCGCTGTTCCGTCTCGTCGCCTCGCTCGGCATCACACCCGACTACGTAGGCGGCCACTCCATCGGTGAGATCGCCGCAGCCCACGCGGCGGGCGTCCTCACACTGGCGGACGCCTGTCGGCTGGTGGCCGCACGCGCCTCGCTGATGCAGGCCCTGCCGCGCGGCGGCGCCATGGTCTCCGTACGGGCCACCGAGGACGAGATCCGGCCACTGCTCACCGACCAGGTGTCGATCGCGGCCGTCAACGGACCGCAGTCCGTGGTGATCGCGGGTGACGAGAGCGCCGTACTGGAGATCGCCGTGCGGCTGGAGGCACAGGGCCGCCGGACCAAGCGGCTGCGCGTCTCGCACGCCTTCCACTCACCGCTGATGCGGCCGATGCTGGCCGACTTCCGCGCCGTGGCGGAGAGTCTGACGTACCACGAGCCGCGGATCCCGGTCGTCTCCCATCTGACGGGCCGGATCGCCGAGGTGGCCGAGCTGTGCTCCGCCGACTACTGGGTACGGCATGTCAGCGAGGCCGTACGGTTCGCCGACGGCATCCGCACGCTCACCGCACGAGGCGTCACCACACTGCTGGAGCTCGGCCCCGACGGTGTGCTCTCCGCCATGGCCCAGGAGTCGCTGACGGACGGCGCGATGATCGTGCCGCTGCTGCGCAAGGACCGCCCGGAAGAACTGGCGGCGGTCACCGCGCTCGCTCAGGTACATGTCCGAGGCGCCACCGTACGGTGGGCCGGGCTGTACGACGGCTGCGGCGCCCGGCGTGTGGACCTGCCGACCTATCCGTTCCAGAACCAGCGCTACTGGCCCTCCGGCAGCCGCGACGGAGCCGGCGACATCCGCGCCGCCGGACTCGGCCCGGCCGGACATCCGCTGCTCGGCGCGGCCGTCGAACTGGCCGACGGCGAAGGCGTTCTGTTCACCAGCCGGCTGTCGGTGCGCTCGCATCCCTGGCTCGCCGACCACGGGGTCCGGGGCCGGGCGCTGCTGCCCGGGACCGCCTTTGTCGAGCTGGCGATCCGGGCCGGTGACGAGGTCGGCTGCGACCGTGTCGAGGAGCTGACGCTCGCCGCGCCGCTGGCACTGCCCGAGGCTGGCGGCGCCCAGCTCCAGGTCCATGTCGGCGCCGCCGACGAGGCCGGGCGCCGGCCGCTGGGCATCTACTCACGTGCGGAGGACGGCTTCGACCTCCCGTGGTCGCAGCACGCCACGGGCTTCGTCGCGCCCGGCGTGGGAGCTGCGGGCGTCGCCGATTCCGGCTTCGACGCCACCGTATGGCCTCCGGCCGGCGCCGAGCCCGTCGATCTCGACGGCTGCTACGAACGGCTCGCCGGACTCGGCTTCGACTACGGTCCGGTGTTCCAGGGCCTGCGGGCCGCCTGGCGGCGCGGTGACGAGGTGTACGCCGAGGTCGCCCTGCCGGACGCCTCCGGCTCCGGCTCCGGCTCCGGAACCGGCGCTGGTAGCGGCACTGGCACTGGCACTGGCACTGGTACGGGCTCCGGCTCCGACGCGAGTGCCTTCGGTCTGCATCCGGCGCTGCTGGACGCCGCCCAGCACGCGGCGGCCTATACCGACCTCGGCGCCATCAGCCGTGGCGGACTGCCCTTCGCCTGGGAAGGCGTGTCGCTGACCGCCTCCGGCGCCTCGGCGGTCCGCGCCCGGATCGCTCCGGCGGGCGAGGACACGGTCTCCATCGCCGTGTACGACATGGCGGGCGGCCCGGTCCTCACCGTCGACTCCCTGGTCTCGCGCCCGGTGCCCGCCGAGCGGCAGATTGACACCGGCGCCGTCCACCGGGACTCCCTGTTCCGTGTGGAGTGGACCGCGCTCAAGGGCGCGGCCTCCGCCGGGCCCGGCGGAGCGGTCGCCGTGGTCGGCGCGGACACCGTCGGTGTCGCCGGTGCGCTGCGCGCCGGTGGTACGACCGTGACGACTCACCCCGATCTGGCGTCGCTCGCGGCGGCGGACGACGGTCCGGTGCCCGATGTGGTGCTGATGGCCGTGTCCGGAGAGCCGGGCGCCGACGAGCCCGGCGCGGTTGTGGAGGCGACACACTCCCTCGGCGCCCAGGTCCTCGCACACGTACAGCACTGGCTGGACGAGGACCGGTTCGCCGACGCCCGTCTGGTGTTCGTGACGCGCGGCGCGCTGAACGGCGACGACCTCGCCGCCGCCTCGGTCCATGGCCTCGTACGGACGGCACGCACCGAGAACCCGGGACGCTTCGGCCTCCTGGACCTGGACCCCGGCACGGCCTCACTCCCCCCGGAGGCCGTGCCGGCCATCGCCGACGAGCCGGATCTCGCGGTACGTGACGGCCAACTGCTCGCCGCCCGGCTGGCGCGTATTCCCGTGCCCGTGCCTGTGCCTGTATCCGTGCCTGTGCCGGCGTCCGTGCCCGCATCCGCGCCCGAGGAGTCGGCCGCGTGGAACGCCGACGGTACGGTGCTGATCACCGGCGGTACGGGCGGACTCGGCGGCGTACTCGCCCGGCATCTCGTCACCGAACGGGACGTACGGCACCTGCTGTTGGCGAGTCGGCGTGGCGCCGAGGCACCCGGAGCGGCCGAACTGGTCGCCGAACTGACCTCGTACGGTGCCGAGATCACCGTGGCGGCCTGTGACATCGCCGACCGGTCCGCACTGGCCGCGCTGTTGGCGTCGGTGTCGGCCGAGCATCCGCTGACCGCCGTCATCCACACCGCGGGCGTGGTCGACGACGGTGTGATCGGCTCGCTCACGCCCGAGCGGCTGAGCGGTGTGCTGCGGCCCAAGGTCGACGCGGCCTGGCATCTGCACGAGCTGACCCGCGATCTCGATCTCGCCGCCTTCGTGGTGTTCTCCTCCGTCGCCGCCATCTTCGGCAGCCCGGGACAGGCCAACTACGCGGCGGGCAACGCCTTCCTCGACGCACTGGCCGAGCACCGGCGATCAGCCGGTCTGCCCGGACTCGCGCTCGCCTGGGGCCCATGGACCCGGAGCGTCGGTATGACCGCGACGCTCACCGACATCGACGCCGAGCGCATCGCGCGCTCCGGTATGCCACCGCTCTCCGTCGGCCAGGGCGTGGCGCTGTTCGACGCGGCCCTCGCCACCGGCGCGGCCACGGTGGCGCCCGTACGGCTCGATCTGGCGGTCCTGCGCGCCCAGGGCGATATCCCGCCGCTGCTGCGCGGTGTGATACGCGCACCTGCCCGGCGCGCCGCCGCCCAGGTCTCCGGCACCGCCGACGGTCTCGCCCGGCGCCTCGCCGGAGTGAACGGCGCCGGGCGCCGCGAGATCCTGCTCGATCTCGTACGCGGCCAGGTCGCCCGGGTACTGGGCCACGTCGACGCGGCGGAGGTCGAAGCCGGCCGCCAGTTCCAGGACCTGGGCTTCGACTCGCTGACGGCGGTGGAACTGCGCAACGGCCTCAACACCGAGACCGGGCTGCGGCTCCCGGCCACCATGGTCTTCGATTATCCGACACCGAGCGCGCTCGCCGACCATATGCGCGACGAACTCCTCGGCGAGGCAGCCGACTTCACGGTCGACGCACCGGCGGTGCCGGACCGCGCGGCCCCGCCTCCGGTGGCCGACGATCCCATCGCGATCGTCGGCATGGCCTGCCGCTATCCGGGCGGTGTGACCTCGCCGGAGGAGCTCTGGCGACTGGTCATGGAGGGCGGCGACGCCATCTCCGGCTTCCCGGTCAACCGGGGCTGGGACATCGACGGACTGTACGACGCGGACCCGGACCGTCCCGGCAGGACCCATGTCCGCGACGGTGGATTCCTGCACACGGCGGGCGAGTTCGACCCGGACTTCTTCGGAATGTCACCGCGCGAGGCGATGGCGACGGACTCGCAGCAGCGGTTGCTGCTGGAGACCTCGTGGGAGGCGATCGAGCGGGCCGGTATCGATCCGCACTCGCTGCGCGACAGCCGGACCGGTGTGTTCGCCGGTGTGATGTACAACGACTACGGTCCGATGCTCACGGGCGAGGAGTACGAGGCTTTCCGCGGCAACGGCAGCGCTCCGAGCGTGGCCTCCGGCAGGGTCTCGTACACGCTGGGCCTCGAAGGCCCGGCGGTCACGGTGGACACCGCGTGCTCCTCCTCGCTGGTGGGCATGCATCTCGCCGCACAGGCGCTGCGCGGCGGCGAATGCTCACTGGCGCTGGCCGGCGGTGTGACGGTCATGTCCACTCCGAGCACCTTCGTGGAGTTCTCCCGCCAGCGAGGCCTCGCGCCCGACGGCCGCTCCAAGGCGTTCTCGGACTCGGCCGACGGTGTCGGCTGGTCGGAGGGCGTGGGTGTGCTGGTGCTGGAGCGTCTTTCGGACGCTCGGCGCCATGGCCATCAGGTGCTCGCGCTCCTGCGTGGGTCTGCGGTGAATCAGGATGGTGCGTCGAATGGTCTGACGGCGCCGAATGGTCCGTCGCAGCAGCGGGTGATTCGTCAGGCGTTGGCGAGTGGTGGGTTGTCTGCGGGTGATGTGGATGTGGTGGAGGCGCACGGTACGGGTACGACGCTGGGTGATCCGATTGAGGCGCAGGCGTTGTTGGCGACGTATGGTCGTGAGCGTGATCCGGAGCGTCCGCTGCTGCTGGGTTCGGTGAAGTCCAATATCGGGCATACGCAGGCGGCTGCCGGTGTGGCGGGTGTCATCAAGATGGTGATGGCGATGCGGCACGGGACGCTGCCGCGGACGTTGCACGTGACCGAACCGTCGTCCCATGTGGACTGGTCGGCGGGCGCGGTGGAGCTGCTGACCGAGGAGACCGCGTGGCCGGAGGTCGACCGACCACGGCGTGCGGCGGTGTCGTCGTTCGGTATCAGCGGGACGAACGCGCATGTGATCCTTGAGCAGCCGCCTACGGTCATTCAGGGAACGGTGGTTGACGGCGCCGAAGCCGAAGGGCCGGGAGGTGTGGTGCCGTGGGTGCTGTCCGGCAGGACGCCGGAGGCGCTGCGGGACCAGGCGGCCCGGCTGCTGTCGTTGGTGGAGGCACGGGCCGAGTTGCGGCCGGTGGATGTCGGGTTCTCGTTGGCGACGGGCCGTTCGGTGTTCGACCACCGCGCGGTGGTCCTGACGGGTGATGCCGAGGAGACGGTACGCGCACTGGCCGCGCTGGCGGCAGGCGAACCGGACACCCCGGCGGTCTCGGGCCCGGCCGTCGGTGGAAAGCGCG
The DNA here is from genome assembly GCF_042732975.1 of Streptomyces sp. NPDC059743. Lineage (NCBI taxonomy): Bacteria > Bacillati > Actinomycetota > Actinomycetes > Kitasatosporales > Streptomycetaceae > Streptomyces > Streptomyces sp. NPDC059743. The sequence continues at coordinate 37,547 of NZ_JBHWGS010000009.1, read as the reverse complement.
CGTTCCTCTTCTCGGGGCAGGGCTCGCAGCGGTTGGGGATGGGCCGTGAGTTGTACGGTCGGTTCCCGGTGTTCGCGGAGGCGTTGGATTCCGTACTGGCGCTGTTGGATGGTCAGTTGGGCCATTCGCTGAGGGATGTCATCTGGGGCGAGGACGCGGAAGCGCTGAACGGGACGGGTTTTGCTCAGCCTGCGTTGTTCGCGGTGGAGGTGGCGCTGTTCCGGCTGGTCGAGTCATGGGGTGTCAGGCCCGATTTTGTGGCCGGGCATTCGATCGGTGAGATCGCGGCGGCTCATGTGGCCGGGGTGTTCTCGTTGGAGGACGCGTGCCGACTGGTGGTGGCGCGTGCTTCGTTGATGCGGGCGTTGCCGGCCGGTGGTGCGATGGTCGCGGTGCGGGCCACCGAGGAGGAAGTCACTCCCAATCTCTCCGACCGTGTGTCGATCGCCGCGATCAACGGTCCGTCCTCGGTGGTGATCTCCGGCGCGGAGGAGGCCGTGGCGGATGTGGTGGCACGGCTGGAGAGGCAGGGCCGTAAGACCAGTCGTCTTCGGGTGTCTCATGCGTTTCATTCGCCGCTGATGGATCCGATGCTGGGCGAGTTCCGTTCTGTCGTTGAGGGGTTGACGTTTGCGGTGCCGTCGGTGCCGGTGGTGTCGAATCTGACGGGTGGGCTGGCGTCGGCGGGGGAGTTGTGCTCTGCGGAGTACTGGGTTCGTCATGTGCGGGAGGCGGTGCGTTTCGCGGACGGTGTGCGGACGCTGGGTGAGCAGGGTGTTCGTACGTTCCTGGAGCTGGGTCCGGACGGTGTGCTGTCGGCGATGGCTCAGGAGTCGGTGCCGGAAGGTGCTGTGACCGTACCGTTGCTTCGTAAGGACCGGTCGGAAGAGATCTCGGCCGTCATGGCACTGGCTCAGCTGCATGTGAGTGGCGCTCTCGTGGAGTGGTCGGCCTTGTTCGCGGGCACCGGCGCGCGGCCGGTGGATCTGCCCACCTACGCCTTTCAGCACCGATGGTTCTGGCCGGCTGCTTCGTCGGCGGGCGCGCGTGATGTACGGGCCGCGGGCCTGGGCTCGGCCGAGCATCCGTTGCTGGGCGCCGCTGTTGAACTCGCCGAGGGCGAAGGTGTGTTGTTCACCGGCAGGCTGTCGGTGCAGTCGCATCCCTGGCTTGCTGATCACGCAGTGATGGGCCGGATTCTGCTGCCGGGAACCGCGCTGCTGGAGTTGGCGTTCCGGGCGGGCGATGAGGTCGGCTGTGACCGCGTCGAGGAGCTGACGCTTGCGGCGCCGCTCACGCTGCCCGAGCAGAGTGCGGTTCAGGTGCAGGTACGTGTCGGTGTCGCCGATGACACCGGCCGCCGCCCGCTCGCCGTGCACTCCCGTCCTGATGCGGCCGACGAGCGGTCGTGGACACAGCACGCCATGGGTGTGCTGACCACCGGGGCCCAGGAGCCGGTCACCGGGTTCGACGCCACGCAGTGGCCGCCGCCGAACGCCGAGAAGCTGGACGTCGAGCGGTGCTACGAGCGGTTCGTGGAGCTCGGCTTCACCTATGGTCCGGTGTTCCAGGGGCTTCGGGCCGCCTGGCGTCGGGGCGGTGAGATCTTCGCCGAGGTGAGTCTGCCCGAGGGCGCCGAGGCGGGAGCGTACGGTCTGCATCCGGCGCTGCTCGACTCGGCCCTGCACGCGTCGCTCCTCGCCGGTGACGGTCAGGAGGGCACCGGCGGTCTGCCGTTCTCGTGGGAGGGCGTGTCCCTGTACGCGACGGGCGCCGCGGCACTGCGCGTACGGATCGCTCCGGCCGAGGGCAAGGACGCGGTGTCGATCGCGGTCGCCGACACCACAGGCGCGCCCGTCGCCTCGGTCGACTCGCTGCTCGTACGCGCCGTGTCGGGCGACCAGCTCGACAGTGCCACCGGATTGGCCCGGGACGCGCTGTTCACACTGGAGTGGGTCCCAGTGGCCGGCGTTCCCGCGTTCGGTGGTTCCACGGCCGGTGCGGACAGGATCGCACTGATTGGACCGGATGCCCTCGGGCTGGCCGAGAGACTGGCTCGTACGGGCGTCGAGATCGAGGTCCACGCCGATCTGGCGTCGCTGGCGGCGGGGGAGTCCTCGGTACCGGACACCGTGCTGGTCGGTGTTCATGGCACGGACGGCACCGGAGTCGGCACCGGAGTCGGCGCCGAGGCCGGGACCGGCGCCGGTGCCGCGGAGTCGGCGCACGCGCTGACCGCCGATGCCCTGGCCCTGGTGCAGGAGTGGCTGACCGAGGAGCGGTTCACCGGCTCCCGGCTGGTGTTTGTGACACGAGGCGCGGTGGCGGCCGGCGACGAGGAGGTCACCGATGTGGCCGCCGCCTCGGTCTGGGGCCTGGTGCGCTCGGCCCAGACGGAGAATCCGGGCTGCTTCGGCCTGCTGGATCTCGGCCTCGGGAACGACGGCCTTGCCCAGCTCATGGGCCGGCTCACCCGGTCTGCCGCTACGGACGAGCCGCAGATGGCCGTCCGTGACGGAGCACTCCTGGCCGGGCGGCTCGCGCGGCTGGAGCCGGACATGGCTCTGATCCCGCCCACGGGTGTGCCCTGGCGGCTGGACAGCATGACGAAGGGAAGCCTGGACGGGCTGACACCGACACCGTTCCCGGAGGCACTGGAGCCGCTGTCGGGGTGCGAGGTACGGATCGAGGTCCGTGCGGCCGGTGTCAACTTCCGTGATGTCCTCAAGGCGCTGGACATGTATCCCGGCGACGCCGGGCGTATGGGCCGCGAGGCCTCGGGCGTGGTGGTCGAGGTGGGACCGGAGGTGACCGGGCTGCGGCCCGGCGACCGGGTCACGGGCCTGGTGTCCGGAGGTTTCGGCTCGCTGGTGGTGGGCGACGCGCGGCTGCTCACCACACTGCCCGAGGAGTGGTCGTGGGAGACGGCCGCTTCGATGCCGCTCGTCTTCCTGACGGCATATCACGCGCTGGTCGAGCTGGCGGGCCTGACCCATGGTGAGAAGGTGCTGATCCATGCCGGCGCCGGTGGTGTGGGTATGGCGGCGATCCAGATCGCGCGTCATCTCGGCGCGGAGGTCTTCGCGACGGCGAGCGAGGGCAAATGGGACGTCCTGCGCCGGCTCGGTGTGGCGGACGACCATATCGCCTCCTCCCGGACGACGGACTTCGAGGCCACCTTCGCCGACATCACCGACGGCGACGGGATCGATGTCGTACTGAACGCGCTGGCCGGTGAGTTCGTGGACGCCTCCATGCGGCTGCTGAACACGGGCGGCCGGTTTCTGGAGATGGGCAAGACCGATATCCGCGATGCCGCCGATCTGCCCGACGGCGTGGACTATCAGGCGTTCGACCTCGGCTGGGTGGATCCCGAGGACATCCGGCGCATGCTGAGCTCCCTCATGGAACTGTTCGGTCAAGGCATGCTGGAACCGCTGCCGGTCCGTTCCTGGGATGTACGGCGGGCCCGGGACGCGTTCCGGTTTATGAGCATGGCCCGGCATGTGGGCAAGATCGTACTGACGATGCCGCGTGTGTGGGATCCCAACGGTACGGTGCTGATCACGGGTGGCACGGGCGGTCTGGGTGGTGTGCTGGCACGCCATCTCGTCGATGAGCGCGGTGTGCGCCATCTACTGCTCACCAGCCGGCGCGGACTTGCCGCCGAGGGCGCCGAGGATCTGGCGGCCGAGCTGACCGCCCAGGGTGCGCATGTATCGGTCGCCGCATGTGATGTGGCGGACCGGGAAGCACTGGCCGAACTGCTGGCGTCGGTGTCGGCCGAGCATCCGCTGACCGCCGTGGTCCATACGGCGGGTGTCCTGGACGACGGCGTCCTCGGCTCGCTGACGCCCGAGCGGCTGGATGCCGTACTGCGTCCCAAGGCCGACGCGGCCTGGCATCTGCATGAACTGACCCGCGATCTCGATCTCGCCGCGTTTGTCGTCTTCTCCTCCGTGGCCGGTACGTTCGGTGGCCCGGGACAGGCCAACTACGCGGCGGGCAACGCCTTCCTGGACGCGCTCGCCGCCCATCGGCGGGCCGAGGGACTGCCGGGCCTGTCGCTCGCCTGGGGTCCCTGGGGCCAGGGCGTGGGCATGACCAGCGGCCTCGATGACCGCGACGTCCGCCGCGCCGCCGAGTCGGGCATGCCGCTGCTCTCGGTGGAACAGGGCCTCGCGCTGTTCGACGCGGCGCTCGCGACCGGCGAGGCCGCGGTTCTGCCCGTACGGCTCGACCTGCCCGTCCTGCGGGCCAAGGGCTCCGTCCCCGCGCTGCTGCGCGGCCTGGTCCGTACGGGTTCGCGGCGGACCGTGGCCGCCGGAGCCGGAGCCGGAGCCGGTATGGGTACGGGCACGGACGCCGGGCTGGCCGAGCGTCTGAGCCGGTTGGAGCGCGCGGAACGGTACGGGACGCTGCTCCAACTGGTGCGTGACCACGCGGCCATGGTGCTGGGCCACACAAGCGGCGACGGAGTCGATCCGGCGCGCGCCTTCCGCGATCTGGGCTTCGACTCCCTCACCGCTGTCGAACTGCGCAACCGGCTGAACGCGGCCACCGGGCTGCGGCTGCCCGCCACCATGGTCTTCGACTATCCGACGGTCGAGGTACTCGCCGGTCATCTGCTCGAAGAACTGCTCGGCCCGGACGCTGCCCTGGCCGACGCCGCGCCCGAGCTCTCCCGGGCCTTGCTCGATGACGACCCCATTGTGGTCGTGGGCATGAGCTGCCGTTTCCCCGGAGGCATCGGGTCGCCCGAGGACCTGTGGCGTGTGGTCTCCGAAGGCGCCGATGTCGTCTCCGACTTCCCGGTGAACCGCGGCTGGGACGTGGACGCGCTCTTCCATCCGGATCCGGACCACACCGGCACGTCGTACACCCGCTCGGGCGGATTCCTGCATGACGCGGGCGAGTTCGACCCGGCGTTCTTCGGGATGAGTCCGCGCGAGGCCATGGCCACCGACTCGCAGCAACGACTTCTGCTGGAGACCTCGTGGGAGGCCATCGAGCGGGCCGGTATCGACCCGCACTCGCTGCGCGACAGCCGGACCGGTGTCTTCGCCGGTGTGATGTACAGCGGCTACAACACCACACTGAACGGCAAGGAGTACGAAGGCTTCCAGGGCCAGGGCAGTGCGTTGAGTGTCGCCTCGGGCCGGGTCTCGTACACCTTCGGCTTCGAGGGCCCGGCGATGACGGTGGACACGGCGTGCTCGTCGTCGCTCGTCGCGATGCATCTCGCGGCCCAGGCGCTGCGCAGCGGTGAATGCTCGCTGGCGCTGGCCGGCGGTGTCACCGTGATGTCGATCCCCGACACCTTCGTGGAGTTCTCCCGGCAGCGGGGCCTCGCGCCCGACGGCCGGTCCAAGCCCTTCTCCGAGTCGGCCGACGGTGTCGGCTGGTCCGAGGGCATCGGCATGCTCCTGCTGGAACGCATGTCGGACGCCCGGCGCCAGGGCCATGAGATCCTCGCCGTCGTACGGGGCAGCGCCGTCAACCAGGACGGCGCGTCCAACGGTCTCACCGCGCCCAACGGCCCTTCGCAGCAACGGGTGATCCGCCAGGCGCTCGCCAGCGGCGGACTCTCGCCCGCCGAGGTGGACGCGGTGGAGGCACACGGTACCGGGACCACGTTGGGCGATCCGATCGAGGCGCAGGCGTTGTTGGCGACGTACGGTCGTGAGCGCGATCCGGAGCGTCCGCTGCTGCTCGGCTCGGTGAAGTCCAACCTTGGTCACACTCAGGCGGCGGCCGGCGCCGCGGGCGTGATCAAGATGATCATGGCGATGCGCCATGGTGTGTTGCCGCCGACGCTCCATGTCACCGAGCCGTCGTCACACGTCGACTGGTCGTCGGGCGCGGTGGAACTGCTGACCGCGCCCACCGAGTGGCCCGAGACCGGTCATGTCCGGCGCGCGGGCGTGTCGTCCTTCGGCATCAGCGGGACGAACGCGCATGTCATTCTTGAGCAGCCGCCCACGGTGATCCAGGGCTCGGTGCTCGACAGTGCCGAAGCCGGGCCGTCCATCGGGTCGTCCGTCAGGTCGGAGGCGCCGGGTGTGGTGCCCTGGGTGCTGTCCGGCAAGACACCGGAGGCGCTGCGCGGCCAGGCGGCCCGGCTGCTCTCGTACATCCGGGCCAGGCCCGGACTGCGGCCGGTGGATATCGGGTTCTCGCTGGCCACGGGCCGGTCGAGGTTCGAGCATGGCGCGGTGGTGATGGCCGACGAGCCCGCTGGGACGGTGCGCGCGCTGGCGGCGCTGGCCGTGGGCGAGCCGGATCCACTGGCCCTCACGGGCTCGGTCACCGGCGGCAGAACGGCGGTGCTGTTCTCCGGGCAGGGTTCGCAGCGGCTCGGTATGGGCCGTGAGTTGTACGGTCGGTTCCCGGTGTTCGCGGAGGCGCTGGACTCCGTACTGGCGCTGCTGGACGGCGAGTTGGGCCGCTCGCTCAGGGAGGTCATCTGGGGCGAGGACGCGGAAGCGCTGAACGGGACGGGTTTTGCTCAGCCTGCGTTGTTCGCGGTGGAGGTGGCGCTGTTCCGGCTGGTCGAGTCATGGGGTGTCAGGCCGGACTTCGTCGCCGGGCATTCGATCGGTGAGCTTGCCGCCGCCCATGTGGCCGGGGTGTTCTCGCTGGAGGATGCCTGCCGTCTGGTGGCGGCCCGTGGAACGTTGATGCAGGCGCTGCCGGCCGGTGGCGCGATGGCCGCCGTACAGGCCACCGAGGACGAGATCATTGCGCTGCTGTCCGAGCACGGGACGCGGGCCCAGGTGTCGATCGCAGCGGTCAACGGTCCCTCCTCGGTGGTGATTTCGGGCGACGAGGACGTCGTACGGGAGATCGCGGCCCGGCTGGAGCGGGACGGCCGGAAGACGACCGGGCTCCGGGTCTCACATGCCTTCCACTCACCGCTGATGCGGCCGATGCTCGACGCGTTCCGTGCCGTGGCGGAGACGGTGTCGTTCCAGGAACCCGCCATTCCCGTGGTCTCGAATCTCACCGGTGGGCTCGCGTCTCCGGACGAGCTGTGCACGCCCGACTACTGGGTACGGCATGTCCGCGAGGCCGTCCGCTTCGCCGATGGCGTCCGTACTCTCGCCGAGCAAGGTGCCACCGTACTGGTCGAGTTGGGGCCCGACGGAGTGCTCTCCGCGATGGCGAGGGAGTCGGTGCCCGACGGGACGGTCACGGTGCCGGTGCTCCGTAAGGACCGCTCCGAGGAACTGTCCGCCGTCACCGCACTGGCTCAACTGCATATGCACGGTGTCTCCGTGGACTGGGCCCGGTACTTCGCCGGGAGCGGCGCGTCCCGCGTGGAGCTGCCCACGTACGCTTTCGAACACCGGCCCTACTGGCCCGACGGCACACGCGGAGCCGCCGACGCCGCCGCGGTCGGCCTGATGTCCGCCGGACATCCCCTGCTCAACGGCGTGGTCGAACTGGCCGAAGGCGAAGGCGTGTTGTTCACCGGCCGCCTTTCGGTGCGGACTCATCCATGGCTGGCCGACCATGCGGTCATGGGCCGGATTCTGGTGCCGGGAACGGCCCTGCTGGAGCTGGCGATCCGCGCCGGTGACGAGGTCGGCAGCGACCGCGTCGACGAACTGACTCTCGCGGCGCCGCTGGTGCTGCCGGAGCGCGGCGCCACACAGACGCAGGTGCGGGTCGGAGTGGCCGACGAGAGCGGTCGGCGTACCGTCACGATCCATTCGCGGCCCGAGGGCGAGACCGAGGCGCCCTGGACGCAGCACGCCATCGGCGTACTGGCCGCAGGCCCTCGTACGGCCGCGGTCCTCTCCGGCCTCGACGCCACGGGCTTCGATGCCCTCGGCTTCGACGCCACGGTCTGGCCGCCGGTGGGCGCCGAACCGGTGGAGCTGGACGGTTTCTACGACGCTCGCGCCGAGGACGGATTTGTCTACGGGCCGGTCTTCCAGGGCCTACAGGCCGTCTGGCGGCGCGACGGCGAGATCTTCGCCGAGCTGAGTCTGCCGGACGGCGTCCGGGCCGACGCGGAGGCGTTCGGACTGCATCCCGCACTGCTGGACGCCGGCCTTCACGCGGCCTGGTTCATCGGCTCGCCCACCGAAGCGAACGGCCGCGCGGGCGGTGTCCCACTGGGTGTCCCGTTCTCCTGGAGCGGTGTGTCGCTGGAGGCGTCCGGAGCCTCCGCCGTACGGGTCAGGCTGTCCCGTACGGACGACGGAACGGTGTCGATCGCCGTCGCCGACACCACGGGCGCGCCCGTCGCGTCGGTGGAGTCACTGGCGCTGCGGGCCCTGTCCACCGAGAGCCTGAGCGATACCGACGCACTGACGCGGGACGCGCTGTTCCGGCTCGACTGGACGCCGGTGGCGGCTCCTTCCGGTGCGGCTTCGGTGCGGGCTGAGCGGGCTGAGCCCACGGAGCAGGCTGAGCGGACGGTGGCGGTGCTCGGCCCGGACACACTGGGCCTGGCCGAGGCCCTGCGCGCCGTGGGCGCCGAGGCCCGGATCCTTGATGAGCTGCCGACGGACGAGCTGCCGATGGGTGAGGAGCCGACGGACGAGCTGCCGGCGGGTGAGGAGCCGGCGGGCGAGCTGCCGATGGGTGTGGTGCTGATCCCCGTGGTAGGGGATCAGGGCGCCGACACCGCCGACTCCGTACACGCGCTCACCCACCAGGCCCTGGCCCGCATCCAGACCCGACTGGCCGAGGAGCGCTTCGCGGACTCCCGGTTCGTCTTTGTGACACGCGGCGCCGTCGGCGGCCACGATGTGGCGGCGGCCTCGGTGCGAGGTCTCGTACGGTCCGCGCAGTCGGAGAATCCCGGCTGCTTCGGTCTGATCGACCTCGATCCCGACGAGGAGACAACGGCCCTTCCGCCGACGGCTCTTCCGTTGGCGGCCCTGGACACGGATGAACCACAGATCGTGGTCCGCGGCGGTGAGGTACGCGCCGGACGCCTGGTGCGCCGGCCGGCGGCCGGGAGCGACGCGCGTCCCGTCTGGGACACCGACGGCGGCAGTGTGCTGATCACCGGCGGTACCGGTGGTCTCGGCGCGGTACTGGCCCGGCATCTGGTGGCGGAGCACGACGTACGACGGCTGCTGCTGGTCAGCAGGCGCGGACCGGCCGCCGAGGGCGCGGAAGAGCTCATCGCGGAGCTTGAGCTGCGAGGAGTCCAGGCAACGGCCGTGGCCTGCGATGTGGCGGACCGAGCCGCGCTCGCGGAGCTGCTGGCCGGGCACCGGGTGTCGGCCGTGGTCCACGCGGCGGGCGTCCTGGACGACGGTGTGGTCGGCGCGCTCACTCCGGAGCGGCTGGACCGTGTGCTGCGACCCAAGGCGGACGCGGCCTGGCACCTCCATGAACTGACACGGGATCTCGATCTGACGGCCTTCGTGGTCTTCTCCTCGGCGGCGGCCACATTCGGCAACGCGGGACAGGGCAACTACGCGGCGGGCAACGCCTTCCTGGACGCCCTCATGGAGCGCAGGCGTACCGAAAGCCTGCCCGGAGTCTCGCTGGCCTGGGGCCCGTGGGACCAGTCGGGCGGGATGACCGGTACACTGACGGAGACCGACACGGACCGGATGGCACGCTCCGGAGTGCCGCCGCTCCCGGTGGAGCAGGGCCTCGCGCTGTTCGAAGCGGCACTGGCCACCGGTGACGCCGTGCTGGCGCCGGTACGGCTGGACCTGCCGGTGCTCCGCGCACAGGGCGAAGTCCCGCCGCTGCTACGGGCGTTGATCCGTACGCGTCCGCGCCGTGCGGCAGTCGCGGGCTCGGCGACCGCCAAGGGGCTGGTGGAGCGCCTGACGGTGCTCACCGCCGTTGAGCGGCAGGAGGTACTGGTGGACCTGGTACGCGGGCAGGTCGCCCTCGTACTGGGACACGCCGACGCCGAGGCCGTCCATCCCGGGCGCGCCTTCCGCGAGTTGGGCTTCGACTCGCTGACGGCGGTCGAGCTGCGGAACCGGCTCAACACCGTGAGCGGGCTGCGGCTCCCGGCCACGATGGCCTTCGACTATCCGACGGTCCAGACGCTTGTGGACCACCTTCTCGATGAACTGCTCGGCGCCGCCATGGCTGCTCCCATGGCTGTTCCCGTGGCGAGGCGCTCGGCCGCGATCGCCGACGATCCGATCGTCGTCGTGGGGATGAGCTGCTGGTATCCGGGCGGTGTGACGTCTCCGGAGGATCTGTGGCGGCTGGTCATGGAGGGCGGGGACGCCATCTCCGGCTTCCCGGTCAATCGGGGCTGGGACGTCGACGGACTGTTCCATCCCGATCCGGATCACTTGGGTACGTCGTACACCCGCGAGGGCGGATTCCTGCACACAGCAGGGGAGTTCGATCCGTCGTTTTTCGGTATGTCGCCGCGTGAGGCGTTGGCGACGGATTCGCAGCAGCGGTTGCTGCTGGAGGCGTCGTGGGAGGCGATCGAACGGGCCGGTATTGATCCGGTGTCGCTGAAGGGCACTGCGACGGGCGTGTTCGCCGGTGTGATGTACAGCGACTACACGGCCGTGCTGGCGAGTCCGGAGTTCGAGGGCTTCCAAGGCGGTGGCAGCACCAGCCTGGCCTCGGGCCGGGTGTCGTACGCGCTGGGTTTGGAGGGCCCGGCGGTGACAGTGGACACGGCGTGTTCGTCGTCGCTCGTGGCGATGCACTGGGCGATGCAGGCGCTGCGGAGCGGCGAATGCTCGCTGGCGTTGGCCGGCGGTGTGACGGTGATGTCGACACCGACGGTGTTTGTGGACTTCTCACGTCAGCGTGGGTTGTCGCCGGACGGTCGGTGCAAGGCGTTCTCTGATTCGGCTGATGGTGTGGGCTGGTCGGAGGGTGTGGGGATGGTGGTGCTGGAGCGTCTTTCGGATGCGCGGCGGCATGGTCATGAGGTGTTGGCGGTGGTGCGTGGTTCGGCGGTGAATCAGGATGGTGCGTCGAATGGTCTGACGGCGCCGAACGGTCCGTCGCAGCAGCGGGTGATCCGCCAGGCGCTTGCCAGTGCTGGGTTGTCGGCCGATGACGTGGATGTGGTAGAGGCGCACGGTACAGGGACGACGCTCGGGGACCCGATTGAGGCGCAGGCGTTGCTGGCGACGTACGGTCGTGAGCGTGATCCGGAGCGTCCGCTGCTGCTGGGCTCGGTGAAGTCCAATATCGGGCATACGCAGGCGGCTGCTGGTGTGGCGGGTGTCATCAAGATGGTGATGGCGATGCGGCACGGCGTTCTTCCTCAGACGCTCCATGTCGACGCGCCGTCCTCGCATGTGGACTGGTCGGAAGGCGCGGTCGAGCTGCTGACCGAGGAGACCGCGTGGCCGGAGGTCGAGCGTGCACGGCGTGCGGCGGTGTCGTCGTTCGGTATCAGCGGTACAAACGCGCATGTGATCTTGGAGCAGCCGCCCACGGTGCTCCGCGGAACCGTGGTCACCAGGACCGAAGCTCCGGCTCCGATGGTCGAGGCCGGTGTGGTGCCGTGGGTGCTGTCCGGTAAGACGCCGGAGGCGTTGCAGGATCAGGCGGCGCGGTTGTTGTCGTTGGTGGAGGCGCGGGCCGAGCTGCGGCCGGTGGATGTCGGGTTCTCGTTGGCGACAGGTCGTTCGGTGTTTGATCACCGTGCGGCGGTGCTGGCGGGCGATGCTGAGGACACCGTAGGGGCGTTGGCGGCGCTGGCTGCTGGGGAGTCCGACCCGTTGGCGGTCTCGGGTTCGGTCATTGGTGGAAAGACGGCGGTGCTCTTCTCCGGTCAGGGTTCGCAGCGGCTCGGTATGGGCCGGGAGTTGTACGGTCGGTTCCCGGTGTTCGCGGAGGCGTTGGATTCCGTACTGGTGCTGCTGGACGGTCAGTTGGGCGAGCCGCTGAGGGATGTCATCTGGGGCGAGGACGCCGAAGCGCTGAACGCGACGGGCTTTGCTCAGCCGGCGTTGTTCGCGGTGGAGGTGGCGCTGTTCCGGCTGGTCGAGTCATGGGGTGTCAGGCCCGACTTTGTGGCGGGACATTCGATCGGTGAGATCGCGGCGGCATATGTGGCGGGTGTGTTCTCGCTGGAGGACGCCTGCCGACTGGTGGTCGCGCGCGGCTCGTTGATGCAGGCGCTTCCGGCCGGCGGTGCGATGGTCGCGGTGCGGGCGACGGAGGACGAGGTCGCACCGTATCTCTCCGACCGTGTCTCGATCGCCGCTGTCAATGGTCCGTCCTCGGTGGTGATCTCCGGCGAGGAGGACGCGGTCCAGGAGGTGGCGGTCCAACTGGAGGCGTTGGGACGGAAGTCGAGCCGTCTTCGGGTTTCGCATGCCTTCCACTCGCCGCTGATGGATCCGATGCTGGAGGAGTTCCGGGCGGTCGCGGAGGGCCTGGTGTTCCAGGCGCCTCGTATCCCGGTCGTGTCGAATCTGACAGGTGCTCTCGCGTCGGCCGATGAGCTGTGCTCGGCGGAGTACTGGGTACGGCATGTCCGCGAAGCCGTCCGGTTCGCGGGCGGCGTGCGCTGCCTGGAGGGCGCGGGCGTAAGGAAGTTCGTGGAGCTGGGCCCGGACGGCGTTCTCTCCGCACTGGCACGCGAGTCCGCCGGGGACGACGCCGTCATGGTGCCTGTTCTGCGCAAGGACAGGCCGGAGGAGCTGGCTGCCGTCACCGCCTGGGCGCGGCTGCATGTGCAGGGCGCGCCCATGGAGCGGGCCGCTGTGTTCGCCGGGACCGGTGCGGTACGGGTCGAGTTGCCCACGTACGCCTTCCAGCGCCAGTGGTTCTGGCCGGCCGGGCCGCTCGGCGGTACGGGCGATATGCGGGCGGCGGGACTTGGCTCGGCGGGCCATCCGCTGCTGGGCGCGACGGTCGAACTGGCCGAGGGCGAAGGAGCGGTCTTCACGGGCCGGCTGTCGGTGGGATCGCATCCTTGGCTTGCCGACCATGTGGTGATGGGCCGCGTTCTGTTGCCGGGGACAGCACTGTTGGAGCTGGCGTTCCGGGCGGGTGACGAGGTCGGCTGTGACCGGGTTGAGGAGTTGACGCTCGCGGCGCCGCTCATGCTGCCTGGGCAGGGCGCGGTCCAGGTGCAGGTACGCGTCGGTGTCGCCGATGACACCGGCCGGCGTACGGTCACGGTCCACTCCCGTCCTGACACGGCCGACGAGCCGTCGTGGACACAGCACGCGACCGGTGTGCTGGCCGTCGGTTCCCACTCCGTGCCCGCTGACTTCGATGCCACGGTATGGCCGCCCGCGGGTGCCGAGGCATTGGATGTGGAAGGTTGCTACGAGCGCTTCGAGGAGCTCGGCTTCACCTATGGCCCCCTGTTCCAGGGGCTGCGGGCGGCATGGCGTCGTGACGGTGAGATCTTCGCCGAGGTGAGTCTGCCCGAGGACACCGAGGCGGGGGCGTACGGTCTGCATCCGGCGCTGCTCGACTCGGCCTTGCACGCGTCGCTCCTCGCTGGTGATGGCCAGGCGGGCACACAGGGCCTGCCGTTCTCGTGGGAGGGCGTATCCCTGCACGCGACCGGTGCCACGGCGCTACGCGTACGGATCGCTCCCGCCGGTCATGACGCGCTCTCGGTGGCGGTCGCCGACACGGCAGGTCAGCCGGTTGCCTCGGTCGACTCGCTGCTTGTACGGGCTGTATCGCGCGAGCAGTTGAGCGGCGGCGGCGCCGGAGTGGCGCGCGACGCGCTGTTCGGAGTGGGATGGGTACCGGTCGCGCTGCCGGCCGAATCCGCCTTCCGTACGGTCGCGTTGGTCGGCCCGGATGTCGTCGGACTCGCCGAAGGACTGGCACGTACGGGCGTTGAGATCGGCAGGTACGAGGATCTGACGTCACTCGCGGCCGAGGCGGCGCCGGTGCCGGATACGGTGCTGGTGGGCATGGCCAGTGCGTACGGAGCCGAAGTGACCGACTCCGTCCACGCGTTGACCGCCGATGCGCTGGCCCTGGTACAGGAGTGGCTGGCCGAGGAGCGGTTCGCCGGCTCCCGACTGGTGTTCGTCACCACTGGGGCCGTCGCCGGTGGTGGTGAGGAGGTCGCCGATGTGGCGGCGGCCTCGGTCTGGGGCCTGGTGCGCTCCGCGCAGACGGAGAACCCGGGCTCCTTCGGACTGGTGGACCTGGACTCCGCAGAGTCCTCGGTGGCTCTGCTGCCGCGAGCACTCGGCGTCGATGAGCCGCAACTGCTTGTCCGCGACGGTGGAATCCGCGCCGGGCGCCTGACCCGAATGACCGAGCCCAGGCCCGAGTCCGAGGCGGGCGGCTCCGCCTGGGATCCCGAGGGTACGGTGCTGATCACCGGCGGCACAGGCGGCCTGGGTGGTGTGCTGGCACGCCATCTGGTCGGTGAGCGTGGCGTACGGCATCTGCTGCTGACCAGTCGGCGTGGACTCGCTGCCGAGGGCGCCGAGGATCTGGCGGCCGAGCTGACCGCCCAAGGTGCGCATGTGTCGGTCGCCGCGTGTGATGTGGCGGATCGCGAGGCCCTGGCCGGGCTGTTGGCGTCGGTGCCGGTCGAGCATCCGCTGACCGCCGTGGTCCATACGGCGGGTGTGCTGGACGACGGTGTGATCGGTTCGCTCACTCCGGAGCGGCTGGACCGTGTGCTGCGGCCGAAGGCGGACGCGGCCTGGCATCTGCATGAGCTGACTCGCGAGTTGGATCTCGCCGCGTTTGTCGTCTTCTCCTCCGTGGCGGGTGTGTTCGGTGGCGCCGGACAGGCCAACTACGCGGCGGGCAACGCCTTCCTGGACGCGCTGGCGGCCCATCGGCGGGCCGAGGGACTGCCGGGCCTGTCGCTCGCCTGGGGCGCGTGGGACCAGGGCGCGGGCATGACCAGCGGACTTGACGCGCGCGATGTACGGCGGGCCGCCGATGCCGGTATGCCACTGCTCCCGGTGGAACAGGGCCTCGCGCTTTTCGACGCGGCGCTCGCGACCGGCGAAGCCGCCGTCGTACCCGTACGGCTCGATCTCCCGGTGCTGCGTGCCCTGGGCACCGTACCGGCGCTGCTTCGCGGTCTGGTGCGGACACCGTCGCGCCGGGCGGCGACAACGGCTTCCGGCGCGGACGGCGGTCTGGTGCGGCGGCTGGGCGTGCTGGAGCCCGCCGATCGCAAGGAAGTGGTGCTGGACGTCGTACGGGCCCAGGCGGCCCTGGTACTGGGACACGCGAGCGGCGCCGACATCGACTCGGGGCGCGCGTTCCGTGACCTCGGCTTCGACTCGCTCACGGCGGTGGAGCTG
Source organism: Streptomyces sp. NPDC059743 (assembly GCF_042732975.1). NCBI lineage: Bacteria > Bacillati > Actinomycetota > Actinomycetes > Kitasatosporales > Streptomycetaceae > Streptomyces > Streptomyces sp. NPDC059743. The sequence continues at coordinate 22,326 of NZ_JBHWGS010000009.1, read as the reverse complement.
CGGAACCGGCTCAACACGGTGACGGGTCTGCGTCTGCCGGCCACCATGGTCTTCGACTATCCGACGCTGTCGGCGCTGGCGGACCAGCTGCTCGCCGAACTGCTCGGAGCCGAGCCGGAGTTGTCCATCCCGGTGTCGTCGCTGCCGCCGGTGGCCGACGATCCGATCGTGCTGGTGGGGATGGCCTGCCGGTTCCCGGGCGGCGTGGCGTCGCCGGAGGATCTGTGGCGGCTGGTCACCGAGGGCACGGACGCGATCTCCGAGTTCCCGGCCAATCGTGGTTGGGACGTGGAATCGCTCTACCACCCGGATCCGGATCACGCCGGTACGTCGTACACCCGCTCGGGCGGATTTCTGCATACGGCTGGGGAGTTCGATCCGTCGTTCTTCGGTATGTCGCCGCGTGAGGCGTTGGCGACGGATTCGCAGCAGCGGTTGTTGTTGGAGGCGTCGTGGGAGGCGATCGAGCGGGCCGGTATTGATCCGGTGTCGCTGCGTGACAGTCAGACGGGTGTGTTCGCCGGTGTGATGTACAACGACTACGGCAGCACGCTCAACGGTGAGGAGTTCGAGGGCTTCCAGGGCCAGGGCAGTGCGGGCAGTGTGGCCTCGGGCCGGGTGTCGTACGCGCTGGGTCTGGAGGGTCCGGCGGTGACGGTGGATACGGCGTGTTCGTCGTCGTTGGTGGCGATGCACTGGGCGATGCAGGCGTTGCGGAGCGGTGAGTGCTCGTTGGCGTTGGCGGGTGGTGTGACGGTGATGTCGACTCCTGGGACGTTTGTGGAGTTTTCGCGTCAGCGTGGGTTGTCGCCTGATGGTCGGTGCAAGGCGTTCTCTGATTCGGCTGATGGTGTGGGCTGGTCGGAGGGTGTCGGGATGCTGGTCCTGGAGCGGTTGTCGGATGCGCGGCGGCATGGCCACCAGGTGTTGGCGGTGGTGCGTGGTTCGGCGGTGAATCAGGATGGTGCGTCGAATGGTCTGACGGCGCCGAATGGTCCGTCGCAGCAGCGGGTGATTCGTCAGGCGTTGGCCAGTGGTGGGTTGTCTGCGGGTGATGTGGATGTGGTGGAGGCGCACGGTACGGGTACGACGCTGGGTGATCCGATCGAGGCGCAGGCGTTGCTGGCGACGTACGGCCGTGACCGTGATCCGGAGCGTCCGCTGCTGCTCGGCTCGGTGAAGTCCAATATCGGGCACACGCAGGCAGCCGCTGGTGTAGCGGGCGTCATCAAGATGGTGATGGCGATGCGGCACGGGGTACTTCCTCAGACACTGCATGTGACCGAGCCGTCGTCCCATGTGGACTGGTCGGCAGGCGCGGTGGAGCTTCTCACCGAGCAGATCGCGTGGCCGGAGGAAGGTCGTGCCCGGCGCGCGGGTGTGTCGTCGTTCGGTATCAGTGGTACGAACGCGCATGTCATTCTGGAGCAGCCGTCGGTCGTGCCTGAGACGGTGGTGGCACAGACCTCCACGGAGGCACCGGCCGAAGCGGTGACGGTTCCCTGGGTGCTCTCGGGCAAGACGCCGGAGGCGTTGCGGGGTCAGGCGGCGCGGTTGCTGTCGTTGGTGGAGGCGCGGGCCGAGTTGCGGCCGGTGGATGTCGGGTTCTCGTTGGCGACGGGCCGTTCGGTGTTTGATCACCGTGCGGCCGTGCTGGCGGGTGATGCCGAGGAGACGGTACGGGCGTTGGCGGCGCTGGCTGCTGGGGAGTCCGACCCGTTGGCGGTCTCGGGCTCGGTCAGTGGTGGAAAGACGGCATTGCTCTTTTCGGGCCAGGGTTCGCAGCGGCTCGGTATGGGCCGGGAGTTGTACGGTCGGTTCCCGGTGTTCGCGGAGGCGCTGGATTCGGTACTGGCCCTGCTGGGCGGGCAGTTGGGCGAGCGGCTGAGGGATGTCATCTGGGGCGAGGACACCGAAGCGCTGAATGCGACGGGCTCCGCGCAGCCTGCGCTGTTTGCGGTGGAGGTGGCGCTGTTCCGGTTGGTGGAGTTCTGGGGTATCAAGCCCGACTTTGTCGCGGGGCATTCGATCGGTGAGATTGCCGCTGCCCATGTGGCGGGCGTGTTCTCGCTGGAGGATGCCTGTGCCCTCGTCGCGGCCCGCGCCTCGTTGATGCAGGCGCTTCCGGCCGGTGGTGCGATGGTTGCCGTGCAGGCCACCGAGGACGAGGTCATCCCGTATCTCTCCGGCCGTGTCTCGATCGCAGCTGTCAACGGTCCCTCCTCCGTGGTGATCTCCGGCGACGAGAACGCCGTCCTGGAGCTCGCCGCCCGGCTGGCGGAACAGGGCCGTAAGACCAGCCGTCTTCGCGTCTCGCACGCCTTCCACTCGCCGCTGATGGATTCGATGTTGGACGAGTTCCGCGCGGTGGCCGAAGGGCTGGCCTTCCAGGCACCACGTATTCCGGTGGTGTCGAATCTGACGGGTGGGCTCGCCTCCGCCGATGAGCTGTGCTCTGCGGAGTACTGGGTACGGCATGTCCGTGAAGCCGTCCGCTTCGCCGATGGCATGACCACTCTCTCAGCGCAAGGCGTGACAGCCTTCGTGGAGTTGGGCCCGGATGGCGTGCTCTCCGCCCTCGCACGCGAGTGCGCCGGAGACGCTGCCGCTGTGGTGCCGGTCCTTCGCAAGGACCGGCCGGAGGAGCTGGCCGCCGTCACCGCGCTGGCCCAGATGCACACGTACGGTGTCACGGTGGACTGGGGCCGGTTCTTCGCCGGAAGCGGTGCGCGGCGGGTGGAGCTGCCCACGTACGCCTTCCAGCACCAGTGGTTCTGGCCGACCGCCTCGTCGGCCGGCGCGCGTGATGTGCGGGCCGCGGGCCTGGGCTCGGCCGGGCATCCCTTGCTGGGCGCCGCGGTTGAACTGGCCGAGGGCGAAGGAATGCTCTTCACCGGCCGTCTCTCGGTCGGAACACATCCTTGGCTCGCCGATCACGCGGTGATGGGCCGGGTTCTGCTGCCGGGGACAGCACTCTTGGAGTTGGCGTTCCGGGCGGGCGACGAGGTCGGCTGCGACCGGGTCGAGGAGCTGACGCTCGCGGCGCCGCTCACGCTGCCGGCGCGCGGCGCGGTTCAGACGCAGGTGCGGGTCGGTGCCGCCGATGACACCGGCCGGCGTACGGTAACGGTCCACTCCCGGCCCGAGGGCGCCGCGGACGTGCCGTGGACCCAGCACGCGATGGGCACACTGGCAGCCGGCGCGCAGGAACCGCCCACCGGCTTCGACGCCACGGTGTGGCCGCCGAGCGGCGCCGAGGCGCTGGAACTTGACGGCTGCTACGAGCGGTTGGCCGAGATCGGCTTTGTGTACGGTCCGGTGTTCCAAGGTCTACGGGCGGCCTGGCGTCGTGACGGTGAGATCTACGCCGAGGTGAGTCTGCCCGAGGGCACCGAGGCGGGAGCGTACGGTCTGCACCCGGCTCTCCTCGACTCCGCCCTGCACGCGTCGCTCCTGGCGGGCGACAGCGCGCAAGGAGGCGGAGGCCTGCCGTTCTCGTGGGAGGGCGTCTCGCTGTTCGCGACCGGTGCTTCGGTGTTGCGCGTACGGATCGCCCCGGTCCGTGGCAAGGACGCGGTGTCGATCACGGTCTCGGACACTTCCGGTGCGCCGGTCGCCTCCGTCGACTCACTCCTCGTACGAGCCGTGTCGAGCGATGAGCTCAGTGACATCGGGGCCATTGCCGCGAACGCACTGTTCCGGCTTGCTTGGACTCCCGTAGCCGTCGGCCTGGACGTTCTGCCGTCGGTTGCCGTCCTCGGGGCCGACGTACTGAACCTCGCCGAACCGTTGGCGGGACCGGGCCTCCTGGTCGGGACACACGTCGATCTCGCGTCGCTGGCGGCGGGGAAGGGGCCGGTGCCGGACACCGTCCTGGTGGGCATCGCCGGTGATTCGGACGGCCAAGTCGTGGAGTCCACCCATACGTTGACGGCGGGCGCGCTGGCCCTGGTGCAGGAGTGGCTGGCCGAGGAGCGGTTCGCCGACTCCCGGCTGGTGTTCGTCACGCGGGGCGCAGTCGGAGGCGCCGTCAAGGGCGGTGGTGAGGACCGTGCCGTCGATGTGGCGGCGGCCTCGGTCTGGGGGCTCGTACGCTCCGCGCAGACGGAGAATCCGGGCTCCTTCGGTCTGCTGGATCTCGACTCCGACACCTCGTCGCTCACCGTGCTGCCGCACGCTCTTGGTATGGACGAGCCTGCCCTGCTGATCCGTGACGGTGAGATCTCCGCTGGACGCCTTGTCCGTACGACCATCCCCACCGATGCCGATGCCGATGCCGATGCCGAGGTCGACGGCGGGACGGGCCCGGTCTGGGACGCCGACGGTACGGTGCTGATCACCGGCGGCACGGGTGGTCTGGGCGGCGTGTTTGCGCGGCATCTGGTCACCGAACGGCGAGTCCGTCGCCTGCTGTTGGCGAGCCGACGAGGTGCTGAGGCGCCCGGCGCGGCCGAACTGGTCGCCGAGCTGACCTCGTACGGTGCCGAGGTGACCGTGGCGGCCTGTGATATCGCCGACCGGTCAGCGGTGGCCGGACTGTTGGCGTCGGTGCCGGTCGAGCATCCGCTGACCGCTGTGGTCCATACAGCGGGTGTGCTGGACGACGGGATCGTCGGCTCGCTGACGCCCGAGCGGCTGGATGCCGTACTGCGTCCCAAGGCCGACGCGGCCTGGCATCTGCATGAACTGACCCGCGACTTCGATCTCGCCGCGTTCGTCGTCTTCTCCTCTGTGGCGGGCGTGTTCGGTGGCGCCGGGCAGGCCAACTACGCCGCCGCGAACGCCTTCCTCGACGCACTCGCCGAACGCCGAAGGACCGAGGGCCTGCCGGGCGTATCGCTGGCCTGGGGTCCCTGGGACCAGATCGGTGGCATGACCGGTGGTGGTATGACAGGCGGTGTCACCGAGGCGGACATGCGGAGGATGGCGCGCTCGGGCATGCCACCGCTCTCCGTCGACCAGGGCGTGGCGCTCTTCGACGCCGCGCTGGCCACCGGCCGGGCAGCTCTCGTACCCGTACGGCTGGATCTCCCGGCGCTCCGCGCGCAGGGCGAAGTGCCAGCGGTACTACGGGCGTTGATCCCAGCGCGCTCGCGTCGGAGCGCGGTGACCGGATCGGCCACCGCGACCGGTCTGATCGGTCGGCTGGCCGGACTCACTCCCGTGGAGCGACGAGAGGCGCTTCTGGATCTCGTGAGGAGCCAGATCGCCCTGGTGCTCGGCCACGCCGGCGGAGAAGCCGTCGACGCCGCATCCCAGTTCCGGGAGCTGGGCTTCGACTCGTTGACGGCGATCGAGCTGCGCAACCGGCTGAGTACGGTGACCGGACTGCGCCTCACCGCCACGCTGATCTTCGACTACCCGACCGCGACGGCTCTGGCGGACCATCTCCGCGACGAACTGTTCGGGAGCGAGGCCGAGACCGAGGCGTCGGTCCCGCTCCGGCTCCTGCCGTCGACGGCCGACGATCCGATCGTGGTCGTGGGAATGAGCTGCCGGTTCCCGGGCGGTGTGGCGTCGCCGGAGGATCTGTGGCGGCTGGTCACCGAGGGCACGGACGCGATCTCCGAGTTCCCGGCCAATCGTGGTTGGGACGTGGAATCGCTCTACCACCCGGATCCGGATCACGCCGGTACGTCGTACACCCGCTCGGGCGGATTCCTCCAGAACGCCGGCGAGTTCGATCCGGCGTTCTTCGGTATGTCGCCGCGTGAGGCGTTGGCGACGGATTCGCAGCAGCGGTTGTTGTTGGAGGCGTCGTGGGAGGCGATCGAGCGGGCCGGTATTGATCCGGTGTCGCTGCGTGACAGTCAGACGGGCGTGTTCGCCGGTGTGATGTACAGCGATTACGGAACGACGCTGAACGGCAAGGAGTTCGAGGGCCATCAGGGCCAGGGCAGCGCGGGCAGCGTGGCCTCGGGCCGGGTCTCGTACACCTTCGGCCTCGAAGGCCCGGCCGTCACGGTTGATACGGCGTGCTCGTCGTCGCTTGTGGCGATGCATCTGGCGGCCCAGGCGCTGCGAGGCGGTGAGTGCTCGTTGGCGTTGGCGGGTGGTGTGACGGTGATGTCGACTCCTGGGACGTTTGTGGAGTTTTCGCGTCAGCGTGGACTGTCGCCGGACGGTCGGTGCAAGGCGTTCTCTGATTCGGCTGATGGTGTCGGCTGGTCCGAGGGTGTCGGGATGCTGGTGCTGGAGCGGTTGTCGGATGCGCGGCGCCATGGCCATCAGGTGCTCGCGCTGCTGCGTGGATCTGCGGTGAATCAGGATGGTGCGTCGAATGGTCTGACGGCGCCGAATGGTCCGTCGCAGCAGCGGGTGATCCGGCAGGCGTTGGCCAGTGGTGGGTTGTCTGCGGGTGATGTGGATGTGGTGGAGGCGCATGGTACGGGTACGACGCTGGGTGATCCGATTGAGGCGCAGGCGTTGCTGGCGACGTACGGCCGTGACCGCGACCCCGAGCGTCCACTGCTGCTCGGCTCCGTGAAGTCCAATATCGGGCACACGCAGGCGGCTGCTGGTGTGGCGGGTGTCATCAAGATGGTGATGGCGATGCGCCATGGGGTTCTTCCTCAGACGCTCCACGTCGACGCGCCGTCGTCCCATGTGGACTGGTCGGCGGGCGCGGTCGAGCTGCTCACCGAGCAGACCTCATGGCCCGAGGCAGGACGCGCCCGGCGGGCGGGTGTCTCGTCGTTCGGTATCAGCGGTACAAACGCTCACGTCATCCTTGAGCAGCCGTCGATTGTCGCCGAGGCGGTGGCGGCACAGACCTCGACGGAGGCACCGGCCGAAGCGGTGACGGTCCCCTGGGTGCTCTCGGGCAAGACGCCGGAGGCGCTGCGGGGGCAGGCGGCGCGGTTGCTGTCGTTGGTGGAGGCGCGGCCTGACCTGCGGCCGGTGGATGTCGGGTTCTCGTTGGCGACGGGCCGTTCGGCGTTCGAGCATCGAGCGGCGGTACTCGCGGCCGGCCCTGCCGATTCGGCGCGCGCACTGGCGGCACTGGCCGCCGGCGAACCGGACCCACTGGCGGTCTCGGGCTCGGCCCTCGGTGGAAAGTCGGCGGTGCTCTTCTCGGGCCAGGGCTCCCAGCGACTCGGTATGGGAAGGGAGTTGTACGAGCGCTTCCCCGTCTTCGCCGAGGCGTTCGATACCGTACTCACCTTGCTGGAAGGCCAGTTGGGCCGTTCGCTCCGTGAGGTGATCTGGGGCGAGGACGCCGAAGCGCTGAATGAGACGGCCTCCACTCAGCCTGCGTTGTTCGCGGTGGAGGTGGCGCTGTTCCGGTTGGTGGAGTCCTGGGGTATCAAGCCCGACTTTGTCGCGGGGCATTCGATCGGTGAGATTGCCGCCGCCCATGTCGCGGGTGTCTTCTCGCTGGAGGACGCTTGCGCCCTTGCCGTGGCCCGCGCCTCGCTGATGCAGGCGCTCCCGGTCGGCGGTGCGATGGTTGCCGTGCAGGCCACCGAGGACGAGGTCATCCCGTATCTCTCCGACCGTGTGTCGATCGCCGCCGTCAACGGTCCTTCCTCCGTGGTGATTTCGGGTGACGAGGACGCTGTCTTGGAGGTAGCGGCCCAACTGGAGGCATTGGGGCGGAAGTCGAGCCGACTGCGCGTCTCCCACGCCTTCCACTCGCCGCTGATGTACCCGATGCTGGACGAGTTCCGCGCGGTGGCCGAAGGGCTGGCCTTCCAGGCACCACGTATTCCGGTCGTGTCGAATCTGACGGGCGGTCTCGCCTCCGCCGATGAGTTGTGCTCCGCGGAGTACTGGGTACGGCATGTCCGCGAGGCCGTCCGCTTCGCCGACGGTGTACGGACTCTGGCCGAGCAGGGCGTGACCGCCTTCCTGGAGCTGGGTCCCGACGGTGTCCTCTCCGCCATGGCCCAGGATTCCGTGCCGGAAGGCGCAGTGACCGTACCGATCCTTCGCAAGAACAGGGACGAGGAACCGACCGCTCTTGCCGCGCTGGCCCAGATGTACGCGCACGGTGTCACGGTGGACTGGGGCCGGTTCTTCGCCGGAAGCGGTGCGCGGCGGGTGGAGTTGCCCACGTATGCCTTCCAGCACCAGTGGTTCTGGCCGGCCGCCTCGCTGTCCGGGGCCGGTGATGTGCGCGCGGCCGGGCTCGGTTCCACCGGGCATCCGCTGCTGGGCGCGGCCGTCGAACTGGCCGCCGGTCAGGGCGTGTTGTTCACCGGCCGGCTCTCCGTGCAGTCGCATCCATGGCTCGCTGACCACAGGGTGATGGGCCGGATCCTGCTGCCCGGAACCGCCCTGCTGGAGCTGGCCGTTCGAGCAGGTGACGAGGTGGGCGGCGACCGTGTCGAGGAGCTGACGCTCGCGGCGCCACTGGTCCTGCCCGAGCGCGGCGCCGTACAGATGCAGGTCGCCGTGGGCACTCCCGACGAGTCGGGCCGTCGCACGGTGGGCATCTACTCACGGCCCGAGGACGCCGCCGACGCACCATGGACGCAGCATGCCACCGGCACGCTGACCACCGGCACGCTCACCAGCGGTGCCGAGACGCTGGACACCGGCTTCGACGCCACGGTGTGGCCCCCGAAGGGCGCCGAGGCACTGGAACTCGACGGCTGCTACGAGCGGTTCGCGGAGCTCGGTTTCGCATACGGTCCGGTGTTCCAAGGTCTACGGGCCGCGTGGCGTCGCGATGGTGAGATCTTCGCCGAGGTGAGCCTGCCCGAAAGCACCGAGGCGGGAGCGTACGGTCTGCACCCGGCTCTCCTCGACTCCGCCCTGCACGCGTCGCTCCTCGCCGATGACGGCCAGGAGGGCACCGGGGGCCTGCCGTTCTCGTGGGAAGGCGTCTCGCTGCATGCGACGGGCGCTTCCGCGCTACGGGTACGGATCACGCCGTCCGGAGGCAAGGACGCGGTGTCGATCGCGGTCGCGGACACCACCGGTGCGCCGGTCGCCTCCGTCGACTCGCTCCTCGTACGGACCGTGTCCAGCGAGCAGTTGAACCAATCCGCGGGAACCGGCAACGACGCGCTGTTCACGGTGGAGTGGATCCCTGTCCCGGCCGGTTCGGCCGCGCCTGAGTCGGTCGCCCTCGTCGGGCCGGACCTTCTCGGGCTCGCCGGGGCCGTAGCCGCATCGGGCCCGAGCGTCGAGGCGTACGACGATCTGGCGTCGCTCGCGGCGGCGGACGGCCCGGTGCCGGATGTGATGCTGATCCCGGTACGCGGTGAAACGGCCGACGCCGACGCCGAGGCCGACACCGTACCCGGATCCGTACGCGCCGTCCTGGCCAGGACGCTGGAGCAGGTGCAGCGCTGGTCCGCCGAGGACCGGTTCGCCGGATTGCGTCTGCTGTTCGTCACCCGCGGCGCGGTGGCGGTGGACGGCGGAGGCGTGGCCGATCTGGCGGCGGCTGCCGTCTGGGGCCTGGTGCGGTCGGCGCAGTCGGAGAATCCGGGCTGCTTTGCTCTACTGGATCTCGACCTGGATCTCGACCCGATGGTGGCCGACTCCGAGGATCCGGCGCCCGCCGTCGACGGCCTCACCCGTCTCGGGGAAGCCCTCGGCTCGGACGAACCACAACTGGTGCTCCGCGGGCATGAGATCAGGGCCGCGAGGCTGGAACGCGCGTCTCTCCCGGAACCGGCCACGGAGGATGACCCGACCAACCTGGCCGCCCCGACCCACCCGGCCGGCACAACCGACCCGTCCGACCCGTCCGACTCCGACACCTGGGAGCGCGGCGGCACCGTACTCATCACCGGCGGAACCGGTGGTCTGGGCGGTGTCCTCGCCCGGCATCTGGTCGCGGAACGCGGCGTACGGCGGCTGCTCCTGCTCAGCCGCCGAGGTATCGGCGCCGAGGGCGCGCGCCGACTCGTCGACGAGCTGACGAGTCTCGGGGCCGAGGTCACCGTCGCCGCCTGCGATGTCGCCGACCGTGCCGCGCTGGCCGGCGTACTGGCCGCGGTGCCCGCCGAGCATCCGGTGACGGCCGTGGTGCACACGGCGGGTGTGCTGGACGACGGCACCATCGGCTCGCTGACACCCGAGCGGGTGGACACCGTACTGCGTCCCAAGGCCGATGCCGCCTGGCATCTGCATGAACTGACGCGGGATCTCGATCTCGCCGCGTTCGTGGTGTTCTCGTCCGTGGCGGGTGTGTTCGGTGGTGCGGGCCAGGCCAACTACGCCGCCGCCAACACCTTCCTGGACGCGCTGATGGCGCGCCGCGCGGCCGAAGGGCTGCCCGGAGTATCGCTGGCATGGGGCCCGTGGGAGCGGTCGGGCGGGATGACCGGCACCGTGTCCGAGGCGGACATGCGACGGCTGGCGCGCGCAGGCATGCCGCCGCTCTCCGCAGACCTGGGCGTGGAGCTGTTCGACGCGGTGGCCACCGGCACCCGGGCGCTGGTGGTCCCCGTACGGCTGGATCTGCCGGCCCTGCGAGCCGCCCAGGGCGAGATCCCGCCGCTGCTCCGGAGCCTCATCCGTACGACCTTCCGGCGGTCGGCCACGGCCACCGCCACGGCCACCGCCACGTCCACGGCCGCTCCGCAGTCGGCGGGCGCGCTCGCGCGACGGCTGACCGGGCTGACCGACGAGGAGCGCCATGACGTACTGCTGAAGCTGGTACGGGACCAGGCCGCCATGGTGCTCGGACACACGGACGGTACGGCGATCGGGGCCACGCGCCAGTTCCAGGAGCTGGGCTTCGACTCGCTGACGGCGGTGGACTTCAGGAACCGGCTCAACACCGCGACGGGACTGCGGCTGCCCGCCACTCTCCTGTTCGACTACCCCACAGCGGCCGATGTCGTGGACCACCTCCACTCCCAGCTCGTCACGGAGGAGGTCACCGGGGCCGGCTCCGTACTCGCCGTGCTCGACCAGTTGGACAAGGCGATCGCGGAACTGACCGTCGACACACAGGAGTTCAAGCATGTCGCGGGACGGATCGAGGTGCTGAGGACGAAGTGGGCGGCGCTGCGCCGGGAGTCGGCGGACGGCACCGGCGAGTTCGATCTCGACACGGCGTCGGACGACGATGTGTTCGCGCTCCTCGATGACGAACTGGGCCTGTCCTGAGGACAGTTCCGGGCCGCCGGATGCGGGTCGTCAGTTCCGGGTCGCCACAGCAGATCCGGGTCGTCTGGCCGGAAGCGACCCGGGCTGCCTGGCCGGATTGTGGTCCGGCCGGGCGCCCGGCGTGGGTTCCGTCACGGCGGAGCGCGAAGAGACTAGGGAATTTCCCACTGTCCGCCCTAGTGGAATGGGGTGGCCGGGCACCGGACCGTAACGGCTGTTGATCCGTGTGACAATGCCGTACGGGTCCCGGATGTCCCGCAGTTCCGGACCGCCGGGCGGTCCGGATCGCTCGACCCAGGTCTGAGGAGGATGCGACACGATGACGACGTCCACCGAGGAGAGCCTCTGGGCACGGTGCTTCCATCAGGCGCCGGACAGCCCGAGACAGCTCTTCTGTTTCCCCCACGCGGGTGGCTCGGCGTCTTTCTACTTCCCGGTGTCCGCGCAACTGTCGTCCGTGGCCGAGGTGTTCTCGGTGCAGTATCCGGGACGGCAGGACCGGCGCAAGGAGATCAGCCCCGACGACATCGACACCATGGCCGACCAGGTCTACGCGGCACTGCGCAGACAGCTGCACACGCGGCCGACGACGTTCTTCGGGCACAGCATGGGCGCGACGCTCGCCTTCGAGGTCGCGCGGCGGTACGAGGCGGACGGCGGTGAGCTCTCCCGGCTCTTCGCCTCGGGGCGGCGTGCGCCGTCGCGCCACCGCGACGAGAAGGTGCACCGCCTCAGTGACGACGGGATCGTCGCGGAGCTGAAGCTGCTCTCCGGTACGAATTCGGCCCTGCTCGGCGACGAGGAGATCCTGCGCCTCATTCTGCCGGCGATCCGCAGCGACTACCGCGCCATCGAGACCTACCGGTGCGAACCGGGCGCGGTCGTCCGAGCGCCGATCTCGGTGCTGACGGGCGACAGCGATCCGAAGACCACGCTGGACGAGGCCGAGGACTGGCGCGGACACACCACGGGAGCGTTCGAACTGAAGGTCTTCCCGGGCGGGCACTTCTTTCTCAGCGCCCAGGCGCCCGCCGTGATCGCGCTCCTGCGGAACCACCTGACGTCCGGCGGCTGACGCCCACGGTCCAGCCTCCGGGGCCACGCACCACCATCTCCTCCCGCACACACCATCCCTACACACCGTGCGGAGCACCGAACACCGCCGAACGCCGTACTCCGGAAGGGAGTTGCTCTTCCGGCACGGTGTTCTGCCCGGGAAACCGCGCCGTTGCCCGTATAACACGATCTCGTTTTCCGGGCGAGTTCTGGCGTCTGCAAGACGGTGGTGAGTGATCCAGTCCGCGCGGGGTAGTCCCCAGGCATCGATTGGTCGATGACCTGCTCAGCGCGCCCGGAGCCACCGGCGCCAGTGGCTCCATGGGTACGGGATCCGTGATCACGCACCCGCGCGTCCGGTCGATTGTTGTTCCTTCAACTTTGTTGTGCGGGATGCCATCGGCGAGTCAGTGCGTCTGTTGTGTCCCCCGAGATGCGAGGAGACCTTGATGCTGGATCAGGCCGATCTCATGGGTTTGTCCAGCGCTCTGGTCGGCCGCGCCGGTGAGCTACGGGTGCTGACGCGCCACGCCGAGGCCGCGCGCGCCCGGCGCGCGGGTCTGGTGCTGCTGTCGGGACCGGCCGGTATCGGGAAGACGAGCCTGCTCCGGGCCTTCCTGAAGACCGACGCCTGCCGGAACATGGCGGTGCTGTACGGCTCGTGCCGCCAGGTCGTGGGCGGCGCCGGATACGGCGGCGTGCGGGAGCTGTTCGGCTCCCTCGGCCTCTGCGGCGAGGACGCCGGAAAGTCACCGTTGTTGCGCGGTCTCGCCCGGCGCGCGCTGCCCGCGCTCACCTCGGGACCCGCCGACGACGCGACGGCGGGCGCTCCCGGCGTCTATCCCGTGCTGCACGGGCTGTACTGGCTCGCGGCGAATCTGATGGCCGACCGTCCGCTCGTACTGGTCCTGGACGATGTGCAGTGGTGCGACGAACGCTCCCTGCGCTGGGTCGACTTCCTGCTGCGGCGCGCCGACGGTCTGCCGCTGCTGGTCGTGCTCGCACAGCGCGGCGAGGCCGAGCCCGTCGCGCCCGTGGCCCTCGCGGACATCGCCGCGCAGCACGGTCCCACTCTGCTCCGGCTCGCACCGCTGACCATCGAGGACGTGGCGGAGATGGCACGCGGGATCTTCCCCGACCAGGTCGAACCAGGCTTTGTCGAGCGCGCCGCCGCCGTCTCCGGCGGCAATCCCTTCACTCTCAGCCGGCTGCTGGCCGAACTGCGTGCCGAAGGTGTACGGCCCGACGAGAAGGGCGAGCGCAGACTCGCCGAGGCCGGCGGCCAGGTGATCACTCTCTCGGTCGGCGCGCTGCTGGACCGTCAGCCGTCCTGGGTGCGCGAGGTGGCCAGAGCGATCGCGGTCCTCGGCGAGGAGACCGCCGATCTTCTCTCCGCGCTGGCCGGTGTGCCGCCCTCGCTCGTGGCCGATGCCATGCTCGTCCTGCGGCGCGCCGAACTGATGGCGCCGGGACGGCCGGATCTGGTGCATGACGTGGTGCGTTCGGCCGTGCTCGAACCTGTCGGCGCGCGGGCCCTGGCCGAGCTGCGGACGGCGGCGGCCCTCCTGCTGAGCGACGCGGGCCGGCCCGCCGAGGATGTCGCGGGCCTGCTGATGCTGCTGCCCGCCGTGACCCAGCCCTGGATGCCGGGAGTGCTCCGTGAGGCCGCGGTCCAGGCCGGGAACAGAGGCGCGCCCGAGGCCGCGGTCCGGTATCTGCAGCGGGTGCTGGAGGTCGAGCCGCACAGTGTGCCGGTCCGCGTCCAGATGGCCACATCGCTGGCGGAGATCAATCCGCCGGAGGCCATCCGATTGCTGGAGGAGGCACTGGCCAGGGCCGGTGACATCCGTACGAGGGCGCTGGTCGCCGTGCGGTACGGGATGACATGTCTGGCCGTACAGCAGGCGCCGACCGGGGTCCGGGTGCTGGAGGAGGTCCTGGCGGCCCTGGAGGTTGAGCTGCCGGCCAGACCCGATCCAGCCGACCGCGAGCTGCACACCCTGGTCGAATCGGTCCTGCTGATCATCGGCGCGGACGAGAAGGCGACGGTCCGCGCGGCCAGGGACCGGGCCGCGCGGCTGGCCTTACCGCCCGGTGACACCCGTGCCCAGCGGCAGAAGCTCGCGATGATGACGGTGCTGACCGCGATGGACGGCCGCTGCGCCGGGCGTACGGTCGAACAGGCCCGTCGGGCCATGCGCTTCCCCGGAGCCGAGCTGGAGAGCTGGTCGCTGATCGCCTCGTCGTTCGCGCTCGGCCTCGCCGACGAGGTGGGCGAGGCCCTGGACGCGCTGGACGGTCTGCTCCAGCACAGCCAGGAGACGGCCGCGGTCTGGACCTATGTGCTCGGGCTCTCCGCCCGCGCCTTCGTACTGCACAGTGTGGGCGCCGTCCCGGACGCGCTGGCCGACGCGCAGACAGCCATCGAGATCATCGGCGAGGAGCGTTGGGGCGACAGCGCCGCGCTGCCGCAGATCGCGTTCGCGACCGTGCTGCTCGACCGCGATGAGCCCGCGCGCGCCGAGGAACTGCTCCTCGGGATCAAACGGCCGCGTCTGGACCGGTTTGTCATCGAGTACCACTGGTATCTGATGGCCCGTGCCCGCGCCCGGTGGGCGCTCGGCGACCGGGAGAGGGCCCTCGCCCTCTTCCTGGACTGCGGCGAATCGCTGAAGGAATCGCGGTTCACCAATCCGGCGTTCCTTCCGTGGTGGGCGGAGGCGGCCTCGCTGCTCGCCGTCATGAACCGCGCCGACGAGGCCCGGGAGATCACCGAGTACGGCGCCGAACTGGCCGCCGGATGGGGCACGGCCCGCGCGCTCGGTCTCGCGGCTCTCGCCCGAGGTGTGATCACACCCGGCGTGGCGGGCATCGAGCTGCTCACCGAATCGGTCCGTATCCTGGCGGGCTCGCCCGCCAGATCCGCGCACGCCCAGGCCGAATTCCTGCTCGGCCGCGCGCTGTTGAAGACCGGCGACCAGCGTGGCGCCCGCGAGCATCTGCGTACGGCCACCGACCTCGCCCAGCGCTGCGGCACGCTGGCCCTCGCCGGGACCTCCCGCAAACTGCTGGTCACCGCCGGCGGCAGGATGCGGAAGATGAGCGCCTCACCGCTGGACATGCTGACCGGGATGGAGCGCAGGGTGGCCGGTCTCGCCGCCTCGGGAGCGAGCAACCGTTCCATCGCGGAGTCCCTCTTCGTGACCGTACGCACCATCGAGACGCATCTGACCAGCGTCTACCGGAAGCTGGGTGTCAGCCGACGGACCGAACTGGGCGCCATTCTGCACACTCCGGACATCCCCGATGGACAACCACCCGGCTGGGTGATCGAGTCACGCTGGCGACGCTGAAGCGAACTGAGCGAGGCGGTGCGCGTGACTGGCCGGAATGACAAAAGTCTGAGCACGCGGTCCACGGAGTGGACGTACGGCCCGGACATCCACGGTGATGAACTTCCGCTGTTCGAGCGCCGGCCCGAGCAGACGGTGCTGCACGCGGTGCTGGCCGAACTGAGCGGTGGGCGCGCGGCGGTCGTGACACTGACCGGGAGACCGGGACACGCGCAGAACGCCCTGCTGGGCTGGGCCGCCCGGCTGGCCCGGGAGAGCGGATCACGGGTGCTGCGCGCACAGGCGGCCCCGGCCGAGCGCGAGCTGCGGTACGGAGTGGTCGCCCAACTCATGACGGCGTTGTACGGGCCTGCCCAGGTGGGCGCTCCGGCGCGTGAGGACGGTCAGGTCCCGCACTCACTCCGGGCCCTGACCGGACCGGATGAGCACGAGCAGTACGAGCCTCAACCGCTCCCGGGACTCCAGGGACTTCTGCGCGCCGCGCGCAGCACACCGACGCTGCTGGTCGTTGAGGACACCCAGTGGCTCGACGCCGCATCCCAGCATTGGCTGGAGACGCTGGTCCGGCGGCTGACTCCGGACACACCGCTCGTGATCATGGCGAGCGGCAGCGCGCTGTCCGCCGGAGGACCCGACTGGCTGAGCGCACTCCCTGCGGCCCCGGTGCCCACCAAGCGGCTTGTGGTGCACGGGCTGAGCGAGGGCGGCGTCGCCGCGGCGGTACGGCTGATCTGCGGCGCCTCCGGCGACCCGCGATTCACCCGGGCGGCCAGGACGGCCACCGGAGGCAATCCCACCGCGCTGTACGAGGTGCTGCGGCGCTTCGCCGGTCATGGCCATGAACCGGTCGCCGCCCGGCTGTCCGAGCTGAAGGCGATCGCCGCGGCGGTCGTCGGCGATCTCGTCACCCACGCGCTGAGCGGTCTGCCCGCCGAAGTCACCACGCTTTTGCGGGCGTTGGCGGTCTGCGGCGATCTGCTGCCCTTCTCGCTCGTGTGTGCCGTGGCAGGACTGCGGCCGGCCGTCGGCCGGGACCTGCGCGCGATGCTGGAGGCCGCCGGTCTGATCACCTCTGTCGGAATGAAGGCCCTGATCTGTCCCATGGTGAAGGCCCGTCTGCTGGAGGACATGCCCGCCGGTGAACGGGCCGCTCTCCACTCCAGGGCCGCCGAACAGGCCTACCGGGCATCCGTGAACGACGAGGATCTCACTCATCTCCTGCTCCGTTCACCACCGTTGGGCTCCTCCTGGGCCGTCCCCGTACTGCGCCGGAGCTTTGCCGCCGCCCTGCGCGCCGAGAACCACGACAACGCCGTCGCGTGTCTGAGCCGCGCGCTGCGTGAGCCGCTGGAGCCGGACCGGCGAGCCCGGCTGAGCCTGGAACTGGCCGCCGTCGAAGCGGTCCGTTCACCCGAGGCCGGTGACCGCAGACTGGCCGAACTTGTACGCGCGGGCCGCGATGTCCCGGACGGGCTGAGGATTCGCGCCGTCGATCTGGCGCTGGCCCGGGGCAACAGCGACGCGGTACGCAGATCCGCCGCCGAAGCGCTGCACGACGCCCGCGACGGCGAACGGGACGCACTGATCGCGCTGTTCTGGCTGGCCGACGGGGCCAAGGACGACACCGAGCCGATGGTGCCCGAGGTGCCCGCGCTCCCCGACCGACCTTCCGGGCCCGCCCAGGCGGGCGTACGGGCCTGGCAGCTCGCCGCACGCGGCGAGGACCGGGAGATGACCAGGGAGCTGGCCGGTGCCGCGCTCGCCGGCGGCGGGCCGGGCGCCGCGCTGTTCCTTCCGCGGCTGGCCGCCTGCAAGGCACTGATCCTGACCGACGACTGCACGGAGGCGGCCACCGAGCTGACCGCCCTGCTCGCCGCCGCCCGCCGCGATCACCTCCCGGCCGCGGTCGCGCGGGTGCTGACCGTACGGGCCGAACTGCATCTGCGTACGGGCATGCTCGACGCCGCGGAACGGGATGCCGAGGCCGCCGAGCGCGCGTTGCCACCGGCGAGCAGCCATCCGCTCATCGCGCCCGAGCTGATGGCCCTGCGGATCGCCACCGCCCTGGAGGCGGGACGTCACGAACGGGCGAGGTCGCTCGCCGCCGCGCCCGCGCCCGCCGGAGCGGCGGACGGTGTGGCCTGGTCCTCGCTGCTGCTCGCCAGGGCGCAGCTCGCCGCCGTCGACGAGCGGTGGACCGAGGCGCTGGAGCTGTCCAAGGAGTGCGGCCGGCTGCTGCTGCGCCGCGGGTGGAGCAATCCGGCGCTGCTGTGCTGGCGCCCGCTGGCCGCCACGGCGGTCCGGGCGCTCGGCGACCGCGCCGAGGCGGCCCGCCTGAGCCTCTCGGAGCTGACGCTCGCCCGCCGCTGGGGCACGGCGAGCGCGCTCGGGCTGGCCGAGCTGTGGGCCGGGCCGATGACCGGCACGGGCGGCAGACCGGTGGTCAGGGCCCGTGGCGCGACGCGCGTCCTGCGGGACTCGCCCGCCCGGCTGGCCCACGCGTGGGGGCTCGTCCAGCTCGCCGCCGCCGAGCTGGAGGAGGGCGACCGGCGCGCCGCCGCGCGTACCGCCGACGAGCTGTCCGGCTTCGTCACCGCCTATCCGTCGAGCCGGATCGCGGTGTCTGCGCGCCGGTTCGCCGAGCGGCTGGAAGAACCGGTCAGTCCGTCGCCGTCCACGCTGCCGCGCGAGTGGACAACGCTGTCGAAAGTCGAACAGCGCACCGCGACCTTCGCCGGGCGCGGCCACGGCAACCGGGAGATCGCGGAACTGCTGTCGGTGAGCAGGCGCACGGTGGAGCTGAGACTGAGCAACACCTACCGCAAGCTGCGTATCACTGGTCGTGAGGAACTGTGCGAGCTGGTAAGGACCATGGAAGGACGGCCGACGGATGCTTCTTGAGCGGGACACCGAACTGGCGCATGTGGGCGCTGCTTTGAGAGCCGCAGAAGAAGGCATGTCGTCGTCCATAATGCTGTCCGGTCCGCTCGGCATCGGAAGATCCGCCCTGCTGCGGCGACTGCCCGGCCTCTGCGCGGGCGAGGATGTACGCGTCCTGCGCGCGAACGCCGCCGCGATGGAACAGGACTTCGCCTTCGGGGTGGTGCGCCAGCTCTTCGACAGTCTGGTGGCCGGTGCGCCGGAGGAGGACCGTACGCGCTGGGCGCAGGACGCCTGCGACATCGCACACGGCACCGAGGACAGCCGGGCCGCCGTGTCCGAGGCGGTCCTGTACGGCCTCCGGTCGCTGCCGGCCGGCCTCGGCGAGAACGGTCGGCTGCTGATCCTCGTCGACGATCTGCAATGGGCGGACGTCCCTTCGCTGCGCTGGCTCGCCCATCTCGCCAAACGGCTGGACGGACTGCGCGCCGTACTCGTCTGCGCGCTCCGGGACGGAGAGCCGAGGGCCCGGCATCCTCTGGTGCGCGAGGTCGCCCACGCCGCCGCGCGTGTGCTGCGGCCCGCGCCGCTGTCGCTCGACGCCACCCGGGCCCTGATCCGCGAGCGGCGCGGCGGCCCGGGACACGAGGAGTACGCACGCGCCTGCCATGAAGTCTCCGGCGGCAACCCGCTGTTCCTCATGTCGGTACTGCTGGGCACCGCGGCGCGCGGCTTCCCGCCGACCGCGGACCACATCGGCCAGGTGCGCGCACTGCGGCCCGCCGAGCTGCGGGACCGGCTGGCGAGCCATCTGCGGACCCAGACACCCGCCGTACGCGATCTGGCCGCGGCGATCGCCGCGTTCGGAGACCACGCGGAAGCCGCGCTCGTTGCGCAACTGGCCGGACTGGACGAGATCGGCTTCGGCGCCGCGCGCCGCGCGCTGGACGAGACAGGGCTGCTGACCGGTGCCCGGGAGCCGCGCTTCACCCACCGTGTCGTCCAGGACGCGATCGAGTCCTCGATGACACCGGCCGAGCGCGAGCGCTCGCACGCCGACGCGGCGGATCTGCTGTACCGCAGCGGCTGTCCGGCCGAACAGGTCGCCGCCCATCTGATGGCCGTCACCGGTCCGGGCCGCGCCTGGTCCGTACCGGTGCTGCGGTCCGCGGCCGACACGGCGCTGCGCCGGGGCGCGCCGGAGACCGCGGCCCGCTATCTGCGCCGCGCGCTGCTCGCCCACCGCGCCCAGGACACCGGCCGGGCCAGGCTGCTTGTCGATCTGGCCACCGCGGAGCGGGCGTTCGACGCGGAGGCGTGCGAGCGCCATATCATCCAGGCGATACCTCTGCTCACCACCGCCAGGGACCGCGCCGCCGCGGCGCTGCGTATCCCGCCGACACTGCTGGGCGCGATGCCTGCGGCGACGGCCGCGCTGCTGCGCGCCGCCGCCGCCGAACTCGGCGCGCCCGCCGCCCTGGACGGACCGGCGCGCGAGCTGGCACTGCGCCTCGAAGCACGGCTGCGGCACTGCGGGCACGAGAATCCGGGAGAGCTGGCCTCGGCGGCCGAACGCCTGCGTGAGCTGGGCGAGGATCCACCGCTCGGCTCGGCCGGCGAACGCGAGCTGGTGGCCGTCCTGCTCTGCGCGGGCACGCTCACCGGCCGGCTCACCGCGGCCGGAGCGGCCCGTACGGCCAACCGCGTCCTGGAACGCGAACCGGCCGCCTCGGCGGGCGCGTACACCGCACTGCCACTGGTCGTGATGACACTGTTCGCGGCGGAATCGATACGAGGTGTCGGCTCCTGGCTGTCGAGCGAACAGCAGACCGGACGGCAGAACACGACCGGCGCCGACGGTGTACTCCTCTTCGCGGAACGGGCGTTGGCCCTTGTCATGCAGGGCAGGCACGGCCAGGCGCGCGAATATGTCGAACGCGCCATGGGACTGGCCGACGCGGACTGGCGCGAGACAGCCGTACTCGTCCTGTGCGCCGTCGCGTTCGAACTGCGCGATCCGGCGCTCGGCGAGCGCATCCTGAGCCGGGCCCACGCACGCAGGTTCACGGGCCTGGCCGTGACCGTGACTCTACGGATCCTCCAGGCGTCGGTGGACGCCCAGCGCGGTCACCGCGCCAGGGCCCTGGAGAGCCTGCTGGCCTGCGGCCGGCGGCTGGAGGACTCGGGCTGGCAGAACTCGGCGCTCTTTCCCTGGCGGCCTCACGCGATCGGCCTCCACCACCGGCTCGGTGACTCACACACCGCACTGAGACTGGCCGAGGAGGAGCACACCTGGGCCGCGGCCTGGGGAGCGCCGACCGGACTCGGGCGTGCCCTGCGGCTCAAGGGCTGGCTCCACGGCGGCCAGGGCGTTCCTCTGCTGCGCGAGGCCGTCGGCGTACTGCGCGGCTCCTCGCACCGTCTCGAACTCGCCAGAACGCTGGTGCTGTTGGGCCGACGGCTCGGCGGCGGCCCGGAGGCGGAGTCCGCCCTGCGGGAGGCGGGCGCGATCGCCGCGGCCTGCGGCGCTCCCTGGCTGGTCGAACAGGCCGAGCACGGCCTCGGTACGCCCGCGCCGCCGCCGCGGACGGCCGTGCTCACCCGCAGTGAGCGCCGCGTCGTCTCCCTTGTCGGCCGTGGCCTCACCAACCAGGAAATTGCGGGTGAACTCGGTGTGAGTTCCCGGGCCGTCGAGAAACATCTTACGAATTCCTATCGGAAACTCGGCATCTCGGGCCGGCATGAGCTGGCGGGCGCTCTGCCCGCGTAGCATGCGAACACATATGTGTTAACGGCGTGCTACGGACGGTGTGACCGGTGCGACGGCTGCGCCCGGTGGTTCGGTCACACCGTGCGGGACAAACCTCAGGAGAACCTCAAAGGCGGCTCAATTGCGGGATGGTTGCCCGGCAGGACCCGCCCGGCATGCCGGGATTTGCCCATCCCGTGCCCTCGCCATTGCGGACCGAACCTTCCCCGGGTTCGACCACAGCTTTAGCCCGATGAACAGGGGAACTTGTTGACGCGCGAGCGCGGAGTTACCTAGTCTCAATTTCGGTAAATGGATAACCGGTCAATGAGCGCAGGTAAGGCCGGATACCACTGCTAATTGACGCATAGCGTCGTTGTCAATTCCCAGAGAACCGGGGGACCCGAAAGGATGGCGGTCTCGTGGCGATTGCCGCACTCGTAGACTCGGCGCAGCTCAACTCCACCGAACTCGTACCTGACCAGCACGGGCGCGGAGGTGCCCAGCAGTTCGACCAGGCGGGGCTCTGTATGGCCTCGCTCGACCCGGCCCTGACCATCCAGCAGGCGAACCAGGAGTTCTTCCGTCGCTTCGGCGACTCCTCGGCCGGTGTCTGCGGACGCAGCTTCCGCGAGCTGGTGCATCCCAGCGTCCAGCAGCCGCTGATGCGTCAGTTCTCCCGGCTGGTCGAAGGTAAACGCCAGCGGTTCGCCTCGCATGTGGTGGCGCTGGGGCCGGAGGACTCCGCGTTCGCAGGCATGCTGACAGCCGCGGCCGTCAGTGGCGAGACTCCTGACGTGGCCGCGATCCTGGTGCTCATGCGCTCGTCGGAGAACGCGGCCGACGCGGGCGTGGTGACCAGCCAGAAGAAGATCCTGACCGAGATCGACGCACGGATCCTCGAAGGCATAGCGGCGGGTCTGTCGACGATTCCGCTGGCCTCACGGCTCTATCTGAGCCGGCAGGGTGTGGAATACCACGTCACCGGTCTGCTGCGGAAGCTGCGGGTGCCCAACCGGGCCGCCCTGGTCTCCCGCGCCTACTCGATGGGCGTTCTCAACGTCGGTACCTGGCCGCCCAAGGTGGTCGAGGACTTCATCAAGTGAAGCCGCCGGGCCGCCGGAAGCGGCCCGGCGAGCAGCCCGCACAGAACTGTGGAGCCCATCGATGGGCTCCACAGTCTGGCTCTTATACACCTCTGTCGCTGCCGGCGAT
>NZ_JBHWGS010000008.1:358984-371013 GCF_042732975.1 Streptomyces sp. NPDC059743 | reverse complement strand
GACAACACCTCCCCCACACCAAACTTGTCCGCCGCCACACCCAGACCAACCGGCGCCAAACCCAACACCCCCGACACCGGAAAACCCGGACCACGGAGCGAGAAATGCGTCCACAGCCGCCAGCCGCCCGCGGGCAGAAGTACGGTTTCACTCATGGCTGGACTACCTCCCGGGAAAGAACGTCGGAGAGCGCGCCGCCGGCCGTGCACCACTCCAGGACCGCGCGGGCGCTGTGGTACTTGTTCTCGGCCTGCCGGAACGCGATGCTCGCGGGCCCGTCGAGGACCTCGGCCGTGACCTCCTCGCCACGGTGGGCGGGCAGGTCGTGCATGAACAGCGCGTCGGGACTGCTGGCCATCACGGCCTGGCCGACCTGGAAGGGAGCGAACAGGCGCCGCCAGTCCGGATCGGGCTTGGCGGTGCCGGTGGTCTGCCAGCGGGTGGTGTAGATGACATCGGCCGGCGGCAGCCCGTCCATGTCGTGCCGCTGCTCGACACGGGCGCCGGTGGTCTTGGCGTTGACGGCGGCGCGTTCGAGATAGTGCCCGGCCACTCCGTAGCCGGGCGGTGTCCGCAGATAAAGCTCGGTGTTCCGGTAGCGGGACAGGGCCAGGGTGAGTGCGGACGCCGTGTTGTTGCCCTCGCCGATATAGAGCACCCGCAGGCCCTCGATCCGGCCGAACGTGCCCATGAGCGTGGTGAGATCGGCGAGCGCCTGCGTGGGATGCTCGTCGGCACTCATCGCGTTGACGACGGCCATCCGCCGCTGGTCGGCGTAGGCACGGAGCTCGGCCTCGCTCCCGGCGGTGCGGGCGACCAGTACGTCGATCATCCCGGACAGCACGGCGGCGGTGTCCTCGACGCTCTCGCCGGTGTTCTCCTGGAGATCGCCGGGACCGTAGGTGATCAGCCGCCCGCCCAGCCGCAGTGTGCCCGCCGAGAAGGCGGTACGGGTACGAGTGGAGGTCTTGCGGAACAGTACGCCGACGACGGCGTCACGCAGCGGGCGCGCCTCCTCCAGCTCACCGGCCGCGTACTGGACACCGCGCCGGACGATACGGTCCAGCTCCTCGGTGCTGAGATCGTCGATGGAGATGATGTGACGGCGGGTCGGATGACTCATCGGGTCCTCCCTGGTCTGCGGTGAGCGGCGGGGCCGAGGCCGACGGCGGATCGGCGGTGTGTGACGAGTCGGCGATGGATCGGGCGGCGGATCGGGCGATGGGTCGGGCGGCGGTTCCGCATCAGCGCACCCGCAGCCCTTCGTGCAGGACCGTCAGACCGCGGTCGAGCCGGTCGGCGTCGATGGTCAGCGGAGGCATGACCTTGATGACCTCGTCGTGGCGTCCGCACAGCTCCACGATCAGACCGTGCTCGAAGGCGTACCGCTGCGCGGAGCGGGCCCGTTCGGGACCTCCGGCGCCCGCGGTGTCGATACCGAGGACCATGCCCCGGCCGCGTACGGCCAAGGCCGGGTCGAGCGCGGTGAGTTCGGCGCGGAACCGGCCGAGCCGCCCTGCCGCCCGGGCCACACCCGCCTGGAACGAGCCGTGCTGCCACAGCTCGCACGCGGCGGTCGCGGCGACGAACGCGAGCTGGTTGCCTCGGAACGTACCGGTGTGCTCGCCGGGCTCCCACACGTCGAGTTCGCGCCGGAACAAGGTCAGCGAGAGCGGAAGTCCATAGCCGCCGATGGACTTGGAGACGGTCACGATGTCGGGGACGATCCCGGCGTCCTCGAAGCCGAAGAACGTACCGGTACGCCCGCAGCCCGCCTGGATCTCGTCCAGGATCAGCAGAATCCCGTGGCGCTGCGTGAGTTCGCGCAGCCGGCGCAGCCACTCCCGGCTCGCCGGGTAGACGCCGCCCTCCATCTGCGTGGGCTCGACGATCACGGCGGCGGGCAGATCCGTACCGGACGACGGGTCCGCGAGCAGCCGCTCGATGAAGCCGATGGAGTCGAACGGGCCGAGCGGGCCGTCCTCGTACGGTACGAACGTCACGTCCTGGCCGCTCACTCCGCCGGCCCGGCGGGCGCGGCGGCTGCCGGTGACCGCGAGGGAGCCGCGGGACATACCGTGGTACGCGCCGGAGAAGGCGATGAGCCCGGTGCGTCCGGTCGCCTTGCGGGCCAGTTTGAGCGCGGCCTCCACGGCGTCGGTGCCGGTGGGCCCGGCGAACTGCACCTTGTAGTCCAGACCGCGCGGGCGCAGCACCAGTTCGGCGAAGCGGGCCAGGAACTCGCGCTTGGCGACGGTGTGCATGTCCAGGCCGTGCATGATGCCGTCGGAGGCGAGATAGTCGGTCAGCCGGCGCTTGATGAAGTCGTTGTTGTGTCCGTAGTTCAGACTGCCCGCACCGCAGAAGAAGTCGATGAACGTACGGCCGTCCTCGGTGTGCAGTTCGGCGCCCTTGGCCCGTGAGAAGACCACGGGGAAGGTACGGCAGTAGAGCCGGACCTCGGACTCCAGCTCCTCGAAGACAGACACATCAGGAGGTACTGGAGACACGGGAGGTACGGGAGGCAGCGGACGGTCGGTGTGGTCGAGCGGCTGGCGGAGTGGGACGGTGGTCGTCATGTGGGTCCTCTCGGCTTCGGATGGTGCGGCGGCCGGCCCGTGGGCGGTGCTCCGGGCGCTGCCCGGCGGCACTGCTCGGCGGCGTGTCGTGGTGTCGCTCAGCGGCCCGTCCTGCGCCGGGCCGTGAGCACCGGCGCGGCCCGGTCGGCCGACACCCGTGGGTAACCGTCCAGGGCGGCGGCGAGGGCGGCGACGGTCGTATGGTCGAACAGGGCCCGCACCGGCACATCGATACCGAGCACACCTCGCAGCCGTACGGAGACACGGGTGGCGAGCAGGGAGTGCCCGCCGAGCCGGAAGAAGTCGTCATGGGCGCCGACCTCCGGTGTCCCGAGGACCGTCCGCCAGACATCGGCGATGGTCTTCTCCTCCGGTGTGCGCGGCGCCAGATGCCCAACGTCCCTGCTTTGTACGGCGGGTGACGGTGCGTCGGGCAGCGGAAGCGCCTTGCGGTCGACCTTTCCGGTGACGGTGGTGGGCAGTTCGTCGAGGACCATGAAGGACGTCGGGACCATGTAGTCGGGCAGAGTCGTCAGCAGCCGCTCGCGCAGTTCGTCGGGGCCCGGGACCGAGTGGCCTTCGCGGGCCACCAGATAGGCGGTGAGGCGCGGTTCGCCGGAGGCGTCCGCAGTCGGGTGGACAACGGCCGCGCGGATCGCGGTGAAGGACAGCAGGGCGGCCTCGATCTCGCCGGGCTCCATCCGATGGCCGTGGATCTTCACCTGGTGGTCGGCGCGGCCGAGGATCTCCAGTGATCCGTCCGGCCGCAGCCGCCCGAGATCGCCGGTGGCATAGAGCCGTCCGCCGGGCCGGGTGGCGTACGGATCGGGCAGGAACACCTCCGCCGTCTGCTCCGGCCGGTCGTGATAGCCCCATCCGACGGACGCGCCACCGATATGGATCTGCCCTGTGGCACCGGCCGGCACCGGCTCCAGCCGCTGGTCGAGCAGCCGTACGGTGCAGTTGTCCAGGGCGGCCCAGTCCCGTACGCGCCCGTCCGGGCCGAGCCGCGCCATGGTCGCCCATACGGTCGTCTCCGTCGGCCCGTACAGATCCCAGACACGGGCGCCGTGGGCGGTGAGTGCCCGGACAAGGCCGGGAAGGATCTTCTCGCCGCCGGAGAGCACGGTCAGCGCGGGCGGCGGCGACCATCCGGTGTCGGTCAGCATCCGCAGGACGACGGGCGTGGCCTGGAGCACGGCGGGCCGTACGGCATCCATCAGACGGATCAGCCGCTGCGGATCCCTGGCCTGCTCCGGGTCCGCCATCACCACCTGTGCGCCGGTGATCAGCGGCAGACACAGCTCCAGCAGGGACGGATCGAAGGAGAGAGTGGTCACGGCCATGACCGGCATCCCTGGTCCCAGACCGAGCCGGTGCGGCAGGGACAGCAGGAAGTTGGTCAGCGCGCGGTGCGGGATCATGACGCCCTTGGGCGTACCGGTGGAGCCCGAGGTGTGGAAGATATACGCCTGCTCGTGCGGGCGGGCCGGCCGGTCCGGGCGCGTCGAGGGCCGGGCGTCGATCTCCTGACGGTCACGGTCCCGGTCCAGCAGCAAGGTCCTTACGCCCGTGCCGGCGAGACGCCCGGCGAGCGCCTTCTCGGTGATCACCAGTCGGGCGCCGGTGTCGGCGACGAGACGGGCCAGCCGCGCGTCCGGGTGCAGCGGATCGAGCGGCTGGTACACCGCGCCCGCCTTGAACACGGCGAGCAGCGCCACGGCGAGCCCGGCGCCCCGTGCGAGATGGACACCGACCGGACTGCCCGGACCGGCGCCGAGCTCCCGCAGCAGGTGCGCGAGCCGGTTGGCCCGTGTCTCGAGCGCGGTGTACGTCAGCTCGGCGTCCGCCGCCCGTACGGCGAGCGCGTCGGGCGTGGCCGCGGCCTGGCGCTCGAACAGTCCGACCATGGTCAGTTCCGGTACGGGCCGTATGTCGCCCGCGCCATGGGCGAGCAGTCGGCGCCGCTCCTTGGCGGGCAGCGCGGAGACGCTCCGGGTGGTCTCGGCCAGCGGCGCGTCCGAGGCGGCGAGCACACCGCGCAGCAACTCCGCGTAGCCGTCGGCGAGATGGCGCATCGTATCGGCGTCGAACAGCGCGGTGGCGTACTGCATCCGCCCGGAGAGATGTCCTTCCGGGCTGCCCATCAGATCCAGCACCAGGTCGAACGGCGTGCCGGTGGCGGGCGTGGAGACCAACTCCGTCTCCAGGCCCGGCAGTTCGGGCTGCTCTGCCTCGCCGCCGAGCAGCAGGAAGGAGACCTGGAAGAGCGGATTGCGGGACAGATCGCGCTCGGGAGTGAGTTCGGCGACGATGTGCTCGAACGGAGCGTCGGCGTGGGAGAAGTCGGCGAGCGTGGTGTCCCGCACCCGGCGCACCAGCTCACCGAACGTCGGGCCTCCCGAAAGATCGGTGCGCAGCACCACGGTGTTGACGAAGAGCCCGATCAGCCGCTGGAGTCCGGGCCCGCTCCGCCCGGCGACCGGTGTGCCGACGGCGAGATCGGTCTGTCCCGTGTAGCGGCCGAGCAGCGCCTGGAAGGCCGCGAGCAGCACCATGAAGCGTGTGGCGCGCCGGGACCGGGCGAACGCGTCGACCGCGCTCACCAGTTCGGCCGGAAGCCGGAACCGCGTCATCGCGGCATCGCCCTGCCAGACCTCGGGACGAGGACGGTCGGTGGGCAGTTCGAGCGGCGCGAGGCCGTCGAGCCGGGTGCGCCAGTAGCCGGTCCGGTCGGACAGGCTCTTCCCGGAGAGCAGTTCACGCTGGCGGGCCGCAAAGTCGGCGTACTGGAAGGGAAGTTCCGGCAGTGCGGCGGGCTCGCCCGAGGTGCGCTCCCGGTAGTACGCGGCGAGTTCCCGGGTGAGAACGCCCCAGGAGGTGAAGTCGAAGGCGATGTGGTGCACCACCACCAGCAGAAGATGGTCGCCGGGCGCCATCCGGGCCAGTGTGAGCCGTAGCGCGGGCGCGGCCGACAGATCGAGCGGACGGCACAGTTCACGCTCCACGACCGAGCGGAGCCGCTCCTCCCGGTCCTCGTCCGGGACTTCGGTGAGATCGATACGGCCGAGCGGGACCGCCGCCTCGGCGACGACCTCGGGCACGGGCTCGCCGTCGGCCGGGAGATAGCGGGTGCGCAGTACCTCATGGCGGGCGACGACATCGGCGAAGGCGCCGGTGAGGGCGGATACGTCCAGTTCGCCGCGGAGCCGCAGGGCCAGCGGGAGGAGGTAATCCGCGGAGCCGGGCCGGAGCTGGTCGAGGAACCACAGCCGCTGCTGCGAGAACGAAGTGGTCCGGGATGTGGTCCGGGTGCCGTCGGCTGAGCGGCTGTCAGCGTGGTCCACCGGCTGCCTCCATGGGTCGGGATGTCTGCCACGTCCGTGGTGGCCGTGGTGGCACAGCGAGAGCTTGCTTGCCGCGCCGGGCGCGGCAACAGGGAAGGAGTGGCAGCGGTCCGTCGCCGGGCTTGCTGCGCTTATGTCTCTGTGCGCCGGGCGCGGAGAGCGGGCACGCTCGGTTGCGCGAACCGCACCGCCGCACCGCCGGCCCAGACGCGCGAGCCGCACCGCCCGACGACCGGCTCGGATCAGACCGGCTCGGATCCAGACCGGCTCGGATCCAGACCGCTCAGATCAGACCGGTGCGGACGCCGTACGCCACCGCGTGGGCCCGGGTGCGTACCTGGAGCCGGGCCATCAGGTCGTAGATGACGTTCTTCACCGTGTGCTGCGAGCACGCGAGGTTACGGGCGATGGCCGCGTTGCCGTGTCCTTCCGCGACCAGCGCGAGCACTCTCGTCTGACGTGCCGTCAAGGGCGGTACGGCGACGGGATCTCCCGGTTCCGGCGCATACTGCTCGGCGCCGCCGCTGAGCAGCCGTACCAGCACACCGGACGGCAGCCGGCCCTCGCCGTGGTACGCGGAGCGCACTCCGGCCGCCAGCCGGGCCGGGCTCGCCTCCGACGACTGGAGCATGGCCAGGGCTCCGGCCCGTACGCCGCGCAGCACACCGGCGGCCGTGAAGGTGTCGGCGACGACCAGCAGACGTCGGCCGCCCGGGCGGTCCAGGGCCGGGCCCGTGTCGAGCGCTTCGTCGACCGTGCGCGCGGCGGCCACCAGGACCACCTCCGGCGAGGGCGCCGGAGCGCGCTCGATCCCGGCCCGGCGCAGGGCCGCGGCGACCGGTTCGCCGAGGGCCGGGCCCGGCGCGCAGAGGTAGACGCGCAGACGGTCCCGGTGGAGCGGTACCGGTGCCGGTACCGGAGCGGGAGCGCCGGGTGCCGGTATGCCTCTCAGGAGCAGCCGCAGTTCGGACGTCAGCGGTGGGGCCGCCACCGTGGGCGCGCTCACAGCAGACCTGCCCGCAGCGCGTAGGCCACCGCGTGGGCGCGGTTGCGGAGCCGGAACCGCTGGGTGATGTCGCGCATCACCGTGGTCACCGTCCGCGTCGAGTAGCTCAGCTCCTTGGCGATCTCGCCCGTCTCACGGCCGTCCGCGACCAGCCGCAGCACCGCGCGTTCCCGGTCGTCAAGACCCCAGCCCGCGATATGCGGTCTCGCGGGTCTCCCGCCGGACGCGTCGGCGCTCTGCTCCAGCAGCCGGTCGAGGAGATCGGGCGGCACCGTGCTGTCGCCGCCTGCGGCGGTGAGGACGGTACGCACCAGCCGGTCGGCGCTCGCCTCGCGGCGCCGCAGCAGTCCACGGGCGCCCGCCGCGATGGCGTGCAGCGCCTCGGCCGGAGTCAGATCGGTGGCCACCAGCACCACTTCTGGCCGGTGCGGCTCGCTCCGGACGGCCCGGACCATGTCCATCGTCTGGTGGGCCACCTGGTCCACCATCAGAACGGTCACCTGAGCCGCTTCACGCGACAGCACCAGGGTGACATCCGGGCTGCTGTGCAGGGCGCTCCTGGCGCCCGCCTCCAGCACCGGGTCCAGTGCGACCACACTGACAGGCATCGGTTCACCCATGGGGTACTCCTCTTCTTCTCCGTGCGGTGGGTGGCTCGATACACACCTTCGGCGCGGCCGGGAGCCCGTCACATCGGTGGCGGTCCCCCGTATTTACGGGAATGCCGGGACACGCCCTCGGAAAGGCGCCGCGACCGGCGTGTCACCCGGCGTGGCCACCGAACGGTCCGTGCGCGCCCGGCGCCGGCCGCGTGGCGCGTGCGCCGCCCGTACACGGACCGGTGAGCGGGCGGTTTCCGTGCCGGGAGCGGTGGGTGGGGGACGCGGAGCGGAGAGTGGGTAATCGGCGCGCGGAATATAGGGGATCCGTCCCCATGCCGCCCACGTGCGGTTCTGCCAGTGTTGCCGATGTGACCTCCTCCGCCCCCACCTCCGCCACCGCCTCGGGACTGTCCCGCCGCTGGTGGGCGTACGGCCTGACGCTGCGCGAGCGGCTGGCCCTGCCGTACGCTCCCGCCTCCGCCGAGCCCGGCGGGACCACCACGCCCGGTGGGACAACCACGTCGGGCGGGACCACCGCGCCTGGCGGGATACGTGAGCGCCGCGCGCTGTCGGAGCTGGAGCAGGCGTGCTGGAACACACGGCTGGGCGTCCTCGGGATCGGGCCCGACCAGGCCGCCGCCCTCGTCGGCGAGTCGGCGGAGCAGCTGGGCGGACGGGCGGCCGTGCCGAACTGGGCGCTGTTCATCGAGAAGGCGCTCGCCGCGGCGCCGGACGCACCGGGCCCACGTGGCAGGGAAGGCGCGCCCGGCGCCGAAGGCCCCGACGTATTCGTCCCGCTCTTCCGTCCGCTCGTAGACGCTGCGGTGCAGGCGATGGCCGAGAAGCGCGGCCCTCTGGATCCCGCCGTGGCCGACACCGCCGCGCTGACGGAGCGGTTCGCGGACCGGCTCGGACAACAGCTCGCCCGCCGGGCCGCCCGTACTCTCACCGCCGAACTCGCCGCCGCGCGTACGGCGGGACGGCTGACGGGCGCGGGCCCCGAGGACCGGTTCGCGGACTTCCTTCGGCAGACGGGCGGCGCGCGAGGACTGGCCCGGCTCTTCGCCGACTATCCGGTGCTCGCCCGGCTGCTCGCCCAGACCTGCCGGTTCACCGCCGACGCCGTCGCGGAGCTGCTGATCCGGTTCGCCGCCGACCGTACGACGATCGTCACGGAGCTGCTGGACGGAACCGATCCCGGACCGCTGGTGACGCTGGACCTCGGGCTCGGCGACACCCATGAGCGCGGCCGGTCGGTGGCCCTGCTGGGCTTCGCGAACGGCTCCACCGTGGTCTACAAGCCGCGCCCGCTCGGCCAGTACGGCTTCCTCGACCGGATGGTGGAGTGGCTCAACGGCAAGGTGCCGGATCTTGGTCTGCGGACCGCCGCGACGGTCGCGCGGGACGGCTACGGCTGGCTCCAGTACATCGACCATCTCTCCTGCGCGTCCGTCGCGGACATCCACCGCTTCTACCGGCGGCAGGGCGCGCTCCTGGCCCTGGTGTACGCGGTCGAGGGCTCCGATCTGCACTACGACAATCTGGTCGCGCACGGCGATCAGCCGGTGCTGGTGGATGTCGAGACGCTGCTGCACGCCACACTGGCCGAGCCGATGACGGCCGGTCCCGATCCCGCCTCGGCCGCGCTCGCCGCCTCGGTGCACCGGACCTGTCTGCTGCCGCAGCTCATGGTCGGCGAGCTGGGCGCCATCGACATCTCGGCCGTGGGCGGTGCGCCGGACGACAGCGGGCCGCACGCGGAGATCGCCTGGGAGGGCGCGGGAACGGACACGATGCGCCTGGTGCGCCGTCCGGTCCCGTTCACCGGTGGCCGCAACCGGCCGCTGCTGGCGGGCAAGGACGTCGCGGCGGGCGAGTACGGAGCCGCCCTGCTCAGCGGCTTCCGCGCGGGCTACGACGCGATCGTCGCGTACCGGGACGAACTGCGCGGCCCGGACGGCCTGTTGACGCGCGAGGGCGCGGCCGGGCCCGGCCGGCTGATCGTACGGCCGACCCAGCTCTACGCGACGCTGCTGGCGGAGTCGCTCCATCCGGATGTCCTGCGTGACGCGCTGGACAGGGACGCGCTGCTCTCCCTGCTGTGGGCGGAGTCGTCCGACGACCCGGCCAGACAGCGGGTGATCGAGGACGAGATAGCGGATCTGTGGTGCGGTGACATTCCCGTCTTCTTCCACCGGCCGACGGAATCCGAGGTGTGGACATCGCGCGGCACCAGGATCTCCGGTGTGCTGGACACCTCGGGCATCGCCGCCGCTCTGGCCAAGATCGAGGCGATGGGCGAGGTAGACCGGCACGACCAGGAGTGGATCATCTCCGCCTCGCTGGCCACCGCCCGGCCCTCGTCGGGAAGCAGGCACAGGCCGGCCGGGCCACCGGCGAGGACCACGCCCGCCGCCGTACCGGAGTCCTCGGTGCTGCTCGCCGCCGCGTCCGGGATCGCGGACGAGATCGTGGCCCGCGCGGTGCACGGGCCGGGTCCCGAGGATCCACGGTCCGGAGACGAGGGACGGGATCGGGGGCCGGAGCTGGGGCCAGATCGCGGGCCGGAGCTGGCGCCAGATCGGGGGCGCGCCAACTGGATCGGTCTGGAGCTGGTCGACGACGCCCACTGGGCCGTACTGCCGATGGGCGCGAGCCTGGCGCAGGGGTACTGCGGAGTGTCGCTGTTCCTCGCGCAACTCGGCCGGCTGACCGGCTCGTCCCGCTACACCGACCTGGCACGGAAGGCGCTCGCACCGGTGTCCACACTGGTCGCCGCGCTCGCCTCGGATCCCGGGCTCAGCAGGACGGTCGGACCGGGCGCGTTCCACGGTCTGGGCGGAATCTGTTACGCCGTCGCGCGGCTGACGACTCTGCTCGGCGAGGACGAAGGGGAGGGCAAGGGCGGAAGCGGAGGCGCCGAGGGGGCTACGGACGACACCTTGCGTACCGCCGTGGCCGCGCTCGCCCTGTCGGTCGACGACGCTCCCGACGCCGAGATGTCCCTCGATGTCTCGACCGGTCTCGCGGGCGCGCTGGCCGCACTGCTCTCCGTACATCAGGAACGCGGGACGCCGGAGGCCGTCGCCCAGGCCGACCGGATCGCGGAGCTGCTGCTCGTACGCACGGACAACGGACGCCGTGGTACGGGCACGCCCGGATTCGCCTTCGGTGACGCGGGCATCGGCTGGTCCCTGCTGCGCTACGCGGCCGACGGTGACCGCGGTGACCGCCTGCCGTACGCCGAGGCCGGGCGGCGCCTGCTGGACTCCGCGCTGACTTCTGCGGAACGGAACGCGCCTGAGGATCTGAGCTGGTGCTCTGGGCTCTCCGGTACGGTCCTCGCCGTTGCCGACCGCATCGGCCGGCCGACCGCCGGAGACGCTACGGGACCGGCCTCGGCCACCTCCGTCGCCCAAAGCGCTGTCACCCAAACCGCTGCCGCCCGAACCACCGTCGCCGAAACCTCCGTCACCCGAACCGCCGTCCCCGAGATCTCCCTCGCCCGTCTCGACGCGGCGGTGCGCGTGCTCGGCGCGCAGGTGCCGCTGACCGACCACAGCCTCTGTCACGGCGATCTGGGCACCGTCGAGCCACTCGCCGTACTCACCGCGCGAGGCCACCGGGACGCCAGGACCGGCTTGGCGCGCCGCGTGGGACTGACCGTCGGCGCCTTCCAGTACGGCGGCCATCTGTGCGGCACTCCCGGCCGGGTCCACTCCCCCGGTCTGCTCCTCGGGCTGTCCGGTATCGGATACGCCCTGCTCCGCCTGGGTTTCGCCGACCGCGTGCCCTCGGTGCTGCTGCTCGATCCCACACCGTCCCGGCTCCGGGCCGCGTCGAGCGAAAACACCACACCGGCCCCGGCCTCGTATCCCGACGCAACGGCTCAGTGACCACTCACACCGTCTTCCTCCCACAGAAGGGATCACCCGCCATGACCGCATCGCCGCAGCACACCCAGCACCACGCCGAGGACACCGGCGCCGCAGCGTCCCCGCTCTGCCCGGAACCGGCCGACGCCGTCAGTGCCGACACCGTCAACACGGACACCATCAGCCTGGCACGCCGGAATCTGGCCTGCGCCCGCGTCCGCGTTCTCGCCGGACTGACGCTCGGCAGCGGCATCGTCATCACCCTGAGCGGGATCCACACCACCGTCTCCAGCCCCGGCTGACCGGACTCCGTAACGGACTCCATAACGGAATCCGGTCCTCAAGACGGCCTCTGGCAAAACCGGTCCGACCGCTACGATCCCTACCCATGCATGCGCGTGCAGCCGAAGTTGTGGGTCGTGACAGTGAACTCGCCCTCATCGAGGAGTCGTTGTTCGGCTGTCGGCAAGGACACGGCCGCGCCTTGTTCCTCGTCGGTGAGGGAGGAATCGGGAAGTCGCGGCTGGTCGCCGAGGCGACGGGCGCGGCCCTCGGCGCCACCATGCGGGTGCTGCGCGGGCGGAGCGGCACCACAGCAGACCGGTAGTCCCACCCCCCCC
>NZ_JBHWGS010000008.1:216308-358974 GCF_042732975.1 Streptomyces sp. NPDC059743 | reverse complement strand
CCGTGGGGGCGGGGGGCGGTGCCGGGGGCCTAGTTGGGGGGGGGGGGGGGGGGGGCCGGGCCCCTGCGGTACGTGGGGGCCCCATCCGCCCGCTGACCGAGGCGCTGATGCCGCTGTCCCGGGGCGGTGAGCCGCTGGACGAGGCGGCGCTCGGCCCGTACCGGGCGGTGCTCGGCCGGCTCATCCCGGACTGGCGCGGCGATGCCCAGCCGGACCAGAGCTCGATGGTGGTGCTCGGCGAGGCGGTGCTGCGGCTGCTCGTGGCCGTCGGCCGGGACAGCGGCAGCGTGCTGATCCTGGAGGATCTCCATGACGCCGACACCGAGACGCTGGCCGTCGTGGAGTATCTGATCGACAATCTGGAGCAGTTGCCGGTCGTGCTGCTGGCCACCGTCCGGGCCGAGCCGAGTGACGCGCTGGGGCTCGCCAACTCGGCGGAGCGGCGCGGGACCGGGACCTTACTCCGGCTGCCGCCGCTGTCCAGACCCGATGTCACCCGGCTGATCGCCTCCTGCCTGGACACCACTCCCGAGCATGTGCCCGCCGATGTGCTGGAGTTGGTCTGGCGGGACAGCGCGGGCAATCCCTTTCTCGTCGAGGAGCTGCTCCAAGGAATCATCGGCGACGGTTCGCTGGTACGGGACGGCGACGACTGGCGGCTGACCGGCGATCTGCGTCGTACCGTACCGAGCGCCCTGGTCCAGGGCGTCATCCACCGTACGGACCGGCTGGGCACCGAGGGACGGATGCTGATGTCCGCCGCGGCCGTACTGGGCCGGCGCTTCCCGCTCTCGGTGCTCCAGCGGATGACCGGCACCGACGACCGGAGTCTGCTCAGCCACCTCCACGCGGGCGTGGCCGCGCAGTTGGTCGTACCGGACGAGCCCGCGCCCGACTGGTACGCGTTCCGCCATCCGCTGACCGCCGAGGCTCTGCTGACGCAGCTCACGCCCATCGCCCGGGCCGGTCTCTGCGAGCGCGCGGCGGACGCGGTCGAAACGCTGCACCCGGGCCTTGAGGGCGACTGGTGCCCGCTGGTCGCGTCGCTGCGCTCGGACGCCGGGGACGCGCTGCGGGCAGGGCGGCTCTTCGCCGAGGCGGGACGCCGCGCGCTCGCGGACGGCGCGGTCGGCTCCGCGGTGGCGCTGCTCGACCGGGCCGAACGGCTGCTGGCCACGGGCCCTGACACACTGGCCCGCGCGGAGGCGCTGGAGGCACTGCTGCCCGCGCTGGCCGAGACCGGCGATGTGGAGCGCGCGCTGAGCCTCGCGGACAGTCTGCGGGAACTGGTCGGCGGCGGGCTCGGCGCGCCCAGGCTCGCGGCCCTGCACACCAGGCTGGCGCAGGTCGCGCATGTGGCGGGCCGCTGGGCCGACGGCAACGACCAGATCGCCAGGGCCCGTTCGCTCCTCGGCCCGGAGCCGGACGAGGTGTACGCCGCGCAGATCGATGTGGTGGCGGCGCATCTCACTCTCGACACACCGGGACCGAACCGTACACAGCGCGCGGGAAAGCTGGTCAGCCGGGCGATCGACGCGGCGGAGCGGCACGATCTGCCGCTGGTCGCCTGCCAGGCCTGGGAGCTGCTCGGAGTACTGGCCAGGGAGCGGGATCTGAGCGAGGCGTCGGCCTGTCTCCAGCAGGTTCTGGAGACGGCCGACCGGCACGGTCTGCCGCTCCAGCGGATGTACGCGCTCACCCGTCTCGGCGGTATCCACTGGCTGGCCGCGGGCGACACCAGGACGCTGGCCGAGGCCCGGGAGGAGGCCCAGCGGCTCGGCGCTGTCCCGGTCGTCTACTCGATCGACGGGATCCTCGTCCTGAACAGGGTGCTGCTCGGCGAATTCGCCGGAGCCCGGGAGCTGAGCGAGGAGTGCCTGACCATGGCGACCCGGCTCCGGCTGACACCGGTGGCCCGCTATGTGCTGATGGCCAGGGCGGCGAGCGCCGCGCACCAGGGCGACCGCGCGGCGATGGACCGGACCGTGGCCGAGTTCCGGCGTATGGGCGGCACCGGCTCCCAGGAGGAACCGCTGCTCCTCGGTCTCGCCGGGGTCTTCTGCGCGCTGCTGGAGGAGGACCGGCCCCGGGCGGTCCGGGAGCTGGACGAGGTACGCGTACTGACGGCGGAGAATCCGACCACCTTCCATCTGGACGGCCGCCATGGCGTCGGGCTGCTGCTGGACGTACTGGCCGGGACGGCGGGCCGGGAGCGGTTCCGCGAGGTCGCGGGCGCCTCGGCCGCGCAGATGCGGTGGAACCGTCATTTCGTCCTGCTCGCCGATGCCGTGCTCCTCGGCCGGGAGGGCAAGCCCTCGGCGGCGACGGAGGCCGCCCATGAGGCACATGACACCGCCGCCGCCCATCCCACCGCGCGCCATCTCGGGCACCGTCTGGTCGCGGAGGCGGCCCACGCCGACGGCTGGGGCGAGCCGGAGGCCTGGCTGCGCGAGGCGGAGCACCACTTCCAGCAGGCCTCGATACCTGCGGTCGCGGGCGCCTGCCGCGCGCTGCTGCGCGGGATCGGCGCGCCGGTCCGCCAGCACCGTGTCGGCAGCAACCGGATCCCGGCTTCGCTGCGTACCCGGGGTGTCACGGTCAGGGAGTACGAGGTCTTCCAGCTCTTGGCGGAGCGGCTGAGCAACAAGGCCATCGCGACCCGTCTCTACATCTCGCCGCGCACGGTCGAGAAGCACATCGCCAGCCTGATCACCAAGACCGACCAGCCGAACCGCTCGGCGCTCTGCGAGCTGTCGGCGTCGCAGTAGCCCACGGGATCACCGCCCTGGGCCCGACCCGTGGCGACGCTCCCGCTCGTCCCTCTCCTGTACATCCCTCCTCCCCTGTACGTCCCTTTCGGGCGCCGTCCAGCTGGCGAGCAGCCGGAGGGCCTGCTCGGAGGGTGAGCCGGGTTCCGCGGTATGGAGGCCGAGCGTCTGCTCGGGGTCGCCGGCGGGTGTGAGGGCCTCGTACTCCAGGTCGAGATCGCCGACCACGGGATGGTGGTAGCGCTTGCTGCCATGGGTGCGGCGGAGGACGTCGTGGTCGGCCCACCAGCGGCGGAAGTCCTCGTCACCGAGCGAGAGTTCACCGATCAGCTCGGCGAGGAGCGGATCGTCGGGATGGCGTCCGGCGTACAGATGCAGGGAGGCGACGGTGCCCCGGGCGGAGGACTCCCAGTCGGTGTAGAGCTCGCGGGCGGACTCGTCGAGGAAGATGTAGCGGACCATGTTCCGCTCCCGGTGCGGCAGCGCGTCGAAGTCGGTGAACAGGGCCCGCGCCAGCCGGTTGGTGGCCAGGACGTCCATACGGCGGCCGAGGACCATGGCCGGAGAGTCACCGACGGTCTCCAGCACCCGGTACAGCCCGGGCCGTACCCGCTGCGGCGCCATCGGCCGACGACGCGCGCGGCTGCGCCTGGCCACGGCGAAGAGATGACCACGCTCCGTCTCATCCAGCCGCAGCGCCCGAGCGACGGCGTCAAGCACACTCTCGGAAACACTCGCCGTACGTCCACGCTCCAGACGTACGTAGTAGTCGACGCTCACCCCGGCAAGCCGAGCAACCTCCTCACGCCGCAACCCAGGCACCCGCCGAACCCCACCCTGCGGAGACAGCCCGACCTCCTCAGGCGTGATCCTGGCCCGCCGCGAGCGCAGAAACTCCCGCAATTCCGCATTGCCCCCACCCTCGGAGGAGCCGGTCGGGCCGGAGGCACCGGTGGAGAAGTCACTCATACCCCCAGGCTAGGCCGCCACCGGACGGTGGTCAGCGCCCCAGAGGGGTACCACTGGACCCCCGCTCGGCCGATGCCCGGGATGTGCAGACGGGCGTGGTAGACACACGGCATGGCCGCGTTCATGGCGTTCTTCGATGGCTCGACCACCACCTGGAGGGCCAGCTCGGCCGTCGTGACTTCCGCGATCACGGATCTTTGGGCAGAGGTCGAAACCGACCCGACGCGGCGAAGTGAGGCATGTGCCTTCAGCTGGAGCTTCTGCACGAATGAAGGTCCCGGTGAGGTGTTCCTGCCAGAGGATGAAACGGGCCTCTACTTGGATGCGGCCCTGGCGGATTCTGCCCAGCTCGCTTGCTTGCTGCGCCGGTTGATGCCAGATGCTGTCGACCTGGTGTTCTGTGATGAGGGCTACAACTTCGATGTCCGAGTAGGACCGGGCGCCACCGCGGCGGAGCTCATCGCGGAGGTGGACGCCCAGCTCTGAGCGGCGACGCCCCCATCACCCGAGCCGAACCCAGGGGCCTGTCTTCCCACGACTACTCGGGGTCGTCGCGCTGTTCGTACTCAATCGCTTTGAAGCACTCTTCGTGTACGGGCATGTACCGGCCGGGACCGGAAGGAGCGTCCCAGTACACCCTGCGTTGGGGTTCCTCCGGTTCCACGGGCCAGTGGCACGCGTAGCAGCGCGGAGTCTCGTCATGAAAGGTGATGCGTGGGCGTGGATCACGGGACAAGGGGGTAGTCGTCGCTTTCTTGGTAGAAGTGGCACTGCTTGAAGTCCGCAAAGGCTTTCGCGAGAGATCCCCCGGGACGGGCTTGCCGGTCACAGCCGCCGCCCCAGAAAGCCGACTTCGTGACGGCGCTGCGCGGTGTCCTGCTGGATGAGGGGCCGGAGCTGCGCCATGGCCGCGCTGTCCGGTTCGTCAGCGCGCGAGTGTTCCCGCGTGTGGTCCTCCATGCCCGTGGGGCGCGAGCACATCGGACAGCAGCACAAAGGCGGCGTAGCCACTTCGTGGCAGCCAGTCCAGGTCCAGCAGCCCTCACCCGGTCCCCGGCCCCCAGTCCCGACCATGACGGCCCGCCTGCGTCGCTCATCACCCATGGAGGAGACCGTCCTCTGGCCCCTGGCGAAGCGACAGCTCAGCCCATACCGTCTTGCCGTGCCCGCGCCGGTACCACCAGCCCCACTGATCCGACAGCGCCTCGACGATCCCGAGCCCCCGCCCGTTCACTTCCCCCGGCCCAGGTTCCCACTGGTCAGGCCATTTGGGCGATGCATCGCGCACCTCGACGCGGAGCCCGCACGGACGCGAAACGTAACGCGTCTCGACGCCAGCACCCTCCCCGCAGCCGTGTTCTACAGCATTGGTCAGCAACTCCGAGAGGACGAGTACGGCGTACTCCTCCAGCTCCGAAAGCCCCCATCCAGCAAGTGTCTTGCGCAGTTCCTCGCGGGCCATCCAGACGCAGCGCGGATGCCCATCGAGATCCTTCTCAGGTTGGCGCTCCGCCGATTCGAATAGGCGTTGAAGCAGGGGCTCAGCGAGACGGGCGGCACATGTCCACAGGCCGCCTCCGTCGTCACCCCTTTGCCAGATACCGTTTCTCATGTCGTTGCTCCTCCACCGAGCTCCGGCCAAGCCCCGGGCCGCCATTCACGCGGTCGCGGGGTCCTTTCGTTTGCCACGGTTCCGGGCTGACCGACTCGTGCACAGCGGCCCCATGTAGGACCGCTGTAGGCCACACTGGACGTATGCACGGTGAGAGCCTGGCCCACATGATCCGGCGACTCCGTATCGCCAAGCGCTGGAGCCAACAGCGCTTGGCCGTTGAGATATGCCGCGCTGTCGGTATGCCGGTGGATTCCCTCACCCGCGGCGATATCTACCGGTACGAGAAGGGGAAGCGGACGCCCCGCGATTGGCTACCTGCGCTCGCTCTTGCTCTCGGTGTGCCGCTCGAAGAGTTCGAAGCAGCATTGGCCACGCAGTCCGTCGCTCCGCAGACGGTTGACGACTTCCTGCCCGAAGGGGAACCACTCGCTCCCCTGAAAACAAAGCAGGGCAGGCGCGTGGGCATGGGGGACGTAGAAGGTCTGGCTGGTCGCATTCACGGCCTACGGCTTGCAGACGATGTTCTGGCAGGAGGAGACCTGATCGGCCCTGCATTACGAGAACTGCGTTCCGCAGTGAAGCTCTATCGAGAAGGCAGCCACACCGAGGAAATCGGCAACTCCTTGCTTTGCCAGATCGGCGAACTCGCACAGATTGCAGGGTTCATTGCTGCGGACGCCGGCCGCCAAGACGAGGCGCAGCGCATCTATCAACTAGGTTTAAGCGCGGCCAAGCAAGCCAACGCTGAAACGCTGGTTGGCAACCTGGCGGGCAGTCTGGCCTACATGTGGAGCAACAACGGCGAGGCCGTGAAGGCTGTACAGCTTGCTACCGCAGGACTGGCTGATGACGCACCACCAAAGGCCCGCGCCTTGGCACTGGATCGGTTGGCATGGGCTCACACTCAAGCCCATGAGCCCCAGCCAGCAATGCGTGCGCTTGCACAGGCAAGAGAAGCCCTGGACGAGAGTGATGGGGAGGAATCGCCGCCGTACCTGTATTGGGTGTCACACGACGAGTTGACGGTCATGGAATCTCGGGTCTACACCGAACTGCACAAACCGCTACGCGCCGCGCCAATCCTGCAAAGGGTGCTCAGCCGGTACGACGTCACACGAACACGTGAACTTGCGCTCTATTCCTCGTGGTTGGCAATTGCGTACGCAGATGCCAACGAGCCCGAAGAATCAGCAGCGACAGCAGCACGAGTGATCGCCATGTCAGGCGACATCGCTTCTGAGCGCATCACTGAACGTATTCAGACAGTAGTTGAACGGCTCCAAGAGTTTGCCTCAGTACCAGAGGTGCGAGAAGTCTTGGAGGCAGTCGCCTGATACTCCAGCTGTAGATCGTGATCTTGCTGGTCGAGGCCGGTGCGGAGACGGGTGCGGCCACCGTTGATCATCGTGAGTTGTGTGGACTTACGAAGAGACGGTAGCCGCAGGTCACAGCATGGATCCCGTCCGTTGGCGGAAGGCGTTCGAGGTGGCCATGGGCCGGATCGCGGGTCGGTTCGCGCGGGTCGAACCCCGCCTGCGGGCTGGGCGGTTGGTGCTTGGTCTGCTGTCTGACCTGCCGCGCAAGAACTGCTGGTGGACAGCGACCTGGGAGTTCTCGATCCGCCCGGCAGTGCCGGTGTACTGGCGCTGGACCCCGACGGTGTGGGTGCCTTTCTTCATGTCGCCGGTCTCGCCGACGACTGGCACCGCGACCTCGTCGTGGAGGTGCTCGACGCCGTCGCAACGGCACCACCGGTGAACTCGCCTACTACCGCTGTCACTCCACCATGTCGGCATCCCTGGCCACCCTGATCAAGGTGGCAGGTTCCAGATGTCGGGTGGAGGAAACCTTCCAAAGTGAGAAGGGGCCGACCGGACTGGATGAGTACCAGGTCCGCCGTTACCCTTCTGGGCCCGCTGGGTCACCCTCGCGATGCCGGCCCATGCCTTCCTCGCCGTCGTCCGCGCCGACGAACACGCACACCGCCCCACGCCGGACAACCTGATCCCGCTGACCTGCAACAAGATCCAGCACCTGTTCATCAGTGTTGTTGTCCGGCCCGTTCATGGCCCGGCCCACCGGCTCAGCTGGTCCGCCTGGCGGCGCAGCCACCAGGCGCGGTCACGAGCCATCCACTACCGAAGACAAGTGTGACTGAGCACTTCCGCCGGCCACTCCGAGCACCGAAGTTGGTCACCCCGAGCCAAAAGCCGAGGGGTTCATCGGTCGCTGGGAGTAGGTCCTGCGCCTCAGGCGCGCTTCGCGCCTGCTTGGCTAGGGTCGGTCCTCATGGAGACCACGGGAATCGTTCATCGCCGGACGGCGGAGCGTATGCGCGACGCTCTGGAGCGGCTCGATACCGAGCGGGATGTATGGGTGTCGACGGCTCACCCAGATCACGGGCCGCACCAGGTGCCGCTGTGGTTCTTGTGGGATGGGCGAGCGGTGTGGATGTGCACCAGCGCCACTTCCGTGACTGCGCGGAACGTCCGCGAAGAGCCGCGCGTGCGCCTGGCGCTGCCGGACACCTTCGACGTGGTGCTCCTCCAGGGCGAGGCGGAGTGCTTCCCGGACCAAGAGGTGCCCGGAGGCGCAGCGGAGGCGTTCGCCGACAAGTTCGGGTGGGATCCACGCGTGGAAGAGGGTTCCTTTCTGTATGTACGAGTGGTCCCGAAGACTCTGCGCGCTTGGCGCGGCGAGCCGGAACTACGAGGGAGAGTCATCATGCGCGACGGAATGTGGCTGGAATAACAACCGTCCCTCGCCGACACGCCTCTCTCGGATCATGATCTACCGCTGGAGTACCAATTAGGTCCTGCGTCCCACCAGGCGGACATGTGTGGCCTGTCGAGTGACATCGGTCAGTCGATAACCGTCCGGGATCGCTATGGTTCGGCCCGAATCCGTGTCGGGTGACCATGAGCATGACGTTTTCGGAAGATAGGCGATTACTTGATCCACCATTCCTGCTGAAGTGATCGGAGAAAGCTCATCGATCACACCGGACAGCAAAATGGATCGCGACCCCGTGTCGCCGAGCGTTCGAACCATCTCAGCGGAATTTCCGCCCAGCGGTCCAAAGGGGAGCTTGAATACATCACTGCCGTGACTGTCCGGTCTCCCTTCTTCGACACCATCTTGGCCAATCACCAGATCATGTGATTCTCGAAGCGCATTCAATTCTTCACACGCGACTCCTGGCGTGAGATGAGGGCTGGGGCTTCCATCCGGCCCTGCTTCATAGATCCATGTAATGAAGGGTCGGCCATCTTTCAGAGAAGCTTTCCAAGGGCCCAGAACCAGAAGCGCCTCATCTTCAAGGAAGCCTTGCTCAACTTCTACCCCAGCTTTTCGCAGGAGTGCCGCCCCGCCCGCACCGCGCGACGTCGGATCCATGACAGCAATGAGCACTCTGGCTACATTCGCGTTGATCAGGGCCTCACGGCATGGCGGCGTGCGTCCATAGTGGTTGCATGGTTCCAGTGTTACAACGACTGTTCCGCCCTCCGCCCGTTTGCCGGCAGCGGTAAGGGCATTGACCTCTGCGTGTGGCTCGCCTTTGCGTAGGTGATATCCCTCGCCAACCGTTCGTCCGTCACCGTCGAGGATTACGCAGCCAACAGGCGGATTCGGGCTGGTCGACCCCAGTCCCTGAGCGGAAATTGCGATAGCGCGACGCATGGCCGCCGTCTCAGACGCATTCATCACGAGAAATCCGTCTCTTCTCTCATGGCGTCAAACAATTGAGACACCGCCTGCGATGTGTGGACTTCTCCCAGCGCGTTCACTGCGGACACCGTCTCATGCATCGTACGCAGCGCCCCTGAACTGCGCGCAATGCTCAGTGCGGAGGCGGCTTGCGCTGCCGCCGAGTCGTATTCCCGTATTCCCGCATATGCGAGTGCCAGCCGGGCTTGCGCAAGACCTCGGTCTCGCTGGTAGGCATCGGGGAGTTCGTTCAGTGCGGTTTCAAAAACCGGAACGGCGAGATCGGGTCGATCCAGGGTGAGCCAGCAATTGGCGCGCTGGATCTCGATGTAGCTTGCTGTGCAGAAATCGCCATGCCCCGTGCGAGCGTCACCTTTGGTATCCGGCGAGGCTGCAAACTCGTGAGCTTCGTCCAGACGCTTATGGCAGGAAACTTCATCCGCGTCCAACGCGTACCCACGTGCTTCCTGCTGCATGGCGGCTGCTCGCATGGGCGAGGTAAGAACGGACTCGTTTCGTTGGGCGGCCTGAGCGAGGCTCACAGCCTGCGCCGCGTTCTTCCTCGTGGTGGCCTGCTGGCTTCTGCGGAAAAGTGTCCATGCGACCATGGTCTGGTCGCCGGACTCATTCGCCCATTCCATGGCCCGGCTCGTCCACTCCGCCGCTCTCTGCATGTCCGAGGAGTCTTCATGCAGCCATGCGGCAGACTCGGCGTATTGAGCCGCGAGTCTCAGCAGTTCAGCACGTTGCGCTCCCCTGGCGTATTCCAGAAGTGATTCGAGGATGGACAACTGCTGGTGAACTGAAGCAAGCGCGTGGCGCGGACCGAAAAGATTGTCGGCCTGGACAAGTGTGTGCCACATTTCCTGGAGATGAGCTGTTGCCGCCTCGATTCGGGACGCGTCGAGCTTCGGCAACAATACGGAGCCCGGTTTGGATTCATGGCTGAGTGCGGAAACTTGCGCCACGTCCGTTGTTTGCAGGGCGGCGCCAATCGCACCAGCGACCAGGGTTCGCCGACTGATAGGCACGACCTGTTTCCTCCCCTCAATCCATACCGAGACCAAGAGCACGTCAGGAAGGGCGTGTGCGAAGCTGCTCTCTGCAATATCCAGATGCGCCGCATAAGCTGACTCTTGGCTTGGTCCAGAGTAAGCCGGTGATTCGGATGGGTGGTTTTCTTCCGGGGAACCCTTCTCCCAGGGCCGTTCAGGCACGTCCAGCATTCGCCCAGGAATGCCGAATCCATCGCAAATACGTTCGATAACACCCTGCCCGCGAACTCCTCGGACGCCTCGGATGA
Source organism: Streptomyces sp. NPDC059743 (assembly GCF_042732975.1). Taxonomy (NCBI): domain Bacteria; kingdom Bacillati; phylum Actinomycetota; class Actinomycetes; order Kitasatosporales; family Streptomycetaceae; genus Streptomyces; species Streptomyces sp. NPDC059743. The sequence continues at coordinate 348,611 of NZ_JBHWGS010000008.1, read as the reverse complement.
TGTCGCTTACTCGTGAACTGGTCATCTTGCCGATAGCGGCTGCCATGGCCGCGTGGCTGGAGCCTGTCCGTCTGTTGACGAGACGGAAGATCTCTCGAAAGTCCCGAGTGGCACAGGCTGCCCGCATGGCCTCGCTCTGCAGCAGTGCATCCGGAATGGTCAGCGGATAGCCGCTGCGTCGTGTCTCGCGTTCGTCCATGGGCCACCTAGCAGGAACGGAAGTGACGTGGCCCAGAGTATCCCCGGCCTACTGGGCGAGGATCCCCGAAGTCCCTTGCGGGGTTCCCCGTTTACCGTTCCGGCAGTTCCCCGTCGCCCTGAAGCTTGTAGGGCAGCACACATCGTGCTCAGCAAGTACCCCCGCGACCGCGCGAACGGCCCGGGGGGCGTGGTCAACGCCGCGAAGGAGCGCCGACATGCGCAAGCCTATCCGCCAACCAGCCGCCCTCTTACTGTCCGAAAGCGAAGACCTCCCGTTCATGTCGGGTATCAAGTTCCCCCCATGCGAGTGCCCGTTGGGAGAGAACTGTCCCGAACGAGCCGAGTCACCGGCGGACCACGCGTGGGCCGATGACAGGTCACACAGCCCCACCATGGAGCGACTTCGGCCCCAACTGGAGAAGGAAAACCACAGGGCCCGCAGGGAGCAGTCGGAGTGACCGACAATCTCGCCCCGGTGGCTTCAGAAGCTGGACGACGCCGAGTTTTTCGAGCGGATCCGCAGCGCTGCTACGCGTGCCACTGGCCCGTGGAACCGGAGGAACCCCACCGCAAGGTGTACTGGGACGCTCCCTCCGGTCCCGGCTGGGACGCGTACGTACACGAAGACTGCTTCAAAGCGATGGAGCACGAACAGCATGAACAACACGAGTAGTCAGTGGGAGACAGGCCCGGTTGAGTACTCAGTACGTGGGTCGGGGCTACGAGAGGTACTCGCCGGGCAGCGCGGCCTGTCACCAGCCTCGGCGGTAGTGGGGGGTTGTGCGGGGCAGGGGTGGGGCGTAGTCGTTGCGTAGGCGGGTTACCAGGTTTCGGCGGAGGTCTCGGTCCTCGTCCGTTTCGACGGACATGTCCAGTTGGACGATGTCCACGCCGGCGGCCCGGAGCCAGCCGATGCGTTCTGCCACGCTCTGTGGTGAGCCGACGAAGGCGCCGGCGAGTGAGCGGCGGACGTAGGCGGTCAGCTGTTCTGTGCCTCGGGCGGGATCCGCACGGCCGCGTTCGCGGTCCCGGTCCAGTTGGACCGCGCGGTGCCAGCGGGCGCTGTCCGGGCCTGTAGCCAGCCGGATGGCGTCCCGGCCGAGGGATCGTGCCCGTTCCACCGCCTCCTCGTCCGTCGTGGCCAGCACCAGGGTGATGTGACGCCAGATCCGCAAGGTCCGGCCGTGCGCTGCCGCCGCCGCTCGCGCCTCGGCGATCCGCCTGCGGGTCACGGACAGCGGGCCGGGAGCGACCGCGTACACCTCGGCGAACCGCGCGGCGAGTTCCACGCCCTCGGGCGACGAGCCGCCGAAGGACAGCAGTTCGGCGCGCGGTCGCGGCCAGAGGCCGGATCCGCCGTTCCGTACCGAGTAGAACTCGCCCTCGAAGTCGAATCTCTGACGCTCCGTCAGAGTCCTGGTGAACAGCTCCAGATACTCGCCCGCCCGCCGGTAGCGCTCCTTCTTCCCCAGGCCGTCGCCGTCCCTGGCGACATCCGCGTCGCTGGAACCGACGATCACATGGGCCGAGGCCCGCCCGCCGGAGAGCCGGTCCAGCGTGGCGAGCGCCCGGGCCGCGACGGTGGGAGCCGTCGTACCGGCCCGGTGCGCCACGGCTATACGTAATCTGCTGGTGGCCGCCAGCGCCCAGGCGGCCACCAGCCAGGGATCGGGCCAGGAGCTCGACTGGGTCACCAGAGCGCTGTCGAGTCCGTCCTCCTCGTTCTCCCGCGCGGTACGCGCCACATGGTCCGGATCGGCGTCGCGCTCCGGCGGATCCGGTGCGAAGCGCAGCGCCTGCCGCTCACGCGGCGTACCGCCCAGGATCGGCGCGGCCCTGACACCGCCCCGCAGATCGAGTTCCATACGCACTCCTCAACCGTCTCGTCGGCGGATCGCAAGCACCCGGGCCCGGGCCCAGGCCCGGCCCCGGGCCCGGAACGCCCCGCAGTCAGTGGCCCAGCGGCCCCAGGCGGGCCAGTGTGTCCAGTAGCCGCGCCCTGCTCACGAATACTTCCGGCGGCAGCGACACATAGAGCTGGATCGTCGTCACGCCCGGCCGGCTGTAGCGCAGGATGCGCTCGCGGCACTCCTCGGGCGATCCGCTGATGAACAGCCCGTCGACCACCTCGTCCGGGAGCGCCTTCTGCGCCGCCTCCGGGTCTCCCGCCGCCCATGCCTCGTGCGACGCGCGCAGCAGTTCGCCGTGGCCCAGCCATTCGTGGAACTTCCGGTACGGCTCACGGTTGAGGATCCAGGCGAGGAACGGCCGGGTCGCGCGGTGCGCGTAGTCGGTGTCCTCGGTGGGACAAACGAACACCTTCACCACCAGCTCCTTGCCGGGCGGCTGCGGGCCGACCGCGTCCAGCACCTTCGGGACGTCCTCCGGGAAGAGCAGATTGGAGATGGCTCCGTCGCCCTCGGTGAATCCCAGCCGCAGCATGCCGGGCCTGAGCGCCCCGAGGATCACCTTCACCGGTTCCGCCGGCGGATGCGGCAGCCGGTAGCCGGTGATGGAGAAGGTGTCGAAGTCCCCGGCGATGTACTCCCCGCGCAGCGCCCTGGTGACAAACCGCAGGACGTCCCTGGTGCGTTTGAACGGTTCGTCGAACGGGATGCCGTTGATGTCGGTGACATGGGCGGGCACCGAGGCACCGAGCCCCAACAGCAGTCGGCCCGGAGCGAGTTGGGCCAGCGTCGCGGCGGTCTGTGCCAGGACGGCCGGCCCACGGGTGTGCACCGGTACGATCCCCGTCGCGATCCGCAGGGACGGCGACCACGCGGCGGTCGCCGCCAGCGGAGTGAACGCGTCGGTGCCACCGCCCTCCGCGCTCCACACATCCGTGTAGCCGAGGTCGGGCAGCCGCTCCACCAGGAAGCGGTGCCGGTCGATGGTCAGTCCCGGCAGTGGCAGTGTGATGCCCCACTTGGCCGGCGGAGTCACAACGGGATGGTGGTGCGGTGGCTGCTCGGCGGTCATGGAACCGGCCGTCCTTTCGTGCCGTACGGGAGGTTACGTGCGGTGCCGTACGAGGGTTGTACGAGGGTTACTTGCCGACCCGTACCGTGGTGAGGTCCAGGAACCAGGACTGCGGCTGCACCAGTCCATGGACGGTGGGCGCGAGCGCCCGCGGATTGCGGTCGTTGACGACGAAGAGCCAGGGCGCGTCCTCGGTCACCTTGGCGAGGGCCTGCCGGTAGTCGGCCTGCCGCTTGCCCTGATCGGGCGAGCCGGCCGCCGAGGCGAGCAGCGCGTCCACCTCGGGATTGCTGTAGTGGCCGGTCCAGAACGGGCTCTTGCTGCCGATGAACAGCGGGAGCAGCGCCTCGGACTGGAAGAGCGTGGTGGACTGGGCGATGGCGTCGGAGCCGAGAGCCACCTCGCCCTTCGCCTCCGCGCCGATCAGCGTGGACCAGTCGGTGGTACGGAGCTCCACCTTGATGCCCACCGCGGACAGATCCCGTTGCAGCGCCTCGGCGATCGGCACCGGCAGCAGATTGCCCGATCCTCCGGTGGGCACGGTCACGGAGGTGCTGAATCCGCCCGCGTAACCGGCGTCCGCGAGCAGTGCCTTGGCCTTCGCCGGATCGTACCCGTAGAGGTCGCCGGACTTGTCGTACGCGAGTGTCGCCCGAGGAGCGGCCTGGTAGGCCGGATCAGCGGTGCCGTGCAGCAGTTTCTCCGCGATCGCCTCGCGGTTGACGGCGTAGTTGGCCGCCTGCCGGACCCTCGGGTCCTTCCAAGGGCCCTTCTCCGTGTCGAGGATCCAGTACCAGAGGTGGTCGTAGCTGTTGGTGACCACCTTCACACCGTCGGCTTTCAGGCTCTCGATGTCGTCCGGGTTCGGATACTCGATCCAGTTGACGGAGCCGGAGCGCAGCGCGGCGGTACGGGCGGCGGCGTCCGGCAGCGCCTTGACGACCAGCTTGTCGAGCTTGGGCGCGCCGCGCCAGTACGTCTTGTTGGCGACAAGTTCGATCTGCTCGCCCGCCTTCTGGGACTTGAAGGCGAACGGACCTGTTCCGACCGGGTGCTTGGCGAAGTCGGCCGAGCCGGTGGCGCGTACGGCGGTAGGGCTCGCGATCAGAACGTGGGCGAGGTCCTCGGGGAAGTGGCCGTTGGGCTCCTTGGTGACCAACTCGACCTGCTCGGCGCCGAGTTTGCGGTACGCGGTGATCCCGCCCGCGTACTCGCCCGCCGCGGCGCCCAGGGCGTCGGTGTAGTACTCGTTCTTCTTGTCGAGATAGCGGTCGAGGTTGAAGAGGACCGCGTCGGCGTTGAACGGTGTGCCGTCCTGGAAGGTGACGCCCTTGCGCAGGGTGAAGGTCCAGGTCTTCTTGTCGGCCGCGACCTTCCAGGAGGTGGCGAGCGCGCCGGTGACGGGCGGCGGACCGTCCGTGGTGGACAGGTCGTAGCGGGTGAGGCCCTCGTAGAGCTGGAAGCTGACCAGCCGCTTGCCCTCGAAACCGGCGCCGCCGATCACGGTGTCGGTGTTGGGCAGCTTTCCGGTCGCGCCGATGACCAGAGTGCCGCCCGGTCCTGAGGACCCCGTACCGCCTCCGGCGTCGGAGCCGGGCGCGCAGCCGGAGGCGGTGATCAGCAGGGCCGTGGCGGAGAGCAGGGCCCCGGCGGACAGGGCGGTTCTCGCTCGGCCGCGGTGGTGGTGAGGATGGCGGTGCGTCATATCGGTCCTCTGTGTGCGGGATTCCATGGATCGAAGGTCGGTCGGCGGTCGGTCAGCGGTCGGCATGTGCTGGGCGTGGGCCGGTCAGAGCGGCGCGGAGGGCTCGACGGCGGTGGCACCGAGGGCGGTGGCGGGGCCAGGGATGGCGGCCGTATCTGCCGAGGCAGCTGCGTCGGTGGCGGCAGCCGCGCCGGCGGCGGCACCCGTAGCGACGGTGGCGCTCGTACCAGCGGTGGCCGTACCAGCGCCAGCCGTACCGGACGGCGCCTTCGCGGCGGCCAGCAGTGCCCGGGTGTACGGATGGCCGGGCGCCGCCCAGACATCCGCGGCCTGGCCCTCCTCCACCACCCGGCCCTGCCGCAGCACCACCACCCGGTGGGCCAGCCGGCGGACCACGGCCAGATCGTGGGAGATGAAGAGATACGCGAGCCCTCGGCTCTCCTGGAGCTCGACCAGCAGATCCAGTACCTGCGCCTGGACCCGGAGATCGAGCGCCGAGGTCGGTTCGTCGCAGACCACCAGCTCGGGACCGGTCGCCAGCGCTCGGGCCACGGCCACCCGCTGGAGCTGCCCTCCGGACAGCTCACGCGGATAGCGCAGCGCCAGCGCCGGATCGAGCCCGACCTGACGGAACAACTCGGCGGTACGGTCGGCCCGTTCACGCCGAGGCGTGCCCTGTGTCCGCAGGGCGAAGGCCACCGCCTCACCTGCCCGCAGGGCCGGGTTCAGCGAGCCGCGCGGATGCTGCGGCACGAACTGCAACCGGGCGCGTACGGGCCGGGCGGACCGGCCGCGCAGCCGGTACGGATCGTGCCCGGCGAACCGTACGGTACCCAGCGTCGGCGCGAGCAGACCGAGGCTCAGCCGGGCGAGCGTGGACTTCCCGGAGCCGGACTCGCCGACCAGTCCGACCGTCTCGCCCGGAGCCACGGTCAACGAGACCCGGTCCAGGGCGGGCCGGCCGCCGCCGTCCGCGTCATGCTTGGTCGCTCCGCCGCCCGGGTAGCGCTTGGTCACTCCGGTGAGGGAGAGCAGGGCCTCGGTCATCGATGGCCCGCCTCTCCGGCGGCCACCAGTTCGGCCGCGTAAGGATGCCTGGGGCGGGAGAGCACCTGCTCCGCGTCTCCCGACTCGACAATCCGGCCGCCGCGCATCACGGCGACCCGGCCGCCGATCCGCCGTGCCGCGGTGAGGTCGTGGGTGACCATCAGCAGAGCGATTCCGTGTACGGCGCGCAGGGACGCGAAGAGATCGAGGATCTGGGAGCGGACCACGGCGTCCAGGGCGGTGGTGGGCTCGTCGGCCACCAGAAGTCCGGGGACACAGGACACGGCCAGGGCGATCGCCGCCCGCTGGCGCAGTCCGCCGGACAGCTCGTGCGGATAGCTGCGGGCGATCCGGTCCGGCTCGTCAATCCCGGCCCGTTCGAGCAGACCGGGCACGGCCGCGCGTGCCGCCCGACGCCCGGTGGCGATGCCGTGGCGCAGCAGTACCTCGGTGAGCTGGGAGCCGATCCGGCGCAGCGGATCCAGCGATCCCGTCGGGTCCTGCGGTACATATCCGATGCGCCGGCCGCGTATCCGGGACAGCGCGCGCTCGTCCAGCGGACGCAGATCGGTGCCGTCGAGCTCTACGCGCCCGGTGACCTCGGCGCCGTGGCCGGGCAGTCCGAGGACCGTTCTGGCCACGGTGGTCTTGCCGCTGCCCGATTCACCGACGAGGACCAGCGCGCCGCCCGGTTCGACGGTGAGTGTCACACGGTCGACGGCGAGGACGGGACTGGCCGGTCCCGGGTAGCGGACGGTCAGTTCCGTGACGGACAGCGCTGCCGGGCTCGGTTCGGAACGACTGGCTGACGCGCTCGGTTCGGGACGGCCGGCTGCCGGGCTCAGTACGGGACGGCTCGCCGACGCGCTCGATGCGGGACTGCTCATCGGACGGCCTCCGGGAGCAGCGCCCGGCTGTCGCCGGTCCGTACGCGCAGCGCGTCGCCGAGCGTGTTGAAGACCACCGAGACGGCCAGGATGGTGAGCGCGGGCAGCACCGCGACGGCCGGATGGGTCAGCAGGGCCGGCCGCGACTCGTCCAGCATCGCGCCCCATTCCGGGTCGGGCGGCGCCACTCCCAGTCCGAGGAAGGAGAGCCCGGCCGCGTAGACGATGGCCAGGCCGACGAGCGACGAGCAGTAGACCAGGACGACGGGAGCCACAACCGGAGCGACCTGACGGAGCACCACGGCGGTACGGCCCGCGCCGCTCACGCGGGCCGCCTCCAGATACTCGGCGGTACGGATGCGCTGCACCTCGGTGAAGGAGACGCGGGCCACCGCCGGAGTAAGCACAAAGGACAGGGAGATCACGGTGGTGCTCAGTCCCGGTTCCAGCAGGGAGGCGACGGCGATGGCGAGCAGCACCCCGGGGAACGCGTACAGCACGTCGAGCGTACGGAGGAGGGCCTGCTCGGTGATCCGTCCGGCGAGACCGGCGACTGCGCCCAGCAGCGTGCCGGCCACGGCCGCGACGGCCACCGGCAGCAGCCCGCCGATCAGGGACGGCCGTACGGCCACGATCAGCCGGCTCAGCATGTCCCGGCCCTGGGTGTCGGTGCCCAGCGGATGACCCGGTGTCCAGAGGCCGAGCAGCCGGTCGTCCAGGCTTCCGGCGACCGGGTCCTGCGGAGCGAGCCAGGGCCCGGCGACGGCCAGCAGCAGAAGGACGGCGGCCAGCCCGGCGGGCACCAGCAGCCCAGGCCCGTACCGTCCTCGTACCGGCCGCGCCTTCTGTGTCTTCCGCGCCTTCTGTTCCCTCTGTGCGTTCTGTGTATGTGTCATGACGGTCGGCTGTGTCATCGCGCGCTCCTGACCCGGGGATCGATGAGCGCGTGCGCCGCGTCGACCAGGATGTTGATGCCGACGAACGCGACCGCGACCAGCAGTACTCCGCCCTGGACGAGCGGAAGGTCCCGCGCGGTGAGCGCGTCGTACAGCAGCCGTCCGACTCCCGGCCAGGCGAAGAGAGTTTCCACGAAGACGACTCCCTCCAGCAGATAGGCGAGCTGGAGCCCGCCGATGGTGAGGAGGGCGGGCGAGGCGTTGTGGACACAGTGCCGCAGTACGGCGGTCCGGCTCAGCCCTCGGGCCCGCAGGCTGTCCGCGAGGTCCGAGGTGAGCACGGAGCCGAGCGCGGTACGGAACACCCGGGCGGTGAGGCCCAGTGGTACGAGCGCGGCGGCGGTCGCGGGCAGCACGAGATGGCGTACGAGGTCGAACGGGCCACCGCCGCCGAAGACGTCGTGCGTGCCGCCCGCGGGCAGCCAGCGCAGCCATACGGCGAAAACGGCGATCAGCAGCAGCGCCACCGAGTACTGAGGAGCGGACACCGCGAGCGTGTTCAGCGCGCCGGACAGCCGTCCCAGCGCTCCTCGGGGACGCAGGGCGCCGAGCGCGCCGAGCACCGTGCCGCCGGTGACGACCAGTGCGAACGCGACGGCGGTGAGCAGCAAGGTCTGGCCGAGCGCGGGCAGCAGCGTCTCCATCACCGGGCGCTGTGCGGAGATGGAGACACCGAGGTCGAGGTGGAGCGCGTGCCAGAGCCAGTTCACGTACTGGACCGGCACCGGCTCACCGAGGCCGAGCCGCTCGGTCAGCTCCCGCCTGGACTCCGGCGGCGCGCCGGGCCCGAGCAGGGCGCTGACCGGATCGCCCGGGATCAGGGCGACCGTCAGGAAGACCACGACCGTGACGCCGAGCACGGTGGGCACGGCCAGCAGCAGCCGGCGCAGCAGAAAGCGCCTCACCCGTCGGCCCGCCGGGCGAGGACACCGGGGCGACCGGCGGCGGACGGGCGTGGGCGGCGGAACATGAGCGGTCCTTCCAGGAGTTCGGAGTGGCGGCGCGGCGCGGTTCGGTGGCACGGTCCCGGGACGGCCGGTACGGAACCGCCGTCGGCGCCCGGTCGGAAGGTCCGTCCGTACGGAAGGTCGTCCGTACGGAAGGCCGTCCGCGCGAAACGACCGCAGTAGGACCGCGGTAGGACCGGAGTACGGCCACGGTCGTCGGAGCCTCTCGGTCGCGTGGGTTCGGTCGCGAGGATGGACCGGCACGGCGCCGTCGGGCCCGGTGAGGCCGGACCGGGCCGCCGAGTCGAAGAATGAGGGATGTCAACACCGGTCAGCCAGGCAACAGTTCATGCTGATACCCGAGGTCATAGGATCCGGTGGACCCGGTACACGGGTGAGTGTGACCGGTGCTGCCCTGGCCGATATTGACCCGCAGCAAGCCCCTTACTAGGCTGTAAATATGGCTATTCCGTGCACCGACTTCACCTTGGTCGGTATCGGCGGCTCGTGGCACCGCAGGTGCTTCGACGAGCTGTGTAGCGCCCTCGTGCGGCGCTGACCTTCGGCTCTTCCCCGAACAGCGGCGCCCTCTCCTCCTGCCGGGCCCTTTCCGTCCCTCAGCCCAGGTCACCGCCGACCTGATGGCAGGCCAGGGATACGCGGAGAACTCCGGCGTCACCGTCGTATCCGAGGGGAACGCAGCGCGATGCCATACCACTTCCGAGAACGTGCTCCCAGAACGACCGTCTCCCTCCGCCGGAGGGGTGGGCAGTCATGGAACTCCTGACCGAGGCGGATCCGGGCGCCGGGCGCGGCCGACGGCAGCCGGCGCGCCGTGCGTCGCGCGCGCTGCTCGGGCGTACGGGCCCCGAGGCGCTGCACACCGAGATCGACAATCCGCTCGATCTGATCGCGGGCCATCAGATGCTCGCCGAGCCGGAGGACCGCAGAGCGGGCCTGACGGCCTCGCCGCGGCTCAACCCGGCGCCCGTGGGCTGCACCTGCGGCCATCCGTTGTGCACGGAGTCCGCCCACCGCGAGACGCTGCCCACGCGGGTGTTCCTGGTGGAGCGCCATCCGGTGGCGTGCGCGGGACTGCGCAGTGTGCTGGGGCCCGTGCCGGACATGGCGGTGGTCGGCAGCTCGGGCAATCCGGACCGGGCGCTGGAAGCCGTACGCAGGATCCGTCCGGACGTCATCCTGCTCGGCGGCGGCGACACGCTGGGCGACGATCTGTCCGCCGTGGTGCGGCTGCGCGGCCCGGAGGGCTTCCCGGGCGCGCGGGTGCTGCTGCTGCGACGGGCCGAGAGCACCACCGAGGCGAGCCGGATGCTGCTCGCCGGAGCGAGCGGCTGCTTCCCGCTCGAACTGGCGGAGGACCGGATCATCAGTACGGTGTCGATGGCGGCGGCCGGAGCGACGGTCTTCCTGCCTGCGCCACCGCCGGTCCAGGTCCATCCGGCCAGCCTGGCCGGCCACGCGGGCGAACCACTGCCGCAGCACTGCGGGCTGACGGGCCGCGAACGCCAGGTGCTCGCGCAGCTCGCCCGAGGTCTGAGCAACGCGGAGATCGGCCGCGAACTCGCCCTCGCGGAGGCGACGGTGAAGAAGCACCTCACCCAGGCGATGCGCAAAACGGGCCAGTCGGACCGCCTGCGAGCAGCGCTCTACGCCCACCGCCACGGCCTGGCGGGCTGACCTGGCCAAGGGCGTACGGCGCGCACGCCCGCCGAAGGCGAGGACACGGTACGGCGCCGCGCGCCGCGCCGTACCCGTAACACCGGCGCGACAGCGGCCCGGACAAACAGCGCCGTCCAGGCCGGACAGAACCTAGCGCTCAGGACCGACTCAAGGGCGGGCCCCTCACGGGTGCCCGCCCTTTTGTGTGCACGCCGACGCGCCCGCGCCGGGCGACCTTTGGAGTATCCCGCGTGGGCTCATCGTCGCCGTTACCGACTCCGTTCGGGGCTTCTGGGGGCCCTGGCCGCGTACCTAGCGTTACGGGCGGACCAGAAGTCGCCCGGTCCTCTTCCACGCCTGGCCAAGGAGATCCCGATGAGCGATGCGGCCGAAGGAGGCATCGCCCGCGCCGGTTCGCGCGACACCGCCGCGCACGGTGCCGGTACGCCGCCCGAGACGGAATCCGCCGACAGCAGACGCGCCCGGACGACGGTCCTGCCGGACGACGGCACGGCCGGCGGCGCCGTACGACCCGAGAAGTCCCGCAATCCGTACCGCTCGATGCCCGACGCGGAGCGCTCCGCCCTGTGGCGGCAGCGGCTCCACGAGGCCGAGGCCGGTCTCACCGGGCTGCTCGCCTCGCTCGGCGACGAGGTACATCTGACCGACTGGTTCGCCCTCCAGGCCGAGCTGTTCGCCGATCTGCCGGATCCGCGCACCGCACCGGCCGCCGAGTGGCAGCGTGTCTTCTTCCGGGACCAAGCACTGATGGAACGTTTCCTCGTGGCCCGTTACGGCGAGGCGATACTCGCCGACTGGGCCCGTGCCAACGCCGGAGTGCACCGCCAGGTGGAACCCGACCACGGCCGTGGCGCCGGCGATCCCGTCCACCGGATCGCCCGTCAGGCCGAACTCTACGGTTCCGACTACGAGTTCGACGACGAGTCCGCGGACGAGTTCGAGGACGACTCCGTACCGACGAGCCTCACACACGCCGCGCTCACCATCACGCACTGCGCCATCTGGGACTACCGCGAACAGGCCCGCCGCAACGGCGTACGGCTCACTCTCGCCTCGCCCTGCACGTACTGCACCGAGGCCCTGAGCGCCAATATCCGCGCCAAGGGCTATGTGCCCGCGCACCAGTTGCGCACCGGCCCCACCGGGCACGGCTGCCGCTGGGAGGCCACCGCGCCTCCCGCCCCGGCCGCCGCGCCCTCCCCCACCGACGAACTCCAGGAGCCATGATGTGCGGAGTCACCGGCTGGATCGACTGGGAAACCGATCTCCGGAGCGAGGAGGCGACGCTCCGGGCGATGACGGAGACGCTCGCCTGCCGCGGTCCGGACGACTCCGGCGTCCTGCTCTCCCGGCACGCCGCCCTCGGCCATCGCAGACTCGCCGTCATCGCTCCCGACGACGGCGCCCAGCCCATGGGCGCGACCACCGGCGACGGACCGCGCACGGTGCTGACCTACAACGGCGAGCTGTACAACTACCCTGAGCTGCGTGAGGAGTTGCGCTCGCTCGGCCATGAGTTCCGTACCCGCTCCGACACGGAGGTCGTCCTCCGCGCCCATCTCCAGTGGGGCGCCGACGCGCCCCGCCGCTTCAACGGCATCTTCGCGTACGCGCTGTGGAACGACCGCAACCAGGAACTCCTGCTGGTCCGCGACCACTTGGGCGTCAAGCCGCTGTACTGGCATCCGCACGCCTCCGGAGTGCTCTTCGGCTCCGAGCCCAAGGCCGTACTCGCCCATCCGCTCTTCCACGCCGAACTCGACGCCGAGGGCATGGCCGAACTGTTCGCCCTGCCCGCCGCGCCGACCGCGGGCCACGGCATCTTCCGTGGACTGTACGAGGTGCTGCCCGGCCAGACCGTCACCGTACGGCGCGGAGCGACACGTACCGCCTTCTACTGGCGACCCACCGCCCGCGTCCATCCCGACGATCCCACGACCACGCGCGAGACCGTACGGGCGCTGCTCGCCGACACCGTCGAACGCCAGCTCCTCAGCGATGTCCCGCTCTGCACGCTGCTCTCCGGCGGTGTCGACTCCAGCGCCGTCACGGCCCTCGCGGCGGCGGCGCGGGAGCGCGCGGGCCACTCCAAGGTGACCAGCTTCTCGGTGGACTTCCCGGGCAGCGCAGACCGCGCGCCCGACGCCTGGCGCACCGGCGCGGACGCGCCCTTCGTCCGGGCCGCCGCCGAGCACATCGGCACCCTCCACACCTCCGTACTCATCCCGGACGACGATCTGCTGGACGCCCGTGACGCCGTACTGCGCGCCCGGGACCGGCCCGGCTGGGGCGAGATGGACGCGTCGCTGCATCTCCTCTTCCGCGAGGTACGCAGGCGTTCCACGGTGGCCCTGTCCGGCGAGGCCGCCGACGAGATCTTCGGCGGCTACCCGTACTTCCACGATCCCGCGGCGCTCGCCGCGGACACCTTCCCGTGGCTGCACGGCCGCACCACTCCGGCCGCGCTGCTCCGTCCCGAGGTGGCCGCCGAGGTCAGGCCCGAGGAGTACACCGCCGAGCAGTACCGCCGCTCACTGGCCGACGTACCGCGGCTGGAGGGCGAGGAGGGCGCCGACCGCCGTATCCGCGAGATCTTCCATCTCGCGCTCACCCGCTGGCTGCCGCCGCTCCTGGAGCGGGTGGACCGGGTCAGCATGTCCGTCGGTCTGGAGGTCCGGGTGCCGTTCTGCGACCACCGGCTGGTGGAGTACGTGGCGAACGTGCCCTGGGCGGTGAAGACGCCCGGCGGCCGGTCCAAGGGCCTGCTGCGCGACGCCGTACGCGATCTGCTGCCGCCCCAGGTCGCCGACCGGCCCAAGAGCGGCTATCCCTCCACGCCCGCCGTGCGCTACACGGAGGTGCTCACCGCCCGCGCGCACGAGCTGCTCGCCGACAGCCAGGCGCCGGTCTTCGACCTGGTCGACCGGGAGACCGTACGCCGCGCGCTCGCCGAGGGCCGCCCGCTGCCCAGCCCGCGCACCGCGCCCAATCCGGTCGGCGGACTCGACCATCTCGTCCAGGTGGACGAGTGGCTGCGCGCGTACCGGGTGAGGCTGCGGTGAGCCCCGACCGCCGGCCCGTCCGTAGCGCCGAGGCGGAGGCGTACCGAGGCGCCGCGCGGCGCTGGACCACCGGTGTCGCCGTGCTCACCGCGCGCTCGGGCGAGGACGTCTTCGCCAAGACGGTCTCGTCGCTGTGCACGCTCTCCCTGGAGCCGCTGCTGATCAGTGTGGCGGTCGACGCCCGCAGTCCGCTGGCCGCGGCGGTACGCGCCAGCGCCCGGTACGCCGTGTCCGTACTGGGCGCGACACAGGAGCCGCTCGCCCGGCGGTTCGCCTCTCCCGGAGCCGGTCACGCCCTCGGTTTCTTCACTCACGCGCCGATGCGCGAGGACACCGGAGCACCCGTCCTGGAGGACAGCCTCGCCTGGTTCGACTGCCGGCTGCACAGCGTCCTGCCGGGCGGTGACCACGCCGTTCTCGTCGGCCGAGTGGTCGCGGCGGACGTCGGTCAGGGCGAGCCGCTGCTGTACCACGACGGCCGGTACCGCACTCTCCACCACCAACCGATGACGTCGACAGGAGCGCGCGCATGACCCGATTGGACACCTCGGCGTCGGCGAAAGGGCCGACGACAGGGCCGGCGAAAGGGCCGGGGAAAGGCCTGCTCACCGGCGACCGCTACCGGGCCGAGCTGAACGACGGCCGCGAACTGTATCTGGACGGCGCGCGCGTCACCGACACCGCCGCGCATCCCGCCTTCAAGCCCGCCGTGGACGAACTGGCCCGGCTGCTCGACCTCCAGCACGATCCCGCCCATCACGAGCTGCTCACCTGGAAGGACCCGGACACCGGAGCACGGCTCGCCCGTGGCTACCAGCCGCCGCGCACACTGGAGGAGTTGCGCGTACAGCGGCGCAGCGCCGAGTTCTGGCACGCCGAGTCCCTCGGCCAGCACGGCCGTTCGCCCGCCTTCATGGCGTCCATCGCGGTCGGTGTGCACGACTTCCGCCATCAGCTGGAGAACGCGCGTCCGGGCTTCGGCGCCAACGCCGAGGCGTGGTACCGCCATTGCGCGGCCAACGACCTGGTGCTCTCGCACGCACTCGGCGATCCGCAGATCGACCGCTCCACCGATCCGGTGGACGATCCCGATCTCGCCCTGCGGGTGCTGGAGGAGAACGACCAGGGCATCGTCGTACGCGGAGCCAAGCAGCTCACCACGCTCGCGCCGCTCGCCCATGAGGTGCTCGTCTATCTCTCGGCGTCCTTCACCCAGCGCCGCGGTGAGCAGTTCGTGGTCTGGTTCGCGCTGCCGCTCAACACTCCCGGTCTGGTGACGCTGTGCCGCGAGCCGCTCGGCAGCAGCCCTTGGGGCCATGCCCATCCGCTGGGCGCGCGCTTCGACGAGCAGGACGCCATGCTGTTCTTCGATGACGTAACCGTGCCCTGGGACCGGGTGTTCCTGCTGCGCGACGGTGAGCTGGCCCGGCGCGGACTGGGCCGGATCAACGCCTGGAGCGCCTATATCGGCCATGTCCGCTACCGGGAACGGCTGCGTACGCTGCTGGCCACGGCCACTCTCGTCGCCGAGAGCATCGGTGTGGACGGCTTCCGCAACATCCAGGAGGACCTCGGGCGGCTGGCCGGCTACGCCGAACTGACCGAGCTCTTCCTGGACGCCGCCGAGGCCAGGGCCACCGTCACCGACAGCGGTCTGCTGGCTCCGGGCGACACCGCCGCCAGCCGTGTCTGGTCCGCGGAGGTCGCCGAGAGCGCGGTCGCCATCGTGCGCGGGATCGGCGCCTCGGGACTGCTGATGCAGCCCACCGAGAACGATCTCGCGCATCCCCGGCTGCGCCCGCATCTCGACCGGTACATGCGCGGACGAGGCATCGACGCGGAGCGCAAGTCCCGGCTGTTCCGGCTCGCCTGGGAGCTCACCGGCGACGCCTTCGGACAGCGCCAGCATCTGTACGAGTACGTCCACCGCGGCGATCTGGCGCGCAACCGCATCAATCTCTACAAGCGGTACGACCAGAGCGCCGTCCGCGAACGGCTCGAACGGCTCATCGACGTACCGGCCCAGCCCGCCGCACCTCAGGAGGTCAGTCCATGACCGCGTCCGCCACCGAGATCCAGGCCCGTACACTCGCCGGTTACGCGCACGCCAGCGCGCTGCGGCAGATCCATGACCGCGACTGGGTGCTCGACCGGGTGACCGGCGAGCCCGAGGTGCTGCTCGATCTCGGCAGCGGCATCGGCCAGTTGCTGCACGAGGCGCTCGAACGGTATCCGTCCCTGCGGCTGGCCGTCGGTCTGGAGCGCTCCGAACACCGTATCGCGGAGGCCACGGAGCGGCTCGGCGCCCATGGCGACCGGGTCCGGCTGCACCAGGCCGATCTGACGGCACCGCCCGAACTGCCGGAACTGCCCGACGGCGCCGCCGTGGTGACCATGACGTCGGTGCTGCACTGGCTCTATCCGGACGAGGAGCGGACGCTCGACTGGATCAGCCGTCAACTCGCGCCGGACGGCGCCTTCCTGCTGACGACCTATCATCCGGAGCGGGACGCGCACGGGCTGGGCGGCGAGGACGATCTCGTCCGGGACGCGCTCGTCGCCCTCGGCACCGAACGGAGCGCGGTGCCTGCGCTCTTCTCCGACGGCGGCGTCCTGCCCATCGCGACCAGGACGCGTACGGGCGACGAACTGGGCGCGCTGCTGGAGCGGTTCTTCCATGTCGACTCCTATCTGGAGCGCGACGCGGTGGTGACCGTCGAGAGCGAGAGCCAGTACGAGCACTTCCACGCGGCGACCTTCGGCGACTACTACGCCCGGCTCCTCGAACCGGCCAGGCGCGCCGACTTCTTCACCGCGGTCGGCGAGAGCGCCTGGCGGCGCCAGCGCGAGCGGGGCCGGGTCAGCGAGATGCCCGTACGGCTCTGGCGGCTCACTCCGCACCGGTGAGCGTCCGACTACGCTGAGCGGGCGGGCACTTCAGCGGTCCCGCCGATACGCAGTCCCGTCCGGCCGAGGAGCCACGATGTCAACTCCCCTCCCCAGCGCGAAACTCGGCGCGTTCCTCCGAGCCCACCGAGAGCTGCTCAAGCCCGCCGATGTCGGGCTGGTGGCCACCGCCCGCAGGCGCACGCCAGGGCTGCGCCGGGAGGAGGTGGCCTCGCTCTCGGGTGTGGGACTGGCCTGGTACACCTGGTTGGAGCAGGGCCGGGTGACCGCTTCCCGGCAGGTGCTCGGCGCGGTCACCCGGGCGCTGCGGCTCGACGCGGCCGGGCAGCGGCACGCGATGCGGCTGGCCGGCTATCACGATCCCGCGCTCTCGGCGGAGGAGGACGGCGGCAGCAATGGCCTTGCCGCCGCCGTCCAGCCGGTGCTGGACTCCTGGACGGCCAGTCCGGCCGTCCTGCTGGACCGGTACTTCGATCTGCTGGGCTGGAACGCCGCGTGGGGAGCACTGTGGGGCAGCCCGGAGACCGTCCCGGCGGACCGCCGCAATCTGATGTGGCTGATGGTGGCCGACCAGCGGCTGCGGACGGTGCTGCGGGACTGGGAGCCGCTGGCCATGAATGTCTTCCAGCACTTCCGCGCGCAGGCGGGCCCAGCGCTGGAGGATCCTCGTACCGATGAGGTCTACCGGCGTCTTGACGAGGACGCGCCGGAGCTCCGCCACTGGTGGGGATGCCACTCGGTGGCGGAGCTGACGGCCCGTACGGTCGTCGTGGAGCCGGCCGGGATCGGCAGGATCGAGCTGTCGCTCTCGTCCTTCCACCCGGTGGACGACCCGAGCGCGCTGGTGCTGCTCTTCACACCGGCGTCCGCCACGGACCGCGCCCGGATGGGAGCACTCACCGAGCGGCCTCTGCGGTCCGTCGATCCGGGCACGGGCGCGGGACGTCAGGCCGGCTGATCCTGTCCGAGGGTCAGGCCGGTCCGGGAGTCAGGCAGGTCCGGGAGTCAGGCCGGCTGATCCTGCCGTACGGCCTTCCGGAGGCCCGCGCCGACCGTGAGCGCGCCCAGCGCCGCGAGGAGCGCCAGACCGGTGCCGATGATCAGTGTGCCCGTGGTGACCTCGGCGAACGATCCCACCGCCCAGGCACCGATACCGGTGCCCGCGTACATGGTCGAGGTCAGCCAGGCGCTGGAGGTCGCGCGCAGCTCCGGATTGACGGTGCCCGCCAGCGTCTGCTGGTCGGTGACGAAACCGCCGCTGGCCACGAACCACACGACCACTCCGGCGAGCGCGAGCACCAGTCCAGGGCCCCAGGCCGACAGCGTGATGCCCGCCGCCATCACGACTCCCCATACGGGCAGCAGCGGTACGTGGTTGCCTCCGGCGGCGCGGGCCCGGTCGCCCAGCCGGCCGCCGAGCAGGGAGCCGGCCACACTGCCCGCGCCGACCAGGATGCCGACGAGTCCGAGTTCCGAGACGGACAGATCGAAGCGGTCGACGAGCAGGGCGCCCAGGAAGGTGTAGGCACCGAGATTGGCCGCGTGGAAGACCGTGTTGACGGTGAGCGCCTTGCGGAGCGTCGGATCGCTCCATCCGGCGAGCACGGCCTTGACCGCGCCGACCTCGGCCGGCCGGCCTGCGCTCGCCGGGAGCTGGCGCAGCAGCAGAGGCAGCGCGAGGGCGGTGGCCACGGCCATGGCGAGGAACGCCGAGCGCCAGCCGGCCCAGCCGGCGAGCACCGCGCCGAGCGGTACGCCGATCACCTGGCCGCAGGAGAAGAGCGCCATGCCGAGGCCGAGGGCCCGGCCGCGTACCCGGTCGGGTGCGGTCTCGGCGATATGGGCCCAGATCGCGGGTCCCGCTGCGGCTGCGGCGAGACCGGCGACGGCGCGCGAGACGATCAGCAGCGCCAGCCCGGTGGAGAGCGCGGCGATGGCGTTGGACACGAGGAAAAGCGCGGCACCGGCCACCAGTGTCCGCCGCCGTCCGAAACGGTCGCTGAGCAGACCGAGGAACGGCGCGCAGATCGCGTACACCAGGACGTACGCGGTCACGCTGGAGGCCGCGGCGGCCTCGCTGACGTCGATGTCCTCCGCGATGGTGGGCAGGAGCGGAGAGACCAGGAAGGTTTCCGTACCGAAGAGGAAGAGCAGGGCGAAGACGCCGGCGTACCGCAGTCGGTCGAAGGTCTCGGATGCGGTGTCGGGGCCGTGCGCGTCCGGGGGACCGCTCAAGGGGATCACTGCCTTTCGGGCGTCGTGGGGAGTCCCGGTGGCCGTCGGGGGCCGTACGGGAGAAGCCACGTGCGGCTCCGGCGGCGACAGGGACCGTCCGGTCCCGCCATGCTGCTCGGGACGCGCGGACGCAACCAGGCAGGCGTTCATCCTGTGACCCCAGGTCACAGTCAGCCTCGAAGGGACCGTGATCGGTCCGGTGGTGCGGAGGGCGTTGGTACGGAGGGCGGTGGAGGGCGGTGCCCTCCACCGTCGTTCTCATGTCCGGACGACTGGTCGGGAACTCAACAGCTAAACAAGTGGCGCCGCACTGACGGCAGTTGCCCCGGCGGGCACGGGCGAGGCAAGAGGCTCGGGCTGGATGACGGGCTTGGGCGGGACGACCGGCCTCGGCGGGAGAAGAGGCTCGGGCGGAACCATGGGCTCGGGCAGCGGAACGTGCTCGGACGGGCCGACGGCCATGACGGACTCGGTGACGGCGACACGGCCGCCCAGCCGCAGCGGTGCCAGCCGGCCGGGATCGCCCGTCAGCAGCAGACGTACCGCGGCCCACGGGAGGTTCACTCCGGCGAAGGCGGTCTGGAAGATCCCGGCGGAGGCCCGTGGGTTGGCCTCCAGCAGGATCGGCCGGCCGTGCCAGTGGCGCAGCTGGACGTTGGAGAGATAGGCGAGCCGGAAATGGCTCACCAGGCGCTGGGCGATGGCGGTCAGAGCAGGAGCGTCGAGCAGATGGCGGTAGCGCCCGTCCTTGGACCGGGCGACACAGGTGACCATGTCGCCGCCCGGGGCCGAGAGACAGTCGATGCTCACCTCCGGGTCGTCCAGATACGGCATCACGATGAACTCGGGAACCTTCTCGCCCTGGTCCGCCGCCCGGTCCAGCGCGTCGGCCACCGCGCCGACGGAGGCGACGGGCCGTGCCGGTGCGAGCAGATCCTTCATACGCAGAGGCTCGTCGTCGAGAATGCGGAAGCCGAACGCCGAGAACTCTCCGGCGGGTTTGATACAGGCGATGCTGCCCGCGTCGGCTATCTGCCGTGCCGCCGCGCGGAGTTGCTCACCGTCGGAGACGATCCACCAGGGCGGTACGGGCACACCGATCGCCTGGGCGGCCTCGTAGGTCAGACTCTTGCTGGTCAGTGTGGAGACCGCGGCGGCCGGTGAGCACATGAGCTTTGTGCCGTCC
Source organism: Streptomyces sp. NPDC059743 (assembly GCF_042732975.1). Taxonomy (NCBI): domain Bacteria; kingdom Bacillati; phylum Actinomycetota; class Actinomycetes; order Kitasatosporales; family Streptomycetaceae; genus Streptomyces; species Streptomyces sp. NPDC059743. The sequence goes on along the minus strand of NZ_JBHWGS010000008.1, from coordinate 328,798 downwards.
GCGGCGAAGGCGTCGGCGTAGGGCGCGAGCGCGTCCAGTCGCCTGGGCGGTATCAGAACGTCGATGGCGTGCCGGCGGCAGAAGTCGAGGGCGAACTCGGCGTAGGCCGCGTTGCTCACCCGGTGTGGTTCGACTTCGCTCACGTCACAGGCCGCGAGCGCGGGAGCGTGCCGGCTGATGTTGGAGCCGTAGATACGGACATCGGTGGCGTCGGGGTTCTCACGCAACATCCGGGCCACCTCGGTGGCGGCGACCCCCGCGCTGCTGAGCCAGATGCGAAGTGCTATCGGGAACGCTCCCCTCGGACAGGGCGACATGGCCACGCGGCACGGGAAACCAGCGCGGGAGAACTCTCCGGTGCCGGAAATCCACGGCCTGCGCGGCGGTGCGCAATCGGGTGTGTAGAGCGGATGATAGCCCGGATGGGCTGCGGTTTTACACGTTCACCAGCCATGACCTCCAGCTCCCCGCGAGGGCACCCGGCACCCGCGCGAACACGCACCGCGACACCACCGCACCTCGCCGCGCACGGCGGCGGGCACCCGCGGCGGCGGTTCGGACGTTGATCAAGTGGGATGATTCACGGTGTCACCGGAGCGCTGGAAGCCCGTGGTCCGGTTTCCGTGCGGTGCCGAGTGCCGAGGCAGGGAGGAGTCGCTGATGCTGTTCCGTCAGTTGGAGTATTTCGTGGCGGTCGCCAGAGAGAGGCACTTCGCGCGGGCGGCCGAGTCCTGCTACGTATCGCAGCCCGCGCTCTCGGCGGCGATCGCCAAGCTCGAACGCGAACTGAACGTCACGCTGATCAACCGCGGACACAACTACGAGGGCCTCACTCCGGAGGGCGAGCGGCTCGTCGTCTGGGCCAAGCGGATCCTCGCCGAGCAGGACGCGTTCAAGGCCGAGGTGGCCGCCGTGCAGTCGGGCATCACCGGGACGCTGCGGCTGGGTACGGAGCCCACGGCGTCGACGACCTTGGCGCTGCCCGTCGCCGCGTTCTGCGGCGCGCATCCGCTGGCCAAGGTCCAGGTCCGCTCCCGGCTCTCCGCGCGGGAACTCCACCGCCAGCTACGGGAGTTCGAGCTGGACGCGGCGATCGCGCACTTCGCTCCCGAGGACCGGGAGAGCCTGCAAGTGGTGCCGCTGTACCAGGAGAGGTACGTACTGCTGGCGTCGGGCGACCAGTTGATGCCGCAGACCAACACCATGACCTGGGCGGACGCGGCCCAGCTGCCGCTCGCGCTGCTGACGCCCGACATGCGTATCCGCCAGCTCATCGACAACGTGTTCGCGGACAGCGGTGTCGTGGTGACGCCGCAGGTGGAGACGGACTCGGTCGCCTCCCTCTACGCGCATGTGGGCGTCGGCGACTGGGCGAGCATCGTGCCGCACACATGGCTGCGCGCGATGCCGGTGATCGGCAGGCCGAGAGCCGTCCGTCTGGTCGCCCCGGACGCCAGGGCGCAGGTCTCGGTCGCGATCCACGCGGCGACTCCGGGATCGATCGCCGCGCGGGCGTTTGTGAACGCGGCGACGGGCCTGTCACTGGACGAGTTCTTCGACCAGCCGCTCCCGGCCGAGCACCGCGTCAGATAAACCTGCGGCCAGACCCGCGCTCAAGACCTGCGGCGCTCTTTCGATTCCGCGTACCGGTTCTCCACCGCCCGCCGGTCCAGTCCGCCCTTCGCCGTGTGCGGCAGTGCCGCGACGATCTCCAGCCGGTCGGGCACCTCGGCGGGCGACAGCCGGTCGCGGCAGTACTGGAGGATCTGCCCGGAGCCGAGGATCTCGCCGTCGCGTACGACCACGACGGCGCCGGCCCGCTGCCCGTAGTGCGCGTCCGGAATCGGGAACACGGCCGCCTCGGACACACCGGGACAGCCCGCGAGCACGTCCTCGACATGCTCGGGCGAGATCTTCTCGCCGCCGCGGTTGATGAGGTTCTTGATGTGCCCGGTGAGGAAGAGATACCCGTCCTCGTCCAGCGAGCCCAGATCGCCGGTGCGGAACCAGCCGTCGGCGAAGCTCTCCGCCGTCCCGTCCGGATCGCCGAGATAGCCGCGCGTGACGGTGGGACCCTGCACCCACACCTCGCCCTGGGTGCCTGCCGGGCACGTACGCCCGTTCCGGTCGACGACACGCAGGTCCACTCCGGTGGTCCGGCCGACGGATCCCTGCTTCAGCGGCCCCCACTCCGGCAGCGGCTCGCTGGTCGTCTGGTGCGTGGTCTCGGTCATCCCGTACGCGGACAGCAGCGGCGCGCCGAGCGTACGTTCCAGCGCACGCTGCGTGGCCGCGTTGAGCGGAGCGCTGCAACTGCGGACGAACCTCAGCGGCGCGAGCTCCGGGCCCGGGTACTCCGCCGCCGATCGGTCCAGCAGGATCTCGTGGATGGTCGGGACCGCGGTGAACCAGCTCGCGCCCACGGCCTGTACGTCGTCCCAGAACGTGTGCGCAGAGAACCGTCCGCGCTCGGGCAGCAGTACGCATCCTCCGCTGGCCAGCGAGGCCAGCAGGGCCGCGAACAGCCCGTGGCCGTGGAAGAACGGCATCACCGCGACCGTCGCGTCGCCGGGACCCAGCTCGTAGGTGGCACAGATGTCCCGCACGGAGGCGGCGACATTGGCATGCGTCAGCGGGACCATCTTGGCCCGGTCGGTGGTTCCCGAGGTGAACAGCACAAGGGCGTCGTCGCCGGTCAGCTCGCCGGCCGCGCCTCGTACGCCCGGTGCTCCGTCCCGTACGCCACGCGGACCGCCCGCGCGTCCGCCCTCGCCCGTATCGAGCGCGGCCGTCGCCGTCCCGTCGCGGGCGACGTCCACGCGCACCGTCCACGACGGCGTTCCCTCAACCCACGCGCCCCCCGCGACCGCCTCCGCGTCGGCCGCGAGCGGACCGGTGAGGATCGCCCGCGCGCCCAGCTCTTCGATCCGGGCGGACATCTCCGGCTCCGGCAGCGCGGGATCGACCGGCGCGACCACCAGCCCGGCCCGTGCCGCGCCCAGCAGCGCGACCACGAACTCGGCGGTGTTGGCGCAGACGAGACCCACCGCGTCACCGCGCCGCAGCCCCGCGCCGCCGAGGCGCACGGCCATGTCGTCGGCCAGGGCGGCGAGAGTGCCGTAGGACAGGTCCGCCCGGTTGCCGGTGACGGTGACGACGAGCGCCCTGGCGCCGGGACAGTCGCGTACCTGCCGGTCCAGAAGATCCACGAGGCCCGTGACCGCCGGGGGCCGGTACCGGTTCGTGTCGCACACGGACGCCGTAGTGGGAACGGCCATGACCACCATCTCCTCGCTCTGGAACTCATACCGGATCTGAGGAATCTGAGGAAACCGTCATCTGCGAGCCTGCGCTGGCGCGAAGTGTCCGTCCAATACGCGCTGGTGAACAGTTGATAGCAAATGTTTATCAAGGGAGTTGCCGCGCTTCCCGCGCTCCCGCGACCAGCATCAATAAATGCTGTTTATCGGTTGGTCGCCGATAGGTCTTGGACGCGGGCACGCACGCCGAACAAGGTGGGACGAGAAGCCGCACAGGCATGACCGCCCAAGGAGGACCTCGGAGCCATGACCGCCCCTTCCGCACTGGAGACCGCGTCGACCGCCGACGTTCCGGCCGAGGCCGAGCTCACCGACGGGTACCACCTGGTCGTCGACGCGCTGAAGCTGAACGATGTCGACACCATCTACGGGGTGGTCGGCATCCCGATCACCGACCTGGCCCGCCTCGCGCAGGCCCAGGGCATCCGTTACATCGGCTTCCGCCACGAGAGCAACGCCGGTCACGCGGCGGCGGCGGCCGGTTACCTCACGAAACGGCCGGGCGTCGCTCTGACGGTGTCCGCGCCGGGCTTCCTCAACGGCCTCGTCGCACTCGCGAACGCCACCACGAACTGTTTCCCGATGGTGCAGATCTCGGGCTCCAGCGAGCGGCATCTCGTCGACCTCAAGCAGGGCGACTACGAGGAGATGGACCAGCTCGCCGCCGCGCAGCCGTTCGTGAAGGCCGCCTACCGCGTGAGCCGTGTCGAGGACATCGGCCGTGGTATCGCCCGCGCGCTGCGCACCGCGATCTCGGGCCGGCCCGGCGGTGTGTATCTCGACATACCGGCCGCGGTGCTCGGCTCCATCATGGACGCCGAGGAGGGCGCCAAGACGCTGAGCCGTCTTGTCGACCCGGCGCCGCGCCAGCTCCCGGCCCCCGAGGCCGTGGACCGCGCGATCGAGATCCTGGCGGGCGCTCAGCGCCCGCTGGTGGTGCTCGGCAAGGGCGCCGCGTACGCGCAGGCGGACGAGCGGATCCGGGAGTTCATCGAGTCCACGGGCATCCCGTACGTACCGATGTCGATGGCGAAGGGCCTGCTGCCCGACAACCACCCGCAGTCGGCCGCCACCGCCCGTTCGCTGGCGCTGCGCAAGGCCGATGTCGTGGTGCTCCTCGGCGCCCGGCTGAACTGGCTGCTCAACCACGGCGAGGCTCCGCAGTGGAACCCGGACGCCAAGTTCATCCAGGTGGACATCGAGCCCAAGGAGCTGGACAGCAACCAGCCCATCGCCGCGCCGCTCGTCGGAGACATCGAGTCGGTGCTCGAAGTGCTCGCCGAGCGGACCAAGCCCGGCCAGATCGCGGCTCCGGCCGCCTGGCGGGAGGAGCTGGCGGCGCGCTCGGCGCAGAATGTCGCCAAGATGGCGGAGCGTCTCAAGGCCGATCCGCATCCGATGCAGTTCATGGGCGCCCTCAAGGCCGTACGTGATGTCGTCCACGAGCGCCCCGAGACATACATCGTCAACGAGGGCGCCAACGCGCTGGACATCGCGCGCAATGTGATCGACATGCAGGTGCCGCGCCACCGCCTCGACAGCGGTACGTGGGGTGTCATGGGCATCGGCATGGGCTACGCGATCGCCGCCGCCGTCGAGACCGGCGCGCCGGTCGTGGCCGTGGAGGGCGACAGCGCCTTCGGCTTCAGCGGTATGGAGCTGGAGACGATCTGCCGCTACAAGCTGCCCGTCGTCACCGTCATCATGAACAACGGCGGTGTCTACCGCGGCGACGACATCAACCCGCTGGAGACCGACCCGTCGCCGACGACGCTGATGCTCCAGGCGCGCCACGACCTGATGATCGAGGCGTTCGGCGGCAAGGGCTACCGCGCGACCACGCCCGCCGAGGTCACCGCCGCCCTCACCGAGGCGCTGGCCTCGGGCGGCCCGGCGCTCATCGACTGCGCGATCGATCCCTCGGCCGGCACCGAGAGCGGTCATATCGCGCACCTCAACCCGAAGGGCATCACCGTCGGCAACATCACGCCGGCGAAGAAGTAGGCGTTCCGCGCCCCTGAACCCCTCGCGTACTCCGCACACCGCACACTCCACCCTCGCACCGAGAACATTCACGAGAAGGAAGCCATCATGAGTGAAAAGCCGCTCGCCGGGATCAAGGTGATCGACTTCACCGGGGTCCAGGCCGGTCCCGCGTGCACCCAGATGCTCGCCTGGTTCGGCGCCGACGTCATCAAGGTCGAGCGCCCCCAGGGCGGCGACGTGACCCGCAACCAGCTCCGGGACATCCCCGACCTCGACGCGCTCTACTTCACCATGCTGAACAGCAACAAGCGCTCGCTGGCCATCAACACCAAGACCCCCGAGGGCAAGGAGGTCATGGAGAAGCTGATCCGCGAGTCGGACATCCTGGTCGAGAACTTCGCGCCGGGCGCCATGGACCGTATGGGCCTGAGCTGGGAGCACATCCACGAGCTGAACCCGCGCCTGATCTTCGGCTCGGTCAAGGGCTTCAACGACGACTCGTCGTGGAACGACCTCAAGGTCTACGAGAACGTCGCCCAGGCCGCCGGTGGCGCCGCGTCCACCACGGGCTTCTGGGACGGTCCGCCGACCATCAGCGGCTCGGCCCTCGGCGACAGCAACACCGGCATGCACCTGCTGATCGGTCTGCTGACCGCGATCATCCAGCGCAACGCGACCGGTCTGGGCCAGAAGGTATCGGTGTCCATGCAGGACGCCGTGCTCAACCTCACCCGGGTCAAGCTCCGTGACCAGCAGCGCCTGGAGAAGATCGGCTACCTGGAGGAGTACCCCCAGTACCCGCACGGCGAGTTCGGCGACGCGGTGCCCCGCGGCGGCAACGCCGGCGGCGGTGGCCAGCCCGGCTGGATCCTGAAGTGCAAGGGCTGGGAGACCGACCCCAACGCCTACATCTACTTCACGATCCAGGAGCAGAACTGGAAGCGCACCGCCGAGGCCATCGGCCACCCCGAGTGGGTCGAGGACCCGGACTACACGACTGCCCGGGCCCGCCAGCCGCGCATCATGGAGATCTTCGGCGAGATCGAGAAGTGGCTGGCCGACAAGACCAAGTACGAGGCGGTCGACATCCTGCGCGAGTGGGAGGTGCCCTGCGCGCCCGTGCTCAGCATGAAGGAGCTCGCCGAGGACCCGGACATGCGCAAGAGCGGCACGATCGTCGAGGTCGAGCAGAAGGAGCGCGGCACGTACCTGACCGTGGGCAGCCCGGTCAAGTTCTCCGGCTTCAAGCCCGACATCAAGGGTGCGCCGCTGCTCGGCGAGCACACGGACGAGGTTCTCGCGGACCTCGGCTACGACGCGAACGACATCCGCAGGCTGCACGAGGGCAACGTCGTCGCCTGATGCGGTGACTCGTGGCCGTACGACCGATTCCCGGGTGCCCCGCGCGCGATCCGCGTGCAGGGCACCCGTTTGTGTGCGGAGTGTGTACGGCGGAGTACAGCAGCTTCGGCGTGATGGGCTGACCTCCCGCGCGTACGGGACTGCTCTCGCCCGGGTGCGGCCCGCGCGGGAGAATGGGCGTGAGCACCCGGTTCGCCGTGAGCATCCGCTTCGTACCTCGGCGGCAAGCCGAAAGGATCACGAGATGGTCGACACAGGATTCTCTTCGTTCGACACGATGGTGGACAAGGCCAACCACATCCTCAAGGAGATCGAAAAGCCCTACGGATGGCCGAAGGAACGCCGGAAGCAGTCCTACGCCGCTCTGCGGGCGGTCCTGCACCAGCTGCGGGACCGGTTGTCGGTCGAGGAGAGCGCGCAGTTCGCCGCTCAGCTCCCGACATTGTTGCGCGGTATCTACTACGACGGCTGGAAGCCTGCCGAAACGCCGGTGAAGATGCACAAGGAGGAGTTCCTCGAACGCGTCAAGCGGGACTTCCGCTACTCGGTCGACGGCGGCACCGAGCAGTTGGTGCATACCGTCCTCACGGCCCTCCAGCAGCACATCAGCGAGGGAGAGTGGAAGGACCTCAAGGCACATATGCCGACCTCGCTGGCCGCCGTCCTGCCGGACGGCCCGGCTCCTGAGGCGCCACGCGAAAAGCCTGAGAAGCCTGCCTCCGAGGCCCCGCACTGAGGCCCTTGCTTCAGCTGAGGCCCTTGCTTCAGAGGCCCGACTCGCGAGGACAGAGGCCCGGCTCACGAGAGCGGCCCCACCGGCGAGGGGGTACGCCGGTGGGGCCGAGGAGCCCGTGCGGCCGGGGGGGGGTAGGCCGCGAGCTCGGCTCATCAGAGCCCCTGCCCCGGGTCGGGCAACGTATGCCTGGCGACCGTCGACTAATTTTCCTGCTTCTTCGTGGCCGTCTGAGGCACGTACAGCTTGATGTCCGTCAGGCTCGCGCTGCCCTCGTACACATTGGTGTACAGGTCACCGATGACGAAGGAGTCCGGATACGCCGAGCCGGCCGGCCACTGGTCGGGCCAGCGCGCGCTGCCGTTGTTGTCGTTCTGGACGAGTGTGTTGTTGAAGCGGCCGTCGTACTCGCCCGGCTTGACGTTGTAGTGCCAGATCGGCTGGTTGTTGACGATGAAGTTCCGGTGGAAGCGCAGTGTCTTCCGGCCGGCCCGGGCGAAGTTGCCGCTGGCCTCCAGGGTGTAGCCGGTGGCATCGCGCTCGATGGCGAAGACATAGTCCTGATTGGGCATCAGCTCGGGCTGGAGCTCCGCCGCCGAGCTGAGCTGCTGCTCCGCCACGCCGCCCGAGCAACTGGACATGAACCACTGTGAGTTGCCCGCGACACCGCCCTTGCCCGGCGTCCAGTTGGGGAGTCCGCTGATCCACATGTTGACGGTGTTGAAGCTGCTGTCCCGGTAGTTGTAGTACGTGTTGGTGCTGGAATTGCAGACCCGGCCTCCGGTGCCGCTGCCGACCCGGTCGGGATGCTGGGAGAACGAGTCCATCAGCACCTTGCGGCGGTAGTGCCAGAAGTGATTGTTCCGTGGCGCGGGATCCGCGAAGTCGACGATCGACAGATAGTGGAAGCCGTTGTAACCGTAGTTGCCCTCACGGACGTCCTGCCACTCGCAGTACGGCGCCGACGCGTCGCCCTCCCAGCCCGGGCTGTTGGAGCCCTCGCCCCAAGGGTGCTGAGTCTTGCAGCCGTCCTTGCTGTAACCGTTGATCCGGTTGTCGTAGTCGATCGTGCCGTTCCGCTTCCCGCCGAAGTCGATGGTCTTCAGCCGGTATTCGATGCGGTACTGATCGGGAAGCTGCTCGGTAGGACGGAAGATGGCGCCACCGGTGTGATCGGGCACCTTGAGCTGGGCGACCGTCCTGCCGCCCGCCCTGCCGTTCGTGATGGACGGCGCCTTCTCGATCCGGCCGTCCTTGTTCCAGTCGCGGGCGGAGAGCGAGGCGGTCAGCCAGCCGCCGTCGCCCACCGGGAACTCCTTGCGGTAGGTGTCGAAGGAGTTGAACGCGGTGTTCCAGGCAGGGCCGTAGTCATTGGCGTACCACTGCCCGCTGTCGTCCATGATCGTGTCGAAGGGCTCGGCGTAGGTCTCGCGTGTCCAGGGCGCGCCGCCGGGATCGAGCGTCTTCGAGAAGTCCTCGGAGTGCAGCAGCCGCCAGGCCACCTTGGGATCTTTGCCCTGCGGCTCCGGCGCCGCGGACGCGGTGTCGAGCGAGAGCGGCAGGACGAGCGCGCCGCAGACGAGGCCCGTCAGCGCGTAGTGGTGTTTCCGGCGCGGCCGTAACCGCGTACGGACACCGGCACGAGTGGTGCTTGTGGGAGTGCGGCTCATCAGAAGTTGCCCTTCGGGTCGTAGTACTTCTCCGCGTTCTCCTTGGTGACACGTGGTGAGGGAACGACCGTGTCCTTCTCGGTCTTCTTGCCGTCGAGAATGTCCACGGCCCTGTCCAGACCGAGACTGCCGATCACATCGGCGTCATTGAGGCCCGTGACCAGGTAGTTGGTGCCGTCGAGAATGGCCTTGAGCGCCTCCGCCTGCCCGTCGACACCCGCCAGCACGATCTTGTCGGCGCGGCCCGCGTCCTTGATCGCGCGCTGCGCGCCCAGGCACATGGCGTCGTTCTCGCAGAAGACGGCGTCGATGTCGGCGTGCGAGGCGAGCAGGCTCTCCATCACATTCAGTCCGCCGTCGGAGCTCCAATTGCCGAAGTCGGGCGCCTCGACCAGTTCGATACCGGGCGCGCCCTCCAGAGCTGCCTTCACACCGTCGGTGCGGGCCAGGCCGATGCTGTTGTCGGCGGGACCGCCCTTGACCAGCGCGACCGTACCGCCGTCCGGCAGCCGCTGCGCCAGGAACTCCCCGTTCTGCTTGCCGATCGCCTCGTTGTCCGGGCCGATCCAACTGCTGTACGTACCGGTCCGGAACTTGCGGTCGACCAGGACGGCGGGTTTGCCGGCCGCCTTGATGGAGTTGAGAACGGCGGGCGCCGACTCCAGCGGGCCGCCCGAGACGATCACCGCGTCGACATTCTTGCTCAGCAAGTCCTCGACGTTGGAGGCGAGTTTGGCCGCGTCACCGCCCGCGTCGGTGCTGACGATCTCGACGTTCTTCTTCTCCGCCTGTGCCTTGATGGCCCGGTCCATACCGTTGAAGTAGGGCCCGCTGAGAGTGAAGTTGGCGACGCCGATGGTGTACGAACCGTCTCCCGCGCCTGCGTCGCCGCCGGAGGAGCAGCCGGCCAGGGCGGCGGCGAGGGCTCCGGCCACCAGCACACCGGATACTTTCTTCATGATCATGACAATCTTGCCTTTCCGGGATCCGCGAGGTTCGGTGCGCCGGCCGTACGGAACCGTCCGGTGCGCTGTACGAGAATGACGGCGACGATGATCAGGCCCTTGAGCACCTGCTGCCAGAAGCTCTGTACGTCGTACAGGTTGAGCAGATTGTTGATCAGCGCCAGGACGAGCACTCCGGCGAAGGTGGCCCGTACCGATCCCTTGCCGCCGGCCAGACTGGCACCGCCGATCACACAGGCGGCGATCGCGTCGAGTTCGAAGGCCGTGCCGACGCTGGGCTGGGCGATACCGACGCGGCTGGCGAGGATGACGCCCGCGAGTCCCGCGCAGGCGCCGCTGATCGTATAGGCGAGCACGATATGGCGGCGGACACCGATACCGGCCAGCCGTACGGTCTCCGCGCTGCCGCCGATCGCGACCAGCGAGCGGCCCGCCGGAGTGCGGCTCAGAAAGATCCCGCCGACCAGAAAGACCGCCAGCATGATCAGGGTGGAGACGGGCAGCGGGCCGAGCACCGCCGAGCCCAGTTCGAAGAATCCTTCCTTCTCGGGCGCGACGGGCGTCTCCGAGTAGACGAAGGCCAGTCCTCTGATGGTGGTGAGCGCCGCCAACGTCACCACGAACGGCGCCAGTTGGAACCGGGCGATCAGCACTCCGTTCATCAGGCCGAAGCCCATCCCGGCGGCCAGACCGATCAGCATCGCGAGCGGGACCGGCAGTCCGGCCGAGAGTCCCGCGGCGACGATGCCGGAGAAGGCGACCACCGAGCCGACCGAGAGATCGATGCCACCGGTGAGGATCACGGTGAGCATGCCGAAGGCCAGCAGTCCCGTGGTGACCATCTGCTTGAGCAGATTGGTGAGATTGCCCTCGGTGAGAAAGGCGTCCGTGGTCGAGCCGGCGATCGCGACGAACGCCACGAGCAGTACGGCGAACCCGGTCTCCAGAGTGAGATCGCGTCCGGCCACGACCAGCTTGGGCAGTCGAAGCAGTCGGGACGGCCGACGGCCGGGCGGAGCGGGCCCGTCGGAGCCGGCCGGCTCGGCGGGCTGGGCGGAGGTGGTCAGTTGGTCGGTCATGCGGTGTGTCCGATCGCGTGGGCGAGGACGGTGTCCTCGGTCGTACGGTCAGAGGGCAGCTCCGCGGTGAGGCGGCCCTCACGCATCACCAGCACCCGGTCGGTGGCGCCCAGCACCTCCGTCAGATCGGAGGAGATCAGCAGAACGGCCATCCCGGCACGGGCCAGTTCGTCGAGCATCCGGTAGATCTCGGCTCGGGTGGCCATGTCCACGCCTCGGGTGGGCTCGTCGAGCAGCAGCACACGCGGTCCGGTGAGCAGCCATTTGGCGAGCACGGCCTTCTGCTGGTTGCCGCCGCTGAGAGTGCGTACGGGCAGCTTGGCGCAGTGCGCGGGCCGGATGTCCAGCCGCTCGACCATGGCGGTGACCTCGCGCCGCCGTCTGCCCGTGTCCAGCAGCGGGCCACGGGTGGTGGTACGGAGTGTGGTGAGGCCGATGTTCTCAGCGGTGGTCAGCCCGAGCACCAGGCCGGTGCGCTTACGGTCCTCGGTGACCAGCGCGAGCCCGGCGGCGATCGCCTCGCGTGGAGAGCGGAAGAGCTGGGCGCCGTCGGACGCGCTGACGCTCTCAGATGTGCTCCCGGACGCCGTGACGCTTCCCGCGTACGCGGGCTCGGCGCCGAAGACACAGCGCGCCAGTTCGCTGCGGCCCGAGCCGACCAGCCCGAAGAGTCCGGTGATCTCGCCCGCCCGCAAGGTGAACGAGATGTCCCGGAACTCACCCGGGCGATGCAGTCCGGAGACCGTGAGCAGTGGCTCGCCGGCGTCGGGCCGGCGGGCGGGATAGAGCCGGCCGGGCCCTCTGCCCGCCATCAGCCGGATGAGTTCGTTCTCGTCGGTGCGCTCGGGCACGGTCTCGGCGACGATCCGGCCGTCCTTGATCACCACGATGGAGGTGGCCAGTTCCGTCACCTCGGCGAGGCGGTGCGAGACGTACACGATCAGCACACCGCGCCGCTGGAGCCGGCGGATCAGCGCGAAGAGCGCCTCCAGATCACCGCCCGCGAGCACCGCCGAGGGCTCGTCCAGCACCAAAATTCTCGGCTCGCCGCCCTCGCTCACCAGCGCCTTGGCGATCTCCACCATCTGCTGTCTGGCCACGGTGAGCCGGCCCGCCCTGGTGCGCGGGTCGATCGCGCCGTAACCGATGGACTCCAGCAGTTCACGGGCGCGCGCATGGGCCGCCCGCCAGTCGATGAGACCGCCGAACCGCCGTGGGAAGTGGCCCATGAGGAGGTTCTCGGTGACCGACAGCTCCGGTACGAGCGTCAGTTCCTGATGGACGGTACGGATGCCGTGCGCGTGCGCGTCATGCGGTGAGCGCAGTTCGACGCGCTCGCCGTCGAGCCGGAGTTCACCGGCGCTCATCCGTTCCGCGCCCGCCAGGATCTTGATCAGCGTGGACTTGCCCGCTCCGTTGGCGCCGACCACGGCGAGCACCTCACCGGCCCGTCCGGTCAGATCCACGCCGTGCAGTACCTCGGTGGAGCCGTACGCCTTGCGCACGCCGCGGATCTCCAGAGCGGTCCGGGCGGTGCTGCTCACCCGAGGGCCTCCATCACCACGACGGTCTTCTGCCGGGTGAACTCCAGGGCCGTGTCATGCAGGCCCTCGGCGGAGCCGCCGGTGTCCCTGGGCCCGCCGAAGGGCAGGTTCTCGGCGCGCAGCGCGGTGGAACCGTTGATGATCACACCGCCGACGTCGAGCCGGTGGGCGAGAGTGAAGGCGCGCCGGATGTCCCGGGTGAAGACGGCCGCCTGGAGTCCGTACGGCGACGCGTTGGCCATCCGTACGGCGTCCAGCGGATCGGTGAACCGGGCGACCGGCGCGACCGGGCCGAAGATCTCCTCGGCGAACGCGGCGCTGTCCTGCGGTACGTCGACCAGGACGGCCGGATCGCTGAAGGCGCCGCGGCGAGGGCCACCGGCCACCTTGCGGGCGCCGTCCGAGACAAGCGCGGCGACCGCGGCCTCGACGCGCTCGGCCGCCTGCTCGCTGATCAGCGGTCCGACATCGGTGCCGTCGGCGAGCTGATCGCCGACGGTGAGTTTGGCGGCGCCCGCGAGCAGGGCGTCCACAAAGGCGTCATGGACGCCGTCCTGGACGTACACCCGTTTCACCGCGCAGCAGATCTGTCCGTTGCCGCGCGCGAGCCGGCCGAGGACGACGGCGTTGGCGGCCTCCTCGACATCGGCGTCGTCGCAGACGATCAGCGCGTCGTTGCCGCCGAGTTCGAGATGGACCTTCTTCAGGGTGTCGGCGGCGCGGCGGGCGATCTCACGTCCCGCGAGCGTGCTGCCGGTGAGGCTGACGGCGGCTGCGCCCGGGCGGGCGGCCAGTTCCTGAGAGACCTGGACGCCACCGGTGAGCAGTTGGTGGGCGCCCTCCGGAACACCGGCCCGCTCCACGAGCGCACCGATCCGTAACAGGGTGAGCGGGCAGCGTACCGGCGGATGGACCAGGACGGCGTTGCCGGCGGCCAGCGCGGCGGCGGCCTTGTGGGCGTAGAGCTCGACGGGATAGTTGAACGGCACCAGCGCGGCGACCGGGCCCAGCGGCTCCCGGAGTGTGACGGCGAGATGGCGCTCCAGACCGGGAACGGCACCGAGCGGGATCTGCCGTCCGAACAGCCTGGTCGCCTCACCGGCGAAGCCCCGGAAGATCCGTATCGCCGCGCCGACCTCCTCGGTCGTCTGGAAGAGCGGCTTGCCGTTCTCGGCGGCGAGGAGCCTGGCGAGGTCTTCAGCCTCGGCCTCGATCAGATCGGCTGTGCGCAGCAGAAGCCGGGCGCGCTCATGGGCGGGCATGGCGGCCATGGCGCGCTGCCCGCGCGCGGCGGCGGCGAGGGCGGCGTCGATACGGTCGGAGGTGAAGTCCTCGACATCACCGAGATGCTCGCCTGTTCCTGGGTTGTGCACGGACAGCGGTGCGGTACGGGTCGACATGCGTCGCTCTTCCTGTACGGGCTGTGGCAGGTGCGGGCTTGGCAGGCAGGTGCGGGCTTGGCAGGTGCGGTCGGACACTGCGGAAAGTGCTGCGATGGTGGCCCGCCGTGAGCAATTCGTCAACACCTCTAACAAAACCGCGCGACGCCTGGCTCAAGGGCATCGCCTCGCAGGCCGGAGCCCGTACGACGCCTGCGGCGCGGGCGGACGCGCGGGCGCGGATTCTTCCCGGGAGGACGCACAATGAGTGACCGTCACCGTCCCTCCGGCGCGGGCTCCAACGGTGATCGGCCCTCGCGAGTGATGCCTGGGCCGTGGTGGGTGCCGCCCGGTGACACGTCATTCATCGACAGGCATCGACCCGGTGCACACCATCGGAAGGAAGCCGAGCGGCCGTCCACCGGTAGGTGTGCCACCGAGCCGTTGCCCGGGCATACGGCGCCCTGACGCCTGTACGCTCCGCAGCCACCGCTCCCGGCCGCCGATTCCTGTCCGTCTGGACCGGCGCCATCCGCATTTCGGCGCGATCAGGACTGGCGCGCGGAGCGACCACCGTACTCACGGCCCCGGGCCCCGGGACCGGCCCGTCCACCGTCCGGCCCGTCCACCGTCCGGCGGGGACTCGCCCTTCCAATGACCGAAAGGCTCCTGTACGAACCTCGCCATCCGCACGGACCATCGATTGGATGGGCATAACGGCACTGAGGTCGGACACGACCTGGCTGCCGCCCCGCGAGCCGTATCGCCGCCCGCGAGCCGTATCCAAGGCACCGGTCCACCCTGGAAGGTAGACATGGCCTCTGCGCGCATGAACATTCTCTTACGCACTCCGGCACCGCGCGGCGACTTACGCGTGCCGAGAGGCCGGACCCTGATGATTCATCCGCCCTACGTCCATGACAACTACCTCGCCCGCGAGGACACTCCCTTCGCGCCGGACCGCCTTCCGTTCCTGCCGGTCGCGCCGCTCTATGCCGCCGAGCTGATGGAGCGTCATGAGCTCGCCGAGCCCACGCTCTTCGACTGCCAGCTCCACGATCTGCGTGACGCCGCCGACCTGGAGGAGTACGACTCCTTCGGTATCGCGGTCATGGGCGCCCAGAACATCGCTCCGGCGACCCATGTCCACCGCTATCTCACCGTCGACCGCGGGCTGCCCGCCGATCGCGTGCATGTCGGCGGGCAGGGCATAGAGCGGCTCTCCCGCGAGGAGTTCGGACGGATCTTCCCCGGTGCGCACAAGACCGACCGGCAGGCGCTGTCCGGGCTGCCCGGAGCCATGGACATCGATCTGGAGCGCCAGCTCGACAAGCTTCCCGAGTCCGATCTGCGCGTCTATCTCGCACATGAGATGACTCTGCCGTTCAGCCAGGGCTGTATGTTCGGGTGCAGCTTCTGCGGCGCGCAGACGCGCAAGCGCGAGACGTTCTTCAACGTACGGGCCCATCTCGACACCGCCTGCCGGCTCGCCGAGCGCTTCGGGCTCTCCTCGCTGAACCTGTACTGCACCTCGCTGGACTTCTTCCAACAGGCCCTGCCGGGCGGCGACATGGAGCAGCTCACCGCTCAGCTCGAATCCGTCATCGAGCTCAAGGAGCGGTATCCGGGCCTGGACATCGACCTCCACGCGCTCACCCGCGCCGACTCCTACAACGCCGCGATGGTCTCGGACCAGGTACGCGATCTGGTGCTGAGCGCGGGCTTCAACCGCTTCGGCTTCGGTGCCGACGGCGCGGCCTCCGTCGAGGTGCTGCGCGCGATGCGCAAGCACGCCGACACCCTGCGCTCGGATCTGATCACGGCCTTCCAGCACATGGAGGAGAACGGTCTGGTCCCGGAGATCCTCTATGTGTTCGGCGTTCCCGAGGAGACCGCGGAGACGCTCGCCGAGACCCGCGATCTGTGCGGACTGCTGCTGGAGACCTTCCCGACCTCGGAGTACCGCGGCTTTCCCGCGAAGAACGAGATTCCCGGAAACGCCAACTGGAACCGCGCGGGCTGGAAGGGCTCCGCCGCTCATCAGCGGCTGCTGGACGAGCCCGACCACTTCCTCAATCTCGGCTTCGAGACGCTCGCCAACGAGATCTCCCACGAAGACCCGGAGATGCGGATGCTGGTGAACCGCTACGCCGTGGACATGAGCCGCCACGCGCACGACCTCGGGCGCGTACGCAGCTATCTGACGGTCCCGGTCGCCTCGCCCGACGCCCGGGTCATGGACGACCGCACGCTGGACGGCTTCCGCGAGATCGTCGCCCACTACGCTCCGGAACTGGCGACGGGACTGAACGCCGGCAATCTCGCGGAACGGCGTACCGCGCTCAACTCCGCCATCCCGAAGGACTACTGACCCGGCCTCCGGCGCCGCCGTCTCGCTACCGGATCGCGACCAGTACATAGCTGTTGCCGAACTGCCAGACGGGAGCGGCATGTTCGAAGCCGGCCCGGTGCAGCAGTTCCATATGCCGCGACAGCGGCAGCTCTTCACCGGTCCCGGCGATCGGACCTCGTCGCGCGCGCTCGTCCAGCAGATCCGCGAACTCCGGTTCCCCGGCCGCCGCCGTCCACCAGGACTCCCAGTCCTCATGGGCGAACGCCTGCTGGCGCAGGGCCCGGCAGCGGCCGACGTGCGCGGCGATCCGGGAGTGCCCGGGCCCGTGGTGGAGCAGATGGTCGGCGTTGACGAGGACTCCGCCGGGACGCGTCAGCCGTGCCAGCTCCGTATAGGTCCGGCGCAGGGCGGCCTCGGAGAGATAGTGCAGCGCGGTGGTCGAGACGGCCGCGTCCAAGGGCTGCTCCAGCGCCAGAGCCTCCGTCCAGCCGTCCGCTCCGATCTCCGCGTCGACATAGCGGGCGGCGTCCGCGTGGTGGGTACGGGCCAGCTCCAGCAGCAGCGGATCCATGTCGACCGCCACGATCTCCGCCCGCCGCAGTCGGGCGGCCAGCCGCGCGGCCAACGAGCCGGGACCACAGCCGAGATCGAGGATCCGCGGGCGCGGCCGTCCCTCCGTCACATGCTCGACCACATCCGCGATCACCGTGAACCGCTCCTCGCGATCGACCGCGTACCGCTGCTGCTGACGCTCCCATCGCCGCACCCACGACTCGGCTGTCGCCATGCTCAGACCCATGTGACCGTGCCGCCCTCACTCGTCTCGCTGGTCCCGCGCCGGACCGACACCGCCAAATCTACATCTGAAAACGGTTCCCATTCTCCTCCGATGGGTGAGCTTCACTCCAGCGTGGCAAGAACGGCGAGCAGCCGGTCGATTTCCTCGGGCGTGTTGTACACATGTGTGCTCACCCGCACCGAACTGGTCTTCTCACCGGCGCTGCCCTGGCAGTGGCCGTCGGTGCGCACCATGAAGCCATGGCTGAAGAGGATGAATCCCAGATCGCTCGCACCGATGCCGCGATGCCGGAACGTCACGATGCCGCAGCGGTGCTGAATACGGCTGTCCAGCGCCAGACTCCGCTGACAGCCGAGGATCTCGTAGGCACCGAGATGCCGCAGCCCGTCGGTCAGCCGGAGCGCGAGGGCGGTCGTCCAGCGCTCGATCCGGTCCGTGCCGGCCTCCCGCAGCCAGTCGAGTGCCGCGGCCAGGGAGGCGATGCCCGTGGTGTTGGGTGTGCCGCTCCAGCCGCCCGGGACGAACCGCGGCCCGCGCGTCTGACGGGCCCAGACGGCGCCGGAACCGGGCAGCGCCAGGGCCTTGTGTCCGGAGAAGGCGACGAAGTCGACATCGAGACCGGCGACGGAGACCGGCAGATGGCCCATGCTCTGCGCGGCGTCGAGACAGATCACCACATCCGGCCCGACGGCCGCGCGGATACGCTGGACGTTCATGTCCGCGCCGTACACATGGTGCACATGGGTCGCCGCGACAAAGCGGGTCCTCGGACCGACCGCCCTGGCGAGTGCGTCCGGATCGTAATCGCCCGAGGACGTCTGGTACGGCAGCTCCCGTATCCGTATCCCGATCCCCTGGGCCTCCAGCACCTTCCGGGCGTCCAGCCACGGGATCAGATTCGCCTGGTGGTCCGCGAACGGTACGACGATCTCGTCGCCGTCGGTGAGGAAGGCGGGCAGCCAGTCCTGGGCGACGGTGCGCAGTCCCTCGGTGGTGCCGCTGGTGAAATGGACGGTGGACCGCTCCGGATCCGGGTCGGAGAGGAAGGACTTGATCTGCTCACGGGTCCGTTCCACCAGTTCGGTGGAGGCGTTGGCCCAGGGATAGGTGCCGCGCCCGGCGTTGGCGTTGGCAGTGGTCAGATAGGTCTCGACGGCCTGTAATACGGCCTGTGGTTTCTGGGCCGTCGCGGCGCTGTCGAGATAGACCAGATCAGGATGCCCGGTGATGATCGGAAACATGGCGCGCAGTGGACGCTGCCAAGGGATCAGATCGTCCGGGAATGCCGCCTCGTCGTGGTCGCGCTCGTCATGGTCGCGCGGGATCGTCCCGGTCATCGCGTCACTCCCTGACCAGCGGAGCGCCGGCATCGCGCCAGGCGATGATGCCACCGTCCAGGCTGCGCGCGTCGGTGTGGCCCATCCGGCTCAGCAGCGCCGCGTACCGGGCGGATCTGTCACCGACGGGACAGGTCAGCAGAACCGGTTTGCGCCTGCTGAACGGCAGACCGCCACGGACGAGTTCGGCGAACAGCTCGTCGGTGATATTGACCGCGTGCTCGATATGCAGTGCGGCATACGCGGACGGACTGCGCAGATCGATCACCAGAGGCTGCTCCCGCGCGATCCACTCCTGCGCCTCCCGCGCTCCGACGGTCACGACGGCGGCGAGCTCGGCGGCGGACACATCGAGAAGTGAGTTCTTACGGGCGGCGAGACCGATCAGCTCGGGACGGCGCTGTTTCACATAGCTGAGATAGCTCTCGATACGGTCGCAGACGATGAAGACGGCGGCCTGGCGCTCATCGCCGTCGGTCAACGCGGCGTCGACGGCCCGCAGTTGGCGCACCGTCCCGAAGTAGGCGGCTCCTCCGGTGGGCCCGGCGAGGATGCCGCAGCGCCGGGCCAGTGTGAGCATTCCGTCGATGGCCTCGTCGGCGGTGACCGGCTCCATCGTGTCGTAGGTCGCCGGATCGAAGAGACCGACCTCGTGCACCTCGTCGATGGTACGGATGCCCGGTATGAAGTCCGACTTGTCCGCGACCAGCCCGACGACCCGGACCCGGGAGTCGTGCTCGCGCAGCGCCCTGGCGACACCGGTGGAGGAGCCGGCGGTGCCCACACACGCGATGAACCAGTCCGGTACGCGTCCGTCCAGGTCCTTCACGATCTCCGGGCCGGTGCCGAGGGCGTGTGCCTCGGTGTTACGGGCGTTGAAGTACTGGTCCGTGTGCAGATAGGCGCTGTCCGGATCGGAGAGGGCGCGGTGGAAGAGCGTCAGCGGATCCTCGGTGTCGGTCGGGTCGAGACATTCGCTCTGTCCCGGCAGTTCCTCGATCTCGGCGCCCAGCAGAAGCAGCAGATCCTTGATCTCCGGGATCCGCATCCGGTTGGTGACGCTCTTGAACGACAGCCCGTGCATCCCGGCGATCACCGACAGGGCCTTCGCCGTGTTCCCGCTGGAGAGTTCCACGAGCTGGCTGCCGCGCTCCATGGCGGTGGCGAGGCCGGGACGGGCCATGTTCCACGCGGCCCGGTCCTTGACCGAACCGAAGGGATTGAGCATCTCCAGTTTGGCGTAGAGGTCGATGTGCCGCAGGCCGTGCACCTCCGGATCGATGCGTACCAGCGGCGTGTTGCCGATGACCTGGGTGATGCTGTCGTACCTCATGCCCTGCCCTCCTGGCACAGCGTCGGCCAGTACTGCTCGTCCAGACTCCATCGCCAGTTGCCGTCGCCGTCCCGCCACGCGGCCACTTTCCGTCCGACGGGGAGGTGTTGTGCCCGGCTGGCCTGGAAGTCCATGCAGTAACCGGCGGTGTTCACAAAGCCCAGCAGATCGCCGGGGCTCGGGAGGCGCGGCAGGAAGACCATCCTGCGCGAGATCAGATCGGCTTCCAGACACAGGCTGCCCGCGAGATAGACCCCTACCGCGTCGCCGCTGTCGGTCACGCTGCCCCCGTCACGCCCGATGACAACAGGGTCCATGACGATTCCATGGTCCTCAAGGCCTATGTCGTCGGCCTTGGCGGCGAGGCGTACGAGGTGCTCCCCGGCCTCGGTGCGCCGTACGTCCAGGACGCGCGCGAGCGTCAGCCCGCACTGGTCGGCGAGGGCCCGGCCGGGCTCGGTGTAGAGGTCGTACAGATTCTCCAGGAGCACGGTGGACAGCGTCCGGCCGCCGAACGACGGAGCGGAAGCCGACAGCAGTGCGTCGAGATAGCCTTCGGCCGCGACCGGACGGTATCCCGGATAGAGCCCGAGCGAACCGCGCAAGGTGCCCGCGTCGTCGCGGAGGCCGTATCCGTAGCCGCGCCAGGTCAGGGCCGGGCGCCGGCCCAGGACCGCCTTGGTGAGTTCGGTCGTATACCGTTCCCACTGCTCCTGATGGGCGAGGTAGTTGACGCCGTAGCCGCCTCCGATGTCCACCACCCGTGGTCTCAGGCCCCGTTCGCGCAGCGTGTCCAGCGCCCTGACGCAGCCTTCGAGCGCCACGGCCTTCTCGGCCACGCTGGTGGTGTCCAAGTGGAAGCCCACGCCGAGGAGTTCGACGGCGTCGTCATGCCGTTCGACGGCCTGCACAAGGCTGTCGAGCTCACTGACCGGAGTGCCGAAGCGGCTTGTCCTGCTCAGCACCTTCACTCCGGATGTCCCGAACGCGGACAGCCGCAGCAGGATCCGTACCCGAGGCAGCGCGTACGAACGGACGATCTCCGCCAGGGCGTCGAGCTCGGTGCGTCCGTCGACATGGACGGTCACTCCCGTACGGGCCGCGAGCCACAGGAACTCCGGGCTCTTGGGACCGGTGGCCATGATCCGGTTTGGAGTGAATCCCGATCCGAGGGCGTGCTGTAACTCGCCCACCGAGGCGACGTCCACGGCCGCGTCGGTGGCGGCGAGCCGGCGCATCAGTGCGCAGGAACGATTCGCCTTATGGGCGAACCAGATCTGGCCGCCCAGCCGGTGCTTCCGGTATGTGGCACGGAAGCGTTCGGCGTTGTCGGCCAGCTGATCGGGGAGCACCACACCGAGCGGCGACCCGAGCGCGTCGACGAGCGAGCGTGTGAAGTCTTCCGCCTGGAGCAGCGCCGCCAGGCGTGGCTCTGTGCGCGGCTCCAGATACAGAGGCTCCGGATACAGAGGCAGAGCGCTCATAAGACCTCCTCATACGGACATGCCGGCCCGCCGTCCTCATTACAAGCGACATTCATTTCCCTTTTCGGGAGCCCTTACGCGCCGTGTCGGCGAGGAAGGCCGGGGAAGGCCGGGAGGTCCGGCGGGCGCGGCGGCCCGTACGTACGAAGCGAGCCGCTCCGCCAGTGGGAGCGACTCGCTTCGGGAGCCGAGGCCGGGCCGGGGCATAGGGCCGGGACATAAGGCCGGGGGCCCGGGCCGGGTGGGACATGGGCTCAGTGGTCGTCCCAGTGCCCGTCGTGGCCGGCGTGCCGGTGGCCGTCGTGAACGTAGTCGACATGGCCGTCGTGCGGCACGGCGACATGCCCACAGCCCTCACCATGGCGGTGCGGATGCTCGCTGTGAGCGGTGTGCCGGGCGGGCTCGCACTCGTCCACATGGTCCGCGTGGACGCGATGCAGATGGCCGTCGTGCTCGTAGTCCACATGGCTCTCGTGCGGCACGGCGACATGCCCACAGCCCTCACCGTGGTGGTGCGGGTGGTCGGTATGAGGAGCGTGTGCGGTGGTCATGGCTCCCTGCCTTTCTCCCGTGGTCCCTCGATGCGGGCCGCGCGGTTGTGGTGTTTCGCGCCAGTGGCTCAATACTGCTCTTCCGGGCGCGGTCCCGCAGTTCTCCGTTACGCGCGGATTACCGCCGCGCGCGGACCGCGGGCCCGCTGCCCGCGCCAGGACAGGCCGTTCCGGCGCTGCGGGCCGAGGTCTCGGGCTGTATCGAATGGCCTACACGGGCACACGCACCCGTACGGGATGCCGCAATCGTCACGGAGGTGCCTCTCGGCCGCCGCTGCCCGCCCACACACTCGTGACTGTCGCCGCCGCTGCGGCACTGCTGTCCCGAACGCCCGGGATCGTAGGAGGGCGAGGGCGCGGGATCCTCCGGAGCGCAGGGTATTCCGGCCTGCGTCGGACACGGCGGCAGCGGAGCCGGATGGGCACGCTCGTACGAGTCGTGCCAGACGGCGACCGTGACGCACAGCGCGAGCGCCGCGACCAGAAGCTGGAGCGACCCGGCGAACGGATGCGCCGCGCGGAGGAAAATGATGGCGATCGCCAGCACGGCCAGCGTGAATCCGGCGGTCCAGAGCGTCGGCACCCAGTCCATCGGCGGCGTCGCGACGCGCACCTTGGAGTTCGCGTACGCACTCGACCGGGACCAGGTACGCAGCCCCAGCACCACGCCCAGCATCAGCGCGAACAGCGCCTCAAGAAGCAGCATGAGCAGACCGAGACAGCCGCCCTCGAACCAGTCGCCGCGGGTGTTCGAAGGATTCCGGCGCCGCTTGTCCTGCGGCGGAGACGGTATACGGGAACCAGGAGTCCAGGCCATGGTCGTACATTCGTACGGAACGTCGCGCTCCACGCCGCCCTACGCCGAACCGAGATCAAGCCGTGCCGCTCCCGCCGCCGTCCGGGCATCATGCGCGGTATCCGGCCAACTGTCCTGAGCCGAGCCGCCATTGACAGCCTTGAAGAGTTGTCCAATCATCATCAACAGCGTGATGCGGAATGACGCGAGGGACGCGAGTGGACCAACTCGCGTGCTGAGCAGGCTAGTTGGTCGAGTGGCGAGAGTCCGCGGTTGAGACGCCCTGTGCAGTACCTGGATCGGCCGGCCCGGGGAGCCTGCCCGTGCGGCGTGGTGAGGAGGAGCAGCGTAGGCCGTCGGTCCCGTAGCGGGCCGGACCGGACACGAGACGGAAGACATCCCTCTCCCACCGACCTTGGAACCACACCGACCTCGGACAGCCTCGCGAGCATCCGCATCAAGGTCGATCCCGCCCGAGTCAGTGCTTCTCACTGCTCCCTCACGGCCTCTCGGCGTGACAACGATGTCCGCGCCCGTCCGTCCCAGGACGATGGCGCCTCACGGTGATCCCCAACTCCGTACTGAGCCTCCCCCAGGGGAAAGGGCTGGTCTTGTCGGCGATACGCGGTTCTCACAGCATGACCACCACACCGCCTCGCGCGGTACCGGTTGCGACCACGGACGGGCCGCCGACGGACGGACCGTCGTCGGACCGGCCGCCGACGGAAAGCGGAACGCCTCCGGCGCTGTCATGGGCGCAGCAACGGCTCTGGGTACTGGCGCAGTTGGAGGGCGCCAGTACCGCGTACAACGAGCCGATGGGCTTCCATCTGCGCGGCCCGCTGGACCGCGCGGCACTGGTCCGCGCGCTCGACGCGCTGGTCGCGCGGCACGAGACGCTGCGCACGCGGCTGGTGTCCACGGGAGATGAGCCGTACCAGCGGATCGATCCGCCGGACACCGGATTCGCCCTCACGGTGGAGGATCTGACGGCTTGTCAGTACGTCGACGCTCGCCTTGCCGTCCGGCAGCGCGAGGAGTCCTTCACGCCATTCGACATGAGCCGGGGCCCGCTGGCGCGCGGCAGGCTGCTCGTCCTGGGCGCGGACCACCACATTCTGCTGCTGACCGTGCATCACATCGTCTTCGACGGCCGGTCCAGGGACATCCTGCTCCGGGATCTCGGCACGCTCTACACCGCGTTCCAGCAGCGGACGGAGCCCGCGCTTGCGCCGCTGACCTGGCAGTACTCCGACTACACCCGCTGGCAGCGGCAGTGGATGTCCGGCGACGAGCCCGCCGCGCAGGCCGCGTACTGGACGGCGAATCTGGCCGACGCGCCACCGCTTCTGGAACTGCCGACCGACCGGCCGCGACCGGTCGAGCAGGACTTCCACGGCGGCCGGGTACGGCTGTCTCTTGGCGCCGATCTCACCGCGGCGCTGAAGGCCCTCGCCCGACGGCACGGCGTCACGCTGTACTCCACCATTCTGACCGGCTGGTCCGTGGTGCTGTCACGGCTGAGCGGCCAGTCGGACATCGTTGTCGGAGTTCCCACGGCGAACCGAAGGCGCGGCGATGTCTCGGAGTTGATGGGCTTCTTCGTCAACAGCCTCGCGGTACGCGCCGATCTGTCCGGCTCGCCGACAGGGACCGAGCTGCTGGCACGCGTACGTACCGCGCTCCGCAGCGCTCTCAACCATGTCGACCTGCCGTTCGAGCGTGTGGTGGAACTGGTCGCACCGCCGCGCAGTACCGCCCATACTCCGCTGTTCCAGACCATGTTCGCCTGGGTTCCGCCGCTGAAAGGGCGGCTGGAGCTGGCGGAGATCGAGGTGGAACCGCTCGCCGTGCCGCACGCGCCGGCCAAGTTCGATCTGGCGCTCGCGCTGCTGGAGGAAGACGGCTGTGTGGTCGGCGATCTGGACTACGCCACCGCCCTGTTCGACCACGGGACGGTCGAGCGCTACGCGGGCTATCTGACGCGGGTGCTCCGGCAGATGGCCGAGCAGCCCGACCGTGCGGTCGCGGATCTCGCGCTCATGAACGCGCGGGAGCAGCAAGAGCTGCTGACGAAGTGGAGCGGTGTCGGGCAGAGCACCCGACGGCCCTCGTCCCGGCCGGAGAGCCTGCCCACGGGCCTGGTCGACGGCCCGGTCGAGAGCCTGCCCGCGGGCCCGGTCGACGGCCCCGTCGACGGTCTGCCCGAGAGCCTGGTCGAGCGCTTCGAGGCCCAGGTCCGTGCCCGTCCCACCGGTCCCGCCCTCGTCTGCGGTGAGGAACGGCTCGACTACGCGGTGCTGGAGCGGCGCGCCAACCGTCTGGCGCACGCCCTGATCGCCCGAGGCGCCGGTCCCGACCAGGTGGTCGGACTGCACACCACACGGTCGACGGCTCTGGTGGTCGGCGTCCTCGGCATCCTCAAGTCGGGCGCCGCCTATCTGCCGCTCGATCCCGGTCAGCCTCCCGAGCGGCTCGCCGCGATGGTGGAGGACGCCGTACCGGCTCTGGTGCTGAGCGACGCCGACGTACCGCCCGAGGGCTGGGAGGATCTGGCCGCGGTCGAGGCGGAAGGGCCGCGCGACGACGCTCCCGGGATCGCGGTCCGGCCGTCGCATCTGGCCTACGTCATCTACACCTCGGGCTCGACGGGCCGGCCCAAGGGAGTGGCGGTGACGCACGCCAGTGTCACCAATCTCTTCGGCCACTGGCTGGCGCGGTTCGGCGCGGCGCCGGGCGAGCCGGCGTCGTTCTGGTCGAGCATCGGCTTCGACGCCTCGGTGCACGAGATCCTCATGCCTCTCACCACCGGCGCCGTGCTGCACATCGTCCCCGACGAGCTGCGCGGCGATCCCGAGGCGCTGATGGGCTGGCTGCGCGACCACCGGATCACCCAGGCGTTCCTGCCTCCCTCCTACGTCAAGTGGATCGACGAGGATCCCGGCGCGCGTCTGGCGGGACTGGCGCTGCGTCAGTTGCTGACCGGTGTGGAATCGCTGCCCGAGTCGGCGCTGTACCGGATGCGGCAGGCCCTGCCCGGACTGCGTATCTGCTACGGCTACGGGCCGACCGAGACCACGCTCTACACCACCGCCTACGACGATCCGCAGCCTCGCGACCGGCAGTGTCCGATCGGCCGCCCGCTGGACAACACCCGGCTGTATCTGCTGGACGAGCGGCTGCGGCCCGTACCGGTCGGAGTGGCGGGCGAGGTCTTCGTCGGTGGCGCGAGTCTGGCGCGCGGCTATCTGCACCGGCCGGATCTGACGGCCGAACGGTTCCTGCCCGATCCCTTCGTACCGGGCGAGTACGTCTACCGCACCGGCGACATGGCCCGCTGGCTGCCCGACGGCAACGCCGAGTATGCCGGCCGCCGCGACGACCAGCTCAAACTGCGTGGCTTCCGTATCGAGCCGGGCGAGGTCGAGGCGGCGCTGCTGGCGCTGCCCGGTGTACGGGAGGCGGCCGTGATGGCCGACCGCGAAGGCCCGGGCGAGCCGCGTCTGGTGGCGGGAATCGGCCGGGGCGACACCGTCGCCGGGTCCGGCACGGTCGCCGGGTCCACCAGGTCGCCGCACGAGTGGCGTACGGCGCTGTCGCAGCGGCTGCCCGACTATATGATCCCTGCGGTCTTTGTCGAACTCCCGCGTCTGCCGCTGAGCCGGAGCGGCAAGCTGGACCGCGCGGCACTGCTGGAGCTGGCCCGGTCCGCGCTGCCCGCCCACCAGGTCAATACGGCCAGTCCGCGCGACCACGTAGAGATGGCGCTCTACCGGATCTGGCGGAGGCTGCTGCTCCATCCGGCTGTCGGCGTCTCCGACAACTTCTTCGACCTCGGCGGCACCTCGATCTCCGCGATCAAGATGGCCCATGCCGTCCGTGAGGAGTTCGGCGAGACTCTGCCGATCCGGGACATCATGCTGCATCCGACGATCGAGGCCCTGGCCGAACGGCTCAGGAAGGGCACGTCGGGACGGCACAACGGCAAACGGACCGACGGCGATCGGACCGACGGAAATCCACGCGACGGCGATCCGCTCGGCGGCAATCTGATCGAGTTCCGGGAAGGCGACGGGCGGCAGCGCGTCATCTGTGTCCATCCGGCGGGCGGCACCGCCTTCTGCTATCTCTCCCTGACCGCCGCGCTGCCCGAGTCCATCGGCGTCCAGGGCATCCAGTCGCCCGGTATCAACGCCGGAGAGACTCCGCTGCCGACGATCGAGACCATGGCGCGGGAGTATCTGAAGGCCGTCGATCCACGGCCCGACGAGTCGCTGGTCGTGTGCGGGCTCTCGTACGGCGGTCTGATCGCTCATGAGATGGGACGCCTGCTGACGCTCGCCGGACACTCCCGGGTGAGCGTGGTCCTGCTCGACACCTACGGGACGGAGGATCCGGCGCAGCGGGCCGCGATCGCGCCGGTCGAGTCATCGGAGTTCCGCGAGAAGCTGGTCAGGTTCAACGGGATGTATCCGGGCATCGAGGACGACCAGATCGACCGGTACTTCCGTATCTACAACCACAACCGGATGACCGCCCGTGACTACGAGGTCCCGGTGTCGCCCGCCCGGCTGGTGTTCGTACAGGCCACCGAGGACGGCGAGGACGGATCCGCGGTCGCCTCCTTCTGGGAGCGGCGTGCAGGCGGCGGTCTGGTGGTCGAGCCGGTCGGCTGCGGGCACTGGGATCTGCTGGAGAGCGACGAGGTGCCGCGAGTGGCGGAGCTGATCGCGGCGGAACTGGCCCGGATGCCGACGGCACTCCCGGGCGCGGGAGAGTCCGATGCCGTACCGCCGGGCGCAGCGGCACAGCCGGCCCGTCCGTCCGCCGCACTGGAGGCATGATGCGATCCGGAACAACCGGCCTCGCCGCCACTCCCCCGGCCACGGCCACCGGCCTGGCACACGCGGTGCATGAACAGGCCCTGTGCACTCCGGACGCTCCCGCGCTGAGCGACGGTGAACGGCGGCTCGATTACGCCGCCTTGGACGCCGCCGGCGCCTCGGTCGCCCATGCGCTGCGCCGCGACGGTGTACGGCCGGGCGAGGCGGTCGCGGTCGCTCTGCCGCGCTCCTGGCAACTGGTCTGCGCCATGCTCGGCATCCTGCGGCTGGGCGCCCGTGTCGTACCGCTCGACGCCCAGAGCCCACCGGAGCGGCTCCGCCACATCCTGACGGACTCGGGCAGTGTGGCGGTGATCCACGGCGGGACCGCGCCCGGCTCCAAGGCCGTGCCGGACTCCGAGGCCGTGCCGGACTCCGAGGCCGTGCCGGACGGTCTGTCTGAAGGTCTGCCGGAAGGCATACGACCGCTGCCGGTGGACACGCTGCTCGCGGCCGGACCGGATGAACAGGGCGCGCAGGAACCGCCGTTCACGGGCGCGCCGGTCTCCTTCGTCTTCTACACCTCGGGCACCACGGGCCGTCCCAAGGGCGTCGAGATACGGGACGCGGGCATTCTGCGACTGGCCCGGCCCGGCTATGTCCGGCCGGCGGAGGGCGCCCGGTTCGCCTGTCTGTCCAATCCCGCCTTCGACGCGCTGAGCTTCGAGGTCTGGGTGCCGCTGCTGACCGGCGGCTGCTGTGTGATCCTCGACGACGAGACCGTCCAGGCGCCGCACACACTGGCCGCCGCACTGCTGCGGCTGCGCATCGACACGCTGTTCATCACGACGGCCCTGTTCAACGCGGTGGTCGAGACCGTGCCCGACTGTTTCGCCGGCGTCGGCCAGGTCCTGATCGGCGGCGAGCGGCTCAACGCCCGTCTGATCAGCCGCTGGTACCGCCACAACGTGTCGAGTACGACCCAGCTCCACAATGTGTACGGTCCGACGGAGACGACCACCTTCGCCGTGTCCCATCCCATCGCCCGTGACTTCGACGGGAGCGTGGTGCCGATCGGACGGGCGCTGCCGGACACCGGAACACTGCTGGTCGTGCCCGGAACCAACCGTACGGCCGCGCCCAGCGAGGTCGCCGAACTGCTGCTCTCCGGCGACGGTCTCGCGGCCGGCTACCGCAATCTGCCCGAGGAGACCGAGCGCCGCTTCGTCCGGCTCCCGTGGTACGACGGCGGCCGGCAGGTCCACTACAGGACCGGCGACCTCGTACGCGCGGACGCCGACGGCCTCATCTCGTACGTGGGCCGGGCGGACCGCCAGGTGAAGGTCCGGGGCTTCCGTATCGAGCCCGGCGAGCTGGAACAGCGGATCGTGGCGCATCCGGCGGTACGGCAGGCATATGTGTGCGCCCGCCGCGACGGCGAGGACGGGCCGAACGAGCTGCTGGCCTATGTGGTGTTCGGGGACGATCTGCCGTTCGACGAGTTCGACCGCCATCTCGCGGCCGGGCTGCCCGCCTATATGCGACCTCACCATATCCATCGCGTCGACGCGCTCCCGCGCAACGCCAACGGCAAGGTGGACGAGGCCGCCCTGCTGCGTCTGGACGTACGGCTCTGGCGGCGCCCGGACGCGGAGGAACGGACAGCGGCCGAGGAGGAGACGGCGGTTACCGGCCGGCAGCGCGAGGTGCTCGCCCTGGCCGAAGAGATCCTCGGTACGCCCGGACTCCGGCCCGGTGACCGCTGGATCGCCGTCGGCGGCGACTCCCTCAAGGCGCTGCGGCTGCGCTTCGAGGTGCGCCGGCGCTGGGGCTGCGAACTGCCGCAGTCGCTCGTCCTCCACGGCGACTTCGCCGGGACGGCCGACGCGATCGACCGGGCGAGAACCTCCGGCGACTCGCCGTATCCGACGCCCGCGGCCCCGTCGGGAGCGCGTCGCGCACCGGCCACCAGCGAGCAGCAGCGGCTGTGGCTGCTGCAACAGCGCGCACCGCGCTCCACGGCGTACAACGTGGGACTGGCCTTCCGGCTGACGGGCGCCGTCGACGCCGAGGCGCTGCGGCGCGCGCTGCGACGGCTGGTGGAGCGTCATCCGGCGCTGCGTACCGCCTTCGAGGCGGCGCCCGAGGGACTGCTCCAGGTGGTGGGCGAGCCGTACGATCCCTGGACCGAACCGGACCCGGAGGCCGTTGGCGACGGGACGGGCGGACGGGCCTTCGCCGAGCGGGACTTCGCCGACCGGTTCTTCGCCCAGGGCTTCGATCTGGCGCGGTCCCGGATGCTGCGGGCGAGCTGGCTGCCGCAGGACGGCGGCGGAGTCCTGCTGCTGCTTCTGCACCACATCGCGGTCGACGGCTGGTCGGTCAACATTCTTCTGCGGGATCTGTCGGAGGAGTACGCGGAGGCTCTCCGGGACGCGGAAGCGCCGGCGACAGCCCAAAGAGACACAGACGCACCGGCCGGACCTGGACCCGCACCGGCTCCCACTCCGCTCGACTACGCCATCTGGCAGACCGATTGGTTCTCCCGGCCCGCCTATCTCAGCCAGCTCAGTGAGCTGCGCGCCCACTACGCCGGTCTGGAGGGAGCGGCGCAACCACTGCCGCCGACCGGCTCCGGGCCCTTCGCCGACGGTCGGCTGCCGGAGGGACGGCTACTGCACACCTCGCTCGACGCCGCCCGTCGCGCCACCGTGGACCGGCTCTGCGCCGAGCTGGATCTGACGCGCTTTCAGCTGCTGCTCGGTGTCTTCGCCTGGAGCCTGTACGGAGTGACCGGACTGACGCGTCCGCGCGTGGCAGGACCGGTGGCCAACCGGCCGGTGGAGGAGTTCGGCGCCAGCGTCGGCATGTTCGCCAACACCGTCCTGCTGCCGCTGACCGTCGCACCGCACGAGAATCTGCGCGCCCAGTCGCTACGTCTGGGCGCCGGTGCGCGCGAGGTGCTGGAGCGGCAGGACGTGGCGCTGGCCGATGTGCTGGCCGACCGGGAGGCGAGTGCGGGCGCGGGCGCAGGTACTCGTACGGGCAAAGGCACAGGCACCGGCACGGCTCCGTTCGACTTCCTCTTCGTCCTGGAGAACACCGACTTCGCCGCACTGGCGCTGCCCGGCTGTGCCTCCCGACCACTGTGGTGGGCGCCCGACGAGGCCAAGTGCCCGCTGACGCTCTCCGTGGTCGAGCACGCGGACGGCTTCGACTGTCTGTGGGAGTACGCCGACGACCACTTCGACGCCGCCGAGGCCGAGGCGATGTCCGCCCTGTTCCTGCGAGGTCTCGACCTGCTCGCCGACGGAGGTACGGCGACGCCCGCCGAGCTGGCGGCGCCCTACCGGAGCGCTCTGCCCGACCACGGCCGTGGCGCGGCGGCCGATCCGGCCTGGACGACGGTGGCCGACGGCTTCGCACGACAGGTCGCGCTGACTCCGGACGCACCGGCCCTGATGACCGATGACGGCGCGGTCGGTTACGCCCGGCTCGACGCGTACGCGGCGGCCCTCGCCGCCGAACTGCGGGCGGCGCATCCGCTGCCGGAGGAGCACGACAGCCCGTGCGCCGTCGCGCTGTACTTCGAGCCCTCGGTCGAGCATGTCGTGGCGCTCCTGGCGCTGGCCCGGCTCAATCTGACCGCCGTACCGCTGGATCCGTCCTATCCGCCCGCCCTGCTGCGTCAGATCCTGGCGCAGGTGGAGCCGCTCTGCGTGCTGCTCCCGCCCGGCGCCGGGACGGCGTTCGACACGGTCGATCCGGGCGGAGTCGTACGCCACACCGTCACCCTGTCGACCGCCGGAGAACCGGCCGGAGGACCCACCCACGGACCAGCCGACGGACCGGCCCACGAACCCGCCGTACCGCCGCACCTCGGCGCCCGTCCGCTCTACACCCTGTTCACCTCGGGCTCCACCGGCACTCCCAAGGGCGTGCGGGTGTCCGACCGTACGCTGGCCAATCTGCTCCAGTGGCAGACGAAATCGGGCGGTCTGGCGGCGCCCGCCGCCACCCAGCAGTTCTCCATGCTCTCCTTCGACGTCTCCTTCCAGGAGATCTTCGGCACGCTGTGCGGCGGCGGATGTCTGCATCTCGTACGGCCCGGCTGGCGCCAGGACGCTCCGGCTCTGCTGGAGCAGCTCGAATCGGCGGGCATCGAGCGTGTCTTCATGCCGTATGTGGCGCTCCAGCTCCTCGCCGAGCACGCCGTCCATCTGGGCCGCTATCCCTCGCGGCTGCGTGAGGTGGTGACCGCCGGCGAGCAGCTCGTCTGCACCGACGCCATCCGCCGCTGGTTCGCGGGCATGCCCGGAGCGCGGCTGTTCAACCACTACGGCCCGACCGAGACACATGTGGTCAGCGCCCTCTGTCTCGAAGGCGATCCGGCACGGTGGCCGGAGCGCCCGGCCATCGGCCGGCCCGTCGCCGGTGCGGTGCTACGGGTGGTGGACGAGGCGGACGAGGCCGTACCGCCAGGGCGCACCGGTGAGCTGCTGATCGGCGGAACGATGGCCGCGCGCTGCTATCTGGGCGATCCGGCGCTCAACGAGACGCGCTTTGTCGAGCTGCCCGGACTCGGGCTGTTCTACCGCAGCGGCGACCGGGCGCACTTCGACCGCGAGGGCCTGTTGCACTACACGGGCCGCGACGACCAGCAGATCAAGCTGAGCGGGCACCGGCTGGAACTGGGCCAGGTCGAGGCGGCCCTGCTGCGGCATCCGGAAATCGTCAACGCCGTGGTCGTACGCGATGGTGACGAGCTGGTGGCCTGCCTCCAGTTCCGCGGCGAAACGGCGGCGGAGACACCGACGGCCGAGGCGCTGGCGGCCCATCTGGTCCCGCTGCTGCCTCCGTACATACGGATCGGCCGTTTCCGGCGGCTGACGGCGCTGCCGCTGACGCCCAGCGGCAAGCTGGACCGCAAGGCCGCCCTGCGGGCACCGGGTGAGGACCTGCGCCGGAGCTCCGCCGCCCTGCCCGCGCTGTCGGAGCGCGAGGCCCGGCTGTCCGAGGCGTTCGAGGCGGTGACCGGCTCGTCCATCGGCCCCGACCAGACCTTCTTCGAGGCCGGCGCGTCGAGTCTGGGACTGATGCGCTTCCACCTGCGCTGCACCACCGGACTGGGTCTGCGTTTCACCGTCGCCGACCTGTTCGAGCATGTGACGGTACGCGCGCTGGCCCGCTTCCTGGACGGGCGGGCGGCGGTGCGGACGCCACTGGCACAGGACCGTACCGGCACCGCCCAGGACCGTACGGACCGTACCCGCGCGGCGGACGAGCCGATCGCCGTCATCGGCATGGCGGTACGGCTGCCCGGCGCCGCCGATCTGTCCGCGTTCTGGGAGATGGTGAAGGCAGGCGAGCGCGGTATCGAGCACTTCGACGCTCCGGACGGCGTCGTCGGCGCGCGCAGCCAGATGGACGGGCTGCTGGCCTTCGATCCGGACCACTTCGGCATCAGCCGCCAGGAGGCCCGGCTGATGGATCCGCAGCAGCGGCATCTGCTGATGAGCTGCTCCGACGCGCTGGCGCACGCCGGGATCGGCGATCCGTCCCGACTGCGCGTCGGGCTCATCGCAGGAGCCGGTGAGAGCACCTACTTCCAGGCCATGCTGCGCGAGGCGGATCCGGAGCGGCTGCCCGACGGCTTCCGGCTGGCCCTCCACCACGAGAAGGATTTCCTCGCGACCAAGGCGGCCTACCATCTCGGGCTGACCGGCCCGGCCTTCACCGCACAGGCGGCCTGCGCCAGTTCGCTGGTCGCCGTCCATCTCGCCGCCGCGCTGCTGCGCCAGGGCGACGCCGACGTGATGCTGGCGGGCGGGGTGCTGGTCGACACGGAGCTGACCGACGGATACCGCTACCGACCTCAGCACATCTTCTCCGTGGACGGGCACTGCCGGGCGTTCAGCGACGACGCGAGCGGCACGATCGGGGCCAGCGGTGTCGGTGTGGTGGTGCTCAAGCCTCTGGCGCGGGCCCGGCGCGACGGCGACACCGTCTACTCGGTGATCACCGGCTCGGCCGTGAACAACGACGGCTCCGACAAGCTCAGTTACAGCGCTCCTTCGCTCCCGGGCCAGCGGGAGGTGATCCGCTCCGCCCTGCGGCGCGCGGGCCGGAGCGGCGCCGACCTCGGCTATGTCGAGGCGCACGGCACCGGCACCAGGCTCGGCGATCCGGTGGAGGTCGGCGCGCTGCGCCAGGCGTTCGGCGTGGCGGAGTCCGGCCGTACCGCCCTGACCTCGGTCAAGAGCCAGATCGGTCATCTCGGCGCGGCGGCGGGCGTGGTCGGACTGGTACGTGCCGTCCTCTCCGTCCACCACGGTCTCATCCCGCCTCATGCCGATTTCCATGCCTTCAATCCGCAGATCGGACCGGATCCGGCGCCGTTCTACATCCCGACGCGGGCGCGGCCCTGGCCCGTCGGCCGGGACCGGGTGGCCGCGGTGAGCAGCTTCGGTATCGGCGGCACCAACGCGCATATGGTTCTGGAGGCGAACGGACCGGGCATGGAGCCGGGCGAGTCGACCGGGCCGTCGGCCGCCGCGGTGCCCTGTCTGGTGCTCTCGAACAGCAGCGAGGCCGGGCTGCGGGCGGACGCCACGCGGATCGCCGACTATCTGACGGCCCGTCCCGAGGAGTACGGGAAGGTGCTGCGCCATCTCCAGGCGGGCCGTCCGGCGCGCCGCCACAGGATCGCCGCGGTCTGCCCGGACGCGGGCGCCGCCGTGGAGTGGCTGCGGAGCGACTGGACGTCGTACGACACGGCGGCGACGACGGCGGTCGCCATACCTCTCCCGGCAACGATCCTGGCGACGGACCGATCGGCGGAGGACCTCGCCGCCGCATGGCTGACCGGCCGGAGGATCGACTGGCCGACGGGACCCGCGCAGGCGCCTTGGGACTTCCCGGCGCCCGCCTTCGACCTGGCGGACTACGACTTCGTACGCGCGGCGGAGTCGGCGGAGGGCACCGGCCCGGTGGACGCGGAAGGACCTCGGCGGCTTCCGGAGGCCGACTGGCTGCACCAGCCGCACTGGGTACGGCTACGCCATGCCGCTCCGAGGGCCGCCGCTGCCGCGTCGCGTGTATCGCGTGTGCCACGTGTGCTGGTGATGATGACGGACCGTCCGGCCGAGTTGCCCACCGTCCATGCCTTCGAGGCGGTCTACGACCGGGTCGTACGGGTCAGCGCCGCCGATGCCTTCGCCCGGCGAGGCGATGATGTCTTCGAGGTCGATCCGGCCGATCCCGTATCGCTGCGCCTCCTGCTCGACGCGCTGGCGGAAGCGGGCGCGGGGACACGGACAGAGGTGGCGCGGCAGGACATCGACTGGCTGCACGCGCTGCCGCTGACCGTCGACGGACCGGTCGGTCCCGGCTCGGTGGCTCGCGCCCGCTGGGCGTGCCTGGACACAACGGCCGCGCTGGTGCAGGCGGTGGCCGACGGCTCGGGAAGAGCGCGGCTGCGGCCCTGGTGGCTGTCGTACCGGGCCAGACCGGTCGACGGCTCCGTACAGCGCCCGGAACTGGGCCTGCTGGCCGGGATCAGCGAAGTGGCCCCGCAGGAAGGCCCGTTGGACGGCCACTGGCTGGACCTTCCCGGCGCCGGTCTCGCCGACTGGGCGCCCGCGCTGGCGACGCTGATGGCCACCACCGATACGGATACCGGCGCCGACGCCGCCAACGGTCCTGCGGCGGCGCTGCCGAGACAGCTTGCGCTGCGGCACGGGTTCTGGTGGGAGCAGATCACACTGCCGGTGTCCTCGGCCGGTGTCTCCGCCTCGCCGCTGCCCACCGGGGACGGAGTCCATCTGGTGCTGGGCGGTACGGGCGGTATCGGTTCCGGTGCCGCCGCCTGGCTGCTGGAGCGGACCGACGGCCGGGTGCTGCTGCTGGCCAGACGGGCACGGCTTCCGGAGGAGCTGGCGCCCTGGGCCGACCGGATCGAACTGATCGAAACGGATCTGGCCGAGTCGCCGCCCGAGGAGATCATGTCCCGGATCGCCCGTCTGACGTCGCGGCTCGACAGCGTGATCCACGCGGCCGGTGTCGCGGCGGGCGGTCTGATCGTCCGGCGTGACGCCCTCACGATGCGGGAGGCGACGGCCGCCAAGCTGGGCGGCGCACTGCTGGTCGAGCGGCTGATCGAGCAGTACCGGCCGACGGTCGCGGTCTACTGTTCTTCGATGTCGGCGCTGTTCGGCGGTGTCGGACAGTTCGACTACGCGGCTGCCAACGGCCTTCTCGACGGCTTCGCCCACCACCGGTCCCACGGCACCGGGACCACGGTCGCCGAGGCGGACGGCGGGACCGATGGCGAGACCACCGTACGGATCGGTATCGACTGGGACGTATGGCGCGAGTCCGGTATGGCGGTGCGCGCGCTGCGGACGGACGCCCGTCATCAGGCGCATCTCGCCGTGGGTCTGACCGTGGACGAGGGCAAGCGGCTGTTCGGCCGAGCCCTCGGACTCCGGTTGCCACAGCTCCTCGTCTCGACCACCGCCCTGGACGAGTCCCGGGCCTTCTACGCCGGGTCCGCCACGATGTCGGACGAGACCACGACCGCTGCTGCCGGGACCGCGGCTCCCGGCGAGGTCACGACCGAAGGCAGGGCCGTGGTTTCGCGGGCTGCCGCCACCGGCACCGGCACCGGCACGGCGACCGAACGTCTCACCGACTGGCTCCGTGCCTGGCTCGGCGTGGACCGTCTCGACCCGGACGTCCCGCTCTACGACCTGGGCGCCGACTCGCTGACCATGCTGGATCTGATCAGCGAGGTCAAACGGCACTTCGATGTCGAACTCGAACTGTCCTGGCTCAGCCACCGGGTCTCGCTCACCGAGATCCTGGCCCAGCTCGGTGCGACGCCTCACACCGGGTCGGCGGCGGGGTCAGCGGCGAGGTCGGCGGCGACCGAGGACGACATTCCGCTGGAGGTCTGGCAGGAGGGCACCGGGTACGATGTGCTGTGTCTGGTGCATCCGGTCGGCGGCGACATCCAGTCGTACCGGTCACTGGTGTCGGCGCTCGACTCACGCCTGACCGTCTGTCTTATCGCCGATCCCGGACTGCGGACTCCCGGACCAGGGACTTCCGGACTGCCGCCCTGGACACTGGCCGAGCGAGCCCGGCGCTACCACACCGCCCTGCGCGCCCGCTTCCCCGACGAAACCTGGCACCGGCAACTGGCCGGATGGTCGTTCGGCGCCTGGGTGGCCATGGAGATGGCCGCAGAGGCGGAGGCGGCGGGCCGGCCCGCGGACGCGCTCCATCTGCTCGATCCACCGCCGCCCGGCTCCGGCGCGCTCTTCGGAACGTACGACGAGAGCCAGTTCGAGGCGGTGTTCGCCAACGAGCTGGGCCACAGCGGACAGGCGTCGGCCGGTGAGACGGCGCGGGCCTACGCGGAACGGCTCGCCCGGTGCTGCCGGGCCAATCTGCGCAGCATGACCGTCCACCGGATACGGCCGCTGGCCACCACGCCCAGCCACCTCTGGCTGGCGGAGCGGCCGGTGCCGGGCCTGCCGTCGCTGGGATCACCGGACGAGCAGCACGCGCTGTGGCGGGCCCATCTCCCGGAACCGAGCGCCTGGCACCGGCTCGACACCACTCACTACGGAATCGTCCGGCCGCCTCATGCGGACACGGTGGCCACGGCGATCAACGCGGTGTCGCACCACATCGCCGAGCCCCGCTGACCTGTAGCGCCGAACTGCCGGCCCACGGGCCGCAGAGCCGCGTACCCGTACCCGCACCTGTCCCATTTCCACCACAGGAGGAACCGCGTGGAGAGTTACGAACTGGAAGCCGTCGAGCGCGTCACGGCACGGCCCCGGAGGGAGTACACCACCCTCGCGGTCGACTCCCTCACTCCCGTCATCGGCGCCGAGGTCTCCGGCGTCGATCTCTCGCAGGAGCTGTCGGACGAGCAACTGCGCGATCTGAAGGCGGCGTTCCTCGACCACCATGTCCTGGTCTTCCGCGACCAGATCCTCACCCAGGAGCAGCACAAGCGTTTCGCGGGCCACTTCGGCGAACTGCGCCCGGTGAATCCTCCGCCACCGGAGGGCGATCCGTACATCCTGGAGATCAGCACCACGCCCGAGGCGGCGAATGTGGCCGGCAACGGCTGGCACGCGGACGGCACCGCCGACGCGGAGCCCTCGCTCGGCTCGATGCTCTACATCACCCGTATACCGGAGCCGGGCAGCGGCGGCGACACGCTGTTCGCCAATATGCATCTGGCCTACGAGATGCTGTCGCCCGCTCTGCGCGGTTTTCTGGACGGTCTGACCGCCGTGCACGACGGACTCGTGGCGTTCCAGGGCTATACGCCGCCGCCGGGATATGTCGCGCCGAAGAGCGAACACCCGCTGGTGGTACGTCATCCCGAGACCGACCGCAGGCTGCTCTACGTCAACAAGGCCTACACGGCGCGTATCCCGCAGCTCTCGCCGGACGAGAGCCGGGCGCTGCTGGACATGCTGTTCAATCTGGTGCCGAGCCGACCCATGCTGACCTGCCGCGTCCGGTGGAGTCCCAACACACTGGTGTTCTGGGACAACCGCTGTGTGCAGCACCACGCGACGTACGACTACTACCCGTTCACGCGCTACGGCCAGCGGGTCGCGATCAACGGCGGTCCGCTCAAGGGCTGAGCGGGCCTCGCGCCCGTACCCATATCCGTGCCCGTACCCGTACCCGTGCCTCTGCCGGGGCCCGCCGTGACGAACCGGCGGGCCTCGGCCTCGGCCTCGGCCTCGGCATGATGGGACCGAGGCCACCACACCGAACAGCCGCCCATCAGCGGTTCCTGGACGCGCCCGACGGCCGTGTGGGAGAAACAGACCCGATGAACGACACACCACGACATCGCCCGACGCGCGCCGAGCTGGACGCCGCGCGTGACACCCGTCTGCCGGATCTGATCGCCGACGATCTCACGGTCCTGCTCGTCGGGATCAATCCCGGTCTCTCCTCCGCCGTCGCGGGCCATCACTTCGCCACTCCCGGAAACAGGCTGTGGCCCGCTCTGTACCGGGCGGGCTTCACACCACGGCTGATCGACGCCGCGGAAGAGAACCGGCTGCTGGACCTCGGGATCGGCATCACCAGCATCGTCCACAGACCGACGGCACGCGCCGCCGAACTTACGGCGCCGGAGTATGTAGCAGGCGGCAGACATCTGCGCGAACTGGTACTCGCCCGCCGCCCGGCCTGGCTCGCCCTCCTGGGCGTCACCGGCTACCGCGCCGCCTTCGACGCCCCCGACGCGACCGTAGGCCGCCAGTCCCTCACCATCGGCACCACACAAGTCTGGGTGCTGCCCAATCCCAGCGGACTCAACGCCCATTACCCGCCCTCGGCCCTGGCGGTCGAGTTCGCCAAACTACGTATCGCCACCGGTCTACCCGACCGCTCGGCCGTCCTGGGCAACGGTCCGTTCCCCAACCGGTCCTGAGCGCCCGCCGCTCCCACCGCGCCCAGCCGGGCGGAGGCGTCAGATGGCATCAGGTGGCGTGCCAGCCGGACCAGTGGGTCACCGTGATTTCCACCACCGGGCCCTCCGGCGGGCGGTCGGCGTACTGCCGGTGGTACTTCTCCGTCAGCAGGCGTACGTAGCGTGCCGCCACCGTCGAGGTGTCGGCCGGTGGCAGTACGGAGGCGGTGCCGTCGGCGCGGGCCCACCACAGGCGGTCCCAGTCCTCGTCGTAGCCGTCGACGAGGAGACAGACCTCCGGGTGGGCGCGGATATTGGCCAGCCGCTTCAGCCGTACCGACCGCTTCGGCTTGTGGTCCACGGCGAAGGCCACCGTATCGCCGGTCAGGGCGAACACCATGGGCACCAGATGCGGCCGGCCGGAGGCGTCGGTGGTCGCGAGGCGGGCGATCCGGGAGCGGACGAAGCACTCCCGGGCCTGCCCGCCCGTCATCTCCGGCACTGCGGCTCCTGGCGGCTCACCGGAAACGTTCCGCGACATCGGCGAGCTGATCGAGGTACGCCAGCGTCTCGGCCTCCGGCTTCGTCGGCAGATAGAGCAGCGCCCGGTCCACATCAACGTGCGCGTACCGTTCGATGATCTCCGGATCCTTCGACACCCCGAAGACGGTCACCGGCACGTCCCGGCCCGCGACGCTCCGCATCCGGGCGATCATCGCTCCGAGCTCCTCGGGCGGCCAGCTGTTGGCCAGCCAGGCGTCACCGAAGGCGGCCACTCGATGGAAGGCGGCCTCGCCACCGCCCACATAGATGGGCGGATAAGGGCGCTGGACCGGCTTCGGCCAGGAGTAGACCGGATCGAAGTCGACGAACTCCCCGTGGAACTCGGCCTTCTCCTCCGTCCACAGCTCCCGCATGGCCCGCAGCCGTTCGTCCACGAGACGGCCCCTGGTGCGCGGATCCGTGCCGTGGTTCTCCATCTCCTCCTTGTTCCAGCCGGCACCGATCCCGAAGACCATCCGTCCGTCGGAGACCAGGTCCAGGGAGGCCACCTCCTTGGCCGTGATGATCGGGTCCCGCTGCACCACCAGTGCGATGCCGGTGCCCAGCAGGATCCGCTCGGTCACCGCGGCGGCGGCGCTGAGCGCGACGAACGGATCGAGCGTGCGGTAGTACATCTCCGGCATCTCGCCGCCGTCCGGATACGGTGTGCGTCGCTCCACCGGGATATGGGTGTGCTCGGCGATGAACAGGGAGTCGAACCCTCGCTCCTCGACGGCGCGTCCCAGCGCGGCCGGTGCGATGCCCTGGTCGGTGATGAAGGTCGATACACCGAACTTCACTGCGGCTCCTTCGGTTCGGGTTCCCGGTGCTGTGTTCCGAGTGCTGTGTTCCGAATAGTGCGTTCCGAGTGGCGCGTTTCCGCGCACGCGGTCGCGGTCCATGGCCAGCTACCCCGATCGGACTCGCCACAACAGTCCGTTCACCCGATCGGGCTATCACCGAACGTGACGGGTGGAACGGAGATCCCCCCACGGTCGAGCTGTTCACCGTGGATTGGTCCACCGTTCACCCGTCCTGTCGTCCGGGCGCGAAATGCTGTAAATGACCGTGGCGGGGGGACAGCGGGGAGGGCGTCCGTGGTCATCGGGGACAGATCTGTCGTCGGGGAGCCATGGCTGGAGATACGGCGGCCGTCGTCGTCCTGGTGGATGCGGCGCGGCTTCCTCGTCGTGTTCCTGCCTCTGCTGGCCGCCGTGCTGACCGGTGTGACTCTGCTGGCCGCAGGCGGGAAGATCCTGCTGCCGTTCGAGCGGATCGTCACGCTGAAGGGCAAGATGGCCTCCAAACGGGACTTCTTCGAGGATCCCGACGTCCAGCGGCTGCTTCTGAAACACCGTATCCGCGTGCACATCACCAGTTCGGGCTCGCGCGAGGTGGCCATCCAGGACATCTCCTCGTACGACTTCGTGTTCCCTTCCGGGCAGCCTGCCGGCGATCTGATCACCGCTCAGCGAGCGGCCACGAACGGATACGCGAAGGTGCACCGGCCGTTCGTCAGCCCGATCGTGCTCCCTACCTACCGCGCGTACGCCGAGACGCTGGAGGACGCCGGGATCGCCACCGCGCAGCACGGCTCCGGGCCTGGCCGGCCGCTCTACTACGTCCTGGACATGCGGAAGTTCCTGACGCGCATCGAGCGCGAGCAGCGGTGGAACCAGCTCGGTATCCAGAGCCACGGGATCAGCAACGAGAACCGGATCGTCGTCCAGAGCTCCGACGTCTGCGACTCCAACTCTGCGGGAACCTATCTGGGACTGGTCGCCTTCACCTGGCACGGCACGGCGGACGAGGTGCCCGACACCGACCGGGAGGCGGACGAGCGCGGGCGGGCCATCAAGCCTCTGATGGACCAGGGCCTGCCGGGCACGGATGTGTTCCGTACGTATATCTCGCCCGAGGGCATGGGCATAGCGCCGGTCGTGGTGGCGTACGAGCACCAGTACCTCACGTACCAGGCGCAGTACCAGGCCGAGTCGGGGAAGCTGGACTCGGACCGGGTCCTGCTCTATCCGTCCACCCAGTTCGTGACACAGCCTCAGTTCATCGCGCTCAACGAGGAGGGCGACCGGCTCGGTGATCTGATCACACGTGACCCGGAGCTGCGTCAGCGGGCGATGGAGCTGGGCTTCCGGATCCTCGATCCCACCGGGGAGGTCGCGAGCGACAAGCTCACCACGTTCCTGGAGGACCGGAACATCCCGGTCCCGTCGGTGGAGGGCGACGACACCCGCTCGGCGATGCCCAGACTCCGGTACCTGGAACGGATGATCTCGATCGTGGGAGGCTGCCCGGCCGCCGAGACCTCGCCCGGGACGCCCGAGTGAGGGCCGGTGCCCGAGTGAGGGCCGGTCTCCGGGTGAAGGCCGGTGCCCGGGCGAGGGCCCGGCGCCCGGCGCGCTCGGCACGCTCGCCAAGGGGCCTTGTCGCTCTCTGCCTGGCCTGGCTGCTGCTCGGCACCGCCGTCACCGCATGCTCGACGGGCGGCCCGGAGCCGGTGACGCTGCGCGTACTCGCCAGCTCGGAGCTGGCCGACATGGAGCCGCTGCTCGACGATCTCCGCCGCGAGACCGGGATCAGGTTGGAGATGGAGTACCGGGGCACCGTGGACGCCAGTGACGCGCTGGCCTCGGGCAGGTACCGGCACGCTCTCGCCTGGCTCTCCTCCGACCGCTACTTCCAGCTCAAGCAGAAGGCGGCCCGGGACCAGGGCGAACAGCCCTTGGCCACCGCCGTCATGCGCTCTCCCGTCGTCATCGGGATGAAGTCCGCCACGGCCGAGCGGCTGCGCCGTACCGCGTCCGGCGGCCAGATCTCCTGGGCCGATGTGGCGGACGCCGCCGCCGACGGCACTCTGCGGTTCGGCATGGCCGATCCTCGCCATGCCAACAGCGGTCTCGCCGCGCTCGTCGGAGTGGCGACCGCAGCGGCGGACACGGGCGGCGTACTGCGCCCGCAGGACGTCTCCTGCGACCGGCTGCGCGGCTTCTTCGCCGGACACCGGCTCGCCGAGGACTCCTCCGCCCGGCTCGCCGACGGTTTCGTACGCGACCAGGACCAGCTGGAGGCCCTCATCACCTACGAGTCCGAACTGCTCACACTCAACAGCGGCGGAAAGCTCCGCGAGCCGCTGGAGATCGTCCATCCGAAGGACGGCATGGTGCTGTCCGACTATCCGCTGCTGCTGCTCGACCCGGCCGAGCGCGCCGCATACGACCGGCTGGTGGAGTGGCTGAAGAGCGGACCGGTCCAGAAGAAGATCATGGAACGTACGCTGCGCAGGCCGATCGATCCCGAGGTGGCCCGCATTCCGCCGCTGCGCGAACCCATCGGCAACGCGCTGTACTTCCCGGACGACCAGCGGGTGGTCGACCGGCTCCTCGCCGACTACGGCGATCCCCGGCGCGACGGACGCGCCCGGGTGATCTTCCTGCTCGACTTCTCCGGATCGATGCGTGGCGAGCGCATCGCACGGCTGCGCGCCGCCTTCGACGGTCTCAGTGGCGGCGACGACTCACGCTCCGGAAAGTTCGTCAGGTTCTATCGCGGCGAGTCGCTGACCGTCATGAGATTCGCCGGGCGCGTACTGGACGAGCGGAGTGTGACGTACGGAAGCCCGCGCGACCTGGACCGGCTGCGCGGCTTCGTGGCCGCCGACGGCTTCGGCCCGACCACCGCCGTCTGGTCCGCGCTCGACCACGCGTACGAGAAGGTCTCCGACGAGATCCGCGAGCAGCCCGGGCGGACCGTCTCCATCGTGGTGATGACGGACGGCGAGAACAACGCCGGGATCGATCTCGACACCTTCATCCGCCGCTACGAGGCCCGGCCGCCCGCGGTCCGCGCCGTACGCACGTACACCGTCCGCTACGGCGAGGCCGGCACGGCGGCACTGGACCGGGCGGCACGGACGACCGGCGGCCGGATGGCCGACGCCACCGTCCAGTCGCTCCTGAGCGCTTTCAAGGAGATACGTGGGTGTGATCAGTGAGGCCTGGTGGGCCATCCGGTGGCCCTGGATGCTCGTCTGGCTGCTGACCGCGGCCGGCCTTGTGGCGCTCCTCGTGCTGACGCTCTCCCGGCTCCTCGGCAGCCGGCGCTCCGGCGGGCAGAAGATCATCCCGGGCATCTGTTTCTATCTGCACGACAGAACCGTCATGGACCACTACCAGATGCGCGGTTACGCGGCGGCCCTCCGTAAGGAGGTGGAGCAGCGGACCAGCGACAGCACGGACGGGAGCGTCCACGCCAAGGTCTTCGGGCTGAGCGCGGGCGGCGGCAAGCGCGACAACAGCGAGATCGTCAGCAAGTACCTCGAAGTGGCCGAGCCCATCTCGGTGATCGGCATCATCATGGACGTCCTGGAGGAGAAGGACGTCATCGTCCATGTCGATCTCGTCAACCGGGCGGTCAGACGCAACGGCGCGCTGGACAACGCGCTGGCCGCCCTGCCCGGTGGCGGGTCCGGAGCCGGGTCCGGGTCCGGGTCCCGTAGCGGCACCTCGCGGCAGACCGTACGGCTACGGGACATCGACGACTTCGTGCTGATCAGAGGGCGGTTCAGAAAGATCGCCGAATCGCCCGAGACGACGGTCTTCCTGGCGCCCTACGGCGACCCGGAGAATCCCGCCGAAGGGCCGCACGTACGGGTCACCTGTGCAACGGAAGGGCTGCGCACCGAGGTCGGGCAGGGCACCTTCTCGGCACGCTGCCTCGGCAAGGTCCAGGACTGGAACGCCGAGGACGCGGTCCTCGAAGTGCAGGCGATGGCGATCTTCCGCTAGGCCGTGTCGTTCGAGGCCGGAGAACGAGGCAGGGAAGGCCGGAGGGCGCTGTGTCCGTCCTCCGGCCCTGCCCGTCAGATGGCGGCGCCGGTCAGGCGTTGGGGTCGAACGGGATGCCGGCCGGCTTGGCCCGCTCCAGGTGGTAGTTGAAGTTGCCGTCCTTGAGGCCGAAGACGGCACTGCCGAAGTTGGCCTGGCTCAGCTTGTCGCGCAGACCGGCCGGGTAGCCGTTCCAGCCGACCAGCCGCGGGAACTGCCAGCCGCGGTAGTGGTTCTCCGGCGGCTCGTCGTTGTTGTTCGCGGGACGGAAGCAGTGCGTGCTCGCGCCGTCCTTGTGGTAGACGACCTTGGGGTGCGTGCCGTCCCAGCGGATCTGGTCGCGGTTGTAGACGTTGAAGTTGCCGTGGGCGGAGGTGGAGACGTACTTGGCCTCGTTGTTCTGCACCCACACCACGACATGCTCCCAGTCGTGGCGGTGCCCG
The DNA here is from genome assembly GCF_042732975.1 of Streptomyces sp. NPDC059743. NCBI lineage: Bacteria > Bacillati > Actinomycetota > Actinomycetes > Kitasatosporales > Streptomycetaceae > Streptomyces > Streptomyces sp. NPDC059743. The sequence continues at coordinate 284,002 of NZ_JBHWGS010000008.1, read as the reverse complement.
CCGAGCCCGCTGCCGGCCACGGCCTGGTCCTTCTCGAAGTAGAGGCCGTACATGATCGCGCACCAGCCGTTGTTGCACTTGTAGCGCGCGTATCCGTTGGTGTTGTCGAGGTCCCAGGAGTCACGGCATGAGCCGTTGACGGCACCGGTGGTGTTGAGGCCCGGGGCTATGGTCCCGTCGGGGCCGATGGCGGGGGTCGGGTAGCAGCCGTCCCCGTCGTAGTCGTACGCCGGCTGGAACGTCTGCTCCAGGCCGTCCGCGTTGGCGGGCAGCGCCCTGGGGGGATCGGCGAGCGCGATGCCGGGGAAGGCGACGACCAGCGCGATGGCGCTGACAAGGGTGAGTGAGGCCTTGCGGATGCGCGAGCTTTTCTTCACTGCGTCCTCCTGATCGACCGCGGCGTGGGGCACGCGGTCAGATTGACATGTTGACGGCAGTGAAGTCCGAAGTGAAGGTGGCCTGGGCCGAGTTGAGGCACGTGGCTGCGCGTTTCACGGATCCGGTACGCACGGCGAGGCGGCAAGGCGGCCGGAAAAAGTTCGGTGCTGGTGTCATCCGGCCCTGCGGCAACCGGAGTTTGAAGGGATGGAGAGGCGCCCTCCGTACCGTTCCATCTCAAAGACGCACAAGGAGCTGTCCGTTCATGACACGGATCAAGAAGTATGTGGCCGCCGCGACGGTCACGGCGGCGGTGCTGGCCGTGCCGACAGGAGCGTACGCGCTGACCTCGGGCGGGACGTCCTCCACGCCTTCGGCCTCCGTACCGTCCGCCAAGTCCGTTGGTGACTCAGCCGCGTTCGGCGCGTCCGGCGCCGGTGTACGGCCTGCCGACCAGGCGCCGTCCATACGCGTCGTCGCTCCGGGCGAGCGGGTCAAGGCCGCGCCGGGCGTCCGGCTGTGGCTGACCAAGGAAGGCAAGTACTGGTCCACTCCGGACATGGACGAGCAGTTCCGCAGTGTCACCGACGGAAACCTCGACCTGAGCACACCCGGTGTCTCCCGTCAGTCGGAAACGGTGGGCGACCGCTACTTCCACTCCGGCGTCTACTACGGCAGCCGTGCCGCGGCCCGCGTCGAGATCACCACCCGGACGGGCAGGACCGTACGCGCCTCGATGGTGGAGCTGGCGGGCAAGCCGGGCTGGGGCGCCTGGTACACCACCACCGAACTGCCCACAGTCGCCAAGGTCCTCGGTCCCGAAGGCGCGGGCACCGGCACAGACACTGGCGCGCCGGTCGACTTCATCCGCAGCGTCACCCTGTACGACACGGCGGGCCGTGTCCTGGCCACTCTGGCCTCCCCGGCCTCCGCGGGCAACTAACAAGCTCGGGTGGGGGCCTTGGCTGCCCGGGGGAGCCCAGGCCCCCACCCGTACCGTCGTCCTCATCTCCGCTCTCCACCCGAATCCGCTCGAACCGAGGGACCGCCGGTAGTGCCGTACACGAACGACGACTTCGCCGAGTACGCCGCCGCGGCCTGGCCCCGCCTCGTACGCGCCGCGCATCTGCTCACCGGTGACTTCCACGAGGCGGAGGATCTGGTGCAGACCACTCTCGTCAAGGTCTGTGCGCGCTGGCGGCGGATCCCTCGCGAGGAAGTCGAGTTCTATGTGCGCCGGTCACTGATCAACAACAACCTCAGCCGGGTGCGGAAGCGGCGCGTCATCCATCTGCTGACGCCGTTGATGCCGGAGCGGGTGCACGGCCGGCACGCCGGACACGCCGAGCACATCGAGGAGCGTGCCGCCATTACCCAGGCCCTGGAGACGCTGTCGGCCCGGCAGCGTGCGGTGGTGGTGCTGCGCTACTGGGAGGACTTGAGCGAACAGGAGATAGCCGAGGTGCTGAACTGCTCGGTCGGAACGGTCAAGACCCACGCCCGGCGCGCACTGGAGACCTTGCGCGCCCATCCCGTCATCGCCCGCCGGCTACCCGGGTCGGAAGCCGGAGCCGGAGCCGGAACCGCCCCTGGCACGAGAACTGCCCCTGGTACGGGGGCCGTTCCAGGCACCGAAGCCTTCCCGGGCACCGGCGCCGGAACCGGAGCCCGCCCATGAATCCCGCCTCCGAGGCCGAACGCCGGCCGGACGACGCGTACCCGAACGCCTACCCCAACACGAACCTCGGCGCGAACTCTCGCGCATACCGCCGTGCGTACGACGACATACTGCGCGACACCTTCACCGAGGCCGCGAACGCCGTCACGCCCTCTCCCGCGCCGCTGGCCGCGATCGAACGGGCCGGCCGCGCCCGGCGCCGACGCGGCAACGCGGCCCTGGTGATGGCCGGTTGCGGACTGCTGCTGGGCCCGCTGGCCGTCGTCCTCGTACGCGGCACCGCGCCGCCCGATCCCGTACCCGTACCCGCGCCGGTCCTCACCGCGGCGCCGCCGACGCCCTCGCCCGCTCCGGAACCGGCGCCGAAGCCGGCCCGTGTGGTGCAGCCGAACCAGCGGGTGAAGGCCGCGCCGGGCGTGGAGGTATGGCTGACCAAGGACGGCAAGCACTGGTCCATTCCCGAACAGCCCGACCAGTTCCGCAGTGTGAACGACGGCAACCTCGACATGAGCGTGCCCGGAGTCTCGCATCAGGCAGAAACGGTGGGCGATCGCTACTTCCACTCCGGTGTCTACTACGGGACGCACGAGGCATCACGTGTCGAGATCACGACACTGACCGGCAAAGTGGTGCGCGCCGAACTGCTGCAACTGGCGGGCAGGCCCGGCTGGGGCGTCTGGTACGCCACCACCGAACCGCCGGGCGTGTCAGGGCCGGAGATTGTCCGCGGCATCACTCTCTACGGTGCCACGGGCAAGGTCCTTGCGACGCTCTGAGCCGGGTCGGCGGACCTGGTAGGGCGCGATCACGCCTTCGGCGTGCGCAGAAACAGCGCGGCCATGATCACACCGGCCACCACGATGAGCGCGTTGACCAGCACGGCGACACTCACACCGGCCAGAATCACATCCGGATCGGCGGACCCGCCGACATGAGCCGTGACGACGGCGCTCATGATCGGTGTGCCCATGGTGATACCGACCTGCTGGCTCATGGTGGCCATACCGGTCGCCATGCCCTGCTCCGCGTCGGGCAGACCCGAGGTGGCGGTCACCATGAAACCGACGATGACGAGCATGTTCCCGACACCGCCGACGAAGGTCGCGGTCAGCAGCAGCCACATCGAGCTCCGGCTGTCGCCGAGGCCGACCAGTGCCACCGTGGCCACCGCCTGCACCAGACCGCCCGTCACCAGCGTCGGTGTGGTGCCGATCCTGCCGATCACCCGGGCCGCGGCGACACCGCCGACGACGGTGCCCAGTCCTAGTACGCCGAAGGACAGACCGGCCGCGAGCGGTGAGAACCCGAGCACTTTCTGAAGATAGAGCGTCATCAGAAAGACAAGAGAGGTCTCGGTGACGAAGGCGAGCAGACCGGCGAGGTTCCCGAAGATCACCGAGCGCCGCCGGAGGATCCGTACCGGAACGAGCGGCTGTGGCACGCCCTTCTCCACGAAGTAGAAGACCACCAGCAGCACCAAGCCCAGGATCAGTCCGACGAGGGCCTTCGGGTCGCCGAATCCGTGCTCGCCCGCCATGGTCAGTCCGTACACCAGGGAGAGCAGTCCGACGGTCACGGCCAGCGCGCCCGGCAGATCGAGCCGTGCGCGGCCGTCGCCGCGGCTCTCGTCGTCGCCACGGTTCGCGTCGTCGGCGCGGCTATGGTCGTGGCCACGGCTCTCGGAGATCACGGTCGGCGCGGTGATCAGCACGGCCAGCGCGACGGGCACATTGATCAGGAACGACCAGCGCCAGCTCAGCAGATCGGTGAGTACGCCGCCGAGGACCGCGCCGGTGGTGAAACCGGCCGACATCAGCGCGCCGTTGAGGCCGAGCGCCTTGGACCGCAGCGGGCCCTCAGGAAAGGAGGAGGTCAGCAGCGCGAGACCGGCCGGTGTCACCGCGGCCGTCGCCAGGCCCTGTGCCACACGGGCGATCAGCAGCGTCTCGGGATTGACGGCGAGCCCGCCGAGCAGTGAGGCGGCGCCCAGGACCGCGAGCCCGGTCAGAAAGAGCCGGCGCCGGCCGACAAGATCGGCGATCCGGCCGAAGAGCAGTGTGAATCCGGCGGCGGCGAGGGCGAACGAGGTGGCGATCCACTGGAGGTTTCCCAGCGAGAAGCCCAGTCCCTTGCCTATGGCGGGGAGCGCGACGTTCAGGATCGAGAAGTCCACGGCGAGCATGAACTGTGCGACCAGCAGCACCACCAGGACGAGCTTCAGCCGGCCGGTGAGCCGCTCGGGTGGTGCTGAAGGCTGTTGCTCTGACACACCGTCGAGTGTCGACATCGTCGGGTTCCCTCTCGTCCTCGGACAGGCACGGCCATCGCGCCGACCGAGAGTCTGTGGTTGCCTTGTCCGGGCAGCCAGCCACGGGCGCCGCGTACGCACGGCATGCGTGTCACCGCTGGTCCTACCACTCGCAGGGTGTGGGACGGCCCCGGTCCGGCCGGGAGAGCGCGGCCATACTGGTCGGCATGGACACTCCCGCGGAGCTTGGTGAATTCCTGCGCACACGGCGTGCACGGCTGAAGCCCGAGGACGTCGGACTGGTCTCGTACGGTGCCCAGCGGCGGGTGCCTGGCCTCCGGCGCGAGGAGCTGGCACAGCTCGCCGGCGTGAGCGCGGCGTACTACGCGCGGCTGGAGCAGGGCCAGAGCGGCAACGCCTCTGAAGCGGTACTCGACGCGCTCGCCCGCGCGCTCCGGCTGAGCGACGACGAACACTCCCATCTGCGGAATCTCGCCCGTCCAGGCCGTGCCAAGCGCCGTCCGCCGGACCGGGCGGTCCCTGTCCGGCTCGGCACCAAGCAGCTCATCGACGCCATGGACGGCGTGCCCGCGATCGTGCTGGACCGGCGCAGCGATGTGCTCGCCTGGAATCCTCTGGGCCATGCCCTGGTCGGCGGCCATCTCGACTTCGCCGCTCCCGAGCGGCACACCGAGCGTCCCAATCTCCAGCGGCTGCTCTTCCTCGATCCGCACACCCGCGAGCTGTATCCGCTCTGGGACGAGGAGGCCAAACGCGCGGTCTCCTCGCTGCGGCTGATGGCCGGGCGCTGTCCCGACGACCGCCGACTGGCCGAGCTGGTCGGCGAACTGCTCATGAAGAGCCCGGAGTTCGCCGCGCTCTGGCAGCGCCATCCGGTACGGAACTGTGTGTCAGGCGTGAAGTCCTTCCACCATCCGCTGGTGGGACCGATGGAGCTTTCCTTCGAGACGCTGCGCATGCCGGACGAGTCCGGCCAGTGGACGCTGATGTACAGCGCCGAGCGCGATTCCCCGGCCGAGGCCGGCCTGAGCCTGCTGCGTACGCTCACCGAAGCGCACCCGCATCCGGTCACTGCCACCGCCTCCGTCAAGGACACGGCTTAGGCCGGCCCGCGTAAGACGGCACACCCACCCGTGTGGGGTGGGTGTGCCTGTGGGCTCGGCCCGTGGTGGGAATCAGCCGATGTGAGCGGGAGCCGCGCCCTCCGCCTGGTGCTGCTTGCCTGCGTTGACGGCGAGTACGGTGACGGCCAGACCGGCCAGGAACATCGCCGCGGCGGCGGCGAACGCCACGGTGTAGCCGTGTGTCAGTGCCTCACCGGCGCGCGCCACCAGGCTGAAGTCCTCGATGGCCAGGCCCCGGTAGAGGGCTTCGGCCGCGTCGGGCAGCTTGTCGTCGGCCGCGGAGGTGGAGATCGTCGACAGGACCGCGAGACCGAGGGCGCCACCGATCTGCTGGGCCGTGTTCAGCAGCGCCGAGGCGATCCCGGTGTCGCCGGCCGCGACACCGCTGACCGCGCCGAGCGTCATCGGGACGAAGCTCATGCCCAGGCCGAGGGCGGTGACGAACATCGCGGGCATCAGATGCCCGGCGTACGAGGAGTCCGGCTCCAGCGTGGCGAACCAGAACATGCCCACGGCCGCCACGAGCAGGCCCGGCCCGGCGATCAGCCGGGGCGGGACGTGGGTGACCAGCTTGGAGCTGACGCCCGCGGCGACGGCCATGCCGAAACTGAAGGGCAGATAGGCGAAGCCGGTCCTGACCGGGCTGTAGCCGACGATCAACTGCATATACAGCGTCAGGAAGTAGAAGGTGGCGAACATGCCCGCGCCGATGAACAGCATCGTGGCGTAACTGCCCCACCGGCTACGGTCCTTGAACAGCCGCAGCGGCATCATCGGGTGATCGGTACGGGCCTGGACGAGCAGGAACGCGACGAGTAGCGCTGCCGCCGTAGCAAAGGAGGTGAGGGTGAGGCTGTTGCTCCAGCCGTGTTCACCGCCGCGTGTGATGCCGTACACGAGGGCGATCAGACCGCCGGTACCGGTGATCGCACCGGGGATGTCCAGTCGGCCCGGGGTGCGTTCGGCCTCGACAAGGGTCCTGGTTCCGGCGAGAACGGCCAGACCGATGGGGATGTTGACGAAGAACACCCACCGCCAGTCCAGGACATGGGTGAGCACGCCGCCGAGCAGCAGCCCGACCGTGGCTCCGACGCCGCCCATGGCCGCGTAGACGCCCATCGCCGTATTGCGGGGCTTGCCCGCGGGAAAGGTCGTGGTGATCAGGGCCAGGGCGCTGGGCGCGGCGAGCGCGGCACCGACGCCTTGCAGGATGCGGGCCGCGATCAACAGGGCCTCGTTCGGGGCCAGTCCGCCCAGCACCGACGCCAGCGTGAAGATCGCGATGCCCATCTGGAACATCCGCCGCCGCCCGAACAGATCCCCGGCCCGGCCGCCGAGCAGCAGCAGCCCGCCGAAGGCCAGCGCGTAGGAGTTGACGATCCACGCCAGGTTCGCGTCGGACACGCCGAGGTCGGTCTGGATGCTCGGCAGGGCGATGTTTGTGATCGTGGCGTCGAGGACCACCATCAGCTGGGCCGCGGCGATCACGAACAGGGCCAGTCCCAGATGCCGGTCCCGGCGTGGCGTACCGGAGATGTCCGGCCGCGCGGGAACGGCGGTCGTGCTCTCGTAAGACATGGAAAGAACTCCAAGAGGTGGACAGAAGAATCGTCCCGGACCATTCCGGGAAAAGGGCGTGAGGGCGAACTGTTTACGGTGAAGTAAAACGCTCGCAATGCAATCCGGGAGCAGGATGCCGGAATGGGCATATGGTCTGGACCCCGGGACGAACACGAACCTTAGCACCCGATTGTCGCAGGTGACGGCCGTGAACGGGCGATCCCGATGTGGCCGTTCTCGCACTTGACAGACCTGTCCGGCGTACAGACACACGATCCGTGGACATTCTCGAATTCCGCTTGCTTTTTCCGTGGAAGTACCTGCACAGCGAAATCCGGGATCGCGGGATCGGCCGTGCCCACACTTTTCCCGACCATGCAAATCGAGAGGTCGGAGAGCTTTTCCTCTGTGTGTCTACGAGGCCGCCCGGCTGGGGGCGCAAACGCCTGCGGGCCCCGGGCCGTTGTTGTTACGGCTCGGGGCCCGCAGGCCGCGGTGGAGAGTGGAGAGGTCAGACGGTGTCGAGGGCCGTGCGCAGGGTGCCGATCGCCTGGCTGATGGCGCCGCGACCGGCTCCGTGCTGCCGATGGTCAGACAGCGACTTCGGTCGGGGCGTCCGTCCCCGTCAGGGCGACGGACAGGTCCCAGAGCCGGCGCGCCGTCCCCGGGTCGCTGTCGGCCTTGCGGCGCTTCTCGGTCCTGGGCAGTTCACTGGACCGTCCGCCCGGACCGATGTAGGTGTTGCCCGGGAGGTCCTCCGTGGCGGCGAAGAGCGTGGGCAGCGCACCGTAGTCGACCTCCTTCTGGGCGATGAAACGGTAACCGAAGGTGGTTGACGCGCCCACGAAACCGGTGAGGTGGCGGTCGAGCGGCGTCGCGGCGACACCAGGGTGCGCGGCGAGCGCCCGTACAGGGCTGCCGGACGCGGTGAGCCGGCGGTCGAGCTCCTGGGTGAACAGCAGATTGGCGAGCTTGGACTGACCGTAGGCGCGCATGGGCCGGTAGGCGCGGTGCTCCCAGTTCAGATCCGCCAGGTCGATGTGTCCGATCCGGGCCAGCCCGGAGGAGACCGTGACGATCCGGTCGGTGATGTACGGGAGCAGCAGATTGGTCAGCGCGAAGTGGCCGAGATGGTTGACGCCGACGGCGGACTCAAATCCGTCGGCGGTCGTCTCCCGGGTGACGGGCATGACACCGGCGTTGTTGACGAGGATGTCCAGCGGACCGCTCCAGCCGCCGGCGAAGGCACGGACCGAGTCCAGGTCGCCGAGGTCGAGAGCGCGTACCTCGGTGCGGCCGGGAAGTGGATCCGCGACGGCACGTCCCTTGGCGATGTCACGGACGGCGAGGACGGTGTGCGCTCCGGCGCGGGCCAGCTCACGGGCGGTGACGGCGCCCAGTCCGCTGTTGGCTCCGGTGACCACGACGGTACGGCCGGTCAGATCGGGCAACGTGGGCGGATACCAAAGAGGTTGGGCCATGACGAGTCCTTGGGTGGGAGGTGTGATCCGTGTGAACGGCACGCGGAAACGGCAGGACCCAAGTGTGGGCGGAAAGAAGAACCGTAACCACGGATCACTTGTCCCAGGGACGGCGAATCCATGCCTCGCGCCACGGCGTGGTTGCGCCGTTCTTCGCCTTCAGCGCGAATGCGCTACGGGCGGCCGCGAGGATCTTGTCGCGGTTGCGCTCGGCGTCTGGCCGCCTCGGCTCAGGCCGTGCCGTACGGCGGTTCGGACGCCTTCAGGCGCTGCATGGCGGTCAGGCGGACGGCGAAGTACAGCGCCGCTGCCGCAGCGGCGACGTCCAGGGCGTCGGCCACCATCACTTGGAGGACGGCGTCGCGGATCTCGTCAAGAGCTTCGGCGTTCTCGTAGCGCCGCCCGACGTACCAGCTGAACAAGGTCGTGGTGGCGAACAGGCCCCACCACAGGTTCACCGGCCACATGGAGACCTTGTACGGTTCGCCGTCGGCGGGCAGCCGTGTGCCGGCGCCCCATATGTTGACGGCGATGCGGTAGGGCATCCAGAAGTTCGCCAGCGGGATGAACCAAGCCCCGATCGCCCAGCCGGGGCCGCTGCGGAACCGGTCCGGCCCGAGCACTCCCGCGACGCGGCGCACCGAGTGGAACCAGACGATGAAGACGATCGCGCAGGCGAGGAACGCGGTCCCCTGGAATTGACCCGCCATCCGGTACAACGCGTCGGCATCGTCCAGCTCCCGCTGCGAGGCGAAAGCGAAGCCGTCGTCCCCGTCGAGCAGCATGGAGAACCGGACACCGGCGTAGACGGCAAACAGGTCGCTCAAGGCAACGGCCGTCAGCAGCGCCGACACGCCTGCCAGGAGGGCACGTGGCGATCGTGGCATCCGGGCCGACGGAGCGGGACGCGGGCGGAGATCGCTGGATGCAGACATGACAATGGCCCCCCACAGGCATAAAAGGAATCGCGCACAAGAACGCGCGTACGGACGATACGCCGGCCACAGACAGTCCGTCCATGACAAAACCGCAGGTCCGGAAGGCCAAGAGCACGCGAGACCGAAGGGCGACCGACTTATGGCCCTTGACTATTCGGCCCCTTGAACGAAAAGTGGCTACTGCATAGAGATGAGAGGAATGCCCTATTTCTACAGTCGGCACGCTCAGCAAGGTGGCTGTGACCGCCCCGAAGCGGCTCTCCCAGCGGATGCGGGATCAGGGCCGGCCCTTCGAGACGGCGCTCCTCACCCCGCTGCTGGTGATCGTCGTGGTCTCGGTGGTGGCGGCCCTCACGCCTCACCTCCAGTTCAACCGGTTGCTCGGAGCGGCACCGGCGCTGGCCGCGGCCATGTTCCCCGTGGTCGGCACGCTGGGCGTCGGAGCGCTGGCCCTGGCGGCCGACACCGTCCTCGGTCTGACCGTCGAGCACGATCTGAACCGGACACCCGGCTACTTCACGCTGCTCGCGATAACGGCGATCACCCTGGCCGCCGCCTACGCCAGCCGCGTACGGCAGAACCGGGAGCGCACGCTCGCCCAGGTCTGCGCCGTGGCGGAGACCGCGCAGCGGGTGCTGCTGCGCCCGCTGCCCAATCATCTCGGGCAGGTCGACATCGAAGTGCTCTACCAGGCCGCCGCCGCGTACGCCCGGATCGGCGGCGACTTCTACGAGGCGGTACAGACCCCGTACGGAGTACGGCTGATCATCGGTGATGTACGCGGCAAGGGACTGCCGGCTGTCGAGGCCGCCTCGGTCGTCCTCAGTTCGTTCCGGGTGTTCGTCAAGGACACTCCGGACCTGCCGACTCTGGCCGGCCGGCTGGAGAGCAGCATCAACGGATACTGCGAAGCCGTCCCCAGCGAGGACGTGCTGGAGCGTTTCGTCACCATCGTGCTCGTGGAGATTCCCGCCGAGGAGCCCGTCGCCCGCCTGGTCAACTGCGGACATCCGGCGCCGCTGCTGCTGCACGACGGCGAAGTGCGCGAGGTGGAGCCCAGTGCGCCGTCAGCGCCGATGAACATGGCTTCCCTGCTCGGCGATCACTATCGGGTGGACACGATCCCGTTCGCCGCCGGCGACAGTCTGCTGCTCTACACCGACGGTGTCAGCGAGACCCGTGATCGCGCCGGGACCTTCTATCCTCTCGCCCAGCGTGTCCGGCCCTGGGCCTTCGTCTCGCCGCGCAAGCTCCTGGACCTCCTCCACCAGGACATACTCGCCTATGTCTCGGGCATCCGCGACGACGACCTCGCGGCCCTCGTCGCCCACCGCGTCACCGCCACCCCGGCCGCCCATTAGGCCATGGATGTGAGCCAACTCCACGTTTCCGTAAGAGAGTTAATGGGAACGATTGGTGTTTCTCAGGGGGAAACAGGGGGCCTGGTCATGACTTCGGGGGATTCGGAAAGCCGCATTCCGGCCTATCCGGGCGTCGAGCGCTTTGTCGACGCGTTCGACAAGCTGGTGGTACAGCCGCGGCGCAGTCGCAGCAGAGTACCGGTCGTTCTGCTCAATGAGCCGGACGGTGGCACCGCGGGACGCCGGATCGTCACGGGGCTGCGCTCGCGGATGCGCGGGCGCAGCGAGGTCCTCGCTCCGCACGCGTACATTCCGCGACTGCCGGACGGCACCGACCCGCCACCGCTCGAACTCTTCGAGCATCTGACGCTCCAGCTCGCCGAGACCATGCCGCCCGGCACCGGTGAACTACGTCTGCACAGCTACCGGTTGCTCCGCTCCGTCGTCACCGCGCCCGCCATCGAAGGCCTCATGGAGCGCCGCCACGCCGAGCTGCGCAACCACTGCTACGCGGAGCACCGCAACTGGTCCCGTACCGCCCAGACCCTGTGGTGGCTCGGCGGCCGTGACCAGGCCAGCGGCGGCACACTGCTGGAGCTGCTGTGGAACTTCATCGCGGGCCCGCTCTTCCAGCGGCTGCCGCGCGCCTTCTTCGGCTGGCGCGCCAACCGCCGCATGCTCGGGCGGGCCCGCAGCCGCAGCTGGTACGCGGAGTGGGTGCGCCGCCAGCACGGCAGCCCGCCCACCGACTTCTTCCGCTCCGCGCTCGACCTCGTACACGGCGAGCCCGCCGGTGAGCCGGAGCGTATGGACCGGGTGCTCATGCACGCCCTGCTCGCCGATCTCGACCAGGCGTGCCGGCCCCGTCTCCTCAACCCGTGGCGGCGGCGTCGCACGTCACGCTTCGTGCTTCTCTTCGACGACGCGGGGCCCGCGGACTCGCGCGTGCAGCGCTTTCTGCGTGAACTGCGCTCCGCCGTGGAGGACTTGCGCTGCACGTCGGTGTTCGCGGTGGCGGCCGGCGTACGGTCGCTGGCCTCGCGCATCCCCGATATCAACGCGTCGGGCCTCGCCCACGCCGGCGCCGAGCTGATCAACATCGAGCGGCGCGGAATGACACCGGGCCAGCCGACCGGCATCGTCGTACCGGTGGCCGAGGGACCGGAGGACGACCAGGCGGCGGTGTACTGGCTCGGCCGCTGGCCCACGCTGGTGACGCCGTCGCCGCGCTGGGGTCCTGGCGCCGAGGTGGCCGGAGTGCTCGGCATCGGAGTGCTCGCACTCGCACTCGCCGCCGCCCTCCTCCTCGTACCGGACATCGGAGGCCGCGAGAGGGACGACCCGTGTCAGGGCTCCACCTTCCTCGGTACGGACGGTCAGTGTGTCGGTGTCGCCGAAGGCGCGGCCGGTTTCGGCGACGAGCCCAGTGAGCAGGCTTTACGGGCGGTGCTCCAGCAGATCGAGCGGCAGAACGAGGAAGTCGACAAGGAGCTCGCGGGCCGGCCTCGAGACGACCCGCGCCCCGGCCGCCGCACCGTCGTCTACTTCGGCCCGCTCACCGGTGGTAAGGACGCCGAAGACCCGGTGCGCGGCGGTACGTTGGCGGAGCTGCGCGGTATCGCGCTGGCGCAGCGGCATATCAACGCCCAGGCGCTGCGTTCCGGCGAGCGTGTCCCGCTGCGGGTGCTCGCCGCCAACGCGGGTGACCGTTTCAAGGACGCGCCCGCCGTCGCCGACCGGATCGTGGAGCTCGCCGCGAGCGATCCGTCCATTGCGGGCGTCGTCGGTTTCGGGCAGAGCCGCCGCAATACGTACGAGGCGATACGTACTCTCGACACGGCGGGCATCCCGATGGTCGGCACCTCGGGCACCGCCGATGAACTCCTCCGCCAGGGCGAGCACTACTACCAGACTGCGCCCACCGATACGCGCGCCGGCGAGCTGATGGCGGCGTTCGCCTCGAACGCCGGGATGACCACGGGCGGGCGGAAGGCGCGCCGGGTGAGTCTCGTCGCCGACGCCACCGACGCCTACAGCAACAGCCTTGCCGCGGCCTTTCTCGGATCGTACGGGCAGGAGCGCACCGACGTACTCCTCTACACCCCGACCGACGCGCCGGAGCCGGGACCGGTGCCCGGTGCGCTCGGCGGGCGGCCGGTGGCGACCGTGGAGGATCTGGCCCGCGAGGTCTGCCGCGCCGTGAGTGAGGAGCCGCGGACGGCGGTGGTGTGGTCGGCGCGGGCCAGCCAGTTCCAGCTCTTCCTGGCCGAGATCGCCCGTATCTCCGGCGACTGCCCGAAGATCAGTGTGCTCGGCGGCGACGATGTCACCAACACACTGACGGAGGAGCAGCGTCCCTGGGACGACTTCAAGGGCCTCACGCTCTACTACGTCTCACACGGCTACACCCCCGAACTGGCGGTACGGAGCCCGGAGGCCGCGGCCTTCCTCGCCGCGTACGACCGCGCGTACGGCGGCGATCACAGCTCCGGGACGAAGGCCATGCGCGAGGACGGCCATGTCGCCCTCGCCTGGGACGCGTTGCGCTATCTCGCCGAAGGCATCGACCAGGCCTGGCGGACCACCGGCGGACATGACGACCGCCTCGACCGCGGACTGCTGCAAGGCGTGCTCTACCAGGGCCTCGGCGACGGTGGCTTCGACGGCGCCACCGGCCGTATAGACGCGCACGGCGCGGCGGGCGGAGGACGGCTGACGGAGGACAAACTGCTCGCGGTGCTGCGGGGCGGCAGCGACAAGACGACGACGGAACTGCTGTGCGGCACGGTGGCGCGTGGCGATGAACGTACGAGGTGGGGGCCGAAGGGCGAGGAACACCTCTGCCCTTGATTCAACAATACGTCATACAATTACACGCTGGCGATTCCTGGCAACTCTCCGGATTTCTCTTGACGGTTTATTCGAACGTGCCATGCAATGAAGAAAGCGCCATCGAGGCTCTGTTGAGCCATAACGGCAGCGCATTTCAGGAGTGCCGTTCCGAGAAAGGAAACCGTCATGCTCGAAAACGAGGAACTCTTCGAAGAAATGTCGATCCCTGAGACGGAGTCGGCTTTCGCCGGGCACAGCTGCTTCAGCGCCGTTTCGGATGTGACGGAGCAGGAAGCCGAGCCGACGGAGTAGCGCAACAGGTGTCTTCCTGTCTTGCCATGGGCAGGGAGGCACCTTCGTACTCCGCGTACCCCCGGCACTCCCTCGTACTCCCGGCGTCGTCGTACGCGTCACTGTCGTACGCATCACTTTCCCGAAGGCGGACAGAATTGGAATCGACCCAGGACCCGTCGGCCACCCCACGCTCCGCTTCCCTCGCCCTTACGCCACGGCGCGATGTACGGCTCGCCACGCGCGACGATCACCTGTATATCTGCGCGAGTACGGGTACCCTCCGCGTCCCGGCCGGAGTGTCCGCTCCGGACGGCGGAGAGCACGGCCTCCTCGCGCTCGATGCCGTACCGGATCGCGTCATCGAGGGAATGCGCACCCGCGGCCTTGTGCACCTGGGCGATGGACAGCGTGCTCACCCTCTCTATGGACGGGAGGAAGAGCGGAGTGACCTCACGGTCGCCCTGGCCGCCGACGGGCTGCTGGCGGCCGAGGCCGCCGCGCTCCTGATCCGGGCCGGAGTCAGAGTGGTCGTCGCCGAGCGGAGCGCGGACGCCGACGCCGAACGCCTGGACGCCGACGCGGTACTCCTGCCGCTCGGCCTGGCGGAGTCCGAACTCCAGCGCTGGACCCGGTTCTCCCTCGCCGGCGGCACGCCGCTGGTGACCTGTCTGAGCACACCGACACGTCTGCTCCTCGCCACCCTCGCCCCGCCGCGTACGGCCTGTCCCGTCTGTCTCGTACGGCGCATCCGCGCCAATCACACCTGGCAGCCGGTCGCCGATCTGCCGTTCGACGTGCTGCTGGGCGCGGCGGAGAGCGAGGCCTGGCCCACCACCGCCATCGCCGCCGGGATCCTCGCCCATGAGGTGCTCAGGGCCCTCACCACGGAACCGCGGACCGAGCCCCCGGTGCTGACCGACATCGACCACGATTCGCTGGAGCGTACGCGCCACGCGCTGTTCCACACACCGAACTGCCCGGCGTGCGCCGAGGCCGTCGTCCCGCCGAAGCGTGGTGAGGCGAACGTCATTGATATGCGGGCCAGTTGGGAGCTGATGCGCGGCGCGGTCGATCCGCTGACCGGGCTCGTGCCCGAGCTGCGCGTGGACGAGAGCGACGGCCGCCCGGGCAGCACCACCTATGCGCGCACTGCCGGCGTGACCACCACGACATGGTTCTCCCCAGTGAAGGCGGAGGCGCGCGGCGGCGCCGTGAAGAGCGATCCGACCGGCGCCCGGGTCTGTGCGGTCGGCGAGACCATGGAGCGGTATGCCGCAGGCGTCTACGATCCGGACCGGCTCCTCCGCGCCACCTTCGCCGCACTCGGCGACGAGGCCGTCGACCCGCGCACACTCCCTCTCGGCTCGGCCAAGGAGTACGCCGAGCGGCCACGGTACGGGCCCTTCGATCCGGACGTGGAGATCGACTGGGTCCGGGGCCACTCGCTCACCACCGGCAGGACGCGGTATGTGCCGGCGTGCACGGTGTATCTGCCGTATCGCTTTCCCCGAGGCCACAAGCCCTGGTTCGATCCGATCTCCACCGGCCTGGCCGCCGGCGGCACTTATCATCACGCCGTGCTCGGCGGCCTGTTGGAGATCGTCGAGCGCGACTCGGCCATCGTCTTCTGGGAGAACCGGCTCACCTTGCCCAGCCTGGATCTCACGCGGCTCCCGGACGGCCCGGCCCGGCGGATCATCGACCGTGTCACCGCGGACGGCGCCACGGTCATCTGCAAGGACCTCACCACCGACCTCGGTATCCCGGCCGTGGCCGTGCGCTTCGCCGAAGGCACGCCCGACCGGCCCGTGGTCGTCCATACCGCCCGCGCCGATCTCGATCCGCACGCGGCGCTCCTCGGAGCGCTGGAAGAGGCATGTCTATGTCGGACAGGCGCCGGTATCTGGCTCGCGAAGGAGGAAATCCCCGGCCCCGACGATGTCTTGAGCAGCCTCAGCGAATTCTCCCTCTACTACTGCTCCCCCGAGCGCCAACACCATCTGGCCTTCTGGGACGAGGGCCCGCTGCACCAGGTCCCGCCCGCCAGGCCCGCCGCCGGGCTCCGGACCGATGTGGACGAGGCGGTCCGCCGGCTGGCCGCCCGAGGATACGAGACCATCACCGTCGACATCACTCCGATCGATGTGGCCGAGTGCGGTGTATCGGTGGTCAGGACGGTGGTGCCCGGCCTGTGCCCGCTCACGCTGCGCAGCGACTTCCACCGTCGTGGTGGGCCACGTGTCTTCACCGCGCCGGTCGCCATGGGCGTGCGTGAGAAGAGCCTCGCAGAGGACGAGCTGAATCCATTCCCGCTGCCCTTCCTGTGACGGCGCGAAAGTCTGGTCAACGAAAGAAGGGAGTGGACGCATGGACGACCAGCATCGCTATCGGCGCAATCCCGATATTCTGCTGGAATGGGGAGAGGGCGCGAGCCCGATCCTGGTCGACTGCCGTCGGTGGCGGAAGTTCTCCGTCAAGCCCGTGCTCGTCGGCCTGCTCCACCAGCTCGACCGCCCGCTGACGGCGGAAGAACTCCACGATCGCTGGCGGGAATCCGGCCATGCCGACGAGGCGCGCACGCTTCTGGACCGGCTTGCCTCGGCAGGGATCATCCAGCGGTGTGCGCCGGCCGACGTCATGGGAACAGCCGACGGCACCGGAACAGGAGTCGCTTCCGGCGGCGACGGCTGGACACCCTATGAGCTCGCCGTGCACGCACAGGCCGGGAGAGGTCCCGTCCCGCATGCCCGGCGCGGTGTCCCGCCGCCGGCCCGGTTCGTCCATCCCGAGGCCACCGAGATCATCACGCTGCCCGACGGCCGCGATGCTCCGAGCCGCCCGCTGGCCGAGGTACTGGCCGAGCGCCGCAGCATCCGCGCCTTCGCTCCGTCGCCGGTACCGCTCCCGCTCATCGGCGCGTTCCTCGACCGGACCGCACGGGTACGGGGCTGTCTCCCGCCGCGCGCGTACGAGCAGACGCACCGGTCCGCGCCGTCCGGCGGCGGACGCCACAGCCTGGAGGTGTATCTGCTGGCGCGCGAGGTGGAAGGGCTGGCGGGCGGCGCGTACCACTACGATCCGTTCACCCACACACTGCACCGGCTCTCCGCATGGACCGATGAACTCGCCGTCCTGCAACGGCGGACCGTCATCGACGCCGCCGCCATGAAGGAGGCGCCGCCCGCCGGGATCTATCTCGCGTCCTGCGCCGGCCGGACCACCTGGAAGTATGAAGGGATGTCGCTGAGCCTCGTCTATCGCGACACCGGATGCCTGATGCAGACCATGTGTCTCACCGCGACCGATCTGGGCCTGGCGTCCTGTCTGACCGGTGCGATGGAGACACCGTTGACGGCCCCGTTCCTGGCACCGCACCGGGACCGGCTGATCCATGTGGGCAGCATGGCCCTCGGTCTGCCCACGGTTCCCTCGGCCGCGCCCGCCCTGGAACCACTGGCTCAGCAATGAGCTTGTGCGGCCTACGCGTTCGCCCGGCTTATGCGTTCGCCTCTGACAGGTCCGGAGTCGTCCGGGACGCCAGGAGCAGAGCTACATCGTCCTCCTGGCCCTGCCGGTCCTCGATGCTGGCGACGATGTGCTCCGCCAGTCGATCGAGGTCGCCGGGGCCGGGACCGCTGTCGAGGAGCACCTGTATCTGCTGTTCGCCGGCGGCCATATCGGTGTCATGGAATTCCAGCAGCCCATCGGTGCACAGCAGGAGCGTCTCGCGCGGGCCGAGGCGAAAGTGGTGAATGGGATAGGGAACGTCGCCGGGATCGGGCAGGCTCAGTGGGAGACCGGGCGGGAGGCCGAGCGGCGGGCCGCCTTCCACGGTCAGTTGGACAGTTCCACGGGCGGTGCGGATATGCGGGCTGGGATGTCCGGCACGGACAACCTCCGCCTGGCCGGTGGCGGGACCGAGGCTGACATAGACGCATGTGGCGAGCCGCTCGGTGTCCAGGTCGCGCAGAAACGTCGAGGCCCTGGACATGAGCTCCGTCGGCGAGTGTCCCTCGGTGGCATACGCGCGAAGCGCCGTCCGCAGTTGTCCCATGACGGCGGCGGCTTGAATGTCATGTCCCTGTACGTCACCCACGACCAGGCCGACGCGTCCTTCGGGCAGCGGCATGACGTCGTACCAGTCCCCGCCTATCTGGTGACCGGCCCGTGCGGGCCGGTAGCGGGCGGCGACGCTCATTCCCGGCACCGTCTCGATCTTGGCGGGAAGCATGGCCTGCTGAAGACCCACCGCCATGGCGTGTTCCTCGTCGTAGAGCAGCGCCCGCTGGAACGACTGGGCGACGGTGGCCGACAAGGCCGTCAGCAGATTCCGCTCCTCGGGCGAGAAGCCTTTCTTGCCCTCGTACAGAATGGCGAGCACACCGGTGAGCCTGGCCTGCGCCATAAGCGGCAGAACAGCGGACGCGGTGAATCCTGTCCCTTTGATGTAAGGCCATAGCATCGAGTAATGGGCCCGTATGTCCGCCCGTGTGACGAACAGCGGATTCTGTGTCTGGAAAACCTCGGCGATCGGCCGGTCGTCATCGAGCCGGCCGTACTCCAGATCGCGTACATATTGAGGAGGCATTCCGACGGTGGCCAGTCGGCGGAGCCTGTTCTGCTCAAGAACGGTCAGCGATATGCCCACAGCGCCTACCGGGCCCAGAATTTCATGACTGGTCAAAGCCGTCAGCACGTCCTCGACACCGAGCGCCTGGGACAGAGCCGTCGTGGTCGCCTGGACAACGCCTGCCTGGTGCCGACGCTCGGACTCCAGGGTGGACTGCTCCTCGGCGTAATGCAGTTCGGCGCGGAGGACACCGATCACTCGAACAGGTTTTCCGGACTCATCACGCATAATGGCAGCCTGCGAATGTGCCCACCGAGTGGTTCCATCCGATCGGCGAACACGAAAATAATTACCACAACTTGTCGAGCACCGGGGATCCACAAGAACCTCGGCCATCCGCGCCCTGACGCCAGGTCGCTCTTCGGGCACGATCCGCCGATAGAGCGTGGATATCCACCCGTCGAACTCACCGGGCTCCAGGTCGAATATCGCAAGCGCGCTCGGATCGAGCACGACTCGCGTGGATTCGACATCCCACACGAACCCGCCGATTCCATTCAGCTCCATCGCTCTCGACAGATCTGCCCGCAGTTCGTCTCCGAGTGGATCGGATGGCGCACCACCTGACATCGGGCGATTACTGTGTGTCATACGACCTCCTGATATTCAAAGTGTAGTCCGAGGCGGATAACCGCCCGCCGAACTCCGCTTCCCGGCAACTACGAGGCGGGGCCGGTCTGTTCGCGGCCGTTCATGGGGGTGGCCAGCCAGCGAGTACTTAGTATAGCCTTACCTAAGTTTTCGGCCTGATCGATGGGCGGAGATCTCGGGAGCCGGAGGAGTGCGGTGGGGGCTGAAGGCCCGATGGGGCGGGATGTCCTGAGGCGGGCGGTGGAGGGACAGCGGCGTGATGTCGTCCTCGCATCGCTTCTCGCGGCCGGGCACCAGGCGGGCGAGGCGCTTGTTCCGGTGCTCATCGGTCTGGTGATCGACCGGGCCGTCGCCGAGGGCGAGGGCGGTGCGCTCTGGCTGTGGATCGGCGTGCTGGCCGTTGTGTATGTCGGGCTCTCCTTCAGTTTCCGTCATGGCGCACGGCTGTCGGAGCGGGCCGCCGTGGCCGCCGCGCACGAGCTGCGGACCGCGCTGGTCGGGCGCGTACTGCATCCGGCGGGCGGCACCGAGGCGTTGGGGCTGCCCGGAGCTCTGGTGAACACCACCACCGAGGACGCCAAACGCGTCGGCGCCGTGAATGTCGCGGTGATGGAGGCGGTGGCCGCGCTGGCCGCGCTGAGCGTCAGCGCCGTGGCCCTGCTCTGGATCTCCGTACCGCTCGGTCTCGTCGTCCTGCTGGGCACGCCGCTGCTGCTGTGGCTGAGCCATCTGCTGAGCAAGCCGCTGGAGCGGCGCAGCGAGGCCGAACAGGAGCGGGCCGGGCAGGCCTCGGGAGTCGCCGCGGATCTCGTGGCCGGTCTGCGGGTGCTCAAGGGCATCGGCGCCGAGTCGGCGGCCGTCGCCCGCTACCGGTCCGCCAGCCGTGCCTCGCTGGACGCCACGCTGCGCGCGACCCGGGCACAGGCCTGGCAGAAGGGAATGACGCTCGCGCTGACGGGTGTGTTCATCGCCCTGGTCGCCCTGACAGGCGGCCGGCTGGCCGCCGCGGGCGACATCAGTCTGGGCGGACTGGTCTCGGCGGTCGGGCTGGCGCTGTTCCTGCTCGGGCCGCTCGAAGTGGTCGGCTGGGTGAACTCGGAGCTCGCGCAGGGCCGTTCCTCCGCCGCGCGGATCGCGAAGGTACTCGCCGCTCCCCCGGCGGTGGAGCCGGGCCCGGGCGTGCTGCCGGTGCCGGTACGCGGCCATGTCCGGCTGCGCGGTGTCTCGTACGCGGCGCTCCATGACATCGATCTGGACGCCGCGCCCGGCGAGTTGCTCGGAGTGGTGGCCACCGATCCGGCCGACGCGCTGGCGCTGCTCGGCTGTCTGGGACGCGTGGCCGATCCGGACGCCGGGACCGTGGAGCTGGACGGCTTGGCCCTGACCACGCTGGACCCGGCGGAGATCCGGAAGGTCCTGCTGGTCGCCGGCCATGACGCCGATCTGTTCGAGGGCACCGTGACCAGCAATGTGTCGGCCGCCGCGGACCGGACCGGCGGCATCGTGGCGGTGGCGATGGCCGCGGCCGGTGCGGACGAGGTCGCCGGAGCTCTTCCGCACGGCGCCGGTACGACGGTGACCGAGCGCGGCCGGTCCCTGTCCGGCGGCCAGCGCCAGCGTGTGGCCCTGGCCCGCGCACTGGCGGCCGATGCTCCGGTGCTGGTCCTGCACGATCCGACGACGGCGGTCGACACCGTCACCGAGGCCCGGATGGCCGATGCCGTCAGGGAGTTCCGGCGCGGGCGTACGACGATCCTGGTCACCACGAGCCCGGCGCTGCTCGCGGTGACCGACCGGGTGGTGCTCGTACAGGACGGACGCGTCACCGACACGGCGCCGCACGCCGAACTCGTACAGCGCCACGGGAGCTACCGGACGGCGGTCTTCGCGTGAAGCACGAGCACACCACAGCCGAACATGACCGCACGACAGCAGACCACGACCACACCACAGCAGAAGACGAACGAGCGCTGCTGCCCACCGCCTCCGCCCGTCGCACCCGCGCCGCGGTGCGCGAACTCCTGCGCCCTCACCGGCCGCTGGCCCTCGCCGCCCTGGTCACCACGGTCGCCGCGACGGCCGTCGGACTGGTGGTCCAGCCGGTGCTCGGCCATATCGTGGACGTGGTCACCGAGGCCCGTCCGGTCGGTGCGATCACCGTGCCCGTGATGCTGCTCGCCGCGGTCGCCGTCGTCCAGGGCGCCGCCACCGGTCTCGGGCTCTCACTGGTCTCCCGGCTCGGCGAGACCGTACTCGCCCGGCTGCGCGAGCGGTTCGTGGACCGCGCCCTGAATCTTCCGCTGGAGCAGGTGGAGGGCGCGGGCTCGGGCGATCTGACGGCGCGCGTCACCGGCGATGTGTCGCTGATCGCCGACGCGGTCCGCAACGCGCTGCCGGAGCTGACCCGTTCGGTGCTGGCGATCGTCCTCACCCTGGGCGCGCTGGCCCTGCTCGACTGGCGTTTTCTGCTCGCCGCGCTGCTCGCCGTCCCCGTACAGGCGCACACCGCGCGCTGGTACATACGCAACGCCGCACCGCTCTACGCCGAGCAGCGCATCGCGTACGGAGCCCAGCAGCAGCAGTTGCTGGACAGTATCGGCGGAGCACCGACCGTACGTGCCTTCCGGCTGGAGAAGGAGCACACCGAGCAGGTCACCGCGCGGTCCTCGTCGGTGGTGGCGCTGACGATGCGCGGTGTCCAACTGGTGCTGCGCTTCTACAGCCGGCTGCATCTGGCCGAGTTCACCGGACTCGCGGCCGTGCTGGTGGCGGGCTTCCTGCTGGTGCGTGCCGACGTTGTGTCGATCGGTACGGCGACGGCCGCCGCGCTCTACTTCCACAGCCTCTTCACTCCGGTCAACTCGGCGCTGATGCTGATCGATGACGCCCAGTCGGCCACGGCGGGCCTGGCCCGGCTCGTCGGAGTGGCCGATCTGCCGCCCGCCGTACGGGTGGAGCGGCCGGCCGTGCCGCGCGACGCGTCCATCGCCCTCGGCGGGATCGGCCACGCGTA
The DNA here is from genome assembly GCF_042732975.1 of Streptomyces sp. NPDC059743. NCBI lineage: Bacteria > Bacillati > Actinomycetota > Actinomycetes > Kitasatosporales > Streptomycetaceae > Streptomyces > Streptomyces sp. NPDC059743. Next base: position 261,853 of record NZ_JBHWGS010000008.1, on the reverse strand, counting down.
CCGGCCGGGCCATCCCGTTCTCCACGGAGTGGATCTGACGATCGCACCTCGGGAGCGGATCGCGCTGGTCGGCGCGAGCGGCGCGGGCAAGACCACACTGGCGAAGATCACCGCCGGTATCCACCAACCGTCCGAGGGCACGGTGCGGATCGGCGGCGCGGAACTGGACTCGCTCGACAAGGCCGCGCTCCACCGGACCGTCGCCCTGATCACCCAGGATGTCCATGTCTTCGCCGGACCGCTCGCCGACGATCTGCGGCTGGCCCGTCCCGACGCCACCGACGCCGAACTGCGTGAGGCGCTCGACCGCGTGTCCGCGCTGAGCTGGGCCGATCTTCTGCCGGACGGCATGGCCACGGTCGTGGGCGAGGGCGGGCACCGGCTCACCAGTGCGCAGTCGCAGCAGCTCGCCCTGGCGCGGCTGGTGCTGGCCGATCCGCCGGTCGCGATCCTCGACGAGGCCACCGCGGAAGCGGGCAGCGCCGGCGCGCGCGCCCTGGAGAAGGCCGCCGCCCGCGCGGTGGACGGCCGTACGGCTCTGATCGTCGCCCACCGTCTGACACAGGCCGCGAGCGCGGACCGGATCGTGGTCATGGACGCCGGACGGATCGTGGAGTCCGGTACGCACGACGAACTGCGCGCGGCGAACGGCCGCTACGCGGCTCTGTGGGAAGCGTGGTCGTACAGCCGCGACACAGCACCGTGACAGCGCACCGTGACAGCGCGCCATGACACGACGTCGTGACACCGCGCCATGACCTCGGAATCTCACACTGCCCATCCGTACACCCCCCGCATCCACCCACCAGAGAAGCACCGGACACGAAGGACCTCCTTGATGGCCCGCACTCTCCGCGCCGACCGGCTCGCCGCCGCGTCCGCGTCCGTACTCCTGCTGTTCGCCACCCTCTCCGCGTGCGGTGGCTCCGATTCGGACACGGGCTCGAAGCCCGACTCGGCGCAACAGGGCGAAGACGCCGCGGCGGCCGGTTCGTACCCTGTCACGATCGCCCACAAGTTCGGCAGTACGACGGTCGACTCCGAGCCTCGGCGGATCGTCACGGTCGGCCTCACCGACCAGGACGCCGTGCTGGCGCTGGGCAAGGTCCCGGTCGGGACGACCGAATGGCTGGGTGCGTACAAGGGCGCGCTCGGGCCCTGGGCCACGGCCGAGCTGAACGGCGGCGCGACACCCACACTGCTCAAGGACACCGGTACAGGCCCGCAGACCGAGCGGATCGCCGCGCTCAAGCCGGATCTGATCATCGCGCTGTACTCCGGTCTCACCGAGGAGCAGTACACGACGCTCTCGAAGTTCGCGCCGGTCCTCGCCCAGCCGAAGCAGTACAACGACTACGGCATTCCCTGGGAACTCCAGACGGAGACGATAGGCAAGGCGCTCGGCAAGGAGGCGGAGGCGAAGAAGCTGATCGACGGAGTGGAGGCGAAGTTCACCAAGGCGCGCGAGGAGAATCCGGGGTTCAACGGCGCGTCGGGCGTGATGGCCACACCGTACGAGGGCATGTTCGTCTTCGGCAGCCAGGACCCGCGGTCACGAGTGCTGACCTCGTACGGCTTCGCCCTGCCGGCCGGACTCGACAAGGCGATCGGCGACAAGTTCGGCGCGAACATCAGCAAGGAGCGCACCGATCTGCTGAATCAGAAGGTGGCGGTGTGGTTCGTGGAGGACGCCGCCAAGAACGCGGAGAAGCTGCACAAGGACCCGACGTACGGGGATCTGGATGTGGTGAAGCAGGGCCGCGAGGTCTTCGTCGACGAGACGAGTGACTTCGGGAACGCGCTGTCCATGGGGACGGTGCTGAGCCTGCCGTACGCGATGGACCGGCTGGTGCCGATGCTCGCGGCGGCGGTGGACGGAGACCCGGCGACAAAGGTGGAGCAGCCGGCCTCGTAGGCCCTGTCCGACCTGGCCGCGGCGCACGCACGACAGACGAAGGGCCCGGACCTCTCTCGGTCCGGGCCTTCGTGCTGTCCTCTGCCGTCCTCCCCCGGCGCCGTCCACCGGAGCCGGGGTCGCCTCCGTCAGCTCACTGCTGCTGGAGGCTCTTGGGACGCAGATCCGTCCAGTGCGACTCGATGTAGTCCAGGCATCCCTGGCGCTCTCCGGGACCATGGACACGCGTCCAGCCAGCCGGGATGTCCACGAAGTCCGGCCACAGGCTGTGCTGTCCCTCGTCGTTGACCAGGACCGAGTAGACGCCGTCCGGGTTCTCGAACGGATTGCCGCTCATGTTCTCATCTCTCCTCGATACGCGCGGTGGCCCGCGCCACCAGCGCTTCCAGCGCCCGGAACCAGGTCTGCGCGAGGTCCCTGACGTCCTTCTCCTCCAGCACGGCCGCCGGCCAGGACCAATGGGCGGCCATAACCGGGCCGTCGGGACGGTCCTCCGTGACGACATTGATGCCCAGCGCGTGGCCCTCCCGCATCGCCGGCTCCGAGCCGATGTCCGCGACGTCCTCCTCCGGCGCGTACGACCAGTCGGTCGCCTCGGGAACGTCGAAACGGCCCAGGTAGTTGAACTCGATCCGCGGTGCCTCCAGCGCCGCGAGAACCGGTGCCGTACGAGGGTTGAGATGGCGCAGCATGCCGTAGCCGACGCCGTTGGCGGGCAGTGAGTCCAGGTGTTCCCTCACCCGTCGCAGCGCCTCGTCGGCGGCCGGGCCGCCGACGAAGGCATCGGCCAGATCGACCGGTCCCGGATCGAGCCGGACCGGGAAGACACTGGTGAACCAGCCGACGGTACGGGACAGATCGGCGTCGTCGGTCAGCTCCTCCTCGCGGCCGTGGCCCTCCAGATCGACCAGCACGCCGCCGCTCGCGCTCGCGCCTCGGCGCCGCAGCCAGTCGGTCAGAGCCAGCCCGAGCCCGGTCAGCAGTACGTCGTTGACGCTTGCGCCGAGGACGGCGGGCACGGTGGACAGCAGCGGGCCGGTGCGCTCCGGATCCAGCCTCAGCTCCAACTCCCTTACGGTGCCTGCCGTGTCGCGCTCCGGGACCAGCGGGCGGATCGGCGGGAGCGGATCCGCGCCGTCGAGTACGGCCGTCCATATGGGCAGTTCGGCCTCGCGGGACGGTTCCTGGGCCAGTTCGGTGAGCCGGTGCGCCCATTGCCTGAACGGCGTTTCGACCGGCGCGAGTTCGGCCGGACGGCCCTCGGAGATGTCCTGCCACGCCGCCGCCAGATCGGGCAGCAGCACCCGCCAGGAGACACCGTCGACCAGCAGATGATGGGCCATCAGCAACAGTCGGCCCGGCCGGTCGCCCGCGTCGAACCACACCGCCTTGACTCCCTCGCCGGCCTCCGGATCGAGCGCCTCCCGGGCCGCGCGCGCCCGTTCCGCGACGGACTCGCGCAGGGCGTCCTCGTCCAGGCCGATGGCGTCGACCCGTTCGATCCAGGTGTCGATGTCGGCCGTGCCCGCAGGCGGGACCTCCAGGGACCAGTCGTCACGGTCCGTCCGTACCAGTCGTGCCCGCAGCATGTCGTGCCGGTCCGCCAGCGCCCGTACCACGCTCACCAGCTTCGCGCGGTCCAGCGCCGCCGGAGTCTGGACGAGCGCCGCCTGGTGGTAGCCCTTGAAGGGACCGCCCAGTTCACGCAGCCAGTGCATGACCGGTGTCAGCGGAACACTGCCCGTGCCGTCGTACGGTGCCGGGACCGCGCCCGGTGCGACGGCGGACTCGACGGCGGTCTGTTCGGCGGCGACGGCGCACAGACCGGCCGCCGTGCGATGCCGGAAGACCAGGCGCGGAGTGATCCGTACGCCCGCTGCCCGTGCCCGGCTGACCAGTCGCATCGCCATGATGCTGTCGCCGCCGAGCGTGAAGAAGTCGTCGTCCACGCCCACCCGTTCGAGCCCCAGGACTTCGGCGAACACACCGCAGAGGACCTGTTCCTGAGGCGTACGCGGTGCGCGTCCCGACGAGACCGCCGTGAAGTCGGGCGCGGGCAGCGCCTTGCGGTCGAGCTTGCCGTTGGCGAGCTTCGGAAGGCGGTCGAGCAGGACCACTGCGGCCGGAACCATATAGTCCGGCAGTTGCCGCGCGACATGCGCGCGCAGTCCGCCCGCGTCCGGCGACTGCCCGGCGGCTGCCACCACATACGCCACCAACTGCTTGCGCGGCCCGTCCTGACGGGCCGTCACCACGACCTGGCCGGTGTCCGGATGGGCGGCCAGTACGTCCTCGATCTCCGCCAGTTCGACACGGAAACCGCGGATCTTGACCTGGTCGTCCGCCCGGCCCAGATAGTCCAGCATTCCGTCCGCCGTCCAGCGGGCGAGGTCGCCCGTACGGTAGAGCCGGGAGCCGGGAGGACCGAACGGATCGGCGACGAACCGTTCGGCGGTCAGTGCCGGCCGGTTCAGATAGCCACGGGCCAGACCGCCGCCCGCGAGATACAGCTCGCCGGGCACTCCCGGCGGCACGGGCCGCAGGAAGCCGTCGAGCACATAGGCCCGTGTGCCCGCCACCGGCCGGCCGACCAGTGGCCGGTCGCTGTCACGTACGCGCGCCACGAGCGCGTCGACGGTCGATTCGGTGGGACCGTACAGATTGAACGCCTCCGTGCCGCGCAGTCCGCGCAGCCTCTCCCACAGCGCCTGCGGTACGGCCTCACCGCCGACGCCGATCACGGCGAGAGGACAGGCGCCGTCCGAGACGAGACCGGTGTCGGCCATCTGCGCGAAGAACGACGGTGTCACTTCGAGGAAGTCGAAACCGTGCTCCACGACGGCCGCCGCGAGCAGTTCGGGATCGCGGCGTGTCTCCTCGGACACCACATGCACACAGTGCCCGTCGAGCAGCCAGAGCTGAGGCTGCCAGGACGCGTCGAACGAGAACGACCAGGCGTGTCCTGCACGTAGTTGCCGCCGGCCGGTGAGCGCGGCAGCCGGTTCGTACAGTGTCTCCCGGTGGCTGTGGAAGAGATTGCCCACCGTCTCATGGGTGATGACAACACCCTTCGGGCGGCCGGTCGATCCGGATGTGTAGATCACATAGGCCGGATGGCCCGGTGTCAGCGCGCCCGTACGGTCCAGGTCCGTCACGTCACGGGCGTCATACGCGGCGAGCGCCTCCACGGTCTCCGGCGCGTCGAGTACCAGCACCGGCACTTCGGAAGCGGGCAGCAGCGGCGCGAGTGCGCGAGTGGTCAAGGTCAGTACGGGACGTGCGTCGGCCAGCATGTCGGCTGTGCGCGCCGCCGGGGCATCCGGATCGAGCGGCAGATACGCGGCGCCCGCCTTCTGTACGGCCAGGATCGCCAGCAAGGTATGGGCGGTGCGCGGCAGGGCCAGTGCGACGATCCGCTCGGGACCGGCTCCTCGCTCGATCAGCAGCCGGGCCAGCCGGTTGGCACCCGCGTCGAGTTCGGCATAGGTCAGCTCGACACCGTCGGAAGCGACGGCGGGAGCGTCGGGAGTGCGCCGTACCTGCCGCTCGAACAGCGCGGGCACGATGGTCGGTGCGGCGGTCAGTTCACGGGCGTTCCACCGCGTCAGTATCCGCTGCCGCTCGTCCTCGCCCAGGATGTCGATCCGGCCGATGGACAGATCCGGCTCCGCGGCCACCGCGCGCAGGACGCGGTGCAGGCGCTCCGCGATCGCTTCGGCGGTGATCCGGTCGTACAGATCGGTGCTGTATTCGAGCACTCCGTGAACGCCGTTGCCGTCCGCGTGCTCCACGAAGTCGAAGGACAGATCGAACTTGGCGGTAGCCTGGCCGACCTCCTCCTCGCGTGACACGAGTCCCGGCAGCACCGGTCCGGCCGATCCAGCCGCGAGATAGACGACCATCACCTGGAACAGCGGATGGCGGGCCAGTGAGCGCGGCGGATTGAGCGCCTCCACCACACGCTCGAAGGGCACGTCCTGATGGTCGTACGCGGCGAGGTCGGCATCCCTGACACGGGCCAGCAGTTCACGGAAGCCCGGATCGCCGGATGTGTCCGTGCGCAGGACCAGCGTGTTGAGGAAGAACCCGACCAGATCCTCCAGCGCCTCGTCCGGGCGTCCGGCGATCGGGCTCCCGATGGGGATCGTCGTACCGGCGCCGAGCCTGGTCAGCAGGGCCGCCACGGCGGACTGCATCAGCATGAACATACTGACTCCGGCGCCGCGCGCCAGCTCGCGCAGTGAACTCGCCAGCTCCGGACCGAAGGACAGATCGACGGCGCCGCCGCGGTAGCTGCTCTCCGCCGGGCGCGGCCGGTCGGTGGGCAGCGCCAGCTCCTCGGGAAGATCGGACAGGGCCTCCTTCCAGTACGCGAGCTGCCGGAACGCCAGGCTCTCCGGATCCTTCTCCTCGCCGAGGACGGTCCGCTGCCACACGGTGTAGTCGGCGTACTGCACGGGCAGAGGTGCCCAGTCCGGCGCGCTGCCGGCCGCACGTGCGGCGTAGGCGGTGGCCAGATCCCGGGTCAGGGCCTGCTCGGACCACTCGTCACCGGCGATGTGATGCACCAGGACCAGCAGGACATGCTCGTCCTCGGCCAGCCGGAACACACCTACGCGCAGCGGCGGTTCACGATCCAGCGCGAAACCGTACGACGCCGCGTCGGCCAGCAGTCCGGCGAGGCTCTGCTCATCCGCAGATACCACGTCCACCGGAATCTCGTACTCGCCCTGACGCAGGATGCGCTGGTACGCCGTGCCGGCCTCCTCCGGGAACACCGTACGCAGTGTCTCGTGCCGCTCCGCCAGATCACCCACGGCGGCGCGCAGCGCGTCGATGTCGAGCGCGCCGGACAGCCGCCAGGCGGACGGGATGTTGTACGTGGGACCGGCGCCCTCGACCTGGTACAGCACCCAGAGCCGCTGCTGCGCGGACGACAGCGGCAACCGCTCCGGCCGCTCGCCCGCGGTGAGCGCGGTGAGCGCGGGCCTGTGCCCGCCGCTCTCCTCGGCCAGGGCCGTGGCCAGCCGGGCCACGGTCGGAGCGTCGAAGACCGTACGCAGGGAGAGATGCGCGCCGAGCGCGGCACGGGCCTTCGCCACCAGCCGCATCGCCAGCAGCGAATGGCCGCCGAGTGCGAAGAAGTCGTCGTCGATACCGACCCGTTCGACACCGAGCACCTCGGCGAACTGCTCGCAGAGGATCTCCTCGGCCGGAGTGCGCGGACGCCGGCCGGCCGGGCCCGCGGAGAAGTCCGGCGCGGGAAGGGCGGCACGGTCGAGCTTTCCGCTGACGGTACGCGGCAGCGCCTCCAGTGTGACAAAGGCCGCCGGGACCATATACGCGGGCAGAGTGGCCGCGATGTGGCTCCGCAGCTCGTCCGGGTCCGGAGTGTGTCCGGGCGCGGGTACGGCGTAACCGACCAGCCTGGGCACGCCCGGCGTGTCCTCCCGTACGATCACGGCCGCCGTGGCCACCGCGGGATGCGCGCCGACGAGGGACTCGATCTCGCCGAGCTCGATACGGAGCCCGCGCAGCTTGACCTGGTCGTCCGCCCGGCCCAGGAACTCCAGCGTGCCGTCGGCGCGGCGTCTGGCGAGGTCACCGGTGCGGTACATCCTGCTGCCGGGCGGGCCGAACGGATCGGCGGTGAAGCGTTCGGCGGTCAGCGCGGGCCGGTTCAGATAGCCACGGGCCAGGCCCTCTCCCGCGAGATACAGCTCACCGGCCACTCCGGCCGGGACCGGCCTGAGCATCGCGTCCAGGACATGGGCGCGGGTGTTGGCGAGCGGCGCGGCCCAGGTGCGGCCGTCGGTCTCGCCGTGCCAGCCGTAGGCGTCGACGGCGCACTCGGTGGGTCCGTACAGATCGTGGACCGTCGTGCCGGGCAGTGCGCGGAGCCGCTCCCACACCGGAGCCGGAGTGGCCTCGCCGCCGACCGCGACAACGCCGGGCACATAGCCGCCGGGTTCGAGGAATCCATGGTGGGTCAGCTCGCGCAGATACGTCGGTGTGACATCGACGAAGTCCATCCTCTCGGCGACCAGATGGCCGAGCAGGGCGGCCGGATCGGTCATGGTGACCTCGTCCACGACATGCAGTTCATGGCCCGCGAGCAGCCACAGCACCGGCTCCCAGGAGCCGTCGAAACTGAACGAGGCGGCGTGCAGGGCGCGCAAACCCGATTGGCCACCGACTCGCTCGGCGGTGCGCTCGGCGGACCGCTCAGCGGCGCGCTCGGCGGGCTCGATCAGGTCCTCGCGGTGCGAGCCGAAGAGATTGCTGAGACCGCGATGAGTGCCGACCACACCCTTGGGGACACCGGTGGAGCCGGAGGTGAAGATGATGTACGCGGCCGAGGCCGGGTCCGGCGGGATCTGGCCGGTACCGTCGGACTCTTCATCCCCGAGGTTTTCCCGGAGCTCCTCCCCGAGACTCTCCAGCAGGACGAGTTCATGCCCGTCCGGCAGTTTCGGTGCGAGGGCGGCGGTCGTGAGCACACACCTGGGCGCCGCGTCGGAAAGCATGAACTCCAGCCGGTGCGCCGGGTATTCGGGATCGAGCGGCAGATACGCGGCGCCCGACGCGAGCACGCCGAGGATCGCGGGCACCATCTCGTCGCGCGGCAGCGCCAGCCCGATGACCGTCTCGGGAGCGGCTCCTCGGCGCAGCAGCGCACGGGTGATGTCCGCGGCCCGCGCGGCGAGTTGGGCGAAGGTGAGCCGCCCGCCGGAGGTGACCAGGGCGGTGGCGTCGGGCCTGGCACGTACGGTCTCGGCGAACAGTTCCGGAACCGTACGGGCTTCGACCGGCCGGTCGGTGTCGTTCCAGGTGGTCAGCGCGGCCCGGGCTTCGGCGTCGGTGAGGATCCGCAGCGCTCCCACGGGCTGTCCGGGGCTCCGTACGACCTGTTCCAGCAGCGCCACCAGCCGCTCGACCAGTCCGTCCGCGGTCCGTGGATCGACCAGGTCGGCGGCGTACTCCAGAAGCAAGGTCAGTGGCCGGTCGTCGCCATGATCGACAAAGGTGAAGTCCAGATCGAACTTGGCCATGCCGGTGTCCATGTCGAACCACTCGGTGTCCAGGCCGAAGAGTTCCGGATCTCCGTCGGGACGGTAGTGGTAGCCGATCATGACCTGGAACAGCGGATTGCGGCCCGCCGCGCGGGCCGGGTTGACGGCCTCGACAACGCGGTCGAAGGGCAGGTCCTGGTGCTCGAAGGCCGCCAGGGCGGATTCCCTCACCCGCAAGAGCAGTTCGGTGAAGGCCGGATCGCCCGACAGATCGGTGCGCAGAACAAGGGTGTTGACGAAGAAGCCGACCAGATCGTCCAGGGCCGAGTCCGTACGGCCCGCTATGGGCGCGCCAAGCGGGATGTCGTCGCCGGCACCGAGCCGGTGCAGCAGTGTGGCGGTCGCGGCCTGGAACAGCATGAACAGACTGACGCCCTGGGCGCCGGACAGCTCGCGCAGAGCGCTGCCGGTCCCGGCCGGCAGCTCCGCCCGTACCACTCCCGCGCGGCCGGTGAACCGGTCCGGCCGTTCGCGGTCCAGCGGCAGTTCCAGCTTCTCGGGCAGATCGCGCAGCGTCTCGGTCCAGTAGGCGAGTTGCCGCTCTCCCACCTCGTCCAGAAGGCGGTTCTGCCACAGTGTGTAGTCGGCGTACTGCGCGGGAAGATTCCGCTCCCACTCCGGAGCCCGGCCGGCGGCCCGTGCCTCGTACGCGAGGCCGAGATCGGCGAGGAAGGGACGGTCCGACCACTCGTCGGTGGTGATGTGGTGCAGTACGAGGGCCACCACCTGGTCGGCGGGACCGAGCCGCAACACCTCGGCCCGCAGAGGCAGTTCGGTGCTCAGATCGAACGGGCGGCGCTGGGCCTCCTCGATGCGCGCGGAGAGGTCCTGCTCGGCGCAGTCGGTCACGGTGAACGAGGGATCGGCCTCCTCGGCCGGGACGATCCGCTGGTACGGCTCGCCCTCGTACTCCTCGAAGCGGGTACGGAGTGCTTCATGGCGTCCCGCGACATCGCGCAGCGCGGCCCGGAGCGCGGCCAGGTCGAGTGTGCCGCGCAGCCGGAAGACCAGCGGGAAGTTGTACGCGACTCCGCCGTCGTCGGTGATGCGCTGCACCAGCCACAGCCGCCGCTGCGCGGCCGAGAGCGGAAGGCGCCCGGGCCGGGCCGCCTCGGGCACCAGGGGCGGTCGCGCGGGCCGGGCGCCACCGGTCCGGTCTGCGAGCAGCTCCGGCGTCGGAGCCTCGAAGAGATCACGGATCGCGAGTTCGGCGCCCAGCTCGTTACGGGCACGGCTGATGAGCCGGGTGGCGAGCAGTGAATGGCCGCCGAGATCGAAGAAGTTGTCCTCTGCGCCCACTCCGGGCAGACCGAGTACATCGGCGAACAGCCGGCACAGGATCTCCTCCTGCTCGGTACGCGGACCGCGCCCCGAGCCCTGTGCGACGGCCGGCTCGGGTTCGGGCAGCGCCCGTACGTCGAGCTTTCCGTTGTCGTTCATCGGCAGCCGGGGCAGGACGCTGAAGGCGGCGGGCACCATATAGTCGGGCAGCCGCTCCTTGAGGTCCTCGCGGAGCTGCCGTACGAGCCCGTTCGCACCGCGCGCGGTGGTGGGCGCGTTGGCGTACGGCGCGACACCGTCCGCCCGGCGGTAGAGACCGGTGGTCAGCCGGAATCCGGTACCGCCATCGCCATCGCCATCGCCATCGCCATCGCCATCGCCATCGCCATCGCCATCGCCATCGCCATCGCCATCGCCATCGCCATCGGGGGCCGCGTCCCGGACCAGCACCGCCTCGTAAACACCGAGTTGCGCGGACCAGGTGGTGAGTACGCGGTAGCCGAGTCGGGAGCCCAGCTCACGCAGTGTGTCAGGCTCGACACCTCCCTCCGCGAGGCCATGAGGACGGCCTTCGTCCAGAGCGCGTACGGCGGCCAGTTCGCCGGCCGTACGGGCGTCGGGCACGCCGGCCACACGCAGCCGCTCGGGATGCCGCTCCTCCAGGAGTGCGGCGAGGGCCTCGTGTCCCGCCCAGCCGGTCACCGGAGCGTCGGCGAGCTCCACGGCGTCGCTGTGGCCTCGGTGGAGGACGACGTCATAGCGGTGCCGCGTCAGTTCATTCTGGTGACGGCCCGCCTTGGTGCGCAGATCGACGTCGAAGCCCAGAGTGGTGAAGTAGTCCGGATCGACGAGGAGTTCCTTCTCCAGCGCCATGCCTCGGTCCACGGCCCGCCGTACGGTCGCCGGATCCGTGCCCTTCTCGGCCCTGGTGAGCTGGATCGCGGTCTGGAAGGCACGGGCCAGCCGGAGGTTTCGCACATCACCGATGAACAGGGCGCCGCCCGGGGCCAGCAGCTCCATCGCGCCGTTGATGACATCGGTCAGATAGTCGATGCTCGGGAAGTACTGGATCACCGAGTTGATGACGACGGTGTCGAAGTATCCCGTGGGAAGTCCGTCGAGGTCGTGGGCGGGCTGGGCCCGCAGCTCGACCTTGGCCGCGAGCTCCGGTTCCTGCCGCAGATCCTCGCCGATCTTGCGGATGACGGGCTCGGCGAAGTCGGTGGCCCAGTACGCCTCGGCCGCCGGCGCGAGCTGTGAGAGCAGCAGCCCCGAGCCGACACCGATCTCCAGAATCCTCCGTGGCCGCAGTTCACCGATCCGCTCGACCGTGGCGGCCCGCCACTCGCGCATATGCTCCAGCGGGATGGGCGTGCCGTCGTACGAACTGTCCCAGCCGGCGAAGTCCTCCGTGAAGACAGCGGTGTTGATCTCGGTGTACTCGGTGGAGTAGATCTCCTGCCACTCACCGATCTGCTCGCGCTCGGCCTCCTCGCGCCTCTCTGCGTCGAGTTCGGCAGGGACGACATAGCCGACGAGGCGCTGTGTGCCGGGCGCTGACGGATCATCACGCGCGACGACGGCGGCCTGGGCGACCTGCGGATGCCGGCTGAGCGCGGTCTCGATCTCGCCGAGTTCGACACGGTATCCGCGCACCTTGACCTGGTCGTCGGTGCGGCCCAGGAAGTCCAGATTGCCGTCCGCCCGCCGCCGTACGAGATCGCCCGTACGGTACATCCGCTCGCCGGGCTCACCGAACGGATCGGCCACGAAGCGCTCCGCGGTCAGTCCCGGCCGACCGAGATAGCCGCGCGCCAGACCGACACCGGCGATATACAGCTCGCCGGGAACGCCGTCCGGGAGCGGCCGGAGCCAGGCGTCCAGGATATGGGCCCTGGTCGCGCGGATCGGGCGGCCGACGGTCGGAGTGGGACTGTCGTCCGTACCGCCGCCGAGCGTGTTGATGGTGTATTCGGTGGGCCCGTAGAGGTTGTAGCCGTACGTCCCGTCGGTGTCACGCAGCCGGTTCCACACGGTCTCGGTGACGGCCTCGCCGCCGAGCAGGACGAGCGGCGGCCGGTGTCCCTCCAGCAGCCCTTCCTCGATGAGGAGATGGGCGTAGGTCGGTGTGACATTGACGACGTCGATCCGGTGGGTCTCGCAGTACGCCACCAGTGCCTCGGCGTCACGGCGCAACTCTTCGTCGCAGATATGGACCTCATGTCCCTCGACAAGCCAGAGCAGCTCCTCCCACGACATGTCGAAGGCGAAGGAGACGGTGTGCGCGACGCGCAGCCGTCTGCCGCCCGCCGAGGCGATGGCCGGACCGAAGATCTCCTTCTGATGGTTGAGCTGCATATTCGTCAAGCCGCGGTACGGCGTGACAACGCCCTTGGGACGGCCTGTGGAGCCGGAGGTGTAGATGGCATAGGCGGGATGCTCCAGGCTGAAGCCGACACGCACCGGTCCCGAGGGCAGCGCGGTGAGCTCCGCCTCGACGGCCGGATCGTCCAGCAGGAGGCGCGGGACGTCTCCTTCGAGTGTGTCCGAGACCTCGGTGGTGGAGAGCAGGAGCAGCGGCTCCGCGTCATCGAGCATCAGGGCGAGCCGGTCGGCGGGATAGTCCAGTTCCAGCGGCAGATAGGCGGCGCCGGTGCGCAGGACGGCGAAGAGCGCGACGACCATGTCGAGGGAGCGCGGCAGTCCGAGCGCCACCACTCGCTCGGGCGCGGCACCGCGCGAGAGCAGCAGCCGGGCCAGACGGTCGCAGCGCGCGTCGAGTTCGGCGTAGGTGAGTGTCCGTGTGCCGAAGACAAGGGCCGTCGCGTCGGGAGTACGGGCGGCCTGGGCCGCGAGCAGATCGGCGACCGTCTCGTGCGGAACGGGCTCCCGGGTGGCGGTGTTCTCCCGTTCCAGAGCCTCTCGTTCGGCCGGCAGCAGCGGGTCAAGGCTGCCGACGGGAGCGGCGGGATCGGCCGTCAGCCCGTCCAGCAGGAGTGTGAACCGGTCCAGCAGGTCCTGCGCATAGCCGCTCTCGATCACATCGGGACGGTGGGAGAGAGTGATACGGATCCGCCGGCCCGGCGTGACGACCAGGTTCACCGGATAGTGGGTGGCGTCCACATTGGCGACGGCGGTGGCGCCGTGCCGCTCGCGCAGCTCGTCCAGCCGGTCCTCGGTGTCGGCGTTGCGCAGGACGAACAGTGTGTCGAAGAGACGGCGATGGCCGGTCTCCGCCTGGAGGACGCCCAGGCCCAGATACTCGTACGGCAACAGTTCCAGACGCTCGGCCTGCACGCGTCGCAGCAGATCGACGACCGGCTCCGCCGGATCGAACGCGATGCGCGCGGGCACGGTGTTGAGGAACATCCCGATGACGTTGGCGACCTCGGGCACTTCGCTCGGCCGTCCGGCGACGGTCGTGCCGAAGACGACATCGGCGCGGCCGGTGGCGCTCGCGAGCGCCAGTCCCCAGGCCGCGTTCAGAACGGTGTTGAGAGTCAGTCCGTGGTGGCGGGCGATGTCACGCAGCCGCTCGCTCGTCTCACCGGTCAGTACGGTGTCGAGACTCTCCGGGACCACCGGTTCGAGCCCGCGGTCGGCGGCGGCCGGTACAAGCAGAGTGGGCTCGTCCAGCCCGTCGAGCGCGGTGTGCCAGGCTCGGGTGGCCTCGTCGGTGTCCTGCCGGTCCAGCCAGGACAGATAGTCGCGGTACGAGCCCGGGTGCGGCAGGCCGGCCGGATCGCCGGCGCTCTCGTACAGGGCGAAGAGCTCATCAAGGAAGAGCCAGGCCGACCAGCCGTCCCAGAGGATGAGATGGCGGCCGATGACCAGCCGGTCGCCGCGCTCCTCACCGAGCCGGATCAGCAGGATACGGAAGAGCAACGGCCTGGTGAGATCGAAGCGGCGTGTCCGCTCCTCGTCCAGCAACGCGCCCAGCCGCGCGTCCTGTTCGGCGCCGGGGACGCCGGTGAGGTCGATCTCCTCGATCGGGATCTCCGGGTCGCAGACGATGAACTGCACCGGCCGGCGCAGCCCTTCGCTGGTGAATCCGGCGCGCAGGGCGGGATTACGGGCGAGCAGTGTCCGTACGGCGGCGCGCAGCCGGCCGGTGTCGATCCGGCGCGCGAAGTCGAACGACTCGTGGACGGTGTAGACGTCCAGGGCGTTCTCGTCGTAGGTGGAGTGGAAGAACAGCCCTTCCTGGAGCGGCGCGAGCGGCCAGATGTCCTCGATACCGCCCGGAGCGAGCCGCTCCACATGGGCGGTCTCCTCGGTGGTGAGTACGAAGGAGGGCTCGGCCGGCCGGTCCGGCTCGCGTGTGACGGTGAGCGTCGCGACGGCGGCGAGGGCGGCCGGAGTGCGGTGTTCGAAGATGTCACGAGGGCCGATGTCCAGTCCGGCGCGGCGGGCCTGGCCCGCGACACCGATGGAGCTGATGCTGTCGCCGCCGAGGAGGAAGAAGTCGTCGTCGATGGAGACGTCCGTCAGCTTCAGCACGGCCGCGAAGATGTCGGTGAGAGTGCGTTCGCGTGCGTCGCGCGGGGCGCGCGCGCCGGCCCGTACGACCTGCGGAGCGGGCAGGGCCGCCCGGTCGAGCTTGCCGCTCGGTGTGAGAGGCAGGGCGTCGAGGACGACATAGGCGGTGGGCACCGCGGGCGCGGGCAGAGTGCCGGTGAGCGCGGCCCGGAGCGTGGCGGCGTCCGGTACCTGGTTCGCCGTACCGACGACATTCGCTGTACCGACGACATAGGCGACGAGGGCGTTCTCTCGGACGGTGACGGCGGCCTGGGCGACGGACGGCTGATGGACGAGAGCGGCCTCGATCTCGCCGAGTTCGATCCGGTTGCCGCGGAGTTTGACCTGCCGGTCGGTGCGGCCGAGGTATTCGACCGTACCGTCGGCGCGCCGCCGTACCAGGTCGCCGGTGCGGTACATCCGGCTGCCGGGCGGGCCGTACGGATCCGCCGTGAAGCGCTCGGCGGTCAGCGAGGGCCGGGCGTGGTAGCCGCGCGCCAACTGGACGCCGGTGAGATACAGCTCGCCGGGAACGCCGGCCGGGACCGGCCGCAGGCAGGCGTCGAGCACCCGTAGTCCGGTGTTCCAGACCGGCCGTCCGATGGGGACGGTGGTGCCGTCCTGCGGTTCGTCGGGGCTGTAGGTGTGATGGGTGACATCGACGGCCGCCTCGGTGGGACCGTACAGATTGTGCAGTGGCACACCGGTGAGTGTGTGCCAGCGGCGCGCGGCGGAGACGGTGAGGGCCTCGCCGCTGCTGAAGACACGGCGCAAGGTCGCGGCCCAGCCGGGATCGCCGGTGACATCCTCCGAGCCGAGGAACGCTTCGAGCATCGACGGTACGAAGTGCAGTGTGGTGACGCCCTGTTCGCGGACGAGCGCGCCGAGATAGGACGGATCGCGGTGCCCGTCGGGCCTGGCGAGGACGACGGCCGCGCCTTCGGTCAGCGGCCAGAAGAACTCCCACACGGACACGTCGAAGCTGGACGGTGTCTTCTGGAGGACCCGGTCGTCGGCCCGGAGGCCGTACTGCGCCTGCATCCAGGCCAGTCGGTTGCGGACGGCGCGGTGGGTGACGACGACGCCCTTGGGACGGCCCGTGGAGCCGGAGGTGTAGATGAGATACGCGGGATCGTCCAGGCGCGCGGCGGTACCGGCACCGGGAGCCGCTTCGGGGGAATCGTCGTACGGCGCGTCCAGGACGAGCGCCGTGAGGCCCTCGATCTCCGGCAGCCGGGAGGCCGAGTCCGCGACGGTGACCACCGTACGGGCGCCCGAGTCGGCCAGCATATGGGCCACCCGGTCGGCGGGATAGTCCAGATCGACCGGGAGATAGGCGGCGCCGGACTTGAGAACACCGAGGAGCGCGACCATCAGCTCGGTGGAGCGCGGGACGGCGACGCCGACGATCCGGTCAGGACCGGCGCCCTGGGCGCGCAGCCGCCGCGCCAGGGATTCGGCACGGGCGTCCAGCTCGGCATAGGTCAGACGCTCGTCGCCGAAGACGACGGCCGTCGCGCCCGGCGTACGCGCCGCCTGCTCCTCGAAGGCGGAGGACAGCGTGGCCGGAGGGACATCGCGCTCGGCGCCGGTGAGCCGGCTCTCCGCCTCGGCCAGTTCCTTCGGGGAGAGCAGACCGATCCGTGCGACCGGCTGCGCCGGATCGTCGGCGAGTGTCTCCAGGATCAGGGAGAGCTGGTCGGCGATGGCGCGTACGGCGTCACCGCTCAGCCGCTCGGCGTGGTGCTTGAGGCGCAGATCGAGCCGTCGGCCGGGCTTCACGATGAGGGCGAGCGGATAGTGGACGGCGTCGTGGAACTCATGGCCGGTGATACGGATCGTGCCGGACGGGTCGCGCAGATCGGTGTCGGCCGGATAGTTCTCGAACACGAGCAGTGTGTCGAAGAGTTCGCCGCTGCCCGCGAGGCCCGCGATCCGCTGGATCTCCGCCAGACCGAGGTGCTGGTGGTTCAGCAGCCGGGCCTGCTCGTCCTGGAGGCGGCCGAGCAGCGCCGCGAGTGTGTCGGCGGGCTGCCAGACGAACCGGGTCGGCAGGGTGTTGATGAACAGGCCCACCATCGATTCGATGCCGTCGACCTCGCCGTCACGTCCGGAGACCGTCGTACCGAACACCACGTCCTGCCGACCGGTGAGCCGGCCGAGCAGCAGACCCCATGCGCCTTGGACGACCGTACCGAGAGTGACACCGAGTTCACGCGCCCGCGCGGCCAGCCGCCCGGTGGTCCGCTCGGAGAGCTCGATACGGATCTGCCCGGGCCGGATCGGATCGGTCCCGACCGGGGCCTGGACCAGCCGAGTCGGCTCGTCCAGACCGGCCAGCGCGGTGCGCCAGGCCGTGCGGGCGGCCTCACGGTCGAGACCGGCGAGGCGCCGCAGATAGGTGCGGTACGGAGCGACCTCCGGCAGCGCCGAAGCGCTGCGGCCGTTGCCGTGGCCTTGGCCTTGGCCGTACGAGTCCATCAGCTCGCGGTGCAGGACCGGCAACGACCAGCCGTCCGCGATGATGTGATGGAACGTCAGGACAAGCGCGCTGCGTTCGGGACCGTACCGTACGAGAGCGCAGCGCAGCAGCGGCGGCCGGGCCAGATCGAAGCGGTGGGCCCGCTCGTCGGCGGCGACGGCCTCGGCGAGCGATTCCCGGACGGACACGCCCTGGCCCGACAGATCGATCTCACGCCACGGCAGTGTGACACCTCGCGTGATGATCTGCACGGCGGCGCCGTCGGTGCCGTACTGCCGGAAGGCCGCGCGCAGCGGTGCGTGACGGTCGAGCAGACGCTGCGCCGCCGCGCGCAGGGCCTCGCCGTTCACCGGTCCGGCGAGCTCGATGATCTGCTGGACGGTGTACGCGTCGGCGTCGGAGCCGCCGGAGCCGGAACCGGAACCGGAGCCGCCGGCGAAGGCATGGTAGAAGAAGCCCTGTTGGAGCGGCGTGAGCGGCAGCAGATCCTCTATGACCAGCGGGTCCGCGCCCTGGATCCCGGCGATCTCGTCCGCGGTGAGGGCGAGAAGAGGACCGTCGGCAACCGTCGGCTTCGGCTCCGTGCGGTCGACGGCGACGGCCGCGAGGGAGGCGACCGTACGGTGGCGGAAGACATCCTGCGTGGTGAGCCGGATGCCCGCCTCGCGGGCCCGGACCAGCAGCCGGATGGCGTTGATGCTGTCGCCGCCGACCGCGAGGAAGTCGTCATCGATGGTGACCGACCGCAGACCGAGCACATCGGCGTACAGCCGGCAGAGCAGTTCCTCCCGGGCGTCGCGCGGCGCACGGCCGGAGCTGAGGGCCCCGTAGTCCGGTAGGGGCAGTGCCTTCTCGTCGAGCTTTCCGCTGGGCGTGACGGGCAGCCGGTCGAGCGGTACGAAGGCCGACGGCACCATGTACTCCGGGAGCCGTTCCGCGGCATGGGCGCGCAGCGTCCGCATCAGCGCGGTGATGTCTCGGAAGGGCGCGGGCCGGTTGGCGTACGGGAAGGTCCCGCCCGGCCGGTACGACGGGCCGACGGGCGCCTCGCCGTCGACAAGGACCACATCGAGACGGCCGTCGTCGGCGTGCCCGTTCCAGGTGACGGCGCAGCGGTAGCCGTGCCGGCCCGCGAGTGTGTGGAACGCCTCGGGATCGATGCCGTCGGGCGCGGGCGTACTGCTGTCCTCCAGGGCGCGCAGCGCCGAAAGGTCCTCTGCGAGAAGCCCGTTGGGCACGCCGGTGACACGCAGCCGGACGGGCCGGGTGAGGAGCAGCTCGTCCAGTACGGCAAGGCCGTCGAGTGCGGACCAGCGAACTTCGCGCCCGTCGGCGGCCGACGCTCCGGGGCGGACCGGGCCGGGGCGGACCGGACCGGCCGGTGCCGTCTCCCGCGCGCGCAGCACCACGTCATAGCGGTAACGGCTCAGTTCGTTGTGATGTGCGGCGCGCTTGACGAGTACGTCCGCCTCGAAGTCCGGCAGGCCCGGCAGATCGGTGAAGTAGTCCGGATCCAGCAGCAGTTCGCCCTCCCAGCTCACCGAGCGCTCCACCGCCGCCCGCAGCGCCGTCTTGTCCGGGTCGTCAGGCGTGGCCGGCCGTCGGCTCTCGACGGCGGCGCGCAGAGTGCGCAGCAGCCGGAGATTGCGTAGGTCGCCCACGAAGACTCTGCCGCCGGGAGCCAGCAGCGCCGCGACCTTGCGCAGAACGTCCGACAGATAGTCCGCGCTCGGGAAGTACTGGGCCACCGAGTTGATGACGACCGTGTCGAAGAAGCCTTCCGGCAGTCCGTCGGTGTCATGGGCCGGCCGGGCGCTCAGCTCCACGCGGGAGGTCAGGCCCGGCACCGCGTCGACCTGGGCGCGCAGCGCCCGTACCGCCTCGTGCGACACGTCCGTACCCCAGTACGCCTCGCAGTCCGGCGCCAGGCGGGAAAGGATCAGTCCGCTGCCGACGCCGATCTCCAGAACCCTCCGGGGCGTGCCCGGTTCACGGATACGGTCGATCGTGGCGTCGCGCCACTCCCGCATCTCCTCGACGGGAATGGGAGTGCCGTCGTACATGCTGTTCCAGCCCGCGAAGTTCTCGCGGACGGACGCGCCCTCGCCGCGGCCCTCGGATCCGGCGGCGCTGTAGAACAGTTCGTGGAGCTCCTTCCACTCCTCGACCTGTGCGGCCTCGTCGCCCGGCTCGCTGTCGAGCGAGGGCACGATGTACGCGGCGAGCCTGCGCTCGCCGGGCCGGTCCTCGCGGGCGACGACCGTGACCTGGTCGACGGCCGGGTGCCCGCGCAGTACGGACTCGATCTCGCCCGGTTCGACACGGAAGCCGCGGATCTTGATCTGGGTGTCGGCGCGGCCGAGGAACTCCAGCCGTCCGTCGGCCTTCCAGCGGACCAGATCGCCCGTACGGTAGAGCCGCTCGCCGGGCGCGCCGAAGGGATCGGCGATGAAGCGCTCGGCGGTGAGGCCGGGCCTGCCGAGATAGCCGCGGGCGAGTCCGGCGCCACCGAGATACAGCTCACCGGTCACACCGTCCGGGACAGGCCGCAGGTGTGCGTCGAGGACATAGGCCCGGGTGCCCGGGTCCGGGACACCGATGGGAACGACCGCGCCGGCCGGAGTGTCGGGATCGCACAGCCCGAGCGTGGAGTTGGTGGTGGCCTCGGTCGGACCGTACGCGTTGAACATCATCCGCGTGCGCGCGTACCGGCCCACCAGCTCCGGCGAGACGCGCTCGGTCCCGGCCAGCAGAGTGGCGGCGCCGGGCAGTTGGGCGTCCTCGGGCATCGCGGCCAGCAGGGCGGGCGGCAGGATCATAAAGGTGATCCCGTGCGCGTTCGCATAGTCCGCGAGGGTCGCGCCGGGCACGCGGAGCTCGCTCGGTACGACGACGAGACGTCCGCCGGAGAGCAGACCGAGACACAGGTCCCAGAAGGCCACATCGAAGCTGGGCGAGGCGAATTGGAGCACACGGCTGTCCTGCCCGACACCGAAGCGCTCGCTCTGTGTGGCGACGAGCTTGGCGACACCGGTGTGGGAGAGGACGACGCCCTTGGGCCGGCCGGTGGATCCGGAGGTGTAGATGACATACGCGGCGTTCAGGACGGAGAGCACACCGCCGCGGTCGGCGTCGGTGGGATCGTGCGCGGGACGCCCGGCCAACTCGGCGACGGTTTCCGGTAGATCGAGCATGAACCGGGCGATTCCGTCCTCCGACGGCAGTGCTTCGAGGGAGTCGGCCGTTGTCAGCAGGCAGACGGGCTCGGCGTCGGCGAGCATGTACGCGATCCGGTCGGCCGGATAGTCCAGATCCACGGGCAGATACGCGGCGCCGGACTTCAGTACGGCGACCTCGGCGACGATCAGTTCGGCCGAGCGCGGCAGCGCGAGGGCCACGACGCGCTCAGGGCCCGCTCCACGGGCGATCAGCGCGTGGGCGAGACGGTTGGCACGCTCGTCCAGCTCGGCGTAGGTGTACCGCTCGTCCTCGAAGACCAGCGCGACCGTGTCGGGATGCCGCTCGACCTGCTCGGCGAACATGGCGGGCCAGGTGGCGGCCGGTACGGAGTGCTCGGTGGCGTTCCGCTCGACCAGCAGCCGGTGCCGCTCGCGCGCGGTGGTCAGCTCCAGCTCGGCGACCACCGTGTCCGGGCGGGCGAGTCCGTCGGTCAGCAAGGTCTCGTAGTGACCGAGCAAGCGGTCAACGGTGGCTTCGTCAAAGAGGTCCTGACGGTATGTCAGCCAGACCGCGCCCGGCGCGACGCTCAGCGCCAGATCCAGCGGGCCCGTCGGCTCCTCCGCCTCACCGGCGCCGACGGAGGTACCGAGGCCGGTGGCGGTGTCGAAGGCGGTGTTGAAGAAGTGCCCGCCCGCGCGTGTGGTCTCGGGCCGTAGCGCGTCGACGAGCACGGACAGCGGAAGCCGATGCTCCTCGGCCGCCGTCCGCGCCTCGGACACTCGCCTCACCAGCTCACGGAACGACGGAGCGTCGCCGAGGTGGACATGGATCGGCAGCGCCTCGTGTCCGACGGTGATGTCGGCGGCGCCGCTGTAGCGGTGCAGGAGCGCGAAGAAGGCGGCGAGACAGGTCTCGCTCGTCGCCTGTACGACCATGCTCCTGCTCCGTACCGCCCGGTTGCCCGAGGGCACCGAGGGATAGGGACGATCGGTCGGCAGCGCCGTTTCGGCTGAGGACACCGTCGGCATGTCACGCCAGTAGCCGATGACTTCTTCGATACCGGACACGTTGGCCGCGCCTCCCCAAGCAGACAGATCCCCGGGTCGAGCCCGAGTCGCCGTCATACTAAGGTAAGGGTTACCTAATCACATAGAGGCACCTTCGGGAGCCCGAGGCGCTGGCTACAGTGATGGCCCGGCCGCAGAGTAAGGACGTTGACATGGAGAGAGCTCGGTGACCGGCGCGAAAGTCCCTCGCGTGGCGCTTCTGGTGGCGCTGCCCGGCGGCGCCCTTGTCGCCCTGTGTCTGCTGTCCATCGCGTTCGGCGCCCTGAGCGTTCCTCTGGACCAGGTGGTGTCGACTCTCTTCGGCAATCCTCCGAACTCCCGGATCGACAGTGTCATCTGGTCCGTCCGTCTGCCGCGTACCGCGCTGGGACTGGCGGCGGGAGCGGCCCTCGGGCTGTCCGGCTGTCTGATGCAGGCCCTGACGCGTAATCCGCTGGCCGACCCGGGTGTGCTCGGCGTCAGCGCGGGCGCGGCCTTCGCCATCGCCGTCTCCGTCGGTGTGTTCGGACTGAGCACCGTCTACGGATATATCTGGTTCGCCTTCGCCGGCGCGCTGTTCGCGAGTGTTCTGGTGTATCTGCTGGGCGGACTCGGCCGGTCCGGTACGACTCCGGTGAAGCTGGCGCTGGCCGGCGTCGCCATCACCTCGCTGCTCTCCTCCCTCACCAGCGCCATCGTCCTCACCGATCCCGACGCCCTGAACCGGTTCCGCTTCTGGGAGGCCGGTTCGCTCGCCAACCAGAACGGCGAGAGCCTCGTCCAGGTGCTGCCGTTCCTCGCCGTCGGTGCCGTACTCGCCCTGTCGATGGCTCCCGCGCTCAACAGCCTTGCCCTGGGCGACGATGTGGCGGCCTCGCTGGGAACGCGGCTCGGTCTGATCCGGGTGGTGGGAGTGCTCGCCGTCACTCTGCTCACCGGCGGAGCGGTGGCCGTCATCGGGCCCGTGGTCTTCGTCGGACTCGTCGTCCCGCACATCGCGCGGATCCTCACCCAGGCGGCCGGGATCGGGCCCGACCACCGCTGGCTCCTTCCGCTGTCGGCCGTGCTCGCGCCCTGTCTGCTGCTGCTCGCCGATATCGCCGGACGCCTCGTCGCACGGCCGGTCGAGATCCAGGCCGGTGTCCTCGTCGCCTTCATAGGCGGCCCGTTCTTCATCGCGATGGTCCGCCGCCGCCGACTCGCGGAGCTGTGAACATGACCGGTCTGCTGTCCTCCCGTACCGCCCGAACTGCCCCGCGCCTCCCCGCCCGTATCGCGTTCCGGCTGGCACGTCCGCCGGTCTCCGGTGTGCTACGGCCCCGGCTGGTCGTCGTCGGCGTCTGTCTGGCGCTCGCCGGCTTCCTGGTGTTCTGCCTCGGCATCTCCGTGGGCGAGGTCCCGATCGGACTGACCGAGGTGATGCGGTCCCTGGTCGGAGCGGGCGATCCGGGCACCGGTCTCATCGTTCACGAGCTGCGGCTGCCGAGGGCGATGACCGGGCTGCTCGTCGGTATCGCCTTCGGAGTCTCCGGCGCCCTCTTCCAGACGATGACGCTCAATCCGCTCGCCAGCCCGGACATGATCGGTATCACGCAGGGCGCCGGCACCGCGGTGGTGGCCGGTGTCGTCCTCGGCTGGGACGCGGGCCTGAGCACCCAATCGCTGGGCCTGTTCGGCGCGTTGGCCACCGCGCTGCTGGTGTACGTCCTGGCCTGGAAGCGCGGTACGACCGGCTACCGGATCGTGCTCGTCGGCATCGGCGTCTCCTGGGTCTGCACCAGTCTCACGGACTATCTGATGGCGTACGGCGGGCAGTTCGAGGCACAGGCATCGCTCGGCTGGCTCGTCGGCAATCTCAACGGGCGTAACTGGAACGCCGTCGAGCCGCTGGCGATCGCGCTGGCCGTGCTCGTACCGGTCGCGCTGCTGCTCGGGCGCTGGATGCGGACGCTCCAGCTCGGCGACGATGTGGCGAAGGGCCTGGGAACGCCCGTACAGGCGGTCCGGCTGGCCACTCTGCTCACGGGCGTCGGACTGATCGCGTTCGGCACGGCCGCGGCGGGCCCGGTCGCCTTTGTGGCGCTCGCCGCGCCTCAGGTCGCCCAGCGGCTGGCCCGTACCGCCTGGCCTCCACCGGTCGCGGCCGGGCTGACCGGCGCCCTGATGGTGCTGTCCGCCGATCTGCTCGCGCGCGAGGTGATCCCGGACACCGAACTCCCGGTCGGCGTCGTCACCGGAGTGCTCGGCGCTCCGGTCCTGCTCTGGCTGCTCGTCCGTGCCAACCGCGTCGGCTCAGGAGGCTGAACCCGTGTCATCGAAACCTGTGCATCACACCGGCCCGGATCTGCGGGCCGAGGGCCTGCGGCTGGCATACGACAGCCGTGTGGTGGTCGACGGCCTCGATGTGGCGATCCCACCGGGACGGATCACCGCGATCGTCGGAGCCAACGCGTGCGGGAAGTCCACACTGCTGCGGGCGCTCGCCCGGCTGCTGTCGCCGCGCGCCGGTTCCGTACAACTGGACGGCCACGCCATGCACTCCATCCCGACGCGGGAGCTGGCCCAGCGGCTCGGCATACTGCCGCAGAGCCCGGTCGCACCGGAAGGGCTGACGGTCGTCGACCTGGTCGGCCGCGGCCGTTCACCGCACCAGACCTGGTGGCGGCAGTGGTCGAAGAGCGACGAGCAGGCCGTCCACGACGCGCTGCGCGCCACCGCCATGACGGACCTCGCCGACCGTCCGGTGGACGAACTCTCCGGCGGCCAGCGGCAGCGCGCGTGGATCGCGATGGCGGTCGCCCAGGGAACGCCCGTACTGCTGCTGGACGAGCCGACGACCTATCTCGACCTGGCACACCAGATCGATGTGCTGGATCTGATCAAGGACCTCAACCGGCACGAGAAGCGCACGGTCGTCATGGTGCTGCACGATCTCAACCAGGCGTGCCGTTACGCCGACCATGTCATCGCGATGAAGGCGGGCGCGATCGCGGCGGAGGGCGCTCCGGCCGAGGTGATCACGGCTCAGACGGTCGAGGACGTCTTCGGTCTGCGCTGTCAGGTGGCCACCGATCCCGTCAGCGGAACGCCGATGATCATCCCGGTGAGCCGCCACCACGACACACCGGACCGGACCGCCGCCCCAGCGCAGTTCGGCTGAGACGGTGGCGGCCCGACGCCAACATGGATCAGGACCATGGCACGGTGCTCGCAGGAAGAACCGCCGCGTCAGGAAGGACCGTCGTGCCGCCGCGCTCCGGATGGAGCAGACCGGTCAGCAGGGCATGGGCGACTCTGCCGTCGAGAACACGCGCCGCACGGACTCCGGCCCGTACGGCGCGCCCGCACGCCTCCATCTTCGGCCGCATGCCTCCGTCCAGCCCTGGCAGCAGCAGGTCCAAGTCCCCGGCGGTGAGCCGCTCCACGACTCGGTCGCTCTCCGGCCAGCGCGCGTACAGGCCGGGAACATCGGTGAGGACCACCAGTGTCTCGGCCTCCAGGGCAGCCGCGATCGCGCTCGCGGCCGTATCGGCGTTGATGTTGTAGATCTCGCCGGCCTCACCACGGGCGACCGGCGAGACGACAGGGATATGGCCGTGGTCCAGCAGCATCCGTACGAGCGTGGTGTCGACCTTGGTGATGTCCCCGACCAGGCCGATGTCGACGGCCTCGCCGCCCACTTCGCCGTACCGCCGCTCGGCGACAAGAGTGTGCGCGTCCTCGCCGGTGAGGCCGACCGCGTACGGTCCGTGCTCGTTGAGCAGACCGACGAGTTGGCGCTGCACCTTGCCCGCGAGCACCATCCGTACGACGTCCATCGTCTCCGGAGTGGTCACACGGAGCCCGGCCGCGAACCGTGAACCGATCCCGAGACGGCCGAGCTGGGCACTGATCTGAGGCCCGCCGCCATGTACGACGACGGTCCGTACACCGGCGCGCATCAGCTTCACCACGTCATCGGCGAAGGCACGCGTCAGTTCCTCGTCCACCATCGCGCTGCCACCGAACTTGACGACGACGGTCCGGCCGCGCAGCCGTTCCACCGCCGTCCGAGTGGGAGACGCGTTCACGGGCGGGCGGTCAAGTAGCCGCCCATCGTGCGGAAGTACTCCGTGGCGGCGTGCTCGGTGCCGTCCTCGGTCCGCAGGCGCTTGATGACAAGGCCGTTGCTCCGGCCCGTACGCGCGTCGGGACCGGCGACGATGACCACACCGTCGTCCTCGCGGATGAAGATCCGGCCCGGAGTGCCACCGTAACGGGCCTGCGAGACCGCCGCCGAGACGATCCGTATACGCCGGCCGCGATGGTGGGTGAAGGCGTTGGGATACGGGTCCGACTGGGCGCGGACCAGCCGCTCCAGATCCTCGGCGGGCCAGGACCAGTCGATCCGGCTGTCCTCGATGGAGCGCTTGTGGAAGAAGCTGGCCCGGGAGCGGTCCTGCGGGACCCACTGCGCGGTGCCGGAAGCGATGGCGTCGAGGGAGTCCGTCACGATCGGACCGATGAGGTCGACCGTCCTGTGGAACAGGTCCGTGGCGGTGTCGGTGGCTCCGACCTGCACGGACCGCTGGAACACGATGTCACCGGCGTCGAGTTCGGCGTCCATGCGGTGAGCGGTGACACCGACCTCCTGCTCACCGTTGATCAGCGCCCAGATCAGCGGAGAGAAACCGGCATAGGCCGGCAGCAGCGAATCGTGGACATTGAGCGTGCCGTGCGGAGGCAGGCCGAAGATCTCCGGAGGCAGCCAGGTACGCCAGTTGTTCGCCACGATGATGTCGGGCGCCGCCTCGCGCAGTCTGCGCAGCAGGTCCTCGTCGTCGGGCCTGTTGCGCAGAAGTACCGGTACACCATGCTTCTCGGCCAGTTCGGCCACCGAGTCGTCCCAGATCTTCTCGTAGACGTGATCGCTCTTCGGGTGGGTCACGACCAGGACCACTTCGTGCTCGGAGTCCAGCAACGCTTGGAGCGTCCGGTGACCCCAGGTTTGGTAGCCGAACATGACGACCCGCATGGTGAATCCTTCCTCAAACATTGCAAGGTTAGCCTTACCTTACCTAATATGTAGTCACTTAGGGAGGCGATGACGCGGTGAACCCACTGCAGAGCGGGCCGGACTTCATCCATGACGTACTGGGCATCGGCTTCGGGCCGTCGAACCTGGCTCTCGCGATAGCAGTCCAGGAGCACAACGCACACGTTCCGGACAGTGAACGGATAAGTGCCGGATTCCTGGAGAAGCAACCTCGTTTCGGCTGGCACCGGGGCATGCTCATCGACGACGCCACGATGCAGGTCTCCTTCCTCAAGGACCTGGTCACGATGCGGGATCCGACGAGCGACTTCAGCTTCCTGTCGTATCTGAGCGACTGCGGCAGACTGGTGGACTTCCTCAACCAGAAGACACTGTTCCCACTGCGCATCGAGTTCCACGACTACTTCGAGTGGGCCGCGGCCCGGGTCGGCGCTCTGGTGGCCTACGGCTCGGAGGTCGTCTCGGTGGAGCCGGTGACGGTCGAGGGCGAGGTACGCTGGCTGGACATCGCCGCCCGCGATCCGGCCGATCCCGAGCGGCTGATCGTGCGCCGGGCCCGCAATGTCGTGGTCGCCACCGGTATGGAGCCCCATCTGCCGCCGGAGACCGTCCTCTCGGACCGTATCTGGCACAACAGCGAACTGATCCCCAGAGTGGCTCAGTTGACCGGCGAGCACACTCCCGTACAGCGGGCCGTGGTGCTCGGCGCCGGGCAGAGCGCGGCGGAGGCGGTCGACTATCTGCACCGCAACTTCCCTGACGCGGAGGTCTGTTCGGTCTTCGCCAAGTACGGCTACACGCCGGCCGACGACAGTCCCATGGCCAACCGGATCTTCGATCCCGAGGCCGTCGACATCTACTACAACGCGCCGCGCGGAGTGAAGCAGTCGCTCTTCGACTACCACCGCTCCACCAACTACTCCGTGGTGGACATGGAGCTGATCGAGTCCCTGTCCCGGACCATGTACCAGGAGAAGGTGCAGGGCAGAGAGCGGCTGCGCATGCTGAACGTCTCCCGTATCCGCGAGGTCGAGGCACACGACGACGGACTCGATGTCACCGTGGAGTATCTGCCGACCGGTGAGCGGGAGGTGCTCGCCGCCGACATCCTGATCCATGCCACGGGCTACCGGCCACAGGAGCTCGGCGAGCGCCTCGGCGGGATCGGCAAGCTCTGTCTGCGCGACGAGGAGGACGCGCTCCTGGTCGACCGGAACCACCGCGTTGTGACGGCGCCGAATGTGACGGCGGGCGTCTACCTCCAGGGCGGCACCGAACACACTCATGGAATCACCTCGACCTTGCTGTCCAACACGGCGGTACGGGCGGGCGAGATACGCGACGCCCTGCTGACGGAGCGCCGTACAAGGAGCTTCCCGGCCTCGGTCGACGCGCGCTGACGGACGCCGAGGACGCTGACGCACACGGATGGCGTCGCACCGAGGGCGTCGTACCGAGGACGTCCTACCGAGTCCTTCGCGGTGGTCTTCCTCCCTCCTGGCATGTCGTGCACGGCCACTCCCTCGCACCGTGTGATCCGATGGCGGGCGCGGCCCCGCAGCGGAAGACGCCAAGGATGGGAGCGGTTCATGAGCGAAACAGCAGGAGTCCCGGCCGAGAACACATATGACGTCATCGTCATCGGCGCGGGCCCTGTCGGCCAGATCGCCGCCGAACGGGTCCGCGCCGCCGGACTGAGCGTCGCGGTGGTGGAGAAGGAACTGGTCGGCGGTGAGTGTTCCTACTGGGCGTGCATTCCCAGCAAGGCGCTGCTGCGGCCGGTCGTCGCCGTCGCCGACACCCGTCGTGTCGACGGCGCGCGGGAGGCGGTCACCGGTCCGCTCGACTCGACAGGTGTGTTCGCCCGCCGCAACCGTTATGTGAACAGCTGGGACGACGGCGGACAGGCCGACCGGCTGGCAGGCCTCGGCGCCGAGCTGGTGCGCGGCCACGGCCGGCTGGACGGGCCGCGCCGCGTCACCGTCACTCCCTCCGACGGCGCGCCGGTGGTACTGGCCGCCCGGCACGCCGTGGCCGTGGCCACCGGCAGCGACGCCGTACTGCCCGATCTGCCCGGTATCACCGAGGCCCGGCCCTGGACCAATCGCGAGGCCACCGACTCCAGCACGGTGCCCGAGCGGCTCGCCGTCGTCGGCGCCGGCGGTGTCGGTGTGGAGATGGCCAGCGCCTGGCAGGGCCTCGGCTCCGCGGTCACCTTGCTGGCCCGTGGCTCAGGCCTGCTGCCCAGGATGGAGCCCTTCGCCGGTGAGGTGGTCGCCAACGGGCTCAAGGAAGCGGGAGTGGACGTACGTGTCCATGTCTCCGTCACCCGGCTGAGCCGTCCGGGCGGCACCGGACCGGTCACTCTGACGCTGGACGACGGCGGTGAACTGGAGGCCGACGAGGTGCTGTTCGCCACCGGCAGGAGCCCGCGCACCGACGACATCGGCCTGGATACGGTGGGCCTGGCTCCCGGATCCTGGCTGGAGACCGACGAGACCTGCCAGGTGCGGGCCGTCGAGGCCGGCTGGCTGTACGCGATGGGCGATGTCAACCATCACGCCCTGCTCACGCATCAGGGCAAGTACCAGGCACGGATCGCCGGCGATGTCATCGGCGCCCGCGCCACCGGACAGCCGCTGGACACCACGCCCTGGGGCGCCCATGCCACCACCGCCGACTGGCACGCAGTTCCGCAGGTCTTCTTCTCCGATCCGGAGGCCGCCGCGGTCGGTCTCTCGGCCGCCCAGGCCGAGCGGGCCGGGCACCGTGCACAGGTGGTCGACGTCGACCTCAGCGAGGTGCCCGGAGCGAACCTGTACGCCGACGGCTACCAGGGCCGGGCCCGTATGGTGGTCGACCTCGACCGAGGCCATCTGCTCGGTGTGACCTTCGCCGGTCCGGGCGTCAGCGAGCTCCTCCACTCCGCCACCGTCGCCGTCGCGGGCCAGGTCCCTGTCGAACGGCTCTGGCACGCCGTGCCCTGCTTCCCTTCGATCAGCGAGGTCTGGCTGAATCTGATGAAGGCCTACCGGGACTCCCAGCGGGACTGAGCCGCGCGACAGCGGACGGTGGAAACGCGACGGCGGACGGTGGAAACCCGCGTGCCCGCGCGACTGCGAACCGGAGCCCGGCTGTTCCTCCTGTCCGCCACCGCACTCGTGATCGTGGGCGCCATCGGCCAGGCGGTGGGATGGGTGCTGCTCACCACAACGCTGGGCCCTACGGCGTACATCCTGCTCGCGCACCCGCACACGGAGGCCGCCCAGGTGCGCAGCTCCGTCCTCGGACATACCTGTGCCACCGCCAGCGGACTGCTCTGTCTGGCGGCCTTCGGCCTGTGGCCGTATCCGTCCACCGTCGGGCAGCGGACCGACAGCTGGCACCAGATCGGCGCCGAGGCCCTGGCGGTGGGACTGACGCTCTTCCTGCTCGTCCTCCTCAACGCCCACCATCCGCCGGCCGCCGCCACCGCCCTGCTCATCACCTCGGGAATCGCCCGCCCGGGACCGCCGCTGTACGGCATGCTCACCGGCCTCGCCCTGCTGATCGCCGCAGCCGCCCTGCTGTCGCATGTGCGGCCCTCGATGAAGCGGGCGCAGGGCATCATGCGCCGGGCGAAGCCGGGCGGTCGGGCGGAAGGGTGACATCCACATCGGCGCGGGCCACGAAGTCGTCGACCATCCGGTGGAAGAGCGTGGCAAGCTGCTCCAATTCCTCGGGCGACCAGTCCGCCAGGGCCATTTCCATGCCTCGGCGGCTTGCCTCGCGGATACGGTCGACCGCTCGCTGACCAGCCGCCGTGAGCCCGATGCGCTGCGCACGGCGGTCGTCCGGGTCCGGGACACGGGTCACATAGCCGGCCTTCTCCATCTGCTGCACCTGGCGGGTGACATGTGACGCCTCCACCGACATCCGGGCCGCCAGCTCCCCCAGCCGCAGCGGTTCGCTCTCGGCGATCCGCTGCAGAAGGGCCGAGGCGGCACGGTCCAGCTCCACTCCGGCCAGAGCCATGAGGCGTTCGTGCTGACGAGCCCGACTGGTCAGATATGAGATGCGATCGAGCGCTCTCGCGATCTCATTCACATGCGCTGATGAGACGGGTGCTGGTGCGGGCTTCGGCATACCGCCATTGTAACAGATAGTTGCCTGACTCAAGCAAGAAGCCTGGAGCGGAAGAGCCCTGGGGTGGAAGAGCCCCGGGCCGGAAGAGCTCAGTGCCCGCCGTCGGCCGACTGCGGTCTGTTCAGATACGCCAGCACGGCCAGCACTCTGCGATGTCCGCTGTCGCTGGGCGGCAGCCGCAGCTTCAGAAAGACATTGCCGATGTGCTTGCTGACCGAGCGTTCCGTGATGACGAGGGCCTTGCCGATGGTGGTGTTGTCGTGGCCCTCGGCCATCAGCTTCAGGACCTCGCGCTCGCGCGGCGTGAGCGAGTCCAGAGGCGAGTCACGGCGCCGGGTCAGCAGCTCGGTCACCACCTCGGGATCGAGGGCCGTACCGCCGGCCGCCACTCGCTCCAGCGCGTCCAGGAACTCGTCCACCCGGCCCACGCGGTCCTTGAGCAGATAGCCGACACCGCTCGCGCCGCCGCTCAGCAGCTCGGCGGCGTACGACTCCTCGACGTACTGCGAGAGCACCAGCACGGGCAGCCCGGGGATCTCCTTGCGTGCCGCGAGCGCCGCACGCAGGCCCTCGTCGCGGAAGCCGGGCGGCATCCGGACATCGAGCACGGCGGCGTCGGGACGGTGGGTCAGCAGCGCGGGCAGGATCTCGGGACCGCTGCCGACGACGGCCGCCACCTCATGCCCGGCCGAGCTCAGCAGCAGGACCAGGCCCTCCCTGAGCAGCGCGTTGTCCTCGGCGATCACCACACGCACGGCAGCTCCACAGCGATCATGGTCGGTCCTCCGACGGGACTGGTCATGGTCACGATGCCATCCAGCGCCGCGATCCTGCGGCGTATCCCCAGCAGCCCGGAGCCGCCCGTCTCGTCCGCACCGCCCAGGCCCTCGTCCCATACGACGGCCCGGATCCCGGTGCTGACGCGCTCCAGCTGGACCGACGCCCGCGGGGATCCGCTGTGTTTGGCGGCGTTCGTCAGCGCCTCGGCCACCACGAAGTAGACGGCCGCCTCGACCGCCGCCGGAGCCCGCGGCCCGCCCTCCGCACCGCTCTTCGTACCGCCTTCCAGACCGTCCACGAGCACGGTCACATCGAGCCCGCTGCTCGCCGCCAGCGCCCGCACCGCTCCCACGAGCCCACGGTCGGTGAGGATCGGCGGATGGATGCCCCGGACGACATGCCGCAGCTCGGTCAGCGCCTCCTCGGCCTGGTCCTGGGCATCGTCCAGGAGTCTGCGCACGGCTTCGGGATCACGGTCGTACGCCCGTTTCGCCAGCCCGATCCGCATGGACAGCGACACCAGCCGCGCCTGCGTACCGTCGTGCAGGTCACGCTCGATACGGCGCAGCTCGGCGCCGTGCGCGGCGACCGCTCCCGCCCGGGTCTCGGTCAGCTCCTCGACGCGCTCGGCGAGCCGCGCCTTCGGTGACGGCTTGAGCAGGGAACGGGACCACCGGGCGTCGAGGTCGGCGACACGGCTGATCAGCGGGAGGACGACCGCCTCGCGGCCCATCAGTCCACACCACACTCCGTCGACGACCAGGC
The DNA here is from genome assembly GCF_042732975.1 of Streptomyces sp. NPDC059743. NCBI lineage: Bacteria > Bacillati > Actinomycetota > Actinomycetes > Kitasatosporales > Streptomycetaceae > Streptomyces > Streptomyces sp. NPDC059743. The sequence goes on along the minus strand of NZ_JBHWGS010000008.1, from coordinate 229,653 downwards.
CCACCGGCCACAGCGGCAGCACCAGACAGGCGAGGCAGCCGTAGGCGTAGTAGGCGGCCATCCAGCGCAGATCGGTGAGGGTGCCCGGGTCGCGGACCGCGGTGCGCAGCCGCTCACGCGGCGGGCCGGTCAGAGGCTGATACGCCTCCGGAATCTCCCTGCCCGTCCAGAGCGCCACCTGGCGGCGCTTGGCCCCGGCAATCTGGCGCACCAGCCGCACCGTCTCGGGCAGCACTCCGGCGCCCACCACCGTCGCCGTGGCGGCGAGCGTGATCAGCAGCACGGTGACAAAGAGGCACGAGCCGAGAGCCAGAACCGCAGCCCTGACCAGCTGGACCGTGGCCCGCGCCGCCTGCCGCACCGTTTTCCCCATGGCGACCAGGCTAGGTGAGCCGGTACGGGCTACGCGTGTCGTCCGCCTTCTCAAGGCCTTCCTTCCACGACGGGGATATGACCAACTGCCGTCAACGATCCCGTCTCCCGCTCGCCGCAACGAGGGAGTGTGCTCCCGAACCCGTGGTGTAGCCCGCTACACCACAACGGCCGCCGCGCCGGTGTCACTCGTGCTTCATGTGCCAGTGGATCCATCCGGCCTGACCGCCGTCGACAAGCAGGTCGGTGCCGGTGATGTAGAGCGACTGCGGGCCGGTGAGGAACGCCACGGCGTCGGCGATCTCGCCCGGTGTTCCCATGCGCCCGGCACCGCACGCCTCGACCATCTTGAGCATGTGCCCGTCGGAGTCCGCATCGGCCTCCGCCTTCGACATCGCGGTGGAGATGACGCCTGGGCTGACGGTGTTCACCCGGGCGCCGCGCAGGTTCCAGGCGAGCGCCGCGGCCTGCACACGTACATGGTTGGCACGCTTGGCCACGATGTACGCGGCCGTCGGGTCGTCGCCGACGGCGGTGACCGCGCCCAGTGCGAGCAGCTCCTCGGCGGGAGCCGTGGCCAGGGCCGCTTCGTCCTCCCTGCTCAGCGACGCGTAGTGACCGGCCATGCTGGACACGCAGACCAGCGAGGTGCCACGGACGGCCACCTGCTCGAACGCCTCGATCACATGGACCGTGCCGAGCAGATCGACCTCGAAGATCTTCCGCGCCGACGAGGTCGCGGCGGCGACGCCCGCGGTGTGCACCACGGCGGTCAGCCGGCCCTCGCCGACAGCCGTCTCCGCGAGCTTCTCGACCGACGCGCGGTCGGACACATCCGTCAGCACGCCTCGTACCGCATAGCCTTCGGCGCTCATCGCGTCGACGGTCCGGTCGAGTTGCCCGGGCGAGGCATCGGCGAGGATCACTCTCCGCCCGCTGCCCAGCCGCCGGGCGACCGCCGATCCCATGCCGCCGGCCCCGGTGACCACCACCACATCACGCGCGCAGTGTGTACGGTCCTGCATGAACAACCTCCTTGTTGTCGAGTGGGCTCCAGAAATCCGGAAGCCGGGCCGAGCAAGGCCGGCCGAACCAGGCCGAACTGGCCGGGCCAGGCCGAGCCGAGCCGGTGAACGGCGGGCGGTTTCAGGCGACTTCAGTCGCAGTGGCGGCCGACGTCCTCGTCGGTACGGCCTCGTGCCAGGTGGCGCGCGCCGCGACGGTCTGACGCCACAGCCGGATCGCCTTGGGCGGCATACCGACCGCGAGGGCTCCGGTCACCCGGTCGCCGGTGCGGTAGGCGGCCACGAAACGGCGTTCGGCGAGGTCTCCGTCCACAACGGCCACTTCGTCGTGGCCGCGCAGATAGCCGTACGCCTGGATCTTCATGTCGTACTGGTCGGACCAGAAGTACGGCACCGGCGCGAACGGCTTGCGCGCGCCCGGGTGGAGGAGATTGCGGGCGGCGGCCATGCCCTGCTCGGCCGCGTTGGTACGGTGCTCGATCCGCATCGACACTCCGAACAGCGGATTGTGCCAACGGGCCACATCGCCCGCTCCGTACACATCCTGGGCGGCGGCGCAGTACTCGTCGCACACCAGCCCGTCCCGCACCGTCAGCCCGCTGTCCGCCAGCCAGTCGGTGTTCGGCAGCGATCCGACGGCCACCAGGATCTCGTCGGCCTCGACAAGTTCACCGCCGTCCAGCAGCACACCGCCCTCGGTCACCGCCTCCACCGACACTCCGGTGCGCAGATCCACTCCATGCTCCACGTGCGCCTGTGACAGCACCTGTCCGACCGCGTGGCCGACCGCCTGGGCGAGCGGCACCGGGGCCGGTTCGATCAGCGTCACCCTGGCGCCCAGCTTCCGGGCGACCGCCGCCGCCTCCGCTCCCAGGAATCCGGCACCGACCACGACCAGCCGCCGTCCCGGTCCCAGCCGGTCCCGCAGCGCCAGCGCGTCGTCCAGAGTGCGCAGTACGTGCGCGCCCTCGCCGGGCAGCCGCCGAGGGCGCACGCCGGTGGCCACTATCAGCCCGTCGTACGCCATCCGCGACCCGTCCGCCAGACGCACCGTACGGTCCGCCGTGTCCAGCCCGGTCGCCGCCACTCCCAGCCGCAGATCCAGGCCGAGGCCGTCGAGTACGTCGTAGGGACGCAGCGGCAGCTGCTTCGCGCTCCACTCCCCCGACAGGATCTGCTTGGACAGCGGCGGCCGGTCGTACGGGGCGTGCGGCTCCTCTCCGACCAGGGTGAGCGTGCCGTCGTAGCCCTCGCGACGCAGGGTCTCGACCGCCGCGAGTCCGGCGGCCGAGGCGCCCACGACCACGATCCGCCTCACTTCTCCACCAGCCGGATCGCCGCCGCCGGGCACACCGCCGCCGCCTCCCGCACACCGTCATACAGCTCGGCGCCGGGATTCTCGTCCAGCAGGATCGCGACGCCGTCGTCGTCCCGCTGGTCGAAGACCTCGGGAGAGGCCATCACACACTGCCCCGACGCCACACACTTCGGCTCGTCCAGTTCCACACGCATGGTTGTCACCTCGGTCATTGCTTGGGGGGTCACCAGGCCACGGGCAGGCTGCGCACGCCGTACGTCGTCCCGGTGTGGTCGAATTCCAGCTCTTCGATCGCGGCGGCCTGCCGCAGGGTGGGGATACGGCGGTAGAGCGTGCCGTAGACGACCTGGAGCTCCAGACGGGCCAGGTTCTGTCCCAGGCACTGATGCGGCCCGTATCCGAACGCCTGGTGCTGACGTGCCGGCCGGCGCACATCCAGCCGCTCGGCCTCCGGGAACGCCTCCGGATCCCAGTTCGCCGCGTGCAGATCGAAGATGATTCCTTCTCCGGCCCGGATCACGATGCCGCCGATCTCGATGTCCGCCTTGGCGACCCGGCGTACGCCCGTCTGAACGATCGTCAGATAGCGCAGCACCTCGTCCACCGCGTTCGCGATCAGCTTCGGATCCTCGGTCTCCCGCAGCACCGCCAGCTGGTCGGGATGCTGCAACAGTGCCAGCGTGCCCAGACTGATCATCGTCGCCGTCGTCTCATGGCCCGCGATCAGCATGGCCACGCCCATATGCACGGCCTCGGTCCGGGTCATCTCCCCGGCCTTGACGCGCCCGCCCATCTCCGACAGCACGTCCTCGCCCGGATCGGCCATCTTCTCCCCGAGCAGTTTGTCCAGATAGGCGGACAGCGCACCGCTGACCTCCCGGGCTTTCTCGGACGACACCGCACTGTCCAGAACCAGACTGCTGCTGCGCTGGAAGAAGTCATGGTCCTTGTACGGCACTCCGAGCAGCTCCGCTATCACCAGCGACGGCACGGGCAGGGCGAATGCCGTGAGAAGATCCGCCGGATTCGGTCCGTCCAGCATGGTGTCGATGAGATCGTCGACGATCTTCTGGATCGCCGGCCGTACCCTCTCGATCCGCTTGACCACGAAAGGACCGTTGACCGTCCGCCGCAACCGCGTGTGCTCCGGCGCGTCCGTGTTCGTGATCAGCCGCGGTGTCACCGGCGCGATTTCCGCCCGGTGCGCATTCACATACGGGAAACCGGGGTCGAGGTCGTCGTCGCTCACTCGGGGATCGGTCAGCAGCGTCCGCTGGTCGGCGTGCCGGGTCACCAGCCACGGAGTGCTGCCGTTCCAGATCCGCACCTTCGTGATGGATTTCTCCGCACGCAACTCCTGAACGGCGGGAGCCGGGGCCAGCGGGCATTCCGCCGCCCGCGGCAGCGGATATTCGGGCAGCGGCTCGGCCGTGCCGCCCATGGGGCAGGAAAGGATTTCGGTCATGGCGTCTCCTCGGTGGTGTGGGGGCTTCGGCCGGAATGAAGGCCGGAGTTCCGGAGAAACAGTGGTCGAAGAGTTCAAGTTCGAGTTCGACTACACATAGGAAAGCGGAGCCGACTGACACGTTCCGGTCAGTTCCCTGACATCTGCCGGACGTGACGTACATCACCTCCACCCTCCGCCCGGAATTCGCATTCCCGGCCTGATGCCGAATCGGGCCCTCATGTGAAAGTCCTTTCCGATTTCGGCCACCGGGCTGAATATCGCCGTAAGTAATGACGCCCGGGCATAAACGTCCATGGTGAACACCGAGCGCGTCGCCTCTACGACTTGACCGCGGCGGTCTCCGCCGGCTCGGCCTGTCCGGAGGCCATCGGCACTGCCGTCAGGACGCCGGGGCGCTGACGCGGGAGGAAGGCGGCGAGGCAGAAGGCGAGGGCGGCGGCACCGGCGCCGATGGCCATGACCACCTTGAAGCCGTTCTCGGCGGGCAGGGCGGTGGTGCCGAAGGTGGTGGTCATCTGGGCGAGAACGACACCGGCGATCGCGCTGGCGATCGATGTGCCGATGGACCGCATCAGCGTGTTGAGGCTGTTGGCGGCGGCCGTCTCCGACGCGGGCACAGCGCCCATGATCAGCGCGGGCATGGCTCCGTAGGCGAAGCCGACACCGGCACCGATGACGCAGGAGACCAGGATGAGGTGCCAGACCTCGGACATCAGCACGATGTTGAGGCTGTAGCCGACGGCAACGATGACGGCGCCGACCATCAACGTGGTCTTCGGGCCCTTGGTCCTGGAGATGGCTGCGGACAGAGGCGCCATGGCCATCATCACCAGGCCCTGCGGGGCCAGGACCAGACCGACGGTCAGCATCGACCTGCCCAGACCGTAGCCGGTGGCCTCGGGAAGCTGAAGGAGCTGCGGAAGGACCAGGGACATGGCGAACATCGAGAAGCCGAACGCGACCGAGGCGAGGTTGGTGAAGAGCACCTGACGGCGCGCGGTGGTACGCAGGTCCACCAGCGGCTGTGCGGTGCGCAGTTCGAAGACGCCCCATACCAGCAGGACCATGACCGCGAAGGCGAACAGGCCGAGTGTGGTGCCGCTGGTCCAGCCCCAGTCGCCGCCCTTGGAGATGCCCAGCAGCAGGGACACCAGACCGGCCGCCATACCGAGGGAGCCGACCAGGTCGAAGCGTCCACCGGTGCGCACCTTGGACTCGGGCACGATCGTCATGACGAGTACGGCGGCGACGACACCGAGGACGGCCGAGGTCCAGAACAGGACGTGCCAGTCGAAATTGTCGGCGATGAAGGCGGCGGAGGGCAGCCCGAGGGCACCGCCCACCCCGAGCGAGGCGCTCATCAGCGCGGTCGATCCCGCGAGCCTCTCGATGGGCAGCTCATCGCGCATGATGCTGATGCCGAGCGGCACGACGGCCGCCGCCAGGCCTTGCAGCGCCCGCCCGACGATCATCGGTACCAGGGACTCGCTCAGTGCGCAGACGACCGAACCGGACACCAGCAGGGCAAGGCTGACCAGCAGCATGCGGCGCTTGCCGTACATGTCGCCGAGACGCCCGGCGACCGGCGTGGCCACTGCGGCGGCGAGCAGGGTGGCAGTGACCGCCCAAGCGGCGTTCGCGGCAGAGGCGTCAAGGTACTTGGGCAGTTCGGGGACGATCGGAATCACCAGCGTCTGCATCAGCGAGACGACGATTCCGGCCAGGGCCAGCACTGCTACTACGGCGTTGGCCCTCGGCGGGGCGGAGCTCCCGGCATCGGCGGATCGGGAAAGGGTGTCGGACATGCGGAGCCCCCGTCAGGGTGGTCGGTTGTACGGATGTGCTGTACGGATGTGCTTGACTCAGGCAACCATAAGTCAATTGATTGACTTAAGCAATTTTGCAAATCCATGACCAAGCCATGAGGGTCGGGAGCAGAGACCTTGCTTGAGTCAGGCAAGTATTTGCTATCGTTGCCGCATGTACAAGAGCCTCAGCGAGAAGCTCGCGCCGCCCTGCGGCGACAGGCAGCACGTACTGGTCGTCGCCGACGATCCCGGCGTCACCGAACTGCTCGGCACCACACTGGAGTTGGCGGGCTATCGGGTCGCGACGGCGGACACCGGCACCGAGGGAATGGTGCGGCTCGCACAGCACCGTTTCGACCTGGTGATCTGGGACACCACGCTGCCGGACCTGGAGCGGTTCGTCCGGGGCCGCCGCGTGGCGCCCGCGGACCGTCCGCCGCTGCTCTTCCTGACCACGTGTGACTCCCTTCACCGTCTCGCTCCCGAGCTGTCCCCCGGGACCGAGGACTATGTCGTCAAGCCCGTCCGGATCGCCGAAGTCCTTGCCAGGACCCAAGCCCTGCTGCGTGGCCCGAGTCCTGAGCGGCGCGAAGGGACCGCACGCTACGGCGAGCTGGTCCTGGACGACGCCACATGCCGGGCGCGGCGTGGACTCAGACCGCTCGGCCTCACTCCCGCCGAGTACCGGCTGCTGCGCCATCTGCTGGCCAACGCGGAGCATGTGCTCTCGAAGGAGCAGATCAGCCGGCATGTCTGGGGCGAGTTCCGTGCCAACCAGGCGATCGAGAAGCTTGTCTCCCGTCTGAGGTGCAAGGTCGATCAGGAAGAGTCCGCACTGATCCACACCCGCCGCGGTTTCGGATACTGGCTTGGCTGTCCCAGCCACTGAGACGCCCTACGACGTGACTGGACGTCCTACGGCGTGACTGCTGGGTCTCTCAGCGGAGGCTCTGCCAGGTCAGAGGAGTGGTCAGACGAAGGAGGTCCACGGCGCTCCGGTCGGGCTGTTCAAGAGCCGCTTGGCCGACGACACGCAGCACTGCCAGATAGGCCGCGGCGAGAGCCCGGGCTTGCACACCGGCATCCGGTCCGGCGCGGAAGCGCTGCTCCACGGCAGTGGCCAGATCTCGTTCGATCGCGGCGTAGGTGGTCACCAACTCGCCGAGCAGTGCGGGATGCAGGCGCAGCGTTCGGTAGCGTTGCTCATCGGCGGCACTCTCGGGCCATTCGCCGCTCAACTGCTCAGCGGCAGCGGTCAGCGCCTCCAGAGGTGATTCCCGCTCGGGACGGGCGCGGACGAGTTCGACCAGCCGCGCCACGTGTGTCCGATCGCGGTGGAGCAGCGCCTGTTCCTTGCTGGAGAAGTAGTTGGAGAAGGTGCGCCGGGAGACGAAAGCCGCATCGGCGATCGCCTCGACCGTCAGGTTCTCCACTCCGTGCTCCAGGGCCAGACGTACGGCCGCGTCATGGAGCGCCTGACGGGTCGCCGCCTTCTTCCGTTCACGCAGTCCCACGGACATCACCTGGTGAGCATATCGCCGGACTGCAAACATGCCCACTGGGCAATCTTGCGTGATGCGCAGAATTTTGTGAGGCTACGAGGGCGCTCGCTCCTGTGACGAGCATGCTCCTGTGGCTCACCACCACACGGTCTACAGAGAGGAACAGGACACGTATGTCCTCCCCCCACACCTCGCCCAGCCCCACCGGCCCTGAGGACTTCGGCTTCGATCCCGAGGCACTGCGAGCCCGCTACCGCGCCGAGCGGGACCGCAGGATCCGGCCCGAGGGCAGCGGGCAATACCAGCGCACGGCCGGGCAGTTCGGCTATTACGCCGACGATCCGCACGCCGATCCGTCGTTCTCCCGCGACCCGTTGCACGACCGGGTCGAGGCCGTCATCGTCGGCGGCGGACTCGGCGGGCTGCTCGCCGGTGCGCGTCTGCGCCAGGCGGGCGTGGACTCGGTCCGGGTGATCGAGAAGGGCGGAGACTTCGGCGGGACCTGGTACTGGAACCGGTATCCGGGCATCCACTGCGACATCGAGTCGTACATCTATATGCCGCTGCTCGAAGAGGTCGGCTACATCCCGAAGTGGAAGTACGCGCCCGGCGAAGAGATACGGCAGCACGCGCAGGCCATCGGCCGGACCTTCGATCTGTACCGCGACGCCTGCTTCCAGACTCAGGCGACCGAATTACGCTGGGACGAGCACGCGTCGGAATGGATCGTCAGCACCGACCGCGGCGACCGGATGCGGGCACGCTATGTGGTGGTGGCCAGCGGCACGCTCAGCCAGGCGAAACTCCCGGGCATTCCCGGTATCGAGACCTTCAAGGGACATACGTTCCACACCAGCCGCTGGGACTTCGCGTACACCGGCGGTGACGCCGACGGGAATCTGCACCGGCTCGCCGACAAACGCGTCGCACTGATCGGCACCGGCGCGACCGCCATCCAGTGTGTGCCTCATCTCGGCGCCGACGCCCAGCAGTTGTATGTGTTCCAGCGCACGCCCTCCTCGGTCGACACACGCGGCAACCGCCCTACGGACGACGGCTGGGCCGCTTCGCTGACTCCCGGCTGGCAGCGGCGCCGTATGGAGAACTTCCTCACGCTCGTCACCGGTGGCCAGGTGGACAAGGATCTGGTGGACGACGGCTGGACCAGCAGCGCCCGGCTGCAACAGAAACTCATCCCGAGCGACAGCTACGCGGACGTGCCGCCGGACGAGTGGGAACAGGCCTATGAAATGGCCGACTTCCAGAAGATGAACGAGATACGCGCCCGGGTCGACGCCGTCGTCACGGATCCGGCGGCGGCCGAGACGCTCAAGCCGTGGTACCGCTACATGTGCAAGCGGCCCACATTCAGCGACACCTACCTTCAGACGTTCAACCGGCCGAACGTCACTCTGGTCGACACCGCCGACAGCCACGGCGTGGAACGCATCACCGAGGACGCCGTCGTGGTCGGCGGGATCGCGTACGAGGTCGACTGCCTCATCTTCGCGACCGGCTTCGAGGTCGGCGTCTCGGGCATCCTCTCCGGGCTCCTGCCGGTGTACGGCAGAGGCAGCGTCACCCTGGCCGAGGCATGGCAGGACGGTCCGAAGACACTGCACGGGTTCTACAGCCACGGCTTCCCCAATCTCTTCCAGCTCGGTCCGCTGCAGAACGCCAGTGCCGTCAACTTCGCCCATGTCCTCGACGAGCAGGCGAGCCATGTCGCCGAGGTCGTCGCCCAGGCACGCAAGAGGCAGGCCCTTTATGTGGAGCCTTCCGGCGAGGCGGAGGCGAACTGGGTGGCCACGATCCGCGAGAAGACCGCCGATCTCTACAAGTTCCAGGCCGAGTGCACGCCGGGCTACTACAACAACGAAGGCATGCCCAGGGAGCGCGGCCAGTCCTATGGAGACGGGCCCGTCGCGTTCCATGCCCTGCTGAAGCGCTGGCGCGCGGACGGCGGCATGAAGGACGTCCTCGTAAAGGCCGAGTGGGACGGGACACGAAGGTGACGGAGCCGGAGACGATATCTCCCAGCCGATACGACGGGACCGGCCACCGGCGGGCCGCGAGCACCCGCTGGCAGGTGAAGCGGCTCAACCCGCCGAACCGGCTGTGGGGTTCGAACGGTGTCGCGTTCGGGCCCGACGGGCGTCTGTACGTGGCACAGTTCCTCGCCGGGCAGATCAGCGCCGTGGACCTGGCCGACGGTGACGTCGAGGTGGCGGTGCCGATGGACGGTCCTGTCCAGTCGCCCGACGACCTCGCCTTCGGGGCGGACGGCTCGATGTATATCGCCGATCTGGTACCGGGCAGGGTGTGGCGGCGCAGTCCTCACGGCGAGTACAGCCTTGTGTCCGATCAGGTGAAGGTGCCCAACGGCATCACCTGCGTCGGTGACCGGCTCTTCGTCAACGAGATGAAGATGAACGGCCGGCTGATGGAGTTGTTCCCGGACGGCCGCGATCCGGTGGTGCTGACCGAGGGACTGGCGCTGGGCAACGCGATGCAGCTCGGCCCGGACGGCTGTCTGTACTACCCGCACATGATCAGCAATCAGGTCTGGCGTCTGCACCCTGACGGTGGTACGCCGGAACTCGTCGCGGAGGACGTGCACGAGCCGGTCGCCGTGCGCTTCGACCGCGGTGGCGTCCTGACCGTCCTGTCGCGCGGTGCGGCCGGCGTCGTCACCCGTATCGACCTGCACGGAACCGGCTCCCGTTCGGTCGTCACCAGCGGTGTCGTGGGCCTGGACAACGCGGCGTTCGACGCGGAGAACCGTATGTTCGTCTCCAGCTTCGCGAGTGGCGGTGTCACGGAGATGCATCCCGACGGACGGATCCGGGAGATCGTTCCTCGCGGACTCGACGGTCCCTTCGGTGTGACGGTCGACTTCGCGGGCACGGTCTACGCGGCCGACCACTACCGTGTGGCAGGCCCCGAGAGCCCGGTGAAGGGCGACGGGAGCGGTGTGGGCGACCGGAGCAGTGTGGGCGATGTGACAACACACGCCCTGATGCCGTTCGTTCACGGGATCACCGCCGAGGGCGGGCTCCTGCACCTCACCTCGCAGTACGGCGAGGTCCGGACCTACGATCCCGAGCACGGGACGACGCGGGTACGGGCGAGCGGACTGAGCCGGCCCATGGGAATCACCGTGGGCCCCGACGGCCGGCTCGTCGTCGCGGAGGCGGGCGCGGGCCGGGTCCTGGCCATCGACGAGAACGACACCGTCACCGTACTGGCCGACGGACTCGAACACCCTGTGGACGTGGCCTTCGACGCCGAGCGGCGCTGCTACGTCAGTGACGACCGGACCGGCGTGGTACTCCGGATCGACAACGGGGAGACGACGGCCGTCGCGGAGGGTCTCGGCGCGCCGCAGGGACTGGCCGTCCTCGGGGACGAACTGTTCACGGTGGAGACCGGGCCGCGCAGGCTGCGGGCCATCTCCCTCACCACCGGCGAGAGCAGGATCGATGCCGAGGGCCTGGCGGTCGGAGCGCCGCCCGGCGTCACGCTGCGCGCCGAACCGGCCCTCTTCGCCCATGGCATGCCCGGCTCACCCGGCCGATTCGCCGGCCTCGCCGTCTCGCCCGACGGCTCCCTCCTGCTCTCGGCCGACGGCGAGGGCACCGTACTGCGGCTGTCGCCAACGCGGGCTCAGGGCACCATCGCCGGCGAACCGCCGACGGTCCGTGCGGTGGGCGCCTCGCTTCACCGGTCGACGGCTCAGGAATCCGGCCGAGGCCGACCGTAACCTCGCTCGTCAGCAAGCCAGGCTCGTCAGCGAGCCGGGAAGGAGCACACCGTGATCAGCACCGATCTGGCGGGACGCAGTGTCATCGTCACCGGCGCGGCGTCGGGTATCGGGCGGGCCGCCGCCCTCAGATTCGCGGAGGAAGGCGCGAAGGTCCTCGTCGCCGACCTCGATCAGGAGGGCGCCGCCACGACCGTCGAGGAGATCGAGCGGGCGAAGGGCACCGCCTTGGCCGTCACCGGTGATCTCAGCGAGCAGCAGGTGGTGGACGAGGTCGTGGGCAGGGCCGTCGAGGCCTTCGGCGGTGTACATGTCCTGGTGAACAACGCCGGCATCATGGACCGTATGTCGGCCGTCGGCGAGACCGACGACGCCGAGTGGCAGCGCACACTCCGCGTCAATCTGACGGCGCCGTTCCTGCTGACGCGCGCGGCCTTGCCGCACATGCTGGCGGCAGGGCACGGTTCCATCGTCTTCACCGCCTCCGAAGCCGGTCTCCGTGGCAGCGCGGCCGGTGCCGCGTACACCGCCTCGAAGCACGGTGTCATAGGCCTCGTCAAAAACCTCGCGGTGATGTACCGGAAGCAGGGAATCCGCGCCAACGCCATCGCGCCCGGGCCCACCGCGACGAACATCAAGGTCGACGCAGGGCCGGGAGCCCACGGCCCTGCGACAATCGGACAGTTCGTAGGCAACAACATCGGCCGGATCGGCAGCGCCGAGGAGCAGGCCGCCGCCATCCTCTTCCTCGCCTCGGACGCCGCGGCCTTCATCAACGGCGCCATCCTGCCCGTCGATGACGGCTGGGCCGCCGTCTGACCGGCCTCGCGCGCCCAGGCCCTGTCCGGTCGAACCGGCCGGACCGGCTGAACCGGCCGGACTGGCTGAACCGGCCGGACTGGCTGAACCGGCCGGACTGGCTGAACCGGCCGAAAACGCGGCCACTGGGCGCCACTCCCACCACACGCAACGAAAAGAGCCAACGCATGATCGCCGTGCATGGATCGACCGTCGACATCCCCACCCAGGATGGAACCGCCGACGCCTATCTGGCCCATCCCGACGACGGCACGCCGCACCCGGCCGTCCTGTTCTACATGGACGCCTTCGGGCTGCGCCCGCACTTGAAGAAGATGGCGGACCGTCTCGCCTCGGCCGGCTACACCGTCCTCGTACCCAATGTCTTCTACCGCCACGGACGGGCTCCCGTGGTGGAGCTGCCCGAGTTCATCAACCCGGCCGAGCGTCCGGAGATCTTCAAGAGCCTCCGCCCGGCCGCGGAGACGCTCACGCCCGAGGCGGCCGTGCGGGACGCCGGAGCCTATCTCGACTGGCTGGCCGCCTCTCCGCTGACCACCGACGGCCCGGCGGGCGTCACCGGTTACTGCATGGGCGCCGGCCTGGCCCTGCGCACCGCCGGCACGCATCCGGACCGGGTCGCCGCCGTGGCCGGCTTCCACGGCGCGTATCTGGCGACCGAAGCACCGGACAGTCCTCATCTCCTCGCCGACCGCATCACCGCCGAGCTCTACTTCGGCCATGCCGACCAGGACGCCACGCTGCCGCCCGAGCAGATCAACCGCCTCGAAGACGCCCTCACCGCCGCTGGCGTCGCCCACCACACCGAGGTCTACGCCGGCGCCCGCCACGGCTTCACCCAGGCCGACACCGCCATGTACGACGCCGAAGCGACGGAACGCCACTGGAAGGCCCTGCTGGACCTGCTGGCCCGCGCCCTCTGATCCGCCGCCCGGCCAAACGCCCGTAAGTACGGCCATCGCTCGCTACAGCCGAGGGTGGACCGGAGCCGGCTGCGCCGGCTCCGGCCCACCAGGGCCGTCTACCCGTCTACCCGTCTACGAGGGCATGGTGCGACGGAGTGTCTACCAGCCGTTGCCGATCTTCACCGGTGTCTGACTGGAGTAGCCACGCCGGCCGTCACCGGGGTAGAGCCACAGATCGTTCGTCCCGTTGTTCTTGGTGACGATGTCGGGATGTCCGTCGCTGTCCCAGTCGGCCAGCCCGAAGTAGGTGTAGCCACCCCAACCGTTACCGATCTTCACCGGTGCCTGGCCGGAATACCCACGCC
>NZ_JBHWGS010000008.1:1298-216209 GCF_042732975.1 Streptomyces sp. NPDC059743 | reverse complement strand
CGACCATCACCCGGATACAGCCACAGATCATTCGTCCCATCGTTCCGAGTCACGATGTCCGGATGCCCGTCACTATCCCAATCGGCCACACCGAAGGAGGAGAGGCCGCCCCAGCCATTGCCGATCTTCACCGGTGCCTGGCCGGAATACCCACGCCGACCATCACCCGGATACAGCCACAGATCATTCGTCCCATCGTTCCGAGTCACGATGTCCGGATGCCCGTCACTATCCCAATCGGCCACACCGAAAGAGGTGTAACCGCCCCAGCCATTGCCGATTTTCACCGGTGTCTGGCTGGAATAGCCACGTCGGCCGTCACCGGGGTAGAGCCACAGATCGTTCGTCCCGTTGTGCCGGGTGATGATGTCGGGATGTCCGTCGCTGTCCCAGTCGGCCACGCCGAAGGTGGAGAAGACACCGGTCGCGGCCTCGGCGGTGGTCGAGGCCTCGGCAGCGGTCGAGCCGAACATCGGCAGGGCGAGGGCCAGCAGGGCCGCGGTCAGAGACCCGATCAGCCGCCGTCTGCGCCGGTTTCCGGGGACGCGTAAGGCGGATGGCGGGCTCGTACTGATCTTCATTGCGCCTCCATGGACAAAGGTGTGCTTTCAGTACGCGAAAGGGCTGCGGGCGACATTCGGGAATCATTTCTTCGCGCCCCACGCGGCACCGAGAAACTAATCTTCGGAACCACGTCGTGTCGTGAGTAATGCAATACTCAACTCCGGTCATGGGCCTGTGGGTCCGGTGGGCGAAGGGCTGATCTCACGCGGAAGGGCTGCCGATGAAAGGTCAGAAAGAACGTCCGGTATCGCCAGGGCGTCTTGGACGTCAAGCCCATCCGTCTCCTCGCTCCTGGCCTCTCACGGGCCGGGAAGGAGTATTGAGCGAGTTGACCTCGCTGATGGGGGATCCGGCTCGGCCGGGCCTGCTGATCATGGGGCCTGTCGGAGTGGGTAAGACGCGGCTGGCCCGCGAACTGCTGGCCCGAACCGCTGTGTCCCAGCGGCGGGTGCTGACGGCATCGGCCACCGAGAGCGCCGCGCGCATTCCCTTCGGCGCTCTGGCCCACCTGTTACCGACAACGTTGCCCACCACCAGCGGGCGTCCCAATCTGCTGCGGATGCTGGCCGACGCGCTCCTCGCCGACGCACTGCTCGCCGATGTCCGCGAGGGACAGCAGATCCTGTTCGTCGATGACGCGCATCTGCTGGACGACGGTTCGGCGGCCCTGCTGCTGCATCTGGCCGTACGCCGCGGAACGCAGATCGTTCTCACCGCACGCTCCGGTGTACCGATGCCGGACGCGATCGAGGCATTGGTACGCGGCGACTACGCCGCCCGGGTCGATCTGCCACCACTGGATCCGGATTCCGTCGGCCGCCTGCTGGAACGGACGCTGGGCGGACCGGTGCAGACCTCGACCGCGCACCGGCTGTGGCAGAGCAGCGGTGGCAATGTGCTGTGGTTGCAGCAGCTTGTCGATGCGGGATTCGCCTCCGGAACGCTCGCGGTCGTAGCGGAGGTATGGCGCTGGCAGGGACCGGTCCAGCTCAGTACACAGCTCGTTGATCTGGTGAGCCGGCGTATCGGGCAGCTGCCTTCCGAGGTACAGCGCGCCGCCGAGCTCCTGGCGTTGGGAGAACCGCTCGGTGTGACGGTCCTTGAACAGCTCACCGGCGCCGCCGTCATGGACGAACTCGACCTCCGTCACCTCATCGTCAGCGAGCAGGACGGCCGACGCACACATCTGCGGCTGGCCCATCCTCTCTACGGTGAGGTGCTGCGTCGGCAGACTCCGCCTCACCGGCGGCAGCGATACTGCCGGGATCTGGCCGAAGCGATCCAGCGGACGGGCATGCACCGGCGCGAGGACCTGGCGCGTGTCGGCGGCTGGCGCCTCGAAAGCGGTGATCTCACCGATCCGCACTTCCTGCTGTCCGCCGCCGAACGCGCCAACGTGACAATGGACTTCGCCCTGGCGGCACGGCTGGCCCAAGCGTCCTGTGATGCCGGAGGCGGTGCGCCGGCCCGGCGCGCGCTGGCCGTCGCGCTCGGCTACACCGGGCACGGTGTTCAAGCGGAGCAGGTCCACAGCGGCCTGCCGCAGACCGTCACACCCGAGCGCGACGAGTTGCAGTCGGTGCAACTGCGGGCCGCCAATATGTATCTGTCCCTGGACCGGCCCGCCGACGCGGTGGCACTGCTGCGCCGCACCGAAGAGACAATCAGCGATGAGGCCGCACGCGCGGAACTGGCCGCCCTCCAGGCCATCCTGCTCGCGACGCAGGCCGACTGGCCGGCCTACGCCCAGGCCATCACCCGCGCCCGGCGATGCGTATCGCCGAACACACCGACAATCCTCAGAATGCGCTACGCCGAGTGCGTCGACCTTTTCTCCCACGGCCGGACCGGCGCAGCGTTACAGGTGATCGAATCGGCTCTGGCGATCACGTCGGGCAAGGACGACTTACCCATGCTCCACACCGGCCTGCTGGGCTGGCTGTCCAACGCCCAGGCGTTCTCGGGACACTTGCGCGAAGCCAAAGCGACCGCCCTCGCCCAGTACCAGCAAGCACACGATTCCCAGTGGGTGGGCAACCAGGGCCTCTGGCAGTTCTACCTCGGCAGGATCGCCAACCGCACCGGACTCCTGCGCACGGCCCGGCGGCATCTACGCGAGGCCGCTTCCACTCTGCGCGACGACACCACCTGGGGCCAGCAGGCACTGCTGCTCGGCGAGTGGGCCACCACCGAGGCGCAGATCGGCGACGCCGCCAAGGCGCGGGCACTGCTCGACCAGGCGCATCTGGTCCGCGTGGAGTCCTATCGCGTCCTCCATGTCCTCGCCTTCCAGATGGCCCAACCGTGGATTCTGGCCGCTCAGGGCCGTCTCCGCGACGCCGCACGGCAGGCGATCCGTGCGGCCGAAGACGCCCGGCACCAGCAAGCCCTGCTCTGGGAAGCGGAGTTGCTGCACCTGCCGGTACGCCTCGGTCAGTCCGCGTCCGTCGCCGCCCGGCTCGCCGAACTCGCCGACGCCACCGACGCTCCGCACATCGCGATCTACGCCGAACACGCCGGAGCCCTCGCCGCCCGCGACGCAGCCTCCGTGGAGCGGGTCTGTACGGCGTTCGACACCGTCGGCATGCATCTGCACGCCGCCGAAGCCGCAGCGCACGCGGCACGCCTGTGGTCACGCAACGCACACACCGACCACGCCCAACGGGCCACCGACCACTGCCATCAGCTCGCCCAGCACTGCGAGGGCGTCATGACACCCGCCGTCCTCGCCTGCCGGACACCTCAACTGACCGACCGGGAACGCGACATCGCGCGCCTTGCCGCCACAGGACAGAGCAGCCAGCACATCGCCGGCCAACTCGGCATCACCGTACGTACCGTCGACAACCACCTCTACCGCGTCTACCGCAAGACCGGTGTGGCCAGTCGAAAAGAGCTACGGAACGTCCTCGCCGCCGGCCTCCGCGCATCCTCCGACGATGCCATGGAGAACTGACAGGTGGATGCTGGTGGCGGCGGCCAGGGTTTCGTGGAGTTCACGGTGGCGGAGGGTGAGCATGCGGCGGCCGTGACACGAGACGGTGCAGGCGGTCTCGCCCCCAAGGTGTCAACCACCGGTTGACATAAGCTCGACTGTCAACCTAGGGTTGCCTCATGGTGAAACCGACTCAGATGACCAATCCCGTCCGCCTCGACGACCTCATCGAGGCGATCAAGAAGGTGCACGGCGACGCCCTCGATCAGCTCCAGAGCGCTGTCGTCGCCGCTGACCATCTCGGCGATGTGGCCGATCACCTCATCGGCCACTTTGTCGACCAGGCCCGCCGTTCCGGCGCCTCATGGACCGAGATCGGCAGGTCCATGGGCGTCACACGGCAGGCCGCCCAGAAGCGGTTCGTGACGAAGGACGAGCCGGCGCCCGACGCGAACCAGGACTTCGGCAGGTTCACCCCGCGGGCCAGGAGCGTCGTCGTGGCGTCCCAGAACAAGGCCCGCGAAGGTGGTCACACGCGGATCGGCACAGGGCATCTCGTACTCGGTCTGCTAGACGACCCGGAGGGGCTGGCCGCACAGGTGCTCGTCGCCCAGGGCGTACATCTGGAGACGGTCGGGGAGGCCGTGGCCGGGGCGCTGCCGGAGCCCTCCGGTGAGCCCGTGCCCGACCTCGTGCCCTTCGACGCCCGGGCGAAGAAGGTCCTCGAGCTCACCTTCCGCGAGGCACTGCGGCTGGGCCACAACTACGTCGGCACGGAGCACCTGTTGCTGGCGCTGCTGGAGCAGGAGGACGGCGAGGGCGTACTCAGCGGGCTCGGCCTCGACAAAACAAGCACCGAGGAGCACGTGTCCGCCGCCCTGGTGGCGATCCGGGAGAAGCTCCAGGAGTAGCAGTGGCGCGGCGCGCCCGTGCCCGGCGGGCGGGCCCTCGCAGCAGCGATACCACCCGTTCCATCAGCCGGACGGGCGACAGCAACTCCCGTAGGGACATGGAGGGTCGCCCGCTCCCGACGGCGTCGAGGAAGCGGGCGAGGCCCGGCACGAGGCAGTCGGCCCTTGGGACTGGTAGGCCCGCATGTTTTCCAACCTGCGTTGCACGAACCTCCGTGCCACACATCCCACCTGACCCGACATCACCTGATGTCACAGCATCCGGCGAGAACCCGGGACGCGATATTGCCCGGTGCAAGAGACCGTGGCACGATCGAAAAACTATTCGCCCTGATGGCAGTGAGGTGTTCATGAAACGGACACGCCGCCTGGTGGCTCACCTGGTGGGCCGGAAGCGGGTCAGCGGACGCTACATCTACTGGCCCTACCACGCTCGGTAGCCCGACCCGCTCAGCGGAGAACGCCGATCGCAGGATCCCTCACGAGGGGTCCTGCGATTCACCTGCGATTCACCGGGGAGGGCGCATGGCGCACCGCGAGAAGCTCAGATGGCCGCCGGGCCCGCGCGGGCACTGGCTGAGGGGCAACACCCGCGAGTACGAGGCCGACCGGATCGGCTTCCTGCGCCGCTGCCACCGGGAGTACGGTGACGTCTTCTCCTACGACGAGCACACGCTGTTCGTGATCGACCCGGAACTCACCCACGAGGCGCTCGCCCGCACCGGCGACGCTTTTGTGACCGAGCTGGCGCCTTTCGACATGCGGCGGGATCTCGACCAGGCCACCGCACACGCCACGTCCTGGATGTCCGAACGCCGGGCCGCGTGGCCGGGGCTCAACCGTACGGTGGCAGCCACGACCGACGACCTGACCGTCGCGATCCTCGACGCGGTCATCGCCGACGGGGCCGGCCGTGATGTCGACGTGCTCACCACGATGCGGACGCTCACCGCCCGGACGATCGCCGAGTACTGCTTCGGCGCGGACTCCGCCGGCATCCCCGAGCTGCTCCACGAGACCGTCCGCGCCACCCAGCCCTTCGCGGAGTCGTCCCACGAGTTCCCCGCGTGGCTGCCGCTCCCCCGCCACCGCCGCTTCTTCCACACCTACCGGCGTCTGACCGAAACGCTGACCGGCATGGTCCGGGAGCGGCGCGCGTCGAAGTCCGACGCGCCCCGGAACGACCTGCTCGGCTTTCTCCTCGCCGCCGAACCGGCCCCGCCCGTCGACACCGTGGTGTCGACGCTGCACAGCGTCCTCATGGGCGGCCACGGCGTCCCTGCCGCCGCGCTCACCTCCGTCGTATGGGAACTCGCCCGCCGCCCCCGGCTCGTGGACGACCTCCGCGACGAGGCGAACGGTCCGGCGGACCACGGCACCCCGCTGGCCGAGGCCGTGGTCCGGGAGACGCTCCGGCTGTATCCGCCCGCGTGGCTGATGACCCGTACCGCCAGTACGGCGACCACCCTGGGCGACTGGTCGCTCAGCCCCGGTGACGACGTACTGCTCAATCCCTATCTGATCCACCGGGACCCCCGGTGGTGGCCCCGACCGGACGAGTTCGACCCCACCCGGTGGCTGGACGGACGATCGGCCCCCGGACCGGCCTACCTCCCGTTCGGTGCCGGACCACGGGTGTGCCTGGGCTCGGCGCTGACCATGCGACAGCTGACGCTGACCACCTCCCGACTGGCACACCGTTTCACCATCGAATCACCGAACGCCGCGTCGGTGACACCGGAGTTCGTCGACCGACTGGCCCCCGCAAACCTCAGAGCCCGCTTCCTGCCGACCGGGTAGCGGCAACTGTCGCAGGTACGCCGAACCGTGGCCGTCGCCCAACCTCGACTTCGATGAGCAGGGCCGACTCATCGGCAGGGGCCGTCAGGCCGGGCCGGGTGGGCCGTGGACGGTGTCGAAGAGGTGTGTCCAGGCGTGCTGCCAGGGCCAGTTGTTCGGCCGGTGCAGGGTGATGCGTCGTGCGGAGCGCAGGAATGACTGTCACTCCGCCTCCTTCGCCTATCGTGATCCCGATTCGGCTCACGCGTCAGAGCGGTAACCAGGAGACTCACCATGACCCATTTCCCCGGACACGACGACTTAGCCGGCCATCTGTCCAGGCGTCGCTTCGGCCAACTCGCCGCCCTCGCACTCGCTGCCGGTGCCAGTGCCGGCTCGGTCGGTCTCACCTCACCGGCCGTGGCCGTGACCGTCGGAGCGGATGCACAGGATTACCACGACCGTGCCCGCAGGCTGGCCGGAAGCGATCCGGTCCTGCGCGCCCTCGTGACGGCTCTGACCCCTGGCATCGACCTTCCCCGCCCGCCCGCATCGGAGCCGCTGAAGATCTTCGACAACCTGGCTTTTCTGAGCGCGGGCTGGGTCTCCGCCATGGCGGTGCTGACCGACGACGGGATCGTACTGATCGACGCGCTCACCTCCCCCGCGGAGGCCGAGGACATTCTCGTCCCCGGGTTGCGCAAGCTGGGAGCCGATCCGGAGACGATCAAGTACGTCGTCGTCACCCATGGCCACGACGACCATTTCGGCGGCGCGCAGTACCTCGCCGACCGCTACGGAGCACGCGTTCTGATGACGCGGGCCGACTGGGACCTCATCGCCCGTACCCGTCCGGACAATGCCCCCACCCGGGACCTGGAGATCGCGGACGGGCAACGGCTCACGCTCGGCGGCACAACGATCCAACTGCACCACACCCCGGGCCACACCTCGGGCACCGTCTCGTCGGTCATCCCGGTGCGGGCGGGCTGTGAGCGCCACACCGCCATGCTGTGGGGCGGCATGAACCCGCCCGACACACTCACGGAGCTGCGCACCTACCTGGCATCCATCCACTCCTTCCGGGACCGGATCCGGCAGGCGAACGTGGACGTGGAACTGTCCAACCACCCCAACGACTACGGTCTCGAACGCGCCGAGCAGCTTCGGAACCGGCCCGACGGAGTCAACCCCTTCGTACTCGGCCGGCCGCGGACGCAGCGGTTCATGGCGGTGATGAACCTCATGCTGCGCGGGAGGATCGCCGACGCCGAAGCGGCTGCCGGTGCGATTGGTGGTTCTGGGCAGCCTTGACCGGCCCACGGTCGGCAGACGGTGACGGTGACGGTGACGGTGTGAGCCTTCTCCATCCCAGGCCGGCGGGCCGGGTCGGCCTCGCTCACCGGAGGGCGTCGAGCAGCAGGCTCGCGGCCACCGTCGCTCCGTCGGTGCGGATCTCGGTGCCCAGAGCCTTTGCCCGCGCCCGGGTCTCGGGTGCCAGGGCCGTCTTGAACGCGACGCTCAGGGACTCGATGGTCGGAGTCGGACCATCGAGTGCCGCGCCGATATCCAGGTCTGCCACCCGGCCGGCCCAGTACGGGTTGTCCGCCAGTTGGAGAGCTACCACCACTTGCGGCACGCCCGCCCGGGCGGCCGTCAGCGTCGTGCCCGCGCCGCCGTGGTGTACCACGGCGGCCACCCTGCCGAACAGACGCTGCTGGTTGACCTCGCCGATGGCGAAGCAGTCGTCCCGGTCGTCGACCAGGTCCAGGTCCGCCCAGCCGCGGGAGACGAGTGCGCGGTGACCTTGTGCGCGGATCGCCTCGATGGCCCTGCGGGCGATGTCCGGCGACGGGCGCATACTGCCGAAGCCCACGTAGACCGGCGGCGCGCCCGCGTCCAGGAACGTCACCAATTCGGCCGGGAGCGGGCGTTCGTCCGCCAGGGTCCAGGCACCCGTCTGTATCACGTCGAGGCCCGGGGTCTCCCGCCACGGTCCCAAACCCGGGTCCGCCGCCAGCCACGGCTGGTCGGTGAAGACGTGGTCGCGGACGTTGTCCACCGGTGGCAGACCGATCGATGCCCGGTGGCCGTTGAGCGTCTCGCCGAATTGCGCGTTCACGTTGTGGGCGTCCAGCTCCCACAGCGTCCGGTTGTCGTTCACCTCCGGCTCCGGCCAGCCCGGCCGCGGTGGCGGCGCATGATGCGGCGACGGCAGGTTGACCGCTGAATAGCTCGCGTACACGTAGCGGATGCCTGCGGCCTCGGCCACAGACCGCGCGGCAATCTGCGCCAGGCCGGCCGCCACCAGCGCGTCACATCCGTCGGCCGCCGTAGGGAAGATGTCGAATTGTGTGTCAACCAGCTCGGTCCGGTACCGGGACAGATCCGCCGCCGACGGCAGAGCCGTCCCGCGCATCAACGCCCGCACCGGTGGCCCGACCGGCACCAGTTGTACCCCGAGACCTGCCAGCCGCTCCTCGAACTCCTCGTCCGGCGGGGCGCACATCCGCACCTCCACGCCGAGCGCCCGTAGCCGCACCGCGAGTGCCACCAGCGGTTCGACGTCGCCACGCGTCCCGTATGTAGACAACAACACCCGCATTCTGCGTCCTCTTTCGTTCTGTCTTCCCATACGTTCCGGCCCGTGCCCGCCCAGGCTTCGAGCGGTCCTCGTTGACGGCGATGCGTCGGTCGTAGCGGGTGCGCGGCAGCAGTGTACGTCGCGTGGTACTGAACGCGGCGGTGGTCCCCGAACACCAAGGTGGCAGGGCCCGTGCACGCCTTGCCCTCACTCAGGTGGATGCGCAAGTGAGCGCCGTCGTACCGGAGTTGGAAGCAGTCGACACCGGACAGGTGCCGGTCGTGGAGCGCCGTGTGGTGGTCGGTCCACTGCCTGGTGAGCCGGGTGACGGTGCTCCCTCTCGCGTGGAGCCGTCCTCGGTGGCTACGGTGAGCGCCAGCGTGCCTTCCAGGCCGACGGTGCGGCGTCGGTCTTGGGCGGCCCGTACCCGGTGAGGCGCGCAAGGTTCCCGATCGTCAACACAACCTGAGAGCCACTCAATGCATAGTTCGTCCGTGCCCATCCCTGATGTTTCGATCATCTTGCCCTGCGCCGGATTCGGAACGCGCTTCGGGGCGCCCTACTCGAAGGAGCTGCACTGTCTGGCTCCTGGGGTCACTGTGCTGGACCGCAGCCTGGAGGCCGTTGTTGAACTGGCCAAAAGCGGACTCAACGTACGCCTGGTCGTCGTATTCAGGACACACAAGCTGGACACGGTGAGTTATCTCGCGCGCTACGCCGAGACCTTTCAGATTGTCTTTGTCTACCAGGACGAGTCGTTTGAACCGGGGCTCGACGGGGCGATCCGGTCCGCCCTGCCGATGACGCAAGGGCCGGTGGCCCTCGTCCTGCCTGACATCGTTGTCACCGGCGCGGGTAGTGCTGGCAGTCTTCTCGCCGCATTGCGACAAATAGGGGTGGCGGGTTGGAGCGTAGTGGCCGCCGAAGAGCGGGATCCCGACACGCTGCAGCAGATGGGCGCGCTGGCCGTGGTCGAGGGGGACGGCGTCGTGACGGTCGGGGCAGCCGCCGAAAAGCCGGCGGATCCTTCGGGCTTCAACGCGTTCTGGGGCATGGTGGCCGCCACCGAGGAGGAGGCACACCGGTTACCTGATGTGGTGAGCAAAGGGACGGACAGCCCACTGGCCGGTGCGGTCGCTCTCATGGTGGAGCGAATCGTCAACTACAACACCACCGCGGGCTGACTCCCCAGGCGCCGACGAGTCTGATCGGAGCCGAGGTATTCACGACCCTTCTTGTAGGTGCCGTTGGCCTCCTTCTTGTACGGGAACGTGCTGTTCTTGCACTCGGCCGCACCGGAGTGGGTGCAACGACAGGCCGGGTGCCGCGGAACAGCAGCCGACACAGCAACGGCGAGCCGGGCATCGCAGCGCAGCTCTGGCACACGGCGGCCGGTCGGCAGCGTAGTCAGCGCCGAGTCAGCACGGGCGAGAACAGGTGATGACATGGGTCGCCCACGCACACCCCAGCCCCGAACTATGGTGTCCCACCACATGGGCCCTTGACCTGGGCATTCCTACGGTGTGGCGACACAACAACCGTCCCCGGACCCGCTCGGAAGTGGTGACCATGGCTGCCTCGGCATCCGCTCCCCCAACACCCAGCTCGCTCAAGCGCATCGTCGCCGCGAGTCTCATCGGCACGACCATCGAGTGGTACGACTTCTTCCTGTACGGCTCCGCCGCCGCTCTCGTCTTCAACAAGCTGTTCTTTCCCGACTCCGATCCGCTCGTCGGGACGCTGCTGTCCTTCCTCACCTATGCCGTCGGTTTTGCCGCGCGGCCCATCGGCGCGCTGGTCTTCGGGCACTTCGGCGACCGGCTCGGGCGTAAGAAGCTGCTCGTGCTGAGTCTGCTGATGATGGGAGGCGCGACCTTCGCCATCGGGCTGATGCCCACGCATGCCACCATCGGTACGGCCGCTCCCGTGCTGCTGACCGTGTTGCGGCTGATCCAGGGCTTCGCGCTCGGTGGTGAGTGGGGCGGGGCCGTGCTGCTGGTGTCGGAGCACGGGGACGCCGAGCGGCGCGGATTCTGGGCCTCGTGGCCGCAGACCGGCGCGCCGGCCGGGCAGTTGCTCGCCACCGGCGTGCTCTCGGCGCTCACCGCGCTGCTCTCGGACGCCGCCTTCACCTCATGGGGCTGGCGCATACCGTTCCTGCTGTCCGGTGTGCTGGTGCTGGTCGGTCTGTGGATTCGGCTCTCCGTCGATGAATCCCCGGTCTTCAAGGCGGCGTTGGCCCAGGCCGAACAGCGCAAGGCCACGGCGGACACGGCCGAGAAGACGCCGATCGTCTCCGTTCTGCGGCACCACTGGCGGGATGTGCTGGTGGCCATGGGCGCGCGGATGGCGGAGAACATCAGCTACTACGTGATCACCGCCTTCATCCTGGTGTACGCGACGACCGCCGCCGAGGTGAGCAAGCAGACCGCGCTCAACGCCGTACTCATCGGCTCCGCCGTGCATTTCGCGGTGATCCCGCTCTGGGGCGCGCTGTCGGACCGTATCGGCCGCCGGCCCGTGTATCTGATCGGTGCGGTCGGCGTCGGTGCCTGGATGTTCCCCTTCTTCGCGCTGATCGATACCGCGAGCTTCGGCAATATGCTGCTGGCCGTCACGGTCGGGCTGGTGCTGCACGGTGCGATGTACGCGCCGCAGGCGGCCTTCTTCTCAGAGATGTTCGCCACCCGGATGCGGTACTCGGGCGCCTCGATCGGCGCGCAGTTCGCCTCGGTGGCGGCCGGTGCGCCCGCGCCGCTCATCGCGACGGCGCTGCTCGCCGACTACGACAGCTCGACGCCGATCTCCCTCTATGTCATCGCCGCCGCGCTGATCACCGTCGTGGCGATCCTCTGCGCACGGGAGACCCGGCAGCGCGATCTCACGGATGTCGATGCCGAGCCGGACTCCACGAAGGTGCCGACGCCGCGCCGGGCCGAGTCCGCGTCCGTACGTACGCCGCGCTCCTGACTCCGCCGCGCGGAGGTACGGGCAGGACAGGGCGGATCATGGCCGTCGGGCCGCCGCTGTCGTGCGATGAACACACCGTTCACCGCACGACGGCGGCGGCCATCGCGTGCAGCCGCAGCGCGAGCTGGATCTCCAGGGCCCGCGCCGGTGACTGCCAGTCGGGACCGAGCAGCCGCCCGACCCGTTCGAGCCGCTGGGCGACGGTGTTGACATGGACGTGCAGTGCGTCCTTCGTACGGACCGGGCTCATACCGCACGCGAAGTACGCGCCCAGGGTGCGGACCAGATCCGTACCCCGGCGCCGGTCGTAGTCCACGACGTCGCCGATGGTGCGGTGGACGAAGCCCTCGATGTCACGGGTGTCGGCGAGCAGCAGTCCGAGGAAGCCCAGGTCCTGGGCGGCGGCGCCGTCGCCCGAGCGGCCGAGCAGCCGCAGCGCGTCCAGACAGCGCCTCGCCTCCGCATACGCCTCGGCTATCGCACCCGGCCGCCCGGCGGGCGACTCCACGACGGCGGAGGCGCCTATGGTGACGGGCTCGCGCAGCGCCCCGCCGAGCTGCGCCGCCGTACGACGGGCCAGACCGGCGGCCGTGTCGCCGGGCGCGAGCGGCAGCAGCAGGACCGTGCCTCCGTCACGGGTGGCGGCCAGTCCCTGTCCGGTGGCGGCGAGATGCGACGCGGCGGACCACAGCCGGCGCCGGTCGGCCGTCTCCCGCTCCGTGGTGTCGGGCGCGGGGCCGTCGATCCGGGCGGCCAGCACCACATGCGGAGCGTCGAGATCCGCGCCAAGCCGGACGGCCCGTTCGCGCAGCAGCCGCGGATCACGGTCCGGCGCGTCGAGGAGGTCGTCCAGCAGCTCGCCGCGCACGCGTTGTTCGGCCTCGCCCGCCGAGCGTCGGGCGAGCAGCAGCAGTGAGGTCACCATGGCGGCCCGCTCCAGGGTGCGCTGGTCGACGGGATCCAGCTCGGGATGGCCGCGCAGGACGAGCGCGCCGAGCAGCTCACCACCGGCCGAGACGGCGACGCCCCAGACCTCGTCGTGGCACTTGGCACGGCCGTCGGTCCCGGTCAGCTCCAGAGCGGTCACGGAGGAGGAGCCTGGGCCCGCGAACTCCACCGTGCCGTCCAGCACTTCGGACAGCGCGCTCGCCACGTCATTGACCCCGCCGCCGCGCAGCACGAGTTCGGTGAGCCGGTCGTGCACATCCGAGGCGCGCTCGATGACCGCGCTGTGCTCCTTGATGATCTCGTTGGCCTTCTCCAGCTCCGCGAGCGCGGACCGGGTCTCCCCCAGCAGATTCGCGGTGTCGATCGCGACCGCGGCATGCGCGGCGAACGAGCCCAGCAGGGCGATCTGTTCACGCTCGAAGACCCGGGCTCGGCGGTCGGCGGCGAAGAGCACCCCGATGACCTGGCTGCCGAGCATCAGCGGAACACCGAGGATGGCGACCAGTCCTTCGTCGCGCACACCGGAGTCGATGGCTCTGGTGTGCTGGAAGCGAGGATCGTCGAAATAGCTGTCGGTGACATAGGGACGCGCGGTCTGGGCGACGAGCCCGCCGAGTCCTTCGCCCATGCCGAGTCTGAGCTGCTGGAAGCGGGCCGAGACCGATCCGTCCGTGACGCGCATATAGGTGTCGCCCGCCGCCGGATCGTTGAGACAGAGATACGCGACCTCCGTGCCCAGCAGTGAACGGGCGCGCTGCACGATCGCCCGGAGCACCGCGTCGAGATCGCGCAGACCCGCCAGGTCGTGCGCGGTCTCGAAGAGCGCCGACAGCTCGGCCTCCCGGCGCCGCCGCTCCGCCAGCTCGGCCCGCACCCGCAGGGCGAGCCGCTTGGCGTGCTCCAGCGCGGCGAGCGTCTCCGCTCCCGCGCCGTCGGCACGGGCGAGCAGCGCGGGCCGGTCGTATGCCTCCGCCGCGGCGCCGCGGGCGAGGAGTTCCAGGTAGGAAGCCTGATCGTGGGACATGGACACAGGATTACCCGTCGTACGGCCGGCCGCGCCAGCCCTGTGGACAACGCAAGCGATGTGGACAACCCGGCCGCTCGGAAGAGTCAGTGCGCGGTCCAGCCGCCGTCCAGAGTGAGCGAGATACCGGTGATGAAGGACGCCTGCGGAGTGCAGAGATAGGCGACCGCCTCGGCCACCTCGTCCGGTTCGAGAAGGCGCTTCAGCGCGGAGTCCTGGAGCAGGACATCGGTGAGAACGCGCTCCTCGGGAATGTGATGGGTCTGCGCCTGGTCGGCGATCTGCTTCTCGACCAGTGGTGTACGCACATATCCAGGGTTGACGCAGTTGGAGGTGACTCCGTGCGAGGCCCCTTCCAGCGCCGCGGTCTTGGAGAGACCTTCCAGACCGTGTTTGGCGGCCACATAGGCCGATTTGAAGGCCGAGGCGCGCAGCCCATGTACGGAGGACACATTGATGATCCGGCCCCATCCCTCGCCATACATGTGCGGCAGCGCGCCTCGGATCAGCCGGAAGGGCGCCTCCAGCATGACCGTGAGAACGGTGTGGAAGACATCGGGCGGGAAGTCCTCGATGGGACGCACCAGTTGGAGTCCGGCGTTGTTGACCAGGACGTCCGTGCCCGCCGCGGCCCGCTCGGCCGCGTCGAGGTCGGTCAGATCGAGGACCCGTGGTTCGACGGCACCCAGCAGTCCCTTGGCGTCCTTGGCCAGGCCTTCGAGCCCTTCGCCGTCCCGGTCCACGGCTCTGACGCGGGCCCCGGCCGCCGCGAGCCGCAGCGCGCAGGCGCGGCCGATACCGCTCGCGGCACCGGTGACCAGTGCCACACGGCCGCCGAGGTCGAGCGCGACGGGAGCGGAAGGAGCTACGGCGGGAGCGCCGTCCGAAGCGGCAGCGGCCTCGGAGGAGGAGGCGGAAGCGTCGGCGGGACCTGGTGTGGTGGGCGCGGTCATATTCCGCACCCTAAGCAGCGCTCAGGTCCCGACCGATGTGGTCAGCGCCCACACTTCACCGGAGAGGCATAGGTTCGAACCATGTGGGTGCATCGGTGAGCGCCTGCTTGATCCGCAGGAGCGCGAACTCCCCCAGCTCCGGCAGTCCGTCCACCGGGAACCACGCCACATCCAGGGACTCGTCGTCGTTGACCCGCGCCTCACCGCCGACCGCGCGGCAGCGGAAGGTGATGTCCATGTACTGGCACTCGTCGCCGTTGGGATAGACGACCGGTTTGAGCGCCTGGACGAGCACGACGCGCTCCGCCACACACCGTACGGCGGTCTCCTCGTACACCTCGCGGACCGCCGTGACCGCGGGCTGCTCCCCCGGCTCCGGGATCCCGCCGATGACCGACCACCGCCCGGTGTCGGCACGGCGGCCCAGCAGTACGCGCCCGTCGTCGTCGAAGACGATCGCGCTGACGCCGGGCAGCAGAAGGAGCTGGTGGCCCGCGGTGGCGCGGATCTGCCGGATGAAGTCAGGAGTTCCCATACACCGACCCTAACCGGCCGCCGCGTTCCTCCTGTTGCGTACGGAACGGGCCGTCGCCCAGCCGAGACCGCCCACCGCGACCGCCGCCAACAGGCCCTCGGGAAGCGTACCGAGGCGGGTGGCCGGAGTCAGCGACGAGCGGAGCGGGACCTCGGCGACGAGCGCGCCCGGTGTGAACATCCCGGTCTTCTCGGTGATCCTGCCGTCCGGCTGGATGATCGCGCTGACGCCGCTGGTGACCGGCACCACAACCGTCCTGCTGTGCTCGACGGCCCGCACCCGCGACATCGCGAGCTGCTGATAGGTCATCTCGCTGCGGTCGAAGGTGGCGTTGTTGCTGGGTACGGAGATGAGCTGGGCGCCATGGGTGACGGTGTCCCGTACGGCCCAGTCGAAGGCCGCCTCGTAGCAGGTGGCGAGCCCCACCTCGGTGCCCGCGAGATCGAAGACGCCCGGCTCGCTGCCCCGGCCGAAGTCCCGGCGCACCATGTCCGCGTAGCCCGGGCTGATCGTCCGTACGAGGGAGCGCAGTGGCAGATACTCGCCGAAGGGCTGGATCTGCCGCTTGTCGTATGTGGCCGTCGGGCCGCGCTCCGGATCCCACAGGATCTGGGTGTTGCGCAGCGGTCCGGTGTCCGGAGTGACGACGGCGCCGACGGAAATCGGTACGCCGATCGCCCTGGCGGCCTGGTCGATCACATCCCGCGCGTCGGCGTTGCGGTACGGGTCGATGTCGGACGAGTTCTCCGGCCACAGGACGAAGTCGGGCTGAGGCTCCTTGCCCGCCTTCACCTCGTCGGCGAGCTGGAGCGTCCTGCGGACATGGTTGTCGAGGACCGCGCGGCGCTGGGCGTTGAATTCAAGGCCCGCCCTGGGCACATTGCCCTGGATCGCGGCGACGGTTGCGGTGCCGTCCTCTGCCGAGTCGTCCACCAGCGGCAGGGCGGCGAGTGCCGCCACGACGGGCACGAAGACGGTGAGCGCGGCGATGGCGCCGGCGCGGCGCGGGACCGTACCGGTCCTCCGGTACGCAAGGACCTGGCGTACCGCTTCGTACAGCCCGAAGCCGCACAGGACGACGGCGAAGCCGAGTACGGGCGTGCCGCCGACCGCGGCGAGCGGCAGGAAGACACTGTCCGCCTGGCCGAAGGCGATCTTGCCCCAGGGAAATCCGCCGAACGGCACCCGCGCGCGGACCGCCTCGCCGAGGATCCAGACCGCCGCGGCCCAGACCGGCCATACGGGCAGCCGCGACACGGCCGCGATGCCCATACCGGTGAGAGCGATGAAGAGCGCCTCGATCGCGACCAGCGCGAGCCATGGTCCCGGCCCGACCTCGGCGCCCGTCCAGACCAGGAGCGGCAGCAGAAAGCCCAGTCCCGCGAGATAGCCGAGGCCGAGTGCCGCGCGTGGGCGGCGGCCGTACAGACTCCAGGCGAGCAGGGCGAAGCCGGGCAGCGCCAGCCACCACAGGGTGCGGGGTGGAAAGCTCGCGTACAGCATGACGCCGGACAGCGCCGCCGCGCCCGGCCGGATGAACCGTCGCAGCAGACCACGGCCGCCGGAGGCCGGGACGGACGGAGTGGGCTCGACGGTGGTGATGGTGGCGCTCACCTGGCGGAGTCTACGGTGGGACGCCATGTGCCGGGGCGCACGGGCCAGGAGTACGGGCCAGGAGTACGGGCCAGGAGTACGGGCCGCCGACCGCGCCCGAGGACGTGTCGGAAGCGACTCGGAAGTGGCTCGGGAACGGCTCGTAAACGGCTCAGGAGCGGCGCGGGAACGGCGCACTGTGAGCGCGCCAAGGGCGCGCGTCACCGCAGGCACCACTCGCAGGCGTCACCGCGTACGGCCGATGCAGCCGATACGCAGGGCGGCGTACCTTCGCAATCCCTCCACACATCGGCATCGCTGCCATTACCGTGTCCGCCAGTCCTTGTCGCATGGCCGGATCCGGCGGTTGTGGACAGGGCCGTCAGAGGTCGGGGGGCGACGGGATGGCCGCACCAGCGGAACCACCGGTGGAACGATCAGTCGTACCGGAACGCTCCGGCGCGCCCGATGTCGTCGGCGCCGTGGTCCTCGGCGCCTGCGCCGTGTGGGCGCTGATCAGCGCGGCAGGGACCGACGGCAGACCCGAAGGCGTTCTGCTCGCGGTGCTGGCCGTCACGGCGGGTTACGCCAGCGGCCGGATCAGCGGCTCCCTGGCGCCGGTCGCGACGGCCTCGGTGATGGCGGTCGCCTGGCTCGCGGCGGCGATCGCATCAGGCCAGGAGGGATTCGGTACGGCGGTGGCCGTGGGCACTCCGCCGGGCGACACCGGCGCGGTGGCCGGGCTGCTGGTGCTCGCGGCGGGCGCGGCCTGCTGCGCGGCGACGGCGGCCGGCCCGTCATCCGTTCGGCTGACCATGACGCTGCTGGCGGTGACGATCGCGGGCGCCGCGCTGCTGTTCGGTTCGGTCGCCGGGTTCGTCGCGGTGCTCGGAGTGCTGCTGTGTTCGCTGGCGGCGGCCAGGACGCGGCGGCGGGTGGCCGGACTCGCCGGACTCGCCCTGGTCACAGCGCTGGTGGTGGGCGCCTCATGGGCGGTGGCGGAGCAGGTGCTGCCCGAAGGGCTCTCGGTCTCGCTGGAGGGCCAGCTCACCCAGCACCGGGTGGCGCTGTGGCAGGACGCGGCCGAACTGGCGAAGGAGCACCCGCTGCTGGGCTCGGGACCCGACCGCTTCGGCGACCTCAGTCCGACCGTGACGCAGTCGCTGGACAGCGACAGCACACCGCACTCGGCAGCGCTCCAGCAGGCCGCGGAACAGGGAGTGGTGGGAGTCCTGTTGCTGGGCGCCGTGTTCGGCTGGCTGCTGTACGGGCTGGCGCGCTCGGCGTGCTCCACGCCGGTGGTCCTCACGGCCGGTGCCGCGCTGACGGCACTCGCCGCCGTGGCGAGCGTGGGCAACGCGCTGAGCTTCACTCCGGTGACGGCGGGCGCGGGTCTGCTCGCGGGCCTGGCCACGGCGAGACCGGAGGCCGACGCCATTCCTGTGTCGTCCGTCACATCGGCACACACATCGGCGGCACCGGACAAGAGAGAACGGCCCCACGGCTACGGGCCCGCCTGAACGGCTACGGGCTCGGCCCGGCCAGCCCAGGCCCTGTCCTAGGCACGTACCTCAGCGTTCAGATGCCCGCCGCGTTGGACTTGGGCGCGAGTTGCAGACGGCTGCGGATGAAGCGCACCGCGGACTCGGCGTCGTCCACCGTCACGGTGAAGATCCTGCCGTCGCCCAGCTTGAGCACCAGGGCCTCACCACGGCGTACCACCACGGCCGTGCCCATCTCGGGCCGCCAGCGATAGCCCCAGCCGCCCCACTGGCGCGGAGTGACTCTCGGCGCGAAGTCGGCGTCCACGACATGGGCGAGCAGGATACGGCGGCGCGGCAGGCCCATATGTCCGCAGCGCACCTCCAGGCAGTCGCCCTCCACCCGGACCGCGACATGTACGAACGCCAGGGTGCCGAAGAGAATCAGCAGTCCCGCCGCCACACAGCCGACGACCGACATCAGCAGGGCGGCGAATCCGGAGGACCAGGAGGATTCCACGGCCAGCACGATCCCGAGCGCGATACACGC
The DNA here is from genome assembly GCF_042732975.1 of Streptomyces sp. NPDC059743. Lineage (NCBI taxonomy): Bacteria > Bacillati > Actinomycetota > Actinomycetes > Kitasatosporales > Streptomycetaceae > Streptomyces > Streptomyces sp. NPDC059743. The sequence goes on along the minus strand of NZ_JBHWGS010000008.1, from coordinate 197,382 downwards.
GGCGCCGGCGGCGGCGAGCAGCCACTGCGCACGATTGGTGGCGCGGCCTGTCCAGGTGTCGGGCACGGGCTCATCGGGGTGGCCCTCATGCCGGGGGTGCTCCCTCATGTCTTGCAGAGTACCCAGGTTCCGGTGCGCCGGTAGTCCCTCCGCAACCTGATGCGGCGTTACCCCGTACGCGCTTCATACGAGCCCGTACACGGTCAGCGGTCGTGCGGTACGCCTCCCGCGAGCGTCCAGCAGGCGCTCCGGACGTACTCCGGATGCTCTTCGGAGCATGCTCCGTTCGGGTAGGCGCGAGTCGGCGCGGGTACGGCGCGAGTCGGCGCGGGTCAGCGCACCTGGTCGACTGCGGCGAGCAGCCGGCCCTCCGCGTAGGCGAGCGCGGGCTCCGGAAGCACCGACTCCCGACCACTGAGCAGTACCGTCAGCCGCGCGCCCGAGGGACGATCCGCCGGACTGCCCGCCGGACTGCCCGAGGAACCGCCCATCGCGCCGTCCGAGAGTCCCGTCGACGTGACCGATGTCACCAGGACCCGGTCGACGCCGTAGCCGTAGCTGCGGCCGTCTCCGGACCCGGCCCCCGCACCGCCACCCTCACCGATCCTGCGGAGCGCCTGCGCGGCGACCGCGTCGGCCGAGCCGTACAGGACCGCATCCGGCAGACCAGGCCGCCGAAGGGCCGTACGGATACGTTCCGCGACCAGTTCGTAATGGGTGCAGCCCAGGACGACGGCCCTTACATCGCGCGGTGTGAGCGCCGCCGCCGCGGCCACCGCGCGGTCGATCGCGGCCTCGTCGGCGGCGTCCACGGCGTCCGCCAGCCCCGGACAGGGCACCTCGGTGACACCGACGGACGGCGCGAAGTCACGGATCAGTCCGTGCTGGTACGGGCTGCCGGTGGTGGCCGGGGTGGCCCAGATCGCGAGCGGCCCGCCGCCCGCCGCGGCCGGTTTGATCGCCGGGACCGTACCGATCACCGGCAGTCCCGGCTCCAGTTCGGCGCGGAGCGTCGGCAGGGCGTGCACGGTCGCGGTGTTACAGGCCACGATCAGCGCGTCGGGACGGTGCTCCGCCGCGGCGCGCGCCACGACGAGCGCGCGCTCGGTGACGTCCTGCGGAGTACGCGGTCCCCAGGGCATGCCGTCGGGGTCGGACGAGAGGACGAGATCGGCCTCGGGGCAGAGCCTCCGTACCGCGCCGGCAGCCGCGAGCAGACCGATGCCTGAGTCCATGAGCGCGATCTTCACCCGGTCACCATAGTCGACCGCGTGTGCGGTCCCGTTGATGTGGGGCAGACTGCGGCGAATGAGTGCCGTTGCCTGGATCGCCATGGGTTCGCTGGCCATATGGGGCTGGCTGTTGCTGGGTCAGGGATTCTTCTGGCGTACGGACCAGCGGCTGCCCGAGCACGAGCCGTACCACACGGACGAGGACGACGAGGGCACGGCCGAGGCCCGTACCCGCTGGCCGTCCGTCGCCGTCGTCGTACCCGCCAGGGACGAGGCGGCGGTGCTCCCCGAGAGCCTGCCGTCCCTGCTGGCGCAGACGTATCCCGGCGAGGCCGAGATCTTCCTGATCGACGACGGCAGCGAGGACGGTACGGGCGGGCTCGCCCGCGAGCTGTCCGCGCGGCTCGGCGGGCTGCCGCTGACGGTGGCCTCGCCCGGCGAACCGGAGCCCGGCTGGACCGGAAAGCTGTGGGCACTGCGGCACGGCATCGCGCTGGCGCGCGCGCACGGCCCCGAGTATCTGCTGCTGACGGACGCCGATATCGCCCATGAGCCGGACAGTCTGCGGGAACTGGTCGCCGCCGCCCGGGCGCATGACCTCGATCTGGTCTCACAGATGGCGCGGCTCCGGGTGGCGAGCGTCTGGGAGAAGCTTGTCGTACCGGCGTTCGTGTACTTCTTCGCGCAGCTCTATCCGTTCCGCTGGGTCAACCGTCCCGGCCGCCGTACGGCGGCAGCAGCGGGCGGTTGTGTCCTCCTCCGTACGGAGGCCGCCGTACGCGCACAGGTGCCCGAATCGATCCATCAGGCCGTGATCGACGATGTGTCACTGGCGCGGGCGGTACAGCGCAGTGGAGGCCGCATTTGGCTCGGTCTCGCGGAACGCGTCGACAGCGTGCGTCCTTATCCACGGCTGGCCGATCTCTGGCGGATGGTCTCGCGCAGCGCCTACGCGCAGCTCAGACACAATCCGCTGGTGCTCCTCGGGACGGTGGCGGGTCTCGCGCTGATCTATCTGGTACCGCCGGTGGCGCTGGGCGCGGGTGTGCTGGGCGGCGACACGGCGGCGGGATGGCTGGGCTTCGCCGCGTGGGCGGTGATGACGGGCACGTACATCCCGATGCTGCGCTACTACCGGCAGTCGCTCTGGCTGGCCCCGCTCCTGCCGCTCACGGCGTCGCTCTATCTGCTGATGACGGTCGACTCCGCCGTACAGCACTACCGAGGCCGTGGCGCGGCCTGGAAGGGCCGTACGTACACCCGCCCGCAGGCCGCTCCGGAGACCCCGGACCGCTGACGGCGCGATCCGGGTCTCCGGAGCGGGCGCGCGTACGTCACTTCCTGCCGGGCGTCCAGTTCATGCCCCAGCCATAGGCGTAATCGATGGTCCGTTGAGGACTGACGCCGCGATCCGGTACGAGAAAGCGCGCTTCGCGCTGGACCACGAGGTCCGAGCCGGTATTGGTGATCAGCGCCAGTGAGCAGACCGTGGAGGGCACGGTGCATTCACCGAGTGAGAAGTCGATCGGAGCGCCGTGCTGCGGCTGGAGTGTGACCGTCGCGTCAAGATCCGCGAAACTGCGGGCGCCTTCATAGATCGTCACGAAGATGACGATCCTGCGCAGTCGGTCCTTGTGATCGAGGTTGATGGTGAGGTTCTCACCACTGGCACTCCCGCCCGTGCGGTCGTCGCCGTCGAGATGGATGTACGGCGGCTGGTTGAGCGCGCCGAAGGCATTGCCGAGTGCCTGGACGACGCCTTTGCGGCCGTCGGTGAGTTCATAGAGTGCGCACAGGTCGAGATCGAGATCACCATGCATGGCGACGGCCCGGCCGAGTTTGGCGCCCCAGCCCTTGAACTGTTTGCGCACCTGCCAGTTGAGGTTCACACGCATCGCGCCGGAGCTGCCGCCCTGCTTGGCGAGGGAGACGGTCGGGGATTCCTTGGTCAGTGTCACCTTGCTGAGCCGTACGGGAGCCGGAGCGGGAGGCGCGGCGGGCGCGGGAGCCGGTGGCACGGCGGGCACGGTCGGCACCGTCCGGGCGGACGCTGCGGATGCCATGGGCGTCGTAGGCGTCGTAGGCGTCGTCATTGGTGCCGCAGGTACGGAGTGCTGCGTCGGCTCGTCGACCGAGATACCGAAGTCCGTCGCCAGGCCCGCGAGTCCGCTGTCGTAACCCTGCCCCACCGCGCGGAACTTCCAGCTCCCTTGGCGGCGGTACAGCTCACCGAGGACGAACGCCGTCTCGACGGTCGCGTCCTGGCTGTCGTACCGCGCGATCTCGGTGCCCGCAGCCGCGTCCAGCACCCGTACATGGAGCCCGGGCACCTGTCCGAAGCTGCCGCCGTCGGCGGACGCCGCCAGGACGATCCGCTCGACGGTGGGCTCCACACGCGCGAGATCGACCGTGAGCGTGTCCGTGACGCCGGCTCCCTCGCTCGCCTTGTTCTCGTGGCGTACCGCGCCCGACGCGTGCACCGGCTGGTTGTAGAAGACGAAGTCGGCGTCGGAGCGGACTCTCCCCGAGACGAGCAGCAGCGCCGACGCGTCGACGTCCGGTACGCCGGGTCCTGAACGCCATCCCAATTCGACTCGGACAGCAGGCGCCGGTACCGGCAGATTGGCTCCTTTAAGCATGGCCATGCTCGCCCCCATCGCGGGTCGGGGTGTCCGAAGATTTCGTGCCGCCAACCTAATGGTAGGAACGCCGTTCGGACCTGCGGGACCCGTCGGTAACCCCCCGCTAGCTTGCCCTTTACACGATCCGAACATCTTCGGACGACCGTTTTTCCCATGTTCGCTCGCATTGGGGATCCGAAGTCTCCCACAGCTCCCCAAAGAACCCCCTTATCGGACTCCCCAACCGGCACATCGTGGGCTTAACTTATGTTCCATGACCTCCCCCCGCGCCACCTACGGCGGCGGTTACTACACCGCGCCGTCGTTCCCGGACACCCCTATCTACGACTCCCTGGTCGCGGAGCGGGGCACGCCTCAGATCGCGCCGATCCGAGTGCCTTCCGCCTATGACACCGGCAACAGCTATCTGCCGGCTCTGCCGTCCGCGCTGCCCGCCCTTCCCCCGGCGCCCTCCCAGCCCGCACCGTCGTACGGCGGCTACCAGCAGCAGCCGATGCCGATGCAGCAGCCCATGCCGTTGCAGCACGCGCCCGCGCCGTACATACCGCAGCAGGTGCCGCCGCGCGGTTACCCGGCCGCCCAGCCGCAGCCTCAGCCCCAGCCGCAGCGTCCGATGCCCGGTACGGGCTACGAGGCGATGCGTCCGGCGGCTCCGCGCCCGGCGCCCGCGCCGCCCACGCAGTACGACGACCCGTACAACCGGCCCTATCAGACACGGGGGTACTGAGGGCTGCTGACAGGATGGCTTCATGCCGAAGCCGGTCCATCAGCCAGTCCAACCAGCTCAACCAGCTCAACCAGCCGAGTCGGTGCGACCAACGCGGTCGGCCCAGTCGGCCCGGTCGGTTCTGCACGCCCTGCGGGTCCATCCGGTCAAGTCGATGGCCGGCTGTACGCCCGAGCGCGCGCTCGTCGAGCCCTGGGGGCTCGCCGGAGACCGCCGCTGGACGCTGATCGACGGCACGGGAAAGGTGGTCACGCAGCGCCAGCGGCCACGGCTGGCCCTGGCCCGCGCCGAGCCACGGCCGGACGGCGGGATCCGGCTGCACGCGCCGGGACTTGAGCCGTTGACGGTCCTCGAACCGCGGGCGTTGGAGGAGGGACCGGAGCCTGGAGGCACCGGCACCGTCGTGGTGGACATCTTCGGGACCAAGGTCGAAGCCGTGCCCGCGGGGAGCGAGGCACACGACTGGGCGAGCACGTACCTCGGGGTGGAGGTCAGGCTCGTCCATCTCGACGCCCCGGCCTCGCGCAGGCCCGTCGATCCACAGTTCGCGCGGCCCGGGGAGACGGTCAGCTTCGCGGACGGCTTTCCGCTGCTGGTCACCACGCTCGCCTCGCTCGACGCCCTCAACTCCTGGATCGCGGAAGGGGATCACGCGGAGGAGGGCCCGCTGCCGATGGACCGGTTCCGGCCGAATCTCGTCGTGGCCGGGACAGCGGCCTGGGCCGAGGACGACTGGCGCCGCGTCGCTGTCGGAGACGTGACCTTCCGGGTCGCCAGGCCCTGCGGGCGGTGCGTCGTCACCACCACGGACCAGCGGACCGCCGAGCGGGGCAAGGAGCCGCTGCGCACCCTCGGCCGGTACCGCAAGTTCGACGGCCGGCTGATCTTCGGGCAGAACCTCGTCCCGGAGTCCACCGGCACGCTCCGCGTGGGCGATCCGTTCACGGTGCTCGACTGATCCCGTGGTTCCCGACTGATCCCGTGGTTCCCAACCTGCCCGGCACATCCGGCTTTGGGTGCAGGGGACAACGAAGTGAGCTTGCTCTCTCTTCGCACTCATCGCGCGTAAACCGTGCTGCCCGCGGCTAAAACGGACACGGAAGGGGGTGCGAAACGGTGCGCACGATACTGGGACTCTGGCGCTGGCGGCGCAACCCCCTGCGCAGAGGGACGGATCTGATCGAGGCATGGGTCGCGCTGACGGCGGTGGGGCTGTTCGCGCTCGCCGCTCCGGTCGTCGGCTGGCTCTGCGGGAACGCCGTCGACGCGTCGCTGCGGGAGACGGTCCGGTTCCAGCACGAACACCGGCACCGGACGACCGCCATGGTCGTCGGCCGTTCCACCGAGCGCCATACCGTCCCGTTCGACGCCGAGTCGGCCGCGCAGCACGACACGAGCAGCAAGGTGATCGCCACCTGGCGGACGGTGGACGGCAGTTCCCGTACGGGCCTTGTCTCCGCGCCCTCGCGCAAGCCCCGGGCGGGCGACACCTTCGGCATCTGGGCCGACGAGCGCGGCAGACCGGTGAAGCCTCCGATGAACGCGGACAGCGCGCGCAGCCACGCCGTTCTTGTCGGTCTCGGCGCCGGTGTGCTGGCGGCCGGTCTGGTGGAGTGCGGCAGGCGGCTGATCGTATGGCGCCTGGTACAGCGGAGGTACGAGCACCTCGACCGGGCCTGGGCCAAAGCCGGCCCGGACTGGGGCCGCATGGGCGCGGGCAGCTAGCAGGCACCTGCCCTCCGATCAGGCCGCGCCGTGGCGAAGTCCCGTCCGAGAGCGGCCTCTCGCGTCAACTCGGAGGTGTCATGCGCGCTACGGTGGTGCCGCCCGGTCCGCCCTTGCGGCCGGGGTCCGGGGCCGGCGCCCGGGACGGCACAGCACGCGCACACGCACGAGGTGGGGGCACAACAGCGCCATGGCACAGGGCACGGTCCAGGTGACGCACTCCGGAACATCGCGTTGGCGGCGCCGCACGGGCGAGTACGCGTCCCTCGCCGCTGCCCTGGAGGCGGCCGGCGACGGCGACATCCTCACCGTCGCCCCCGGCACCTACCGGGAGAATCTCGTCGTGGCGCGCGCCGTCACGCTGCGCGGTCCCGAAGGCTCGGCCGGCTCCGTACGTATCGCGCCCGCCGACGGCGTCCCGCTGACCGTCCGTGCCTCCGCCACCATCCAGGACCTCCTCGTGGAGGGCCAGGACGCGACATCGCCCGCGCTGCTCGTCGAGGACGGCGCGCCCGAGCTGACGGAGCTGCGGATCGTGACCCGCTCGGCGGCCGGCATAGAGGTACGCGGCGCGGCGCGGCCCACCGTGCGCCGCTGCACCGTCGACAACCCGGCCGGTGTCGGTATCGGCGTACTCGACGGCGCGGGCGGAGTGTTCGAGGAGTGCGAGGTCGTCGCGGCCGGACAGTCCGGTGTCTCGGTGCGCGGCGGCGCGCATCCCCGGCTGGAGCGCTGCCGTATCCACCACGCCTCGGGCGCGGGCCTGTCCATCACCGGCGAGGGCAGCGGGATGGAGGCGATCGGCTGCGAGGTGTACGAGATCAAGGGCACCGGTGTGCAGGTGACGTCCCGCGCCGCCGCTCATCTCACCGACTCCTCCGTGCACCGCACCTCGGCCGACGGGATAACCCTCGACACCGACGCCGTGCTCACCCTCTCCGACTGCGACATCCATGACATCCCGGAGAACGCGGTCGATCTGCGCTCCCGCTCGGTGCTGACACTGACCCGCTCCACGGTGCGCCGCTTCGGCCGCAACGGCCTCTCCGTCTGGGACCCGGGCACCCGTGTGGACGCCAACCAGTGCGAGATCCACGACAGTACGGGCGACTATCCGGCCGTCTGGGTCAGCGACGGGGCGACCGTCGTCCTCGACTCCTGCCGGGTGCACGACGTGCCCGACGCGCTCTTCGTCCTCGACCGCGGCTCGCGTGCCGATGTCGTCGACAGCGACATCTCCCAGGTGCGGAACACGGCGGTGTCGGTGAGCGACGGCGCGACCGCGCAGCTCGACGACTGCCGGATCAGGGAGGCCTCCACCGGCGCCTGGTTCCGTGACCACGGCAGCGGCGGCACGCTCAACTCCTGCACCATCGACTCCGTACAGACCGGTGTCATCGTCACCAAGGGCGCCGATCCCACCATCGAGCGCTGTACGGTCACCTCGTCCGCCGAGGCCGGTTTCTATGTCTCCGCCGAGGGCCGCGGCACCTTCCACAACTGCCGGGTGACGGGCGGCGGCGGCTACGGCTTCCATGTGATGGACGGCTGCCGTACGACGCTCACGCGGTGCCGTACGGAACGGTGCGCGCGCGGCGGTTACGAGTTCGCCGAGAACGGCCCGACCGCCGAGGACTGCACCAGCGACGAGAGCGGCGTACTGGCTCCGTCGTCCGAGCCGCCCACCGTGCTGACCGCGACACAGACCACCGGGCTGCTCGGCGCGGTCCCCGCGCAGAGCGCCGCCTCGTCCACGGCCGCGACCGCACAGGACGCCGTCCCGGGCACCGCGCCCGCGCGCTCCTCGGAGGAAGTCCTCGGCGAACTCGACGCGCTGGTCGGTCTCGACAGCGTCAAGCGGGAGGTCCGTGCGCTGACCGACATGATCGAGGTCGGTCGGCGGCGCAAGGAGGCGGGCCTCAAGGCCGCGTCGGTCCGCCGCCATCTCGTCTTCACGGGCTCTCCCGGCACCGGCAAGACGACGGTGGCCCGGCTGTACGGCGAGATCCTGCACTCCCTCGGAGTGCTGGAGCGCGGCCATCTCGTGGAGGTCTCCCGGGTGGACCTGGTCGGCGAGCACATCGGCTCCACGGCGATCCGTACGCAGGAGGCCTTCGACCGGGCGCGCGGCGGAGTGCTCTTCATCGACGAGGCGTACGCCCTCTCTCCCGAGGACTCCGGGCGGGACTTCGGCAAGGAAGCGATCGACACGCTGGTGAAGCTGATGGAGGACCACCGGGACGCGGTCGTGGTGATCGTCGCCGGGTACACGGCCGAGATGGAGCGCTTCCTGACGGTCAACCCGGGCGTGGCGTCGCGGTTCTCACGGACCATCACCTTCAGCGACTACGAGCCCGACGAGCTGCTGCGGATCGTGCGGCAGCAGTCGGAGGAGCAGGAGTACCGGCTGGGCGACGGTACGGCCGAGGCACTCGTCAAGTACTTCACGGCGCTGCCCAAGGGGCCCGCCTTCGGCAACGGCCGTACCGCACGCCAGACGTTCGAGTCGATGGTGGAGCGGCACGCGGGCCGGGTCGCCCAGCTGCCGGAGACCAGCACGGACGATCTGACGCTGCTCTACGCGGACGATCTGCCCGAACTGCCCTGAGCGCCCTGACTGCCCTGGCTGCCTGAGCCCGTCCTGGCCCTGAGCGCCGCTCCCCTGCTCGCGCCCTTGCCTGCTCACTCCCTTGCCTGCTCACTCCCTTGCTTGTCGGGCTGCTCGCTGCTGCGGCACCACCGGCGGAGGCAGCCGGTCGAGCAGCGCGGCCCGTTCCGCCGCGAAGTCCGGATCCGCCTGGTAGTCGGAGTGTCCGAGGACCGGCTCAGGCAGCGGATGCAGCGCCGTACGGCCATAGGCGAGCGGATCCTTCAGAGGTCCCAGGTCCACCTCGGGACGGTCGCCCTCGGCGGGCACCAGGACCGGTCCGCCGATCGGATCGGTGGCCCGCCACAGATTGCGCCAGCAGTGCACTTCCCTGCTCAGATCGCTCAGCGGTCCCGCGCCGAAGTACGCCGGGAACCAGCGGCCGTACAGCCGCTCCAGCGGTGACCCGTACGTCAGCAGCGCCACCCGGTGGCGCGTGGCGGCGGGAAGCTGCCAGACGGCCGCCGCGGCCAGCACGCTGCCCTGCGAGTGGCCCGAGAGGACGAGCCGGCCGCCGGTACGCGCGGTCCAGGAGGTGATCCGCCAGGTGAGGTCGGGCACGGCGCGCTCGGCGTAGCAGGGCGGTGCGAAGGGATGGGCCGCGCGCGGCCAGAAGGTGCCCACGTCCCAGAGGATGCCGATGGTGCGCCGGGCGGAGGCGTCACGGTAGGCGCGGCGGCCCCAGGTGACGAAGAGGATGAAACCGAGGCCGACGAGCCAGGAGCCCAGCGCCTGCGCGGTGTCGGCCACGGACTCCACGAAGGAGTCGGCGCCCTTCGCGGCCTGGCCCGGCACCTCGCCGCTCAGCCAGGATCCGGCGATCGCGGCGGAGCCGAGCAGCAGGGAGGCGCCGGAGATCAGACCGACCAGCCAGGGCGCGGCGTCGGTGAGCATGGCCCTGGCGCGGGCGCCCGCCACCTGCTGGGTACGGATGGAGTCCGCGGTCACCTTGTCGTACTCCGACTCGACGACGTCCGCCAGCTCACGGGTGGTGCGTACGGTACGTACGGCGAGGACGGCGGCCGGGACCAGCAGCAGGGCGAGCAGAACGGGAATGACCGAGGCCTGCCAGCTCAGCAGCACCGGCGGACCGGCGATCGCGCCTCCGCCCATCCCCGGTGTGGCGTCCCCGTCGAGCCAGTCGGCGACACGCTGGGCGACTCCGCCGGTCATCACACCGCCCAGCCCGCAGGCGAGCATCGCGACGGCCGGTCCGCCGAGGCCGCGCATCGCGGTCCTCGGATGCGGTGCGCGGCGGTGGAGGACATGGGCGGTGACGGCGAGTGCGACGACCAGGGCGACCTGTGCGAGGGCGATCACCCGGAAGGTCATGTCGCCGGGCAGCACACCGGTGGAGATCCAGCCGGGCCTGGACCACGCGGCGTACACCATGGACAGGACGAGCAGGGCGAGCGCGCCGACGGGCAGCCGGCTGATCAGCATCCGGTCGAGCGTGGCATCGCGCCGGCGCTCGCTGCGGCCTCTGCTGCACACCGCCCAGAGCACCACGGCCGCGCAGACGAGAAGCGCCGCCTGGAGCAGCCGGCCCGGCACGGCCGTCGACGTACCGGCGGAGCCGCTGTCGTGCTCGGTGGCGGCCGTCGTCAGCGCGGCGGCGACGGTGAGGAAGCCGGCGGCGGTGTGCGCGGCACGGAGCCGGGCGACGAGCCGGCGGCCGTACCAGAATCCGGGACGGCCCATCGCGGGCCGTATCTTCACCGGGCCCTCACCGGGCGCGGGACGCCCGTCGGCCGCAGTGGTGGCCGTGGCGGTGGTGGGGTCATCGGCCGCGGCCGCGGCCGTGGCGGAGGCGGACGCTGACGGTGTGTCGGTGGGCGGGCGCTGGGCCTCGTACGCGCTCCATGTGCGGTTCGACAGATACCAGAGCAGTCCCACCAGCGCCGTCGGCACCAGCGAGGCGAGGGCGAGCCGACGGCCGGGCTGCGACCACCAGCCATGTCCCTCCGGCGACAGGAAGCCGAGCCAGGACCGCTCGGCGACACAGTCCGCCGAGCCCGCGCACTGCCACGCCGTCAGATCGAGCGCGACCTCGCAGGCGGCGGCGGTCAGCAGCACGGTGAGAGTGAGGGCGACCAGCCGTACGAGGACTCCGTACAGCCGCTGGAACTTGACCAGGCCCTTGGTGGCGGGCCGCATCCAGTGCGCGAGATTGACCACCATGAAGGGAAGCAGCAGGAGCCACAGCGCGCGTGAGCCGTTTCCCGAGGTGAGGTTGGACCAGCAGTACGCCTCGGGGACGGGCCGGTCGGCATGGCGCTCCGGATGCCGCTCCGCCTCCGCGTCGTCCCTGCGCCGGTAGACGGCGGCCGTCTCGTCACCGGTGATCCTGACCGTACGCGGATCGTCGAGCATCTTCTGCGGGGTGGCCCCGCCGACGCCATGGACCAGCAGTTCGAGCGCGGCTCCGCCGCTCTGCGGATCCGGAGTTTCTGAGGGCACTTCGATGGCTCGCTCTCGGAGTGAACAGGGTTCGGAGTGATCGGAGTGAATCCGGACCGGGAACGGCCCGCGCGACAAGAGGCACCAGAATCGCGGATCCCGGCCGTTGCCCGCGCGACTCTCACGGAATCTCCCCGGGGCCCGCCTCCGCCAACCCCCGGCGCGAGTGTCCGAACCCCGTGCGAGGATGAGGGACCCGTACCGATCGGACATCCTCGGCCATCGGGGACGGCGGGATACGGCATACGGCATACGGCATACGGCATCGGACGACAGCGGAACTGCAGCGAAACTCCAGCGACCATCTGGACGAGGACCAGGAAAGGAACGGCCAGGCGGTGAGTGACAGTCAGAACCTCCTCGCGGAGCAGCGCCGTGCCCTGATCCTGGACGAGGTGCGCCGGCGCGGCGGAGTCCGTGTGAACGAGCTGACGCGCAGGCTCAATGTCTCCGACATGACGGTGCGGCGGGACCTGGACGCGCTGGCCCGCCAGGGCGTCATCGAGAAGGTGCACGGTGGTGCGGTGCCGGTGGTCGAGGCGAGCACGCACGAGCCGGGATTCGAGGCGAAGTCGGCGCTGGAGCTGGCCGCCAAGGAGGACATCGCGCGGGCGGCGGCGGCCATGGTAGTGCCCGGGAGCGCGATCGCCCTGTCCGGCGGGACCACGACCTATGTGCTGGCCCACCATCTCGTGGACGTACCGGATCTGACGGTGGTGACCAACTCGATACGGGTCGCCGAGGTCTTCCACGCGGCGCAGCGCGCGGGCATGGCGGGCGGCGGGCATCCCGGAGCGGCGACGGTGGTGCTGACCGGCGGGGTGCGCACACCGTCGGACGCGCTGGTCGGCCCGGTGGCGGACCAGGCGATCCGCTCGCTCCACTTCGATGTGCTGTTCCTCGGCGTGCACGGCATCTCGGTGGAGGCCGGGCTGTCCACACCGAATCTCGGCGAGGCGGAGACCAACCGGCGGTTCATGCGGTCGGCGCGCCGGGTGGTGGCCATCGCCGATCACACCAAGTGGGGCACGGTGGGCCTGAGTTCCTTCGCGACGCTGGACCAGGTGGACACGTTGGTGACGGACGCGGGGCTGCCGCAGGAGGCTCGCGAGGAGCTCGCCGAGCTGCTCCCGGGCCTGGTGGTGGCGGGTGGGCCCGAGGACCTGATACCGCCGCAGGATGCCTGACCGCGCGCGCCCGGTATCTCGTGTGCGGCCGTGCCGTCAGCCGTTTGCTGTGTGACGGACCAGGGCATTCGTCCCGTGCCACGCACTAAAATGTCCGGTCCCATCATTCGACGCCGCCCAGGGATGTGCTGTCCATGGCCCGCCAACTCCATTCCGTGGAACTGGACTTCGCCGAGTCCGCGCCCGTACGTCTGGCGTACACGGGCCTGCTGAGCGCGCCGCCGGAAGCGGTCTACCGGGCGCTCGCCACCGAAACGGAGTCCTGGCCCGAGTGGTTCAGCGAGGTGACCGCCGCCACGCCCACGCCGGAGGGCCGTACGGTACGGCTCAAGGGCGGTGCCCGCTTCCGGGAGACGGTGCTGGCCGCCCAGCCCGATGTGCTCTACGCGTATCGCACCGACGAGACCGACGCACCCGGCGTACACGCCCTGTTGGAGGCATGGCGGCTGGCACCGGTGGGCAACGGCACCCGGGTGCGGTGGACCGTGGCCACGGATGGTACGGCGGTGTACCGCACCGTCCTACGGCTGGCCCGCCCGGCCATGGGCCGTACCTTCCGGCAGGCGGTGCGCGCCCTCGACCGGCGCCTCGCGAAGGCCTGAAGCCCTGTGGGCGTCAGGCGCTGTCCGGCCAGACTCCATCCGCCAGGAAGTGGTCCAGTGTGACCGTGTACGGAGCGATGTCCAGGCCCTGCCGGCCGAGCCAGGCGTCCGAGTAGTACTTGTCGAGATACCGGTCGCCGGGATCACAGAGCAAGGTCACCACACTGCCGTGGTGTCCCGCCGCGACCATCTCCGCCACGATCTTCAGCGCGCTCCACAGTCCCGTACCGGTGGAGCCGCCCGCCTTCCGTCCGATGGCCCGTTCCAGCGCGCGTACGGCGGCGATACTCGCCGCGTCCGGCACCTTCATCATCCGGTCGATGGCTCCCGGCACGAAGCTCGGTTCCATCCGGGGCCGGCCGATGCCCTCGATCCGGGAGCCGAGTTCGCTGCACGCCAGCGGATCGTTACGGGTCCAGCCGTCGAAGAAACACGAGTTCTCCGGGTCCGGGACACAGATCCGGGTGTCGTACTGCATGTAGTGCACATAGCGCGCGATGGTCGCCGAGGTGCCGCCGGTCCCGGCCGTGGCGACGATCCAGGCGGGCTCCGGATAGCGCTCCAACTTGAGCTGCTGGTAGATCGATTCGGCGATGTTGTTGTTGCCGCGCCAGTCCGTCGCGCGCTCCGCGTAGGTGAACTGGTCCATGTAGTGGCCGCCGGTCCTGGCGGCCAGGCCCGCGGACTCCTCGTACAGCTTCCGCGAGTCGTCGACGAAGTGGCAGCGCCCGCCGTGGAATTCGATCAGCCGGCACTTCTCGGCGCTGGTGGTACGCGGCATGACCGCGATGAACGGCACGCCGATCAACTTGGCGAAGTACGCCTCGGAGACCGCCGTCGAGCCGCTGGACGCCTCGATCACCGGCTTGCCGGGACGGATCCAGCCGTTGCACAGACCGTAGAGAAAGAGCGAGCGGGCGAGCCGGTGCTTGAGGCTGCCGGTCGGATGCGTCGACTCGTCCTTGAGATAGAGATCGATGCCCCACCGCTCGGGCAGCGGGAAGCGCAGCAGATGGGTGTCGGCGGAGCGGTTGGCGTCGGCCTGGACCTTCCGCACGGCTTCCTTGAGCCACGCGCGGTACTCGGCGTCGCTGCGGTCCACGTCGACGGTCGCCCTGACCTCACCGCCGCCCGCCGCCGTGACTCCGGCCGCTGTCCCACCGTCGGCCGCTGTCCTACCGCCCGCCACCGTCCTGCCGCCCGCCGTCGTCGTGGCCTCGGCCGCTCCCGTACCGTCCCGTTCTCCCGTGCTGTCCGGTCGCGTCATGTCCGTGGTCCTCGTCTCCTCGTCCCTCTCCTGAAGGTACCCCTACCACCTGCGCAAACGTCCGCTTTGGGCAGCCATAGCGATGCCTTGGAGACCCTGTGCGCAAGGCGGTCTGGTGTCCATGGGCATACTTGGGCAGACTGCCTGTGCGGGGTATGCACGGAGGGGGCTGAGGGCCATGGCTGAGCCGGAGTTCGACGCGCGCGGGGTACGGATAGAACGGTGGCCGCGGTCGCTCACCAAGGCAGGCCAAGTCCTCATCCAGGACGGCAGACTGGCTCTGCTGACCAGCTACGGCCGGGTGATCGACAGCGCGCCGCTGCGGGCCGTACGGGCGGCGAGGCCCTGGTTCGCGGGCCGTGGCAGCACGGTCGCCACCGTGAACGGGATCCGCTACCGGCTGACCATGGGCCAGCGCGATCACAGACCCGACGCGTCGGCGCTGGCCGTGCGGTTCATGGAGGCCGTGAGCCGGGCGAGCCACAAAAACACATGACCTGCCCGCGGAGCGCCTGAACCGCCGCGCACACATGGCCCGCGGCAGAGCGTCCGACCTACCGCGGAAGACGCGATCAGCCTTTGATCCGCCGCGAGTTGCGAAGCCGGGTCCCCTGGTTCACTCTGGTCTCACATCACTCAGGGTGAACCGGCGGTAACACTGCGATCCAGCCCCGCCGGGCCGGGAACAGCGGCGAGCCAGCGAGCGCGCTGCCGGACCCGTTCCTTCGTCGTCTTCCGGACCTCATTTCGGGGAGTCGCAGCCGTGATCAGCCAGCCCCGCAGGCATTGCACGGTGGAGCTCCAGGCCCTGCCGTCGCGGATCGGTCAGGTCCGCAGAATCATCTCCGCACAATTGCGTTCTTGGCATCTCGATCCTTTGATCGACCAAGCGGCACTCGGCGTCACCGAGCTGCTGACCAACGTCCACCGCCACGCGCAGCCCGACAAGCTGTGCACCGTCGATATCGAGCTGCTGCTCGAACGCCTCATGGTCTCGGTCAGTGACCACGACCCCCGGATACCGACGGTCAACCGTGCCAATCCCTTCGACACAGGCGGTCGCGGTCTCGCACTGATCGCGGCCGTGAGCGAGAGCTGGGGCGTGCGCGCCCGAGGCGATACGGGCAAGAGCATCTGGTTCACGCTTCCCGCGCCGCCGGCCGCACTCTCCCAGGCATTGAGTCCGGTGTACGGAGCGACGACCGACGGTCCCTTCCCGGACTTCGAGTTCGGCACTCTGGCCGGCGAGCACAGGGCCGCCACGGTCCGGTCGGTCATGGTGAGCTGACCGCGCATGGTGAGCTGACCGCGCGCGACCGTGGCTACTCCGTGGCGATGGCGCGCAGTACGTCCAGGCGCGCGGCCCTGCGCGCGGGCCGCCGGCCCGCGATCGCACCGGCCGTCAGCCCGACCACGGCGATCACTACCAGTTGAACCGGCGGTACGGCGAAGGCGAAGGGCGTGTCCCCGGCGCCCTCGGACGCCTTGACGATCACCCAGCCGAGCAGCCCGCCCAGAGCCAGTCCGCCGGCCGTACCGAACGCGGCGACCAGCACCGATTCCCAGCGCACCATGGCCCGGAGCTGGGCCCTGGTCTGGCCGACGGCCCGGAGCAGACCGAGTTCCCTGGTCCGCTCGTGGACCGCGAGCGTCAGGGTGTTGGCGATCCCGAGCAGGGCGATCACCACGGCGAGGGCGAGCAGCGCGTAGACGAGAGTCAGCATCATGTCGATGGCTCCCGCCGCGGTACGCGCGTACTCGTCACGCGTCTGCACCTCCGGGTTTCCGTACGCCTCCGCCGCCTTCTCGACCGCCGCCGTGCCGGTGGCGGCGGACACGCCGTCCCGGAAGGTGACGGAGACCAGGGTGTCGGAGTCCTGCGCGCGGTGCGGCGCCCAGGCGGCCCGGGTGATGACATAGTCGCCCGCCAGTTCCGACCGCCCGTAGACGGCACGGACGGTGACGGTCTCCTTCTTCCCGTCGGTGAAGGCGAGTTCGGCACTGCCGCCGAGCCGCAGGCCACGCTTGTCCGCCTCGGTGTCCGAGACGGCGATCCCGTCCGTACCGAGACCGGTGAGCGAGCCCTGTACGGAGCCCAGATCGAAGCCCTCGGCAAGCGCGACCGGATCGGTGACGGTCAGCGCACGGCCCTGCCCGTCGACCTCGGCCACTCCTCTGCCGAGACCGACGGCGACGGCCACCTCGGGCAGCTTCGCGAGGGCCGGGGCCAGCCGGGGGCTCAGCCCGCTGCCTCCGCCGCCGAAGGCGGGCGCGCTCACCGCGAGATCCCCGGCGAAGGAGCGGTCCACCGTGCGGTCCATGGTGGCCTTCAGCGAGGCGCCGAAGACCGTGAACAGCGAGACGACGGCGACACCGATCATCAGCGCGGTGGCGGTCGCGGCGGTGCGCTTGGGGCTACGCAGCGCGTTGCGCCTGGCCAGCCCGCCCGACACGCCTCGGAGCCGGTCCAGCGGCCCGCCCAGGATCCGTACCGCGTACGAGGACGCCACCGGGCCGAGCACCACGAACGAGACCAGGGCCAGCACCGCGCCCGTACCGGCGAGCAGCAGTGACGGCGTGGCGAGGACTCCGGTGAGGATGGCGCCCGCACTCACCGCGCCCAGAGCCGTTCCGGTGACAGCGCGCGTCCGGGAGCCACCCGAATGGTCCACCGCGGTCTCGCGCAGCGCGGCCAGCGGAGCGGTGCGCCCGGCCCGTACGGCGGGAAGCAGCGCGGATCCCAGACAGACGACGACACCGACGGCGAGAGGCAGCAGCATGGAGAGCGCCCCGATCACCAGAGGGCCTTCGGGGAACGGGAATCCGATGGCCGGGAACAGCGCCTGAAGGCCCGCCGCGATCCCGAGGCCGGCGAGCAGTCCGGCGGCGGACGCGGCCAGCGCGACGACGGCCGCCTCGGCGAGCGTCGAGCCGACGATCTGGCCGCGCGAGGCGCCGAGTGCGCGCAGCAGGGCGCTCTCACGGGTGCGCTGGGCGACGACGATGGCGAACGTGTTGTGGATGGAGAAGGTGGCGACGAGCAGCACGATGCCGGAGAAGACCAGCAGCAATGTGGTGAAGAGACCGAGGAACTGACCGGAGATCATGTCCTGGTTCTCGTCGGCGGACTCCTGTCCCGTGATCGCTTCGACGCCGGGCGGCAGGACGGGAGTGAGCGCGTCGACCAGTTCCCGCTGGCTGACTCCGGGTCCCGCGCGCACCTGGATGCTCGCGGCCCTGCCCGGCTCGGGAGTGAGGTACTTCTCGGCGTCGGCCCGCGTCATACCGGTATAGGTGACCTGGGCCATGCCGTCCTCGCCGGCGAAGGTGGCCAGGCCGACGACGGTCACCTCGACCGGATCCGGAGTGCGCAGTACGGTCCTGTCGCCGATCCTCAGTCCGCCGGCCTCGGCGCCGCCGCGGTTGACGACGACCTCGCCGGTCCTGGCGGGCACGCGCCCTTCGGCGAGGCGGTACGGGTTGAGTTCCTGGTCGTCGATCCAGTTGCCGGCGACGGTGGGCGGGCCCTGGCCGCCGATGGGCTCGCCGTTCGCGCCGACGAGCTGTCCGGCACCCTCGATCCTGGGCGCGACGGCGGCAACCGCGGGTGTCCGCCCGATACGGGCGATCAGCGCGGTGTCCACCGGCTCTCTGCTGCCCTGGCCCTCGCCCGGGACGGTGACCACATTGGAGCTGCGGACGACGGCGTCGGTGCCGCCCGCGGCCTCGCCGAACATGGTGCCGAAGCTGCCGCGCAGCGTGTCGCCCATGACGAGAGTGCCGGTCAGAAAGGCGACACCGAGCAGAACGGCGGTGAAGGTGCCCGCGAAGCGCCGCTTGTGGGCGCGGAGCGAGTTACGGCTGATACGGAGTGAGGCGCGGGTCCCGCTCATGTGGTCGGCCCTTTGCGGGTGGTGGAGCGCTTGGCGGTGGCGGCCTCTGTGTCTGCCGGGTCCGTGTGGGCCGGGGCTATGTGCGCGAGGGCTGTGTGTGCCGGGCCCATGGCCGCCGGGCCCATGGCCGCCGGGCCCATGACCGCCAGGCCCATGTCCACCGCGTTCTTGCCGTCGAACGCCTTCAGACGGTCGAGCACTCGGTCGGCGGTCGGGTTCCGCATCCGGTCCACCAGCCGACCGTCCGCGAGGAAGACCACCTCGTCGGCATGGGCCGCGGCGACCGGGTCATGGGTGACCATGACGACCGTACGGCCCGTCCTGCGTACCGTACGGCCCAGCAGCCGCAGCACCTCCTCCCCCGCGCGCGAGTCGAGGTTGCCGGTCGGTTCGTCGGCGAAGACGACATCGGGGCCGGCCGCGAACGCGCGGGCCACGGCGACGCGTTGCTGCTGTCCACCGGACAGCTCACCGGGCCGGTGGTGCAGCCGGTCGCGCAGTCCGACGGTGTCGATGAGGTCGTCCAGCAGATCGTCGTTGTGCGGTCTGCCCGCGAGGTCCATCGGGAGAGTGATGTTCTCGGCGACCGTGAGGGTCGGAATGAGATTGAAGGCCTGGAAGACAAAGCCGATCCGCTCGCGGCGCAGCAGTGTGAGCCCTCGGTCGTCGAGAGTGCTCAGATCCGTACCGCCGATGAAGGCGGAGCCCGAGGTGAGGGTGTCGAGTCCGGCCGCGCAATGCATCAGGGTGGATTTCCCGGAGCCGGAGGGCCCCATGATCGCGGTGAAGCGGCCCGCCGTGAAGTCGACGCTCACTCCGTCCAGGGCCCGCACTTCCGTATCGCCCTTGCCGTAGATCTTCACGGCGCCGACGACACGGGCCGCGGTACCGGTCACCGTGGCGGTGCTCATGCCGTACCCGCCTTGCCCGTACGGCCGAACTGCTCGTCCAGCACGGACAGTCGGCGCCAGTACTCGTCCTCGTCGATCTCACCGGCCGCGAACCGGCGGCCGAGCATCGCTATGGGCGACTGGTGGTCGTACGGAATGTCCGCGGGCTGCCAAGGGCCACGGAATCCGCCGCCACTGCTCCTGCCACGGCGCCATACGGTGCGGCGCAGGAGGGTGAGGGCGCCGAATACAACCGCCGCCCAGAACAGTGGGAACAGCAGAATCCATGGGCCGGGCCCGCCGTGAAAGGCCAGAGTGTTCATCTCGGTTCAGCTCCTCCGGAGAAGGTCTCGCTGTCTTTGCTTGTCTCCTCCGAGCCTCGCGTCGGGACCGGCCCGAGTCGTCGTACGGCCAGCGGCCGTGCGCGTACCACTCAGGGAGTAGCCGCGGGTCCACGCGCTGCTCCCTGCCGCGCTCCACCGGCCCGCGGGAGCACGACACACCGCGCACGATGGGCGACCGCTATCAGGTCCTGTATCTGTCACAGCCGCAGTGCGCAGAACCCGGCGAGTGAGCGCGCATAGCGCGTGAGCGCGCATAGCGCGTGAGGGCCGTCAGCGCGTGAGGGCGCCCAGCGGATCGTCCAGCACCGGCTGCCACGCCATCTCGGCCGCGCCCACCAGGCTGTTGTGGTCGAGCGTGCAGGGCAGAATCGGTACGCCACCGCCGCGGCCCCACAGACTGCGGTCGGCCACGACGGCGTGCAGCCGCTCCGGGTCCGCGTCGAGCAGTTCGCGGTGGAGTCCGCCGAGGATGATCCGGTCCGGGTTGAGGATATTGACCAGCCCGGCGAGCCCCAGTCCCAGCCGGTCGATCAGCTCCTCGGTGGCCCGGCGTACGGCCGGGTCGGCGTACTCCGTACGGAGCAGATCCCGTGACTGCTGGAGCAGGGAGACCTCGGGGCCCGGCGCGCGGCCGGCGGCGGTGAGGAAGGCGAGCGGATCGGCCTCGACGTCGAGACAGCCTTTGCTGCCGCAGTAGCAGGGCCGGCCCTCCGGATTGACCGTGAGATGGCCGACTTCGAGGGCGAGGCCCGAACTGCCGGTGTGCAGGCGGCCGTCGAGGACGAGCGCGCCGCCGACACCGCGATGTCCGGTGGCGACACAGAGCAGATGCTGGGCACCGCGGCCCGCGCCGTGCCGGTGCTCGGCGAGGGCGGCGAGGTTGACGTCGTTCCCGGTGAAGGCGGGGCCCTCGATACCGGCCGCGCGTATCCGCTCGGCGAAGACGTCACGGACCGGGGCGCCGGCCGACCAGGCGATGTGCAGCGGATTGAGGGCGGTGCCTCCGGGCTCGGCGACGGCCGAGGGCACGGCGAGGCCCGCGCCCACACAGCGCCGTCCGGTGGAGCGCAGCAGCGCGGCCCCGGCCTCCACGGCCTCGCCGAGCACCTGGGCCGGGTCGGCCGAGACCGTACCGCTGCGGGGAGCGGTGGCGACGATACGGCCGCCCAGCCCGACCAGCGCGACCCGGAAACCGTCGACGTGCACCTGGGCGGCGAGGGCGACGGGACCGTTGTCGTCGACCGACAGCCGGTGCGAGGGCCGCCCTTGCGAGCCCGCTGCGGCCCCGGGCCGCGAGTCCACCTGGATCAGCCCGAGGGCCTCCAGCTCCGCGGCGACGGCTCCGGCCGTGGCCCGGGTGACACCCAGCTCCGCGGTGAGCACGGCCCGGGTGGGCGCACGACCCGTATGAACCAGTTCCAGCGCAGGGCCGAGCGCGCCGCGGCCTCTCTCCAGCCTTGTCCGGGTAGTGGTCACCTTGCCGTCCATGGAGGCGAGTCTCCCATGATCCGAAGGCACAACGACCTCCTCGGCCACACCTTGCACGGACACCGGGCCTCAGGGCCCGCTCGGTGCCTCCGCGCGACTTGTACGGATGCTTCCTCGCGCCTATTCTCATTTTGTGCCGCATCTAAACAAAGTAGGGACGGCCGTCTCGGGGGGCGATGACGCGGACCTCGCGGCTCGGTCCTCGTTGTCCCGGCTCCGTACCGCGCTGACCGTCTTCTTCGCGCTCGATGGCTTCATGTTCGCCGGCTGGGTGGTCCGTATCCCTGCCATCAAGGATCAGACCGGAGCTTCCGAGAGCGATCTCGGGCTGGCCCTGCTGGGCGTATCGGCGGGCGCCGTGGTCACGATGGTGTTCACCGGGCGGCTGTGCCAGCGGTTCGGGAGCCATCCGGTGACAGTGGTGTCGGCGGTGCTGCTCTCGCTGAGCATCGTGCTGCCACCGCAGGCGCACTCGGCGCCGGCGCTCGGTCTGGTGCTGCTGGTCTTCGGCGCGGCCTACGGTTCCTTGAACGTCTCCATGAACAGCGCGGCCGTCGATCTTGTCGCGGCTCTGCGGCGGCCGGTGATCTCCAGCTTTCACGCGGCGTTCAGCCTCGGCGGCATGGTGGGGGCAGGGCTCGGTGGGCTGGTCGCGGGCGGTCTCTCCCCCACCGTCCATCTTCTGCTCCTGACCGGTGTCGGACTGCTGGTGACCGCGGTGACCGGGCCGGTGCTGCTGCGGCAGCGCGCACCCGCACCCGTACCTGTGCCGGTGTCCGGGCCTGGAGCCGAGGCGGGCGTGGCGCACACGGCGCATGAACATCGGCGCGGCACACGGCGGGTGGTACTGCTCTTCGGAGTGATCGCCCTGTGCACGGCGTACGGCGAAGGCGCGATGGCCGACTGGAGCGCGCTCCATCTCACCGAGGACCTCGACGCCTCTCCCGGACTGGCCGCCGCCGGCTACTCCCTCTTCGCCCTCGCCATGACGGCGGGCCGGCTCTCCGGCACGGTCCTGCTGGAGCGGCTCGGCCAGAACCGCGCCCTGGTCCTCGGTGGCCTCACCGCCGCGCTCGGGATGCTGCTCGGCGCGCTCGCGCCGACCGCCTGGACAGCGCTGACGGGCTTCGCCGTGGCCGGTCTCGGCCTCGCCAATATCTTCCCGGTGGCCGTCGGCCGCGCGGGCGCACTGGCCGGACCCGGCGGTGTCGCCACCGCGTCCACGCTGGGGTACGGCGGGATGCTGCTGGGCCCGCCCGCGATCGGCTTTCTGGCCGACTGGTTCTCGCTGCCACTCGCCCTGACCACCGTCGCGCTGCTGGCGGCGGCAGCCGCGGTCATCGCCCACGCGGCACGGCATGTGTCGGCGGAGCCCGCCGACCGGCCGACGCGTCAGCAGGCGTGAGCAGCTCCGGTGCAGGTGTATGTGGGCAGCCCACATACGCAGGCTGAGTAGGCGTACTCAGGCACAGCCGTTCGATCCGGCGCACCCTGGAAGTACCACACCTCAGGGGAGAAGATCATGGCTTCTGGACTGCTGACCACACTCGCGCGGCTGACCTTCGGGAACCGCGTGTCCCAGGTCTATCTCGGTCTGGTCGCGGCGGCGGCCGTCTTCGTCGCGGTCGACACCCTCTTCGTGGCGCACCCGGACGCGTCGTTCGCCGGAGTGTGGCTGTTCTTCCTCGCGGCGCCGACGATCTTCGTGTTCTTCGTGGGCGGTGAGCTGGTCGGCGGTACGTTCGCCGACTCCGCCGCGTTCGTCTATCCCGCGCTGGTGCTCTCGGTACTGATCCAGGCGGCGGCGCTGGGCGGTTTCGTACGGCTGCTGCGTGACCCGCGACAGCCTTCGCACCCGCGCCAGGCCTGACGGGCCCGGGCCCGGGCGGGGCGTCTTCCCATCGCTCCGTGGCGGAGCCAGACTCGGTTCATGGGGACACGGAGCGCTGCCGAACGGGATGCCGTCACGGTCGAGATCGGCTTCGCGCTTCCCTCGGCGGCCGGGCGCGGCATCTGGGCCGTACGCCTCGCCGAACCCGCCCGCTCAGCCGAGCCAGCCCGGTCGTACGAGTCCCGACTCATAGGCCAGAACGACCAGTTGGGCCCGGTCACGGGCGCCCAACTTCACCATCGTCCTGCTGACATGCGTCTTCGCGGTGAGCGGGCTGACGACCAGCCGGCGGGCGATCTCCTCGTTGGAGAGGCCGATACCGACCAGGGCCATCACCTCCCGCTCGCGCTCGGTCAGTCCACCCAGTCCCGCGAAGTCCGCCGGGATCTTGGAGCGTGACGCGAACTCGGCGATGAGCCTGCGCGTCACTCCCGGCGACAGCAGCGCGTCGCCCGCCACCACCGCCCTTACCGCGCGCAGCAGTTCATCCGGCTCGGTGTCCTTGACCAGAAAGCCGGAGGCGCCGGAGCGGATCGCCTCGAAGACGTACTCATCGAGTTCGAAGGTGGTGAGCATGACCACCTTCACCTGGTCGAGCCCTCCGTCCTCGGTGATCCGGCGCGTGGCGGCCAGACCGTCCAGCCGTGGCATCCGGATGTCCATCAGCACCACATCGGGCCGGAGTTCGCGCACGCGGCGCACCGCCTCCTCGCCGTCGGCGGCCTCACCGGCGACCTCGATGTCCGGCTGGGCGTCGAGCAGCGCGCGGAAGCCCGCCCGTACCAGCGACTGGTCGTCGGCGAGCAGCACACGGATCACGGTCACCTCTTGGTCCTCAACGGGCACTTCCTGGTCCTCAAGCGTCAGACTTCGGTCCTCGACGGTCACTCCTCGGCCCTCACGGGAATCGTCGCCCGGACGCGGAAACCGCCGTCGGGCCGCGGTCCGGCCTCGATCGTGCCACCGAGCGCGGCGGCGCGCTCACGCATTCCGACGAGACCGTTGCCGCTGCCGCCCGCGTCTCCGCCGGTCGCGGGTCCCGCGTCGGCTATCCGGAGTTCGAGCAGTCCGGGCGCGTATCCGAGCCGGACCTGTGCCGTACGGGAGCCGGAGTGGCGCACCACATTGGTCAGCGCCTCCTGGATGATCCGGAAGGCGGCCAGATCGGTGCCGGGCGGCAGCGCGACCGGCCGTCCGTCCCGCAGGATCTCGACGGTGAGCCCGGCGCCCGCGGCCTGTTCCACGAGTTCGGGCAGCCGGTCGAGGCCCGGAGCGGGCGCGCGCGGGGCGTCGCCGGGCGTTCTGAGCGTGTCGAGGACCTGCCGTACCTCGCCGAGCGCCTCCTTGCTCGCCGCCTTGATGGTGGTGAGCGCCGTACGGGCCTGTTCCGGATCGGAGTCGAGCAGGGCGAGCCCGACGCCCGCCTGGACATTGATGACGGAGATGGAGTGGGCGAGTACGTCATGCAGCTCACGGGCGATCCGCAGCCGTTCCTCGTCCTGTCTGCGCTTCTCGGCCGCCCGGCGCTCGGCGCCCTCCCTGGCCCACTGCTCCCTGCGGACCCGGACGACGTCGGAGGCCGCGCAGAGGGCGAACACAAAGGCGGCGATGACGAGTTCCTGTCCCCAGGGCGCCGCGTGGTCGTGCGCCGGAGGCAGCCAGCGGTAGAGCCAGTGTGCGATGAGCACATGGCCGGCCCAGAGCAGTCCGACGGCCCACCATGCCGCCCGCCGGTGGCCCGAGACGATCGCGGCGAAAGTGGCCACGCCCACGGTGAGGAAGATCGGTCCGTACGGATAGCCGGCAGCGAAGTAGATCAGGGCGCTCGCCGAGACGCCGAAGACGGAGACGACAGGGTGGCGGCGGCGGAAGAACAGCAGGACAGGTCCCGCGAGCAGCAGCAGCCGGGCGTAGATGTCGAGAGGGAGGCGATCGCCGTGCTGATTGGCCCCGGCGAAGGTGGTTCCGACGAGAACGAAGACGGCCAGGAGCAGAGTCGAGGGCCAGGGCAGCCGACGGCTCGGCCGCCCGCCGCCGAACCGGAAGCCGGAACCGGAACCGTCGCCGGACCACCGGCCGGGCCCGTCGCCGAAACGGTGACCGAACCGTCCGCACGGTCCGCCGCGCGGCCCCCACGGCCCTCGCGGCCTCCGCGACCAGGGCGGACCGGGCGGGCCGCCGCCGTTCCGGCCTCGACGGGTGGGCTGCTCTTCCATACCGTCACGCTAGACCGGCCGACACGTCCATGGCGTCAGCCGTATGTGGCGATCACCCATACTCCCTGAGGAGTACGACGCCACGCTATCCGGCGTCACGCATCCCGACGTCATGGGCCAGGCGTCGCGTGGCCTGCGCGAAGAGTTCGTCGCGGGCCTCGACAAGTTTGTTGAACTGGCCGAAGACTTCGAACGAGATCAGCCCGAAGAGCTGCGCCCAGGACGCCACCAGCGCCGCCACCACCTCCGGTGGCAGACCGAAGCCGAACTGCGCGGTCAGCCGCTCGGCCTCCGGTCGCAGCTCGTCGGAGAGCGCCGGCGGTGTGATCTCGCCGACGCGCTGGGCGTCCTCGGCGATGGAGATCAGCGCGAGGGCGACCCGGGACGCGGGCGCGACGGTGAGCTGAGGCGCCGAGTAGCCGGGTACGGGAGAACCGTAGATCAGCGCGTATTCGTGCGGATGGGCGAGGGCCCAGGCCCGTACCGCCGCGCACACAGCGGTCCAGCAGCCGACATGATCAACCGGCTCGGCGTGACCGGCCCGCTCGGCGGCCGAGCCGACCGACGTGGCCGAGCCGGCCGGACCTCCAACCGCCAGGGCCCCTTCCGCGGCCGAGCCCACCGCGTCATACGCGTCGACGATCAGCGCCGTCAGCAGATCGTCCCGGCTCGGGAAGTAGCGGTAGAGCGCGGACGACACCATGCCCAGCTCACGGGCGACGGCGCGGAGCGAGAGCCTCGCGGCGCCCTCGGCCGCGAGCTGTCTGCGCGCCTCGTCCTTGATCGCCGCCGTGACTTCGGTACGGGCCCGTTCCCTGGCTCCACGGATGGTCGTCATGGAGAGCAGTGTGCCATGTTCCGGAGCATCGCACCAAAAAGAGAGCGCCGCTCTTGCTTTGGAGCGCCCACCAGTGCACACTGCTCTCAAGCGAGAGCACCGCTCTCACAATCTCGGAGGAGTCACCATGTCGGAGCCCTACTACTACCGGACCGGCCGGTTCGCCGGCCGGCTCAACAACGTCATCGGCCGGCTCGCCCGGCACGGAGTCAGCATGCTGGGCACGGCGGAGATGTCCGTACGCGGTCGCAAGAGCGGCCAGATGCAGCGCATCCCCGTCAACCCGCACACCTACGAGGGAAGCCAGTACTTGATCTCGGCCCGTGGCCACTCGCAGTGGGTACGGAACATGCGCGTCGCGGGCGGCGGCGAGCTGCGCGTGGGCCGCCGGATCCGGACGTTCACCGCCACCGAGATCCCCGACAGCGAGAAGCTCGCGGTGCTGCGCACCTATCTGGAGCGCTGGGGCTGGGAGGTCAACCAGTACTTCCAGGGAGTCACCGCGAAGTCCTCGGACGCGGAGATCATCGCGGCGGCGCCCGACCATCCGGTCTTCCTGATCAGGACGGACTCCTGATCAGGAAGGACGCGCGGCATCAGGGACGCGCGGCTTCAGGAAGGACGCGCGGCGAACCACCGGCAGGCCGCCGCCGGCGCTCACTCCTTCGCGCCCGCCTCCGACGCGGCGGCGGGCTCCGGCACGCTCTCCTCGGACACGGCGGCCGACGCCGCCTGTCTGCGGTCCAGCACATCCAGCGCACGCCGGGCCAGCGGATGGTTCCGTACGAGACCGGCCAGCGACGTCGAGCCACGGGCGATGTCCGCGAACGCGTTCCAGGCCGGGCGCAGACCGGTGATCGCCGCGTGCAGCAGCCCCGGCCGGCGCTCGAAGATCGCGAGCATCCGCCGGCCGACGCCCATCTCCACACCGAGGCCGGCCTTGATCGCGAACGCGTAGTTCAGCGCCTGACGGCGCGCGTCCACGGCGTCATGCGCCTCCGAGATCCGTACCGCCCACTCGCCCGCCAGCCGTCCGGAGCGCAGGGCGAAGGAGATCCCTTCCCTGGTCCAGGGCTCCAGCAGGCCCGCCGCGTCTCCGCACACCAGCACCCGGCCGCGCGACAGCGGTGAGTCGTCGCTGCGGCAGCGGGTGAGATGCCCGGACGAGACCGAGGGCTCGAAACCGGCCAGCCCGAGCCGGGCGATGAAGTCCTCCAAATAGCGCTTGGTCGCCGCGCCCTCGCCACGCGCCGAGATCACACCGACCGTGAGCGTGTCGCCCTTGGGGAACACCCAGCCGTAACTCCCGGGCAGCGGGCCCCAGTCGATGAGCACGCGTCCCGCCCAGTCCTCCGCGACCGTCGGCGGCACCGGGATCTCCGCCTCCAGGCCCAGATCCACCTGGTCGAGCTTGACTCCGACATGCGCGCCTATCCGGCTGGCACTGCCGTCGGCGCCGACCACGGCACGCGCCAGCACCGTCTCACCGTCGGCGAGGACGACGGCGACCGTACGGCGGTCGGGCACGGCGGGACCGTGCTGCTCGACGCGCGTGACCGTCACGCCCGTACGGAGCACCGCGCCGGCCTTCTGCGCGTGCTCCACCAGACTCGCGTCGAACTCCGGGCGGTTGAGCAGCCCGAAGAGCATCCGCTTGGAGCGGCGCGTACGGGCCAGCTTTCCGTTCAGCGAGAACGTCACCGCGTGCACCCGGTCCCTGAGCGGCAGCTCGAAGCCCGGCGGCAGCGCGTCGCGCGAGGGCCCGATGATCCCGCCCCCGCAGGTCTTGTAGCGGGGCAACTCGGCTTTCTCAACCAGCAGCACCTGACGGCCCGCGACCGCCGCCGCGTATGCCGCGGAGGCTCCCGCCGGCCCTGCGCCGACCACGACGACATCCCATACCGGCTCGTCGTGCTCGCTTCCGGCGTCTGCGTTCTCGCTGCTCACGATGTGCTTCTGCTCCTGATCCGACCGGTGGCCCCTGTTGTCGAACGGCATCCTACGGCGCTGGCCCGGCAAGCCCGCTGTGGGAGGATCTGCTGAACCCTTCGACGTACATTCGACGTGCACCCGACTAACACAACGACGCACCCACCAGGAGCGTGCCCATGACCGCGAATCCGATCGCCGAGACCGTCGCGTCCCTGCTGCCCCGTGCCCGTACCGAGCTCGCGGAACTGGTGGCCTTCCGTTCGGTGGCGGATCCCGCGGTGTTCCCCAGGAGCGAGTGCGAGGCCGCCGCGGTGTGGGTGGCCGACGCGCTGCGCGCCGAAGGGTTCCAGGATGTCTCCGTCCTCGACACCCCGGACGGTACACAGTCCGTCTACGGTCTGCTGCCCGGCCCCGAGAACGCGCCGACGGTGCTGCTCTACGCGCACTACGACGTACAGCCGCCGCTGGACGAGTCGGACTGGCTGACACCGCCCTTCGAGCTGACCGAACGCGACGGCCGCTGGTTCGGGCGCGGTGCGGCCGACTGCAAGGGCGGCTTCCTGATGCATCTGCTCGCGCTGCGCGCCCTCAAGGCGAACGGTGGCGTCCCGGTGAACGTCAAGGTGATCGTGGAAGGTTCGGAGGAGCAGGGCACCGGCGGTCTCGAACGGTACGCGGAGGCGCACCCGGAGCTGCTCGCCGCCGACACGATCGTCATCGGCGACGCCGGCAACTTCCGGCTGGGACTGCCGACGGTCACGGCCATGCTGCGCGGGATGACGCTGCTGCGCGTACGGATCGACACGCTCGAAGGCAATCTGCACTCGGGCATGTTCGGCGGAGCCGCGCCCGACGCGCTCGCCGCGCTCATCAAGGTGCTGGACTCGCTGCGCGCGGAGGACGGTTCCACCACGGTGGACGGTCTGGCCGCCGACGCCGAGTGGGACGGAATCGTCTATGACGAGGCCGACTTCCGCAAGGACGCCAAGGTGCTCGACGGAGTCGGGCTGATCGGCCACGGCTCGGTCGGCGACCGGATCTGGGCGCGTCCCGCCGTCACCGTACTGGGCATCGACTGCCCGCCGGTGGTCGGTGCCACGCCGTCCATCCAGGCGAGCGCGCGGGCGACGGTCAGCCTGCGCGTACCGCCGGGCCAGGACGCGACCGAGGCGACGAAGCTGCTGACCGCGCACATCGAGAAGCACACGCCGTGGCGGGCGCGGGTGTCGGTGGAACAGGTCGGCCAGGGCGAGCCGTTCCGCGCGGACACATCGAGCCCGGCGTATACGGCGATGGCGGACGCGATGCGTGTCGCGTATCCGGGACAGGACATGCAGACGGCCGGTCAGGGCGGCTCCATTCCGCTCTGCAACACCCTGGCCGCGCTGTATCCGAAGGCGGAGATCCTGCTGATCGGGCTGAGCGAGCCGGAGGCGCAGATCCACGCGGTGAACGAGAGTGTCTCTCCGGAGGAGTTGGAGCGGCTCTCGGTGGCCGAGGCGCACTTCCTGCTCAACTACGCGGAGTCCAAGCGGGATTGAGTTCCGGAGCTGCCCGGAGGGAGCCGTATCGGGTTCCGATATCGGGTTCAGCGGAGAGCGGAGATCGCCGAGAGCGTAGATCCGTACGGCGGACGTGGCCGGCTGCGTACGTTCGCCGTATGGACCTCATCGACCTCGTGGAGATCAGCTCTCGGCTGCATATGCTCCGCTTCCCGATCGGCCAGGCCTATCTCTGGCGCGACGGCGGCAACGGCCGCGGAGGCCGCGGCGACGAGCTGGACTTCGGCGACGGCGCCCGGGTGGTGCACGCTCCCGGGCACACCGACGGCTCGATCGCCGTGCATCTGCCGCGCCACGGTGTGCTGTTCGTGGGCGACACCATCGCCTCCGTGGGCGGGATCGCCCTGGGCGTCTTCAACGTGGACCGCGAGCGCGCCCAGGAGTCGATGCGCCGGCTCGTGGCGCTGGCCCCGTCCACGGTCTGTTACGGCCACGGCGACCCGACACCGGGCTTCGGCGACCTCGGCTAGAGCGGACCTGTCTGCCTGCCCGGGCCTGTGGCGAGCGGCCGGCGCCGGAGCCGCACCGGAGCCGCACCGCACAGGACATGCCCCAACTCCCACACGGTGTCGCGGTCGTGGTCAGCCGACCGGGACGCCGTCCTCCAGGTTGAGCACCGTCCCGCGCTCCCGCGCGCGCAGCGCCCAGCGCAGCCGCTCGTACCGGGCCGGCGGCAGCAGTCCCGCCGCCTCCTCCTCGCCCACGAAACGCCAGCCTCTCAGCTCGCGTCCGGGCAGCAGCAGTGTCCCGGCCAGCCGCGCCGGCAGCCGCCCGCCGTCGAAGAGCAGCCGCAGCCCGCCGTAGCCCGGTGGCCGTGGTGGCTCCCAGTCGACCACCAGCAGTCTGGGCACCTCGGTCAGCTGTATGCCTATCTCCTCGGCGACCTCCCGTATCCCGGCCCGTGCGGGCGCCTCGCCGGCCTCCACCACTCCGCCCGGGAACTCCCAGCCGGGCTTGTACGTGGGGTCCACGAGCAGCACCCGGTCCTGCTCGTCGAAGAGCAGCACTCCGGCGGCGAGCGTCTCGGCGGTCGGCTCGGGCGTCTGGACGATCTCGCTGACGCGGGCCGCACCGGTCCGTACCGCCGCCGCGAGGGAGACGGCCGTCTCCCGGGCCGTGAGTCCGGTGTTGTCGATGACATGGGCGTCGCCGGTCAGCCAGCCGAGCGCGGCGCGGTAGGGCTCGATATGTTCGTAGCACCACCGCCGGGTACGCTCGTTCACCTCGGGATCGTCCTCCGCCACCTGACGAGCCGCTATCCGTCCCCGCAGGATCGTTTCGTCTGTGGCAAGCAGCACATGACGCACCGGGATACGGCGGGAGGCGAGCCCGCCGAAGATCTCGTCCCGGTACTCCTGCCGCAGCAAGGTCATGGGCACGACCAGCGCACCGCCCACCTCGGCCAGCAGGGCCGCCGCGGTGTCGACCACCAGACGCCGCCAGATCGGCAGATCCTGATAGTCGCCCACCTCGGCGAGCCGCTTCTGCGGCAGAAGCTGCTCCACTTCCCCGCCGATCAGCTCGGGGTCGTACAGTGTGCAGTTCGGGATCAGGTCGATCAGTTCACGTGCGGTACTGGTCTTGCCCGCTCCGAACGCGCCATTGATCCAAACGATCACGGTCCCCCCTTCCGTAGCCCCCAGTGGACTGCCCGCAACACCCTGCCCCGGAAACCCCCGCCCGATCGGGCCATGGGCTCACACACGGTGCTGTGGCCGAGCTGTGGCCGGTTCGATGTCGTACCGAGGCCGGGAACGGCCACTGTACGAATCGATGTCCGTGCCGGGCCGTAACACAATCCCGAGGAACGTCGTTGGAACTCGATGTGACAAGGGGGCATCCAATGTGTCGGACGGTGCTGGAGAAATTTCCCGCGGGAGGGCCGCGCGGCAGCTGGCCCGCGGAGGAGTTCGCGCGGGCGCGCAGGGACGAAGGGACGCCGGCGGAGGTGGTGATGGACCTCGACTCGGACGTCTTCCTCGTGGTCGTGCCGCAGCAGGCGACCGAGTCCGCCCCGCAGTCGCTACCGCAGCCACAGCCGCGCCCGCAGTCATAGCCGTAGTCGTAGGAGTGCGTGAGGGCGCCGTCCGCGCGCCCGTCCCGTACCCGAGCCGGTCCCGCACCCGAGCGCCGTACGACCCGGAGACATCCGTTATGCGTATGCCCAGAACACCGGCCGCTCCGGCCGTCCCCGCCGCACTCACCGGCCCGGGACGCCGCCCGCGCGGGCGACGGTCCGCCCTGACACTCGCGCTGGCGGGCATCGCCGTCTCACTGACCGCGCCTCCCGCGACGGCCGACAGCAGCGCCTGCACCCACCACTTCTCCGGTCCGCAGATCTGTATCAGACTGGACGGCGAGGGCGGACGGAACGCGGTCACCGGTATCTGGACCAATCCGCCGGAGCAGGTCACCGCCCGGCCGGTGGCGCTCTTCCGCGACGGGCAGCACATCGACACGGCGATGGCCACCCGCTCGGGCAAGGCGCTGACCTATCGCTGGCCCACGGCGGACACCGGCAACGAGGTGGAGCTGTGCGTGAAGTTCCGCGGCAGCCGACGCGTGGCGTGTCAGACGACGCGGTAGGGCCGCGCCTCCTCGTACCAGAGGACCTTCCACGTACCGGAGCACGGCACTATGGGAGTGCGGCATTACGGGAGTACGGAGCCCCCGCGCACCGGTGCACCGGACGACGCCGGCCGGACCACGCCCCCCGTGCGTGGTCCGGCCCGGAGCCGAATCGCGGCCGTGCCACTGCCGGGCACTCTCTCCCCCGCCGCGTCCCCCGTCGGCTCCCGCGCCGAGGAGTACTCTCCCTGGCCGACTTTGGGCCAACCTTGAGAAGACCTGGAATCAGCAGGTCGGCCCGGACTTTCGGCGTTAAGGTCCGGGCCAGGGGGTGATCGGATTGCCGGTGGAGTTCGGCTTGCTCGGATCCATCGAGGCACGGCTCGACGGCCGGCCGGTGGAGCTGGGACATGCCCGGCAGCGCTGTGTGCTGGCAGCGCTGATGGCTGACGCCAACCGGGTCGTATCCGTTGACCAGTTGATCGACCGGGTATGGGGCGAACGCCCTCCGCAGCGGGCGCAGGCGTCCCTCTACAGCTATATCTCCCGGCTGCGCCAGGCCCTTTCCCCGGCCGCCGGCGACGCGGACATCGAGCGGCGCTCCGGCGGTTACGTACTGACCGTCGACACGTCCGCTGTGGACCTGCACCGTTTCCGCGAGTTGGTCGAGCGGGCACGTACGGCCGACGACACCGAGGCCGAGGCCCTGTTCGAGGAGGCGCTCGCGCTCTGGCGCGGGGATGCCGCCACCGAGCAGGACAGCCCGTGGTTCAACTCCTTGCGCGAGGCCCTGCGCCGGGAGAGACATGCGGCCGAACTGGACCTGGTGGACATCCGGTTACGGTCGGGACGGCACACCGGGCTGCCGGCCGAACTGGCCACCCGCGTCGAGGCGCACCCGCTGGACGAGCGGCTGGTCGGCCAGCTCATGCTGGCCCTGTACCGCGGCGGCCGGCCCGCCGACGCCCTCGCCCGCTACGAGGAGATCCGGCAGCTGCTGGCCACGGAGCTGGGCACCGACCCGGGACCGCCGCTGCGCGAACTGCGCCAGCGGATCCTCACGGCCGATCCGGTACTCGACAAGCCCGCGCCCGCGCGCCGTACTCCGGGTTCCGCTGGTTCCTCCGGTTCTCCCGGTTCTCCCGTGGAATCGACGGCGCCGCCCGCTCCCGTACCACGGCAACTGCCCGCTCCGCCGCCGATGTTCACCGGCCGCAACCGCGAACTCGCCCGTCTGGGAAAGCTGCTGGAGCCACGGGCCGAGCGCGGCGGCACCGTGGTGATCTCGGCGATCGGCGGCACCGGTGGTATCGGCAAGACCTGGCTCGCCCTGCGCTGGGCCCACAGCTGCCAGGAGCGCTTTCCCGATGGTCAGCTCTACGCCGATCTGCGCGGCTTCTCGCCGTCCGGAGACCCTGTACCGGCGGCGGTGGCGGTACGTGCCTTCCTGGAAGCCCTCGGAGCGCCACCGGGCACGATCCCCGCGGACCCGGACGCGCAGGCCGCGCTCTACCGGAGCCTGACCGCGGGCAAACGCCTGCTCATCCTGCTCGACAACGCCCGTTCCACCACCCAGGTCCTGCCGCTGCTGCCCGGCAGTCCCACCTGTACCGTCCTGGTCACCAGCCGCCATCAGCTCACCGGGCTGACCGCCGCGCACGGCGGCACGCCTCTCACACTGGATGTCCTCACCGACGCGGAGGCGCTCGAACTGCTGACGCGCCATCTCGGCGGCGCCAGGATCGCCGCCGAGCCCGACGCCGCCGCCACGCTGCTGAAGCACTGCGCCGGACTGCCGCTGGCCATCAGCATTCTGGCCGCGCGAGCCACGATGAATCCCGCGCTGCCGCTCGCCGCACTCGCCTCGGAGCTGCACGAGGCGGCCACTCGGCTCGACGCCCTGGACGCGGGCGAGACGGCGACGGACTTGAGGGCAGTCTTCGCCTCCTCGTACGAGGCTCTCGACGCGCCCACGGCCCGGGTGTTCCGGCTGCTGAGCCTGGCGCCGGGCGCCGATATCGGGCTGCCCGCAGCCGCCAGTCTCACCGGGCTTCCGCTCTCGCGCCTCCGCGCCCGTCTGCGTACGCTGCACTCCGCGCATCTCGTCCAGGAGCACACGCCTCACCGCTACACCTGCCACGACCTGCTGCGCGCGTACGCCACCGAACTCGCCCAGAGCTTCGACACCGAGGCCGAGCGCACCGCCGCGCTCGACCGGCTGCTCGACCACTACGTACACACCGCGTACGCCGCCGACAGACTGCTCCTTCCGCACCGGGACCCGCTCACGCTGCCACCGCCGGCCGACGGTCTGACGCCGGAACGGCTCGCCGACCACGACGAGGCGATGAAGTGGTTCGGCCGCGAACACACGGTGCTGACCGCGGCCGTCGAACACGCCGCGCGCCTCGGCCTGGACGCGCGCGTATGGCAGTTGGCGTGGGCGACGCTCACCTTTCAGTCGCGGCTCGGGCACTGGCACGAGGTGGAGAGCGCGCAGCGCGCGGCGCTGGCCGCGGCCGTACGGCTGGGCGACCGCTCGGCGCAGGCCGAGTGCCGCCGTGGACTGGCCTGGGCCCTCTCCCAGACCGCCCGCGCCGCCGAGGCCCGGGACGAACTGGAGGTGGCGCTCGCCCTGTCGAGGGATCTCGGTGACGATCCGGGCAGGGCGCACGCCCATCTCACGCTGAGCTGGCTGTACGAGCTGGAAGGCGACGAGCGGGCCGCGTACGAGCACGATCTGACGGCCCTCGACCTCTTCACTTCGAGCGGCCACCGCTCGGGACGCGCGCGGGCACTGAACGCGCTCGGCTGGGACCGTATCCAACGCGGCGACTACCAACAGGCCGTCCTCGACTGCGAGGAGGCCCTGGCGCTGCAACAGGAACTCGGCGACGAACGCGGCCAGGCGGGCACCTGGGACACCCTGGGCTATGCCTACCAACGGATCGGCGACCACGGGAACGCCAAGGAGTGCTTCCGGCACAGTCTGCGGCTCAACCGGGCGCTGGGCCATCGCTTCAACGAGGCGGAGACCTTGATCCACCTCGGCGAGACCCACCGAGCGACGGGCGCACCGCCCGCCGCGCGCGAGGCCTGGCAGCAGGCCCTCACGATCCTCATCGGCATCGGCCACCCCGAGAGCGAACTCGACCGCGTCCGCACGATGCTCCAAGAACTGAACACCCCGACGAACTGAGCACCCGACAGCCTGACTTACCGGGAGCCCAGGGCTGGCTCACTGCGAGCCCCGGGGCTTGAACCTGCTTCGGCCCATGTCCGAAGCGTCCCTCCCCGAGGTCAGGCGACCGTGGTCGGTGTGGCCTCTGCCGGCGTGGCCTCGTCCCGTATCGCCAGTGTCGCCGCCGCTGCCGCGCCCACCAGGCCCGCGTCCGTGCCCGTCAGCGCCGGCGCGATCTTGATGTGCTGGACGAAGGAGAGCGTCGCGTAGTCCTGGAGCGAGCGGCGCAGCGGTGCGAAGAGCAGCTCGCCCGCGTTGGCGACTCCGCCGCCGATGACGGCGATACGGATCTCCACCAGCGTGGCCGTCGCCGCGATCCCGGCGGCCAGCGCCTGCGCCGCACGGTCGAAGGACGCGATGGCGACCGGATGGCCCGCCCGCGCGGCGGCGGCCACCGCGGCGGCGGAGGTGTCACCGTCCGGGCCCGGCTCCCAGCCGCCCTCCAGCGCCCTGCGGGCGATGTTCGGCCCGCTGGCGATGCGCTCCACGCAGCCGCGCGAGCCGCACGGGCAGAGGTCGCCGTCCAGGTCGACGCTGATGTGTCCGATGTGCCCGGCGTTGCCGGTCGGTCCCGCGTGGACCTTTCCGTTCAGTACGAGCCCGCCGCCGACACCGGTCGAGACCACCATGCACAGCGCGTTGTCGTAACCGCGCGCCGCGCCCTGCCAGTGCTCCGCCGCGGTCATCGCGACTCCGTCGCCGACCAGCGTCACCGGCAGCCCGCCGGTGGCCAGTGCCACCCGCTCGACCAGTGGAAAGCCGTGCAGGCCCACGACATTGACCGGATTGACCGTACCGGCCGAGGCGTCCACGGGACCGGCGCTGCCGATACCGACGGCCCTCGCCGACGCCCGGAGCGGAGAGGCCAGGACCTCGGCGAGGACCTCCTCGACGGCCCGCATCACCGTCTCGCCGTCCTCCCGCGCGGGTGTCGGCCGCTGCGCCCGTACGAGGATCCTGCCACCGCCGTCCACCAGCGCGCCGGCGATCTTGGTTCCGCCGATGTCGAGTGAGACAACGGAGTCGGTATGCATCGGGTCGGATCTCCCGGGGATGAGGCATCCCCGCGTGTATGGGGGGATGTACGGACCTGCGGCTTCGGTGAACAGTCTCCATTCACCTGACAACGTTGTCCAGGGCCTATGCTCGTCGCCACGGCCGAGGATGACAATCCTCCGGCGAACCGCCCGGAGAATCACCGAAGAAATGACGACAGGACAGCGCACTGTGGCAGACACCGCCCGCCGCCCCGAGCCCCGTTACGGTAACCGGCCCACGATGAAGGATGTGGCCGCACGGGCCGGAGTCGGGCTCAAGACGGTCTCGCGCGTGGTCAACGCGGAACCGGGTGTCACACCCGACACCGAGCGCCGGGTGCAGGAGGCGATCGAGGCGCTGGGCTTCCGCCGCAACGACTCGGCGCGGGTGCTGCGCAAGGGCCGTACCGCCAGTATCGGTCTGGTCCTGGAGGATCTCGCCGACCCGTTCTACGGGCCGCTGAACCGCGCGGTGGAAGAGGTCGCCCGCGCCCATGGCGCGCTGCTCATCAACGGTTCGAGCGCCGAGGACCCGGACCGCGAGCAGGAACTGGTGCTGGCGCTGTGCGCGCGGCGGGTGGACGGGCTGATCGTGATCCCGGCCGGGCACGACCACCGCTATCTGGAGCCCGAGATCAAGGCCGGAGTGGCGACCGTCTTCGTGGACCGGCCGGCCGGGCGTATCGACGCGGACACGGTGCTCTCCGACAGCTTCGGCGGCGCCCGCTCCGGCGCGGCGCATCTGATCGCGGGAGGCCATCGCAGGATCGGTTTCATCGGCGACCAGCCCAGGATCCACACGGCCATCGAGCGGCTGCGCGGATATCGCACCGCGATGGCGGACGCGGGGCTGGAGATCCACGACGACTGGGTCTCGCTCGGCACGACCGCGCCGGAACGGGTACGCGACGCCGTGACCGCGATGCTCGCCGGGCCCGAGCCGGTCACGGCGATCTTCGCGGGCAACAACCGTGTGACGGTGACGGCGGTACGGGTACTGGCCGCGCACCACCGTCCGGTCGCCTTCGTCGGCTTCGACGACATCGAACTCGCCGATCTGCTGAGCCCTGGCGTCACGGTCATCGCCCAGGACGCTGCGACCTTGGGCCGTACGGCCGCTGAGCGCCTCTTCAGCCGTCTCGACGGCGCGGCCGACGCCCCGTCGCGCGTGGTGGTGCCGACGCGTCTGATCGCCCGCGGCTCGGGTGAGATACCTCCGCCGTCGGACGGCTGAGGTCGTCGGGGGCAGCTGAGCTCCGTGCGGACGGTCCGTTACGGCATCTCCGTCGCGACCGTCAGGGCCGCCCTGCGTGGGATCGCGAAATCCTCCAGGTCGGCCCGGGTCAGGCCGGTGAGCCCGGACACCTCTTCGGTGTCGAGCGCGCCGCAGTCCAGGCCGCGCAGCAGATAGCCGCTGAGCGCCTTGGCGGTGGCGGGCTCGTCCAGTACGTCGCCGCCCGCACGCGCGACGTAGGCGGCCAGCCGCGCGGCGGCCGGCTCCAGTCCCTCGCGGTAGAACGCGTACACCGCGGCGTACCGCGTCGGCAGGTGGCCCGGATGCATGTCCCAGCCCTGGTAGTAGGCGCGGGCGAGCGCGCGCCGGGTGAGGCCGTAGTGCAGTCGCCACGCCTCGTGGACCTGGGCGGTCGGGCCGACCGGCAGGACATTGGTGGAGCCGTCGCAGACTCGTACGCCCGTTCCCGCCGCGGCGACCTGCATGACGGCCTTGGCGTGGTCGGCGGCCGGATGGTCGCTCGACTGGTACGCGGCGCTGACTCCGACGCAGGCGCTGTAATCGAACGTGCCGTAGTGCAGCGCGGTGGCCCGGCCGCCCGCCGCGTCGATCATCCGGGCCACGGTGGCGGTGCCGTCCGCTCCGAGAATGGACTGGCTGGTCTCGATCTGGATCTCGAAGCCGAGCCGTCCCGGCTCCAGCCCGCGCGCCTTCTCGAACTCCTCGGCCAGCCGCACCATCGCGGTGACCTGCTCCGCGTAGGTGACCTTCGGCAGTGTCAGCACCAGTCCACCGGGCAGACCGCCCGCCTCCGTCAGCCCGGTGAGGAAGATGTCGAGCGTCCGGATGGACCGGTCCCGTACCGCGGCCTCCAGGCACTTCATCCGGATACCCATGTACGGCGCGGCGGTGCCGTTCCCGTACGCCTCGTGGACCAGCCGGGCGGCACGCGCCGCGGCCTCGTCCTCCTCGGCGTCCGGGCGCGGGCCGTAGCCGTCCTCGAAGTCGATCCGCAGGTCCTCGACGGGCTCGCGCTCCAGCTTGGCCCGTACGCGCTCGTACACCGGCTCCGCCAGCGCGTCGGACAGGCCCAGGGCACGGGCCAGCGAGCGCGCGTCGGGCGCGTGTTCGTCAAGGGCGGCGAGCGCCTGGTCGCCCCAGGAACGGATCGTGCCGGCGTCGAAGGCGTCGGCGGGCACGTAGACGGTGTGGACGGGCTGACGGGTGCCGGGATCGCCCGGATAGCGACGGGCCAGTTCGGCGTCGACCGCCGCGAGGGAGCGGCCGATGTCCACGCCGACCGCGCCCGCGAGACTCGTGGCCACCTTCTCCTGCCGCGCCATGACCACACCCTTCCGTTCCGGTCTTCCGCTTTCCGGAATCAACAATCCGTTGAATGAAGTTAGTCGGCCGGTTCGAACCGCGTCAATGGACGGCGCGGGGCCGCGCGGTGGAGATCACCACGCGGCCCCGGAACCGTACGCACCGCGCTGTCGCGGCTCAGTTCTTGTGTTCTTGTGTCAGCCCTTGCGCTTCTTGATCTCTTCGGTGAGCTGCGGGACGACTTCGAAGAGGTCACCGACCACGCCGTAGTCGGCGAGGTCGAAGATGGGTGCTTCGGCGTCCTTGTTGACGGCGACGATCGTCTTGGAGGTCTGCATACCGGCGCGGTGCTGGATGGCGCCGGAGATCCCGGAGGCGATGTAGAGCTGGGGGGAGACGCTCTTGCCGGTCTGGCCGACCTGGCTGGCATGCGGGTACCAGCCGGCGTCGACGGCGGCGCGGGAGGCGCCGACGGCGGCGCCGAGGGAGTCGGCGAGGGCTTCAATGAGCGCGAAGTTCTCCGCGCCGTTGACGCCACGGCCGCCGGAAACAACGATCGCGGCCTCGGTCAGCTCCGGGCGGCCCGTCGACTCCCGCGGCGTACGGGAGACGACCTTCGTCCCGGCAGCCTGCGCGGAGAAGACCACGGAGAGCGCCTCGACGGTGCCGGCGGCGGGGGCGGTCTCGACCGGAGCCGAGTTCGGCTTGACGGTGATGACCGGGGTGCCGTGGGTGATGCGGGAGGTGGTGGTGAACGCGGCGGCGAACACCGACTGCGTGGCCACCGGACCCTCCTCACCGGCCTCCAGGTCGACGGCGTCGGTGATCAGGCCCGAGCCGGTACGGACCGCGAGCCGCGCGGCGATCTCCTTGGCCTCCGCCGACGACGGCAGCAGCACCGTAGAGGGCGAGACCGCGTCATAGGCAGCCCGGAGGGCGTCCACCTTCGGCACGACCAGATAGTCGGCGTATTCGGCGGCGTCGTGGGTGAGGACCTTGACCGCGCCGTGCTCGGCGAGCACCGGCGCGGTGTCTGCGGCGCCGGTGCCGAGGGCGACGGCGACCGGTTCGCCGATGCGGCGGGCCAGGGTCAGCAGTTCCAGGGTGGGCTTGCGGACGGCACCGTCCACGTGATCGACATAGACAAGAACTTCAGCCATGGGACTTCTTCTCTCCTGCTTACGAAGCGTGCGGGGCGGGTCGGTCGGGTCTGCGCGGGTCTGTGCGGGGGTTCAGATGAACTTCTGGCCCGCGAGGAACTCGGCGAGCTGCCTGCCGCCCTCACCCTCGTCCTTGACCACCGTGCCCGCCGTACGGGCCGGACGCGCCACCGCCGCATCCACCACACTCCACGCACCCGCCAGACCGACCTCCTCAGCGTCGATCTCCAGATCCTCCAGGTCCCAGGACTCCACCGGCTTCTTCTTCGCCGCCATGATCCCCTTGAACGACGGATACCGCGCCTCACCCGACTGGTCCGTCACCGAGACGACGGCCGGCAGGGACGCCTCCAGCACCTCACTCGCGGTGTCGCCGTCGCGGCGGCCCTTGACCAGGCCGTCCTCCACCGACACCTCGGAGAGCAGCGTCACCTGCGGGACGCCCAGCCGCTCGGCCAGGAGCGCGGGCAGCACGCCCATCGTGCCGTCCGTGGAGGCCATACCGCAGACGACCAGGTCGTAGCCGGTCTTCTCGACGGCCCTGGCGAGCACCAGGGAGGTGCCGAGGGCATCGGTGCCGTGCAGCGCGTCGTCCTCGACATGCACGGCCTTGTCCGCGCCCATGGACAGGGCCTTGCGCAGCGCGTCCCGGGCATCCTCCGGACCCACCGTCACCACAGTGATCTCCGCATCACCGTCACCGTCCCAGTCACCCGCGATCCGCAGCGCCTGCTCCACCGCGTACTCGTCCAGCTCCGACAGCAGACCGTCCACATCCTCACGGTCCACCGTCAGATCCTTCGCGAAATGCCGGTCACCGGTGGCATCGGGCACATACTTCACACAGACAACGATCCTCAAGCTCACGCCGGCTCTCCTACTGCATCGTCATTTCTGGGCTGCCTTGTTGCACGCAGCATAGGCGCCTTATGGGACGGTTTCCGGTCGGGGGACCGGCGCACCGACGTCAATATTACTCGCCAGTACAGCCAGAGGATTCCCTCTGAGCAAGCGCTTGTAACTGTGAGCTTGCCAACGCCCGAGCAGGGATTGCGGCCACGGCGGGAACGGACGGCGGGAACGGTCAGTCGCGCAGCGCGTTGAAGCGTCCCTGGTGGTAGAGGAGCGGCCGGCCCGAGCCCGCGGGATCGCCGAC
Organism: Streptomyces sp. NPDC059743; assembly: GCF_042732975.1. Taxonomy (NCBI): domain Bacteria; kingdom Bacillati; phylum Actinomycetota; class Actinomycetes; order Kitasatosporales; family Streptomycetaceae; genus Streptomyces; species Streptomyces sp. NPDC059743. The sequence goes on along the minus strand of NZ_JBHWGS010000008.1, from coordinate 156,120 downwards.
GACGACCTGCGCGATCATCAGACGGTGATCCCCGGCGGGCACGCGCGCGATCACCCGGCAGACCAGCCACGCCAGGACGCCGTCGAGCACCGGGACGCCCTCCGGTCCGGTACGCCAGGCCGTGGGCGGCGCGAAGCGGTCCGCGCCGCTGCGCGCGAAGGTGGCGGCCAGCTCCCGCTGGTGCTCACCGAGGATATGGACGCCGACATGGGCGGCCTCGGCCAGGACCGGCCAGCTCGACGAGGAGGTGCCCACGCCGAAGGAGACCAACGGAGGCTCCGCGGCGGCGGAGTTGAGCGAGGTGGCGGTGAATCCGACCGGGCGGTCGCCCTGGGCCGTGATGACCGCGACGCCCGCCGCATGCCGGCGGAACACCGAGCGGAGCAGCTCGGGAGAGGCAAGCTGAGGAGTGCCGAGACCGGGTGTCGCCGTCATTCGAATTGTCCTTCGGCGGGCTGCGGGAGATACGTACGGGATCCGTGGCTGCTCAGCAGCCCGGACAGCGCGCACTCGCGTTACGGGCCAGGTCGACATGGACCCGCCCATGGAGAAGGAGTTCCTGGGGCACCTCGTCAGGGTGACGATGCGTGGCAGGCGCAGTCAAGTGCGTGGCTCACACCGCCTCGCCCAGCGCGGCGATCACATCGGCCTTGCGCGGCTGTCCGGCCGCGCGCTTCACGATGCGGCCCGCGGCGTCGAGAACCAGCACTGTGGGCGTCTTCAGGATGCCCAGCTCACGTACGAGCTCCAGCCGCTCCTCGGCGTCGAGTTCGACATGGGAGACTCCGTCGACCATCCCCGCCACTTCGCTGAGGGTGCGTCTGGTCGCCCGGCAGGGCTGGCAGAACGCGCTGGAGAACTGGACGAGCGTGGCCCGCTCCCCCAGTTCGGCGCCCAACTCGGCGGCGCCGAGCCGCTTCTCGCCGTCCTTCACCCGCATCTTCAGTCTCCCGTCGACGCGACGGCGCAGCAGCCCGAAGGCGCTCGCCACGGCGAGCACCGCCGCGCACACCACCAGTCCCGTCATCCCGTCCGTCCTCACACCGATATGGCGCCCGGCCACACCGGCGCCCTCGGGTGCAGCGTTCACACAACCGCAAAATATTCCGCGGTCCCACGGCGGCTCCGGCGAGGGATGCTGACGTCATGGACATCGACATCAGAGGGCCGCGTTTCGGCGCGGCCGTCACGACCTTCGTACTCGCCGTGGTACTGATCACCGGCAGCGGCGCGCTGCTCGCCTGGCAGGCGCTGTGCTTCGCGGTGGGCGCGGTGGGCGGCGTAGGGCGTTCACCGTACGGCTGGCTGTTCCGTACGGCCGTACGCCCGCGGATCGGACCGCCCGTGGAGTTCGAGTCGCCCGAGCCGCCGCGGTTCGCCCAGGCGGTCGGACTGGTCTTCTCCCTTATAGGGCTGGTCGGTTATTTCTGGGGCCCGCTCTGGCTCGGGCTCGCGGCCACCGGCTGCGCGCTCGCCGCCGCCTTTCTCAACGCGGCGTTCGGCTACTGCCTGGGATGCGAGATGTATCTGCTGGTACGGCGGGCCAACGCCGGGCTGCGCTGACGTGACGAGAATCTCGCCCCGCGCGCAGACCAGGACTGGCCACGGGGCCGTGTATGGGGCACCATCGGCGCAATGCCGAAAACCTACGGCTGCGTAACTTCCGCCGGGAGAACCCTCCCCGGAACAGAAGGGTCCCCACCAGATGGCAGAGCTCGTCTATCGACCGGTCATCGGCGCCGCCCGCACGATGTTCAAGGCGCTGGACCTGAAGATCGACACGCAGGGTTCGGAGCACATCCCGCGCACCGGCGGCGCCGTGCTCGTCAGTAACCACATCAGCTATCTGGACTTCATCTTCACCGGACTGGCCGCACTGCCGCAGAAGCGTCTGGTGCGCTTCATGGCGAAGGAGTCGGTCTTCCGGCACAAGGTCTCGGGGCCTTTGATGCGCGGGATGAAGCACATTCCGGTCGACCGCAAGCAGGGCGAGCAGGCGTACGCCCACGCGCTGGACTCGCTGCGCTCGGGCGAGATCGTCGGAGTCTTCCCCGAGGCGACCATCTCGCAGTCCTTCACACTGAAGAGCTTCAAGTCGGGTGCGGCACGGCTGGCGCAGGAGGCCGGCGTGCCGCTGATCCCGATGGCGCTGTGGGGCACCCAGCGGCTGTGGACGAAGGGCCGTCCGCGTAACTTCAGGCGCAGCCACATCCCGGTGACGATGCGGATCGGCGAGCAGGTGGAGGCCGCGGCGGACCAGTACGCGGGCGCGATCACCCGGCGGCTGCGGGACCGGGTGCAGGATCTGCTGGAGGCGGCGCAGCGCGCGTATCCGGTGCGTCCCAGGGACGCGCACGACACCTGGTGGGTGCCGACGCATCTGGGCGGTACGGCGCCGACACCGGCCGAGGCCCGCGAGCTGGAAACGAGCTGAGCCGGCTCCGGCCGAAACGTCACTGCCGACCTGCCGACGGAACGGAACCGCCACGCGTGGCGGTTCCGAAGGCCGTACGTACGACAACCGGCCCCGCGTCCGTCGCCCGTCAGCCCGCCGGATGGACCGTGATGCGCGCTCCCGGGCTCAGTTTCTCCAGTGACTCGGCGAGTTCGGCACCGGCCGTGTCGAGTTCGGCGAGCGTCATGGGCGCAAGGCGCTCCAGCAGGAAGACCGCGTTCACCGACTCCTCGGTGAGCCTCGTACGGACGCCCTGACGCCAGTTCCAGCGGCGGCAGGTGACGCCCTCGTCGTCACGCCAGACGACCTCGCCGGGCTCGGGATGTTCCACCGCCGGTTCGCCGCCCGCGACCGTCGCGAACGGCTCGTCGCCGGTGGCGCGTACGAGCCGCATACCGCCGACGATACGGTCCGTGTCCTCGCCGCCCACCGGGATGAGATGAGCGACGCTCACGGCGTTGTAGAGATCGACCAGCAGATTGATCCGCGGCAGCCCGGAGCCGGACAGGGCGCGCTTGGCCAGGGCCTCCGCGGAGTTGCGGGTCCGGGACGGCTTGGCGCCGAAGGCGGTGTACGTCTCGCGCCAGGCGGCCAGATGCGGATCCTCGTGCGGCGCGCGCCCTCCGAGCCGGTCGGCGAGCCGCCGGGCCGCGTCGTCCAGCAGGGCCGAACTGCCGTCGGTGTTGGGGCCGTTCACCAGGCCATGGGCTTCGACGGCGAGATGGGTGAAGCCGGGCGCGAGGGTGCGTACCTCGTCCGACACGGTGAGCGTCAGTGTCATGGTCTGTGGTGCCTCAAGGTTCCGGAGCGAATGCAGTGCACCATAGAGTACCGAATGGTCCACCCTATTACACTCCGGCCGTACGGCCCGGCCCCGGTCCCAGTCCCCGTCCCGGCTATGCGGCCACCTCTTCCTTCAGCGCCTGCACAAACGCGTCCACGTCGTCCTCGGTCGTGTCGAAGGCGCACATCCAGCGGACATCCCCGGCCTTCTCGTCCCAGAAGTAGAACCGGAAGCGCCGCTGGAGCCGCACGCTGACCTCGTGCGGCAGCCGGGCGAAGACCGCGTTGGCCTGGACGGGGTGGAGGATCTCCACACCGTCCACCGCGCGCACGCCCTCCGCGAGCCGCTGCGCCATCGCATTGCTGTGCCGGGCGTTGCGGAGCCACAGATCGCCCGCGAGCAGCGCCTCCAACTGCACCGATACGAAGCGCATCTTGGACGCGAGCTGCATCGACAGCTTGCGCAGATGCTTCATCGCCCGTACGGCGTCCGGGTTGAGGACGACCACGGCCTCGCCGAAGAGCATGCCGTTCTTCGTGCCGCCGTACGAGAGGACATCCACACCGACGGCATTGGTGAAGGTGCGCATCGGGACGTCCAGGGATGCCGCCGCGTTGGCTATGCGCGCGCCGTCGAGATGCACCTTCATGCCGCGCTCATGGGCGTGTGCGCAGATGGCCCGGATCTCGTCGGGCGTGTAGACCGTGCCCAGCTCGGTGTTCTGGGTGATCGACACGACCTGGGGCATGGCCCGGTGCTCGTCCTCCCAGCCCCATGCCTGCCGGTCGATCAGCTCGGGCGTGAGCTTGCCGTCGGGTGTGGGTACGGTCAGCAGCTTGAGGCCGCCGACCCGTTCGGGCGCGCCGCACTCGTCCACATTGATATGCGCCGACTCGGCGCAGATCACCGCGCCCCAGCGGTCGGTGAGCGCCTGGAGTGCCACCACATTGGCGCCGGTGCCGTTGAAGACCGGAAAGGCCTCCGCGCTCTGCCCGAAGTGGCTGTGCATGATCCGCTGGAGATGATCGGTGTAGTCGTCGTCGCCGTAGGAGACCTGATGGCCTCCGTTGGCGACGGCGAGGGCGGCGAGGATCTCGGGATGGGCGCCGGCGTAGTTGTCACTGGCGAAGCCGCGCACCTCGGGATCGTGGTGCCGGCGGGCGTCCGTCGTACGGCTCACGGCTCGGGAGTCAGCCACAGGCGCTTTCCATTCACTTCCCTGGCGGGCCGCTCCCAGACCGCGGCGATGGCCTCGGCCAGCACCGTGACATCTGTGAAGCCCGCGAATTTGGCGTTCGGGCGCTCGGCGCGCAGCGCGTCGTGCACCAGCGCCTTGATCACCAGGATGGCAGCCGCCGCGCGCGGTCCCTCCTCGCCCCCCGCCTTACGGAAAGCGTCGGCCAGCGCCAGCGTCCAGGCCTCGGCGGCGGACTTGGCCGCGGCGTACGCGGCGTTGCCCGCGGTGGGCCTGCTCGCGCCCGCGGCGCTGATCAGCAGGAACCGGCCGCGGTCGCTGCGCAGCAGACCGTCGTGGAAGGCGAGTGAGGTGTGCTGGACCGTACGGATCAGCAGCTTCTCCAGCACCCCCCAGTCGGCGAGGTCGGTCTCGGCGAAAGAGGCGCTGCCGCGCCAGCCGCCCACGAGATGGACCAGTCCGTCGATCCGGCCGAACTCCTTCTCGGTCTTGGCCGCCCAGAGGCGCGTGGCGTCGAGATCGAGCAGATCGACGGTGTCCCCGGTGACCGTGGCTCCGCCGTGCGCGTAACGGGCGGCGTCGACGGCTTCCGCCAGCCGTGCCGGATCCGCGTCGGCCGCGACGACGACGGCGCCCGCCTCGGCCAGCCGCAGCAGGGCGGCGCGGCCCGCCGGTCCTGCCGCTCCCGCGACCGCGACAACCGCGCCGTCCAGCGCGCCGCCGCCCGTACCGCCGTTCCCGCCGCTCTTGTGCATGCTCGTCGCCTCCTGCGGCTGAGTGGTCACGCGGCCATCCGCTCGGTGCTCGTGGCGGTGATTCCCTTGGTGGAGGCGATCACGTTCTTGAGCTTCTTGGCAAGCGCCTCGTAGAACATGCTGAGCGGAAACTCGTCCGGCAGCACGTCGTCCACGAGCTTACGGGGCGGCTGTGACAGATCGAGCGCGTCGGGGCCCTTGGCCCAGCGGGAGCCGGGATGCGGGGAGAGATACGCCGAGACGAGTTCGTACGCCGCGAACCAGTGGACCAGTTTGGGACGGTCGATACCGGCCCGGTAGAGGTCCTCGATCTCGGAGCAGAGCTGGTTGGTGACGCCGGGAGCGCGCTCCCAGTCGATACGCAGGGTGTTGTCGGTCCAGCGCAGCACCTCGTGCTGGTGGAGATAGGCGAAGAGCAACTGGCCGCCGAGGCCGTCGTAGTTCCGTACGCGCGCGCCGGTGACCGGGAAGCGGAACATCCGGTCGAAGAGCACGGCGTACTGGACGTCGCGGCCCTGCGCCACGCCATCGGCCTCCAGCCGTACCGCCTCGCGGAACGCGGTGAGATCGCAGCGCAGCTCCTCCAGCCCGTACATCCAGAACGGCTGGCGCTGCTTGATCATGAACGGGTCGAACGGCAGATCGCCATGGCTGTGCGTACGGTCGTGGATCATGTCCCAGAGCACGAAGGCCTGCTGGCAGCGGTCCTGGTCGGCGACCATCTCGGTGATGTCGTCGGGCAGTTCGACGCCGAGGGTGCGTACGGCGGCCTCGGTGACACGGCGGAAGCGGGCGGCCTCGCGGTCGCAGAAGATCCCGCCCCAGGTGAACCGCTCGGGAGCCTCGCGCACGGCGATGGTCTCCGGGAAGAACACCGCGGAGTTGGTGTCGTAGCCGGCGGTGAAGTCCTCGAAGGTGATTCCGCAGAAGAGCGGGTTGTCGTAGCGCGTGCGCTCCAGCTCGGCCAGCCACTCGGGCCAGACCATCCGCAGCACGACGGCTTCGAGATTGCGGTCGGGATTGCCGTTCTGCGTGTACATGGGGAAGACGGCGAGATGCTGGAGACCGTCCCGCCGGTCGGCCGCGGGCTGGAAGGCGAGCAGCGAGTCCAGGAAGTCGGGAACGTCGAAGGCGCTGTCGGCCCACTTGCGGAGGTCGGCGACGAGCGCCCGGTGGTACGCGGCGTCGTGCGGCAGCAGCGGGGAGAGCTGTTCGACGGCGGAGGTCACGCGGTCGAGCGCCACCTCGACAATCCCGCGCGCCGGAGCGCCCTCGGCGTCGAAGTCGATCGAGCCGTCCTTGGACTGCCACGGGCGGATCTCCTCGACGGCGTTCTTGAGCTGTGCCCAGGCAGGATGCTCGACCACTCGATCAGCGCCGACGGCACCGACAGCACGGCTTGTGCCGGGTGCGGTGTCCTGCGCAAGAATTTCCGTCATGTCACTTCCTCCACGCGAGATCTTGGCGTCAAGACACCGTATAGGTCTCTTGTTCCGCCGTACAAGAACGGCTGTGACAAATTATCCTGCGGACCCCCCATGGTCACCGCTGTTTTTCCTGCCGTAATGAGGTAGGACACACACTTCCATCGTGCCGCACCGGGACTGGGCGGGCCACCGCTCGCCGAGGCGGCTCGCCGGTGCGCGACGGGTTCCCATCTCGTGACCGGCCACTAGAGTGCCGCGCTAGAGCCGCAGTCGACGGAAGCGAGACGAACCTTGACTTTCCAGACCATCGGTCATCGTGGAGTGATGGGTGTCGCACCGGAGAACACCCTGCGTTCCTTCGTACGGGCCGAGCACGCCGGCATGGACGCCATCGAGCTGGATCTGCATCTGAGCAAGGACGGCGCGCTCGTCGTGATGCATGACACCGAAGTGGACCGTACGACCGACGGCACGGGCGCCATCGCCGACCGGACCCTGGCCGAGCTGCGGGAGCTGGACGCGGGCGACGGCGAGCGGATCCCGGTCTTCGAGGAGGTCCTGGACGCCGTACGGTCGCCGCTCCAGGCCGAGATCAAGGATGTGGCCGCGGCGCGGGCGCTGGCCGAGGTGATGCACCGGCGCGGGCTGACCGGGCGCGTCGAGGTGTCGTCGTTCCACGACGCGGCGGTCGCCGAGATCGCGGCGCTGGTGCCCGGCGTACGGACGGTGCTGATCGCGAGCCGCTGGGGCGCGGACGTGGTGGACCGGGCCGAGGCGGTGGGCGCCGCCTCACTGGCCCTGAACATCCGCAGACTGACGCTGGAGGTCGTGGAGCGCGCGCACGACAGAGGGCTGCGGGTGATCGGCTGGGTGGTGAACACACAGGATCAGCTCCGGCTCGCGCGGGCCTTCGAGCTGGACGCGGTGACCACCGACCTCCCGGAGATCCGGCGGACCGGCCGGTTCACGGCCTGAGCCACGGCGCCCGGGTCACAGGCCGGGCGCGCGGTCCCGGGCTGCGTACGCCACGTACGGTCCCGGGCCGCGCGGTCTCAGACCAGCGGCTTGACCAGCAGCTCGAACGCGAGATCGTCGCGCTGCGGGATACCGAAGCGCTCGTCGCCGTACGGGAACGGGAAGAGCTTTCCCGTACGGCGGTAGCCGCGCCGCTCGTACCAGGCGATCAGTTCCTCGCGGACCGTGATCACGGTCATATGCATCTCACGGACGCCCCAGGTCTCCCGCGCGACGCGCTCCGCCTCGGCGATGATCCGCCGTCCGAGACCTCCGCCCTGTGCACCGGGCAGTACGGCGAACATCCCGAAGTAGGCGGCCTCACCGCGGTGTTCGAGCTGGCAGCAGGCGATCAGCCCGCCGTCGCGCTCGACCGCCAGCAGCCGGCTGCCCGGCGCCTCGATGACCTCCAGCACGCCCTGCGGATCGGTCCGCTGGCCCTCCAGGATGTCCGCCTCGGTCGTCCATCCCGTACGGCTGCTGTCGCCGCGATAGGCCGACTCGATGAGGGCGACGAGCGCCTCGGTGTCGGCCGCCGTGGCGTCCCGGTAGGTGAGTTCGCCGGTGGGGCGCGAGGCGGTGTCCATGGTGCGCGTTCTCCGTATCCGGTCGTGCGGCGTCGCTCTGAGGACGTACTGAAGACGTCCGCAGCCTAACCCGGACCCGTACGGGCGCCCCCGGGTGGTGGGCCGGGATCCGCTCCCGCGAGCGGACGCCCGTAGCGCGGTACGAACCCGAGGAGCCGGGCACAGGCTCCGGTGTCGAACAGCGAGTCATGGCCCGCCAGCTCGGCGAAGACGGGCACGCCCGGATGGTGGCGCGCCATCAGCTCGGCGGTCGGCAGCGGTGAGCTGGTGTCACGCGCGGCCACATTGAGCACATGGCAGCCGGACAGCTCGGTCTCCAGCGCGCGCCGGACGGCCTCGGCCGCGTCCCGGGTGTCCAGCCAGCCCCACAGATCCATCCGGTGCGCCGCGGGATCGGCCCGTACGGCGTCGAACTGGCGCATGAGCCGCTCTCCGGTCCCGGTGAAGGGCAGCCGCAGACACACGATGTCCGTCCCGTGGCGCCGGTGGACGGCGCGGGCCGTCTCCTCCAGGACGATCTTCGACAGTCCGTAGGGATCCTGGACGAGCGTCGGATGCTCCTCGTCCAGCGGGACGTACCGCGGCGACTGCGGCACCGGCGACCAGGCGAGTCCGACGGCCGCCATGCTGGAGGCGGCCACCACCCGGCGGACACCGCCGCGTCCGGCCTCGTCCAGCACCCGGTGCGCGGTCAGACAGTTGGTGGCGAAGAGATCGCTCGCGTCGTCCACATTGGGATGCGGGATCGCACCGAGATGGACGACGGCCTCGGCTCCGTCCATCGCCTTGCGCACCAGATCGGGATCGCGGAGATCACCGGTGTGGACGGCCTCGGCGCGCGGCTCGTCCACCGGGAGCAGATCGGTGGCGACGACCTGATGGCCCCGGGCCAGCAGATCGTCCAGCACGAACCGTCCGATATGCCCGGCGGCTCCGGTGACCAGTACGCGCATCAGCCCTTCACCGCCCCGACCAGTCCGTTGACGAAGTACCGCTGGAGACTGAGGAAGAGCAGGATCACCGGGATGACCACGATGAGCGCGCCCGCCATCAGATTGTTGTAGTGCGGCACGTTCTCCGCCGAGAGCGTCTGGAGGCCCAGCGGCAGGGTGTAGGTGGACGGATCGTTGAGCGAGACCCGGGTGAGCAGGAACTCGTTCCAGGTCGGGATCGCCGTCAGCAGGGCCACCGTGATCAGCGCGGGCCTGGCCAGTGGCAGATAGACGCCGGTGAAGATACGCAGTTCGCTCGCGCCGTCGACACGCGCGGAGTCGCGCAGCTCGCCCGGTACGGCCATGAAGGCTCCGGTCATCAGCAGGATCGACAGCGGAGCACCGCCGTTGACGAAGGGCAGCACCAGTCCGAAGTGCGTACCGAGGATGCCCATCTTGTTCTCCAGCATCACGATCGGCAGCATCACCGTGATGGCCGGGACGAACAGCAGCGAGACGAAGAGCTTCTGGAGGGCGCTCCGGCCGGGAAAGCGCAGTACGGCGAAGGCGTAGCCGGCCGCCGCGTAGATCACCAGTGTCAATACCACGGTGTAGCCCGTGACCAGCAGGCTGTTCAGGAAGAAGTCGAAGAAGTGCAGCTTGTTCCAGGTGTCGACAAGCGTGTCGAGCGTCGGGTTGTCCGGGATGAGATGTCCGCCGCGTACGACCTCGATCCGGTCCTTGAAGGCCGCCGACACCATCCAGAGGAACGGGTAGACGCTGACGAGTCCGTACAGCGCGAGCAGGACGCCGACGACGGTGCGGGCGACCAGTCGGCGGGTGCGGGCGGCGCGTTCGCCGGGCGGACCGGTGCGCGCGTTGAGAGTTCGCGCCTTGGAAGTTCGCGCTGTGAGAGATGTCGATGTCATGTCGTGCTCCGCGATGTCATGTTCTGCTCCGCAGCGCGCGCAGATTGATCAGGGCGAGAACCACGGCGGCGGCGAACAGGATCCAGCCGAGCGCGCTGGCGAGCCCCAGGGTGGGCGAGAGGTTCTTCATGAACGCGAGGCGGTACGCCTCCAGTCCCAGCACATTGGTGTGGTCGCCCGGGCCGCCGTTGGTCATCACCAGGAAGGTCTGGAAGCCCTGGAGCGACTCCCTCAGATTGAGCAGCACCACCACGGCGGTGATGGGCCGCACCAGAGGCCACACCACCGAGACGTTGGTACGCCACCAGCCGGCGCCGTCCAGCTCCGCCGCCTCCAGCACACTGCGGTCGATGCCCTGAAGTCCGGTGAGATAGAGCAGCATCGCGACCGGGACCTGTCCCCAGACCGTCACCACGATCATGGTGGGCAGGGCGGTGGAGGGATTGCCGAGCCAGCCCTGCGGCTGCTGGAGCGAGCCCAGGCCCAGGCTGTCGAGCAGGATGTTGACGGCGCCGTCCGGCTGGAGGATGTACTGCCAGGCGAAGAAGACCGCGACTCCGCTGGTGACATACGGCAGGAAGTACACCGAACGCAGCACCGACCGGAACCGCTTGATCCGGTTGAGCAGTACGGCCAGCGGAAAGGAGACCGCGACGGTCAGGGCCGGTGCCGCGATCATGACCCAGAGCGTGTTCAGCGCCGCGCGCCGTGCCCGCGGCGCGTAGACCGGGCTGCGCCAGAGCAGATCGGCGTAGTTGTCGAGGCCGACCCACTTCCAGTTCGGAGTGAAGCCGTTCCAGGTGGCGAAGCTGAGCGCGAGGCCATAGCCGACCGTGTACAGGCCCATGACACAGAACAGGACCACGGCGGGGCCGACGAAGAGATACCCGGTGAGCGTCTCGTACGAACGCGGGCGCCGGCGGCGCGTGCCTTCTGCCGCCGGCGCCTCCGTCACCGCGCCGGGAGCCGTTGTCACCGTGCCGCCGCCCAGTAGGCGGCGTTCAGCTCACGGAGCTTCTTGGCCGTCTCCTCGACGGACTGCTGCTTGAGAGGCGTGAGATCGGCGAGGATCGCGCCGGCGTCGTCTTGTTCGTAGCCGGGCGCGCGGAACTCATTGCCGCGGTTGGGATCGTAGGTGTTCTGCGGCGTGCCCTTGAAGCTGTCGACCATGGCGGAGAGCGCCGGGCCGAGAACGGTGGCGGAGTCCGCGCCGAGTTCGGTGGCCGGTACGTCGGAGGCGTCCTTGGCGAACTGCGCGGCGGTCTTCTGTGTGGAGAGGAACTCCATCCACTTCTTGGCGTTGCCGGGCTGGTCGCTGGTCGCGGAGACGCTCAGACCGGTGAGCGCGAGCGGGCCGAGCGCGCGGTCCGGTACGGCGCCGTCCTTCAGGGAGGGCAGTGCGAACGCGAGTACGTCGTCGGGGCTCATCCCGTTCTGCTGGAGGAAGGCCAGAGTGAAGGTGCCGCCGACGTCGAAGGCTGCCTTGCCCTGGGCGAAGGCCTGGTCGGCCTCGTCGATGGTGAGGCTCTGGGTGCCCGGCATCCAGTACGGCGTGAGCTGGTCGTACAGGCTCAGCACCTTGATCCCGTTGGGCGAGGCGAAGTCCGCACTCTCGTCCTGGCCGAAGAGGGCCTCGTATCCCTGCTGTCCGAGCTGGCTGAAGGCGAGCGGCTGGAGGACCCAGGTCAGTCCGGTGGCCTGGATCTTGAGGCCGAGGGCGAGACCTCCGGTGGTCGGATTCTTGGCCGTGGTGGCCTTGAGCGCGTCGAGGAATCCGGCCCAGTCGGCCGGAGGTTCGGTGATGCCCGCCTCGGCCAGCATCTTCTTGTTGGCGTAGACGATGCCGAAGGTGCCCACGGTGAGCGGCACGCTGTAGCGGGCGCCCTTCTCGATGCCGTGGTCCCTGGCGGTCTCGGGCTGCGCGTCCTTGAAGCGCTGTTCGGTGACGAGTCCGGACTGCTGTACGGGCTGCTGGATACGGCCGGCCCACTCGCCCTTGAAGTCGTCGCTGATGTCGGCGAGGATCCCGGCCGCGCCGAAGACGCGGTCCTCGCCGTCGGAGTGCACTTCGAGCACATCCGGCAGATCGCCGGTCTTCGCCGCGCTCTGCACCTTGGTCTGGTACGCGTCGTCGGGCGTGTACGCCTCGACCTTGACCGTGATACCGGTCTGCTTCTTGAACTCGGCCGCCGCGTTGCGCAACGCGCCGACATGGGACTGTTTGAAGGTCCACATCTCCAGTGAGGCGGAGTCTCCGCCGGAGTCGGACGATCCGCCGCAGGCGGCGAGGGTGGTCAGTGAGAGCGCGGTCGCCGCGGCGACCGCCGCGAGCCGGACATTCCGCGAAAATGGTATGCGCATCGCCCCTACCTAAGGATCAACCGTTCAGAAGGCCGAATGACGTTGGAGTGACTGAACTTATGGTCGGGGTGATATAGCGTCAAGACGCACGTCGAGATTTCGTGCTGACCGGATCGCCGAGGGGCGCCGGTGCGGGAAGCGGAGGTTCCGTGGAATCGGTGGCAGCAGCAGCGCGCGGGCGCAAGCCCGAAGAGGTCAAGTCCGCCGCTCGGGTACTGGAGGTGCTCGAACTGCTCGGTGCGGAGGGCGCCCGGCTCTCGCTGGCCGAGATGGCCGGCGCCATGGCTGTACCCAAGAGCAGTCTGCACGCGATCCTCCGCACGATGGAGGCACGCCACTGGGTGGATCTCGACGCGTCGGGCACCCGCTACAGCCTCGGTCTCAAAGCCCTGTTGACGGGCACTGCCTATCTGGAGGGCGACGATGTGGCGAGCCTCGCGGGACCGGTGCTCGACGCGCTCGCCGAGGAGACGGGCGAGTCGGTGCACCTCGGCAGGCTCGACGGTACGGACGTCGTCTACCTGGCCAAACGCGAGTCGCGGCACGCGCTGCGGATGTACTCGGCGGTGGGCCGCAGACTCCCGGCGCACGCCACCGCGCTGGGCAAGGCGATGCTCTCCCAGTACGACGCGGCCGAGGTGCGGATGCGGCTCAACTGGCCGCTGGAACGGCTCACTCCGGACACCGTCACCGATCCCGAGTCGCTGCTGTCCCAGCTCGCCGAGGCACGGCTGCGCGGATGGGCGATGGACGACGGCGAGAACTCGCCCGACATACGGTGTGTCGCCGTGGCGCTCGGCACCGGCCACGGCGGCGGCGACGCGATCAGCTGCTCGGCGCCCAAGAGCCGGATGGACGACGCCCGCGCCGAGGAGGTCGCCCGCGCGGTCACCGAGGCGGCCCACTCGCTGGGCACTCTGCTCAAACGGCTCGGACAGCACTGAGGACCGCTGAAGGCTCCGAGCGATATTTGGTAGAGTCATTGACAAATCAAAGTCGGCTTCAATACGTTCGAGTAGCAGTACATCATTCTGCTATCTGTACGCTGGAGTTCGCATGGCTGAGCCCGATGCCCGCTCCCCTCTCCCCGGTATCCCTGGTATTCGCGCTGTTCCCGCCGTTCCCGGCGCTCCTGCCCTTCTCGCTCCCGCGCCCTGGGTCGAGGAACGCGGCGCCAAGGTCCGTGTCACGGCCGTACGCACCTTTCTGACGGCTCCGCACGGCTGTCCTCATCTCATCGTCCGTGTCGAGACCAATGAACCGGGGCTGTACGGCCTGGGATGCGCCAGCGATCCGCAGCGCACCCTCGCCGTACGGTCCGTGCTGGACGACTATCTGGCGCCGCTGCTCGTCGGGCGCGATCCCGACGACATCGAGGACCTCCACCGGCTGATGCTCAACAGCGCCTACTGGCGCGGCGGTTCGATCACCGGCAACGCCCTGGGCGGTATCGATGTCGCCCTCTGGGACCTCAAGGCCAAACGGCTCGGCGCTCCGCTGTACTCGCTGCTGGGCGGACGGGTCCGTACCCGCGCGGACGCCTACACCCATGTGGACGGTACCGGCGCCGCCGAGCTCGCGGAGAAGGTGATGGCCGCACGGGAACGCGGCTACCGGCATGTCCGCGTCCAGGCGGCGGTCCCGGGCTCGGACACCTATGGCACGAAGGCGGGCGGACCGGCCGACGCGTGGGCGCTGCGCCATCGCGCGGTGCCCTGGGACTCCGCCGCGTATGTACGGACCGTACCGGGCATTCTGACCGAGGTACGGGAACGGGTCGGTGACGGGACGGAGTTGCTGCACGATGTGCATGAGCGGCTGGATCCCCGGCAGGCACGGGACTTTCTGCGCCGCGTCGAGGGAGCCGGGCTCTACTTCGTCGAGGATCTGCTCGCTCCGGAGGACGCGGCGCACTTCGCGGGGATGCGGGCGGGCTCCTCCGTACCACTGGCCGTCGGTGAACTCTTCAGCGATGTGAGCCAGTTCCTGCCGCTGCTCGAAGGGCCCGTGCCGGTCATCGACTTCGCCCGAGTGCGGATCCCGACGCTGGGCGGACTGACTCCGGTCCGCAAACTGGCGGCGCTCTGCGAGCTGCGCGGCGTACGGCTCGCACCGCACGGGCCCGCCGATGTCAGCCCTGTCGCCCAGGCCGCCACCCTCGCGCTGGACATCAGCAGCCATGCCTTCGGAATCCAGGAGGCAGCGGTGTTCGAACCGGCGGTCGCCGAGGTGTTCCCGGGCACCATCACGGCCCACGACGGAGGCCTCGCGCCGCACGAGACACCGGGCCACGGCGTCGACTTCAACGAGGCCGCCGCCCGCCGCCATCCCGTGCCCGAGCCACTGGAGCACGACCGCTGGGCCCTGCTGCGCAACACCGATGGGAGCGTGCAACGACCATGACCTCCGAAACCTCCGGCACCCGTAAGGCACTTGTGGTCCGCGGCGGCTGGGAGGGACACCAGCCGGTGGCGATCACCGAGCTGTTCCTGCCCTTCCTGCGCGATCGCGGCTTCAGCATCCGGATCTCCGGCACTCTCGATGTCTACGCGGACGCGGAACTCCTCGGCGCCACCGATCTGGTGGTCCAGTGCTGGTCCATGGGCGAGATCACCGCCGAGCAGAGCGCCGGGCTCGCCGCGGCGGTCCGCGCGGGCACCGGACTGGCCGGCTGGCACGGCGGGATCGTCGACTCCTTCCGTGGCGATGTCGGCTATCAGCTGCTGACCGGCGGCCAGTTCCTGATGCATCCGCCCGGCTTCTCCGACCACACGGTCACGCTCGCCGAGGAGCACGCCGACCATCCGGTGATCGCCGGACTCGGCGACTTCCAGGTCCATACGGAGAAGTACTGGCTCTCCACCGACCCGTTGATCGATGTCCTCGCGACCACCGAGTTCGCGGCGGACGAGGAACGGGCACGGCCGGTCACCATGCCCGCCGTCTGGACGCGGCACTGGGGAGCGGGACGGGTCTTCGTCTCCGCCATCGGCCACAAGCCGGACGACTTCGACGTGCCCGAGGTACGAACGCTCACCGAGAGGGGACTCCTGTGGGCGAGCCGCTGAGGATCGGCATGGTCGGCGCGGGCAAGATCAGCGGCGCGTATCTGGACACGCTGGAACGGCTGGACAGCGTCACACTCACGGCCGTCACGGATCTCGATCCCGGCCGCGCCGGCGCGATGGCCGCCCGGGTGCCCGGAGTCGCGGTCAGCGGCTCGGTGGCCGAGCTGGTGGCACGCGCCGATGTCGACGCCGTACTGAACCTCACGATCCCCGCGGCCCATGCTGAGGTCGCTCTCGCGGCGCTCGCCGCAGGCCGGCATGTGTACGGCGAGAAGCCGCTGGCCGCCACCCGCGCGGAGGCGGACGCCGTACTGGCCGCCGCCGGAGCCGCCGGGCTACGCGTCGGCTGCGCGCCCGACACCGTACTCGGCACCGGCGTCCAGACGGCGCGCAAGGCGGTGGACGACGGGCTGATCGGCACACCGGTCGCCGCGACGGCCTTTATGACCGGCCCAGGACATGAACGCTGGCATCCGGACCCGGAGTTCTACTACCGGCCGGGCGGCGGTCCGCTGCTCGACATGGGTCCGTACTATCTCTCCGCCCTGGTCCATCTGCTGGGACCAGTCGTCAAGGTCACCGGCGCCGCGTCACGGCCTCGCGCCGAGCGGGAGATCGGCAGCGGCCCACGGGCGGGCGAGCGGTTCGCGGTCGAGGTGGACACCCATGTCACGGGCGTACTGCACCACGCGAACGGAGTGCTCACCACGCTGCTGATGAGCTTCGACATCCATGCCGCGCGGCTGCCGAGGATCGAGGTGCACGGCACGGAGGGCTCCTTGTCGGTGCCCGATCCGAACGGTTTCGACGGGCCCGTGGAACTGCACCGCGATGGCGATGACTGGGCGACTCTTCCCGTGTCGGCCGGATATGCCGGAGCCGGGCGCGGTACGGGCCTCGCCGATCTGGCCGAGGCGCTCGCCGCCGGCCGTCCGCACCGGGCGTCGGCCGAGCTGTCGCGCCATGTCCTGGACATCATGCTGACGCTGCTCGCGTCGGCGCGGGAGGACAGAAGTCTGCCGGTGGAGAGCAGTTGTGCCAGGCCGGAGCCGGTGGGCCGGTAGTCCCGGCGGTGTTCCGGCTGTGTCCCGGCGGTAGGGAGAGGCCGTCAATTCACTTACTTTCCAGAGTCTTCACTATTCGGATGATTAATTGCCTGACAAATTCTCCATGGGCCCTCACCACCTGGAACAAGAAGGAATGGAGAAAGGCGTTGACTTGATAACACTCTTGGTTTTACATGGCGGTTACTGGCTGGACAGGAAGGGCCGCCCATGCATGACCGCAGAAAGTCCGGAGAAGCCGGAGAAGAGCGGATAGCCCATTTCCTCGCCGCCCGTCTGCGTCCCGCGCTCCACACCGCGCGGCTTCCGATGGAGGTCGGTGCCTGGCACATTCCCGGTGAGCCGGTTCCTGTCGATGTGGCCCTCCGGGCCGCGTACACGCCCTTCGCCATCGGCGATCTGTGGGGCGGTCCCTGGTCCACCACCTGGTTCCAGGTCCGGGCCACCGTCCCGGAGCGCTGGGCAGGCCGGCGGGTGGAGGCGGTCTTCGACCTCGGCTTCGACAGCCACGCCGAGGGACTCGTGCATGACGCGCACGGCACTCCGCTCCAAGGGCTGCATCCGCTCAACCGGTCCCTGACCGTATCGGCGGCGGCGAGCGGCGGTGAGCAGGTCGCGCTGCTCGTGGAGGCCGCCGCCAATCCGCCGATCGACGCCGGGTCCGGTGCCGGATCGCTGTACGGCGATCCGGTCACCGCGGGCGACGAGCCGCTCCACCGGCTGCTCCGCGCCGATCTCGCCGTCCGCGACGAGGACATCTGGCAGCTCATCCATGACATCGATGTCCTCGACGGACTGATGCGCGCGCTCCCGGTGGAACTGCCACGCAGATACGAGATCCTGCGCGCCCTGGAACAGGCCGTGGACGCCGTGGATCCACGCGATGTCGCCGGGACGGCCGGGACCGCCCGCGAGCTCCTCTCTCCTGTACTCGCCCGCCGCGCGCACGAGTCGGCGCACACCGTCGCCGCCGTCGGCCACACGCCCGCCGACTCCGCCCGGCTGTGGCCGATGCGCGAGGCCGTACGGCACACCGCCCGCGTGTTCAGCACGGTGACCGCACTGGCCGAGGAGTATCCGGAGCTGACCTTCACGGCTTCCTCGGCGCAGCGGTACGCCTGGATGAAGGACCACCATCCGCATGTCTTCGAGCGGGTGCGCAAGGCCGTCGCGGACGGCAACTGGGCACCGGTCGGCGGGATGTGGGTGGAGCCCGACGGGGCGCTGCCCGGTGGTGAGGCGCTGGCCCGGCAGTTCGTGTACGGCCGCCGCTTCTACCGCGAGGAGCTGGGCACCGACTCGGACGGTGTCTGGCTGCCGGGCTCGTTCGGAATGAGCGCCGCCTTCCCGCAGTTGGCCGCGCTCGCCGGAGCCCGCTGGTTCCTGGGCCGACGGCCGGCCCAGGACGGCGCGTACGGTCCGCCCTCTCCCACCTTCCGGTGGGAGGGCCTCGACGGCACCCGGCTCTTCAGCCATGTCCCGCCCGCCGCAGGCCAGGGCTCCTCACTCACCGGCGGTGAACTGGCCCATACCGTGGACGAGTTCACCACGTACGCCGCGAACACCGCGCACGCTTCGAACACTGTCGGGAGCGCGGGCAGCCGCTCCCTGCTGCCCTTCGGTCATGCGGACGGCGGCGGGCCCACGCGCGAGACACTGGAGCGCGCCCGCCGGCTGGCCGATCTGGAGGGCTCACCGAAGGTCGGGATCCGGCATCCCTCGCACTTCTTCCGGGACGCCCTCGACGAGTGCCCGGACGCTCCGGTCTGGCGCGGTGAACTGTTCGCCGGCGCCCGGAGCGGCACGTACACCAGCCAGGCGCGCATCAAGCGCGGCAACCGCCGCGCCGAATCACTGCTGCGCGAGGCGGAGCTGTGGTCGGCGACGGCAGCGGTGCGGGACAACATCCCGTATCCGTACGAGGAGTTGGAAGCGCTCTGGAAGAAGGTCCTGCTGCACCAGAGCCATGACATCCTGCCAGGCACCTCGATCGCCTGGGTGCACCAGGAGGCCGAGCGGAGCCACCGGGAGATCCATCGCGCTCTCGATCAGCTCGTCCGCCGCGCCATCGGGACACCGGAGGACACGGGCACCGCCGTCTACAACGCCGGGCCGCGACCGCGCCGCGAGGTGGTCGTCCTGGACGGTGACCGGCCCGCCGACGGCGGTCAGCGGCTGTCCAACGGCCGGATCGCCGTGGTGGCGCAAGCGCCCGCGCTCAGCCGAGGTCCGTACGGTCATCTGCCCGCCGATGTCGCGCCGGTGACCGTACGGCCGGTGGACGGCGGCGGAGTGCTGCTGGACAACGGGCTGCTACGGATCCGGCTCGACGCCGAGGGACTCGTACGCTCCGCACTGGACCTGACCACCGGCCGGGACGCCATCGCGCCGGGCGCGGCGGGCAATCTGCTGCGGCTGCACCGCGACGATCCGGCGCACGGGAGCGCCTGGAATCTGGATCCGCACCACCGGCGCTCCGGTCGCGATCTCGATCGCGCGTGCGCGCTCGAAGTGGTCGAGAGCGGACCGCTGTTGTGCTCCGTCCGGGTGGTACGGAGCACGGGCAGATCCACGATCGAGCAGGTGCTGTCCCTGACGGCGGGCAGCCATGCCCTGACCGTCGACACGGAGGTCGACTGGCGCGAGCGGGACACGATCCTCAAGGCCGTCTGGCCGCTGGATGTGCATGCCGAACACAGCACGGGCGAGATCCAGTTCGGCCATGTCGAGCGCCCTACGCATGAGAACTCCGGCCGGGACGCGGCTTGTTCGGAGCTCTGGGCGCACCGCTGGATCCATGTCGGCGAACACGGCTGGGGCGTGGCGCTGGCGAGTGACTCCTCCTACGGATACGACGTCTCGCGCCACACCCGTGACGACGCGGGCACCACCACGACCGTACGGCTCTCCCTGCTGCGCGCCGCGCACAGTCCCGATCCGCACGCCGACCGAGGACCGCAGCGCTTCCGGCACGCGCTGCGGCCCGGCGCTGACATCGGCGACGCGATCAGCGAGGGATACGCGCTCACGCTGCCGCTGCGCCCGGGAGCCGCCGGACCGTCCGGACCCGCTGGACCCGCTGGACCAGCCGGGCCCGCCGCTGCGCCGCTGGTCTCCGTGGACCATCCCGATGTCGTCGTGGAGGCGGTGAAGCTGGCCGACGACCGCTCTGGCGATGTGGTGGTACGGCTCTACGAGTCGCGCGGCGGCCGGGCGCGTACAGTCCTCACGGCGGGCTTCCCGGTCGCCGCCGCCCGGGAGACGGACCTGCTGGAGGAAACGCTCGCCGAGCGTCCGCACAAGAACGGTACGGTCGCGCTGGCGTTGCGGCCGTTCCAGATCCTCACACTGCGGCTGGTGCGCGAGCACGGTCCGCGGGACGAGGGCGGCGCACACGGGGCCGGTGGCAGCGATGCCTGAGGCTCCCTCGGACGACGGCCCGGTCGGCTCTCTGCCCCCGGAGCACCGGGCCGTCCTGCGCCGCTGGGCCGAGGAGGGCGGCCCGCTCGCCACGCGCGCGAGCGTGGTGCTGCTCGCCGCCGACGGGCTGCGCGACGCCGAGATCTCCCGTCGGCTCGGGGTGTCCCGGCAGACCGTGGGCAGTTGGCGCCAGCGCTGGACGAGCGCGGGACTCGACGGGCTCGAACACCGGCCGCGCACCGGCAGACCGGCCACGGTCGACGAGGCGGAGGTCGTCACCCGTACGCTGCTGGCGCCCGGCGGCAGCGGCGCGTCCCGCGCGGTGGCACGGGAGTTGGGACTCTCCCATGCCACGGTCGCCGGGATCCGGCGGCGCTGGCGGCTCGGCCCTGACGAGGCGCGGGCACCGTCCGTACCGACCAGACCGCCGCTGCCCGGCGCTCCCGTCTGGCTGATGGGCCTCTATGTGGACCCGTCGCGCGCCGTGCTGCTCGCGGGCACCCGGCGAGGAGCCGCCCGGCCCGCCGCCGCCGGGACGGTGATCGGTACGGAGGTGCTGGCCGGTCTCGACCGGGCGCTTGAGGCCGCGCTGACGGCGGCGAAGGCGCGCGGAGCCGAAGGGGCAGGGCCGGCGCGGGACCGGTCGGAGGACCACGGCCTGTCGGAGTATCTGGCCGAGGCGAGCCGTAGCCATCCTGACCTGGGTCTGCACGCGATCACGCTCTGGGACACGGACGCCGTGCCCGTATCGCCCTCGTACGAAGGGCAGGTGACGTCGCGTCAGGTAACGCGGCATCAGATTCCAGCACGTTCGACCTGGCGCACCTTTCTGCGGGCCATGGTCGCGCTCGACAGCACCAGCCATCCCGAGTCCTCACGCCGTGTCTATCTCGATCTCGCCGCCGAGTTGGAGCGGTACGCGACGGCGCGCTCCGACCGGCCGTGCGACGCGGTGCGCTGGCTGCGCGAGAATGTGGCCGGGCATCTCGGCAC
The DNA here is from genome assembly GCF_042732975.1 of Streptomyces sp. NPDC059743. Classification (NCBI taxonomy): domain Bacteria; kingdom Bacillati; phylum Actinomycetota; class Actinomycetes; order Kitasatosporales; family Streptomycetaceae; genus Streptomyces; species Streptomyces sp. NPDC059743. Next base: position 135,136 of record NZ_JBHWGS010000008.1, on the reverse strand, counting down.
CGACCGGACGATCGGCGCCACGGCGCGTAACCAGTCCTGGAGCGGCGTCAACCAGATCGATCTGGGCTCGTTCAACGAGTGCGTGGTCATCGAGACGGTACGGCTCTCCGGCACCATCACCCGGGGCGAGATCGCGCATCGCACCGGTCTCACCCAGCAGTCGGTCTCCCGGATCGCGCGCTCGCTGCTGGACCGGGGCATCCTGATCGAGGACGCCCAGCGGCGCGCCACCTCCGGCAAGCCGCGTACACCGGTACGGCTCTGCGGTACGGCCGCGCACGCACTCGGTATCCATATCGATCCGGAGGTGCTCACCGCCGTCGTGATCGATCTCGACGGCGCGATCGTCTGCACCCGTACCAGGCCCGTCACCGCCGACATCGATCCGGCGGAGTTCGTGGAGCGGGTGGCCGCGCTGGGGCGTGAAACGCTGACGGAGGCGCGCGGGGCGGTGCGGGAGGACGGTTTCCTCGGTATCGGCGTCGCGGTGCCCGGACCGGTCGACATCGCGTCGGGCACGGTGCTGGGGCCACCGCTGATGTCGGCCTGGGGCGATCTTCCTCTGCTGTATCTGCTGAAGGACCACTTCCCGTGCCCGGTCCTGATGGAGAAGGACTCCACCGCTGCCGCCGCCGGCGAGCGATGGATCGGCCGTGACCGCAGGGCCAGGGACTTCGCGTATCTCTATCTCGGTACGGGCGTGGGCACCGGGCTCTATCTCAACGGTGACATCTACCGCGGGATCAGCGCCAACGCCGGTGAGTTCGGGCAGCTCTGCGCGATCGCGCTGGGCCGTGTGGACAAGGACGGCCGCCCGGAGATCCTGCCCGAGTGCAATCCGCCGGTGTCGGTGCCGGATCTGGCCGTACGGCGCGGAATGCGGCCCGTACGGACGGCGTCGTGGAGCGCCTCGTCCGGAGGCACCGCGTCCGGGAGCACCGCGGCGTATCTGGCGGTGGGTGAGGCCGCCGCCGCGGGCGATCCGGCGGCCTCGGCGGCCGTACGGGAGGTGGCGCAGGCGGTGGGCCGCGGCGCGCTGGGGCTGGTCGATCTGCTGGACATCGATCTGATCGTGCTCGGCGGACCCTTCTTCACCGAGGACGTCGCCGGTTTCTATCTGGACGAGATCACCCGTACGGTCAACGAGTTCCCGACGGCCAGAAGGCTGCGCCGTGTCGAGGTCGAACCGTCCGTGCTCAGCGCGGAGGCGGCGGCGGTCGGGGCCGCGTCGACCATCTTCCACGCGACGTTCACACCGAGGCTGCGAGGGCGCGAGGGCCGGGCCCGGCATCTGCCGACGGGCTGAACTCCCTTGTGGAGACGGCGAAACGGAAGCGCGGGGTGGAGACGGAGGTGCGGGCCGCCGGAGGTGTCCCGGCGGCCCGCGCCCTGCGTAACCCTCTGCGCAACCTCGTCAGATCCTCGGCTGCGTGGGCCTCGTCGCCGTCAGTCCGATCTGTCCCTTGAGCATCCGGCCGCCGTCGCCGGTCAGCCGCAGATAGTAGTCCGACGAGCAGGAGGTGCCGTCCTCGTCGAGCGCCCAGATGCCCGAACCGGACGGCACCTGCGAGCCGTTCTCCGCGGTCTTGGCGATCTGGTTGCCCTCGTTGAACTCGTCGAACATCGAGATGTAGATGCCCTGCGCGCCGAGCCTGACCATGTTGTAGAACTGCCGCCACATGAAGTCCCCATGGGCGCGGTGGCGTTCCTGGAGATCTCCGGGCAGCACACAGGGCTGGTAGTCGATACCGCGCGCATTGCACTCGGCCTGGTCCGGCGTGTTGACGTCACGGAAGAACCGGTCGGTGTCGGCGGCATTGGAGATCCGTCCGACCATCCAGGGCGAGATCATGTTGAACGAGCGGTACACATCCTGGAAGCCGGGCCTTGAGTCGTCGGTGCTGTTGCGCCAGTGGGTGGGCACTCCGCCGATCACATAACAGCCTTGGGCCTTGAACCAGTCGACCACGTCCTTGCACGGCGCGGGCGCGAAGGGCCGGCCCGGGTCGTTGAAGCCGAAACCCCAGATGCACACCACGGGCTTGCCGTTCTGCCGGGCATAGGCGCTGGACGCGGTGTGCGCCCGCATCTTCGTCGTCCAGTCCTCCTTGATCTGGGACTGCATGGACGTCCAGCCGGTGACGTCGTACATGATGTAGAACTTACGGCCGTTGGCCTCGGCGGACTGGCGCACCTTCTGTGCCATGGCGTCCCGGGTGGGGCCCTCGGGGCTGTACGGGTTGAAGCGCTGGAGCGCCGCGGTGTCGCAGTTGTTCTCCCGCATCCAGCGGAAGTGGGTGTCGACGGTCTGCTGGTCCCAGGAGGAGAACAGCGTCGCGGGCTGACCGCCGTTCAAGTTCGCGTAGGCCGTGCGGTAACTACGCGAGTATTCCCGCATGTCCGGCCAGGACTTGATGGTCGTATTGCTGGGCGAGGGCGGCTGGCTCATGTTCCGGCTCCAGTGCCACCAGCCATTGATGGGAGCGCCGTCGCCGGTACAGGCGAACCAGCCCTGGTAGCCCACGGTGATTTTGCCGACCACGTCGCCGGGCGGACTCGCGGCGGGTCCCGGCTGTGCTCGGCGCCTCGGTTCGGCTGCCGCGGCAGCCTGCTGGGCAGCGCCGACGCCACCGATCGCGGCGGACGCGGCCAGCGCGGACGCGATGACCGACCGTCGTGACATATGCATGGAGGATTTCCTCCCACTAGATATCTGCCAGGAATACGTAAAGTCCTCGGAGGTGGGGGGATTTGCAAGGCGGCGGCAGCCCGCCAGGCCTCCAAGGGCACGCATGTGCAAAGTAGTCGGGGGCCGCGTCGGCCACAAGGCCATGGGCGCCGGGAATTCTTACGGGAATTCCGTCCGTGTGTCAGTCGATTTTCTTTACGCTTTCCGTTTCCAGCGAAATGCGAATGAAGGAACGGGGGCGCGAAGCCGGGCGCGGTGGCGCGAGGGCCGGGAACGGCGGCGCCGGGCCGGCTCGTGTACCACCGGTGCGCTCCCTTTGTGTCCCTCTGCGCTCGCCTGCGCCTGACTGCGTGTGAGCGGCGCCGGGCATGACCTTCCCGACACCGTTCAACGGGGGAGGTGCGCGGTGCACGGACCGGCGGCGGCCGGCTGGCTGCTTGTCGCGCTCTGCGTGGCGACCGGAGGTTACTGTCTGCTCCGGATGCGCAGCGGCGTGGCCGAACAGCGCAGATGGGCCGGGAGTGAAGCGCTGATGGGATTCGGGATGGCCGTCATGGCCGTGCCCGCGGCCGTCCTGCCACCGCCACGGTGGGTGTGGACGGTGTACGCGGCGGTGTTCGGCGGCGCCGCGCTGTACACGGTCGTACGGTCCCGTATACCGGCGTACCGCGCGCACGGGACGCACCATCTGCTGGGAATACTCGCGATGGTCTATATGGCCGGGGCCATGGCCGCCGCGCCCGGTGGTGCGCACGGCGCGCATACGGCGGCCGGAGCACCGCTGATCACCGGCGCGCTGCTGATCTACTACGCCGGTTATGTGCTGTGGACGGGCGGACGTCTGCTGCCGCTGCCCGTCGGAGCGGCGCCCGAGGCCGGCGGGACGGCGATGGTCATCGGCACTGGCACGGCCACGGCCGGGCTCCGCTGGGGCGACAGGACCGAGCTGGCGCTGGCCTGCCGGCTCTCCATGGGCATAGCCATGCTGGCGATGCTGCTGACCGTATGACCGGGCCGCACCAGGGCCGGCTTCGTGTCGCACCAGGGCCGGCTCCGTACGGGACGGGCCCGCACCGGCCAAAACGTGTCCTAGGTCACTTGACCGACGAGGACCTGCCGCGGAGCAGTGCCGTCCTCATACTCTGATGACCATGATGGTCTCCCTGGCGCTGCTGCTTCTCGGCGCACTGGCCGCCGTCGTCGCTCCGCGCCTGCTGGCGCGTGCCGACTGGCCGGAGCGCGAGCCTGTGGTGGCGCTGTGGGTGTGGCAGTGCGTCGTGGCGGCCGTCCTGCTGAGTTTCGCGCTCTCCATGACCTTCAGCGCCGCGGCGGCCTGGCTGGCCGTCCGTGGACATGTCTTCGCGCCCGCGCCGCGCGGAGTGGTGGAGGCCTACGCCCTGGGTTCGCACCGGCCGTGGTCGGCCCTGCTCGCGGTGGCTCTGGCGGGCGGCGGTGTCTGGACGGCGGCCATGCTGTCGCGGGAGATCCACCGGGCCCGCCGCAGGCGCCGTCAGCGCCGCGCGGAGCTGCTCGTACGCGCTCCCGCGCTGCCCGGCGAGGAGCCCGGCGGTGAGCCGCTCGTCGTCCTGGAGGGCGAGCGGCCGGACGCCTGGTGGCTGTCGGGCGTGGAGCCTCAACTGGTCATCACCACGGCGGCGCTGCGCCGGTTGAAGGGCAGTCAGCTCGATGCCGTGCTGGCGCATGAGCAGGGCCACGCGCGGGCCAGGCACGACTGGTTGCTGCACTGCTCGGGAGCGCTCGCCAACGGTTTTCCGCAGGTGCCGGTGTTCGCGGCGTTCCGCGACGAGATGCACCGGCTGATCGAGCTGGCCGCGGACGATGTGGCCTCGCGCCGCTTCGGCCGGCTGACCATCGCGCTCGCCCTGGTCGAACTGAACGAGGACCGTGGGGTGTTCGGGCCGGGCACAGCGCCGGACGCCCAGCTTCCGCAGCGGGTGAACCGGCTGCTGTCTCCCGTTCCACGGCTCACCGCGGGCCGCAGACTGCGGCTGACCGCCGCCGCCGCTGCCGTGCCGGTGGTGCCGCTCCTGGTCGCCTTCGTACCGGCACTGCGTGCGCTCGGATAACCCGGACGCCCGCACGGACTGGCCCGTCGCGCCCGGCGTCGGCGAGGATTTCCCCATGCGCTCGCCGTTGATCCCCGAAGCCGATCCGACACCGCCGCCGACAAGCCTGGGAGCCCCGGCTCCTCCCCCACGGATCACACCGGCCCGTACGGGCGGTCTGCTGGCCGTTCTGCTGGGTCTGCTCGTCATACTTGTCGTGGCCGAGTGGGGGCCGCTGCTCTCCTTCGACCGGATGACCGCCGAGGCGCTGCACCGCCGGGCGGTGGCCGAGCCCGGAGTCACCTGGATCAACCGGGTGCTCACCGACTGGGCCTGGGACCCATGGACGATGCGGCTGCTGATCGCGGCGGCGGTCATCGTGGTCTGGCTGCGCGGCAGACGGCTGCTCGCCTGCTGGGTCGCGGTGACGAGCGCGGTGGGCGCGGCCCTCTCCCAAGGGATGAAGTACACCGTGGGACGCGAGCGCCCGCAGTGGCCGGATCCGGTCGACTCGGCCCACTTCGCCGCGTTCCCTTCCGGCCACGCCATGACCGCCGCGGTGAGCTGCGGACTCCTGCTGTGGGTGGCGCACCGCCATGGAGTCGGCCGACGGGTATGGCGTACGGCACTGGCCGTCGCCGTCGTCTCCGTGGCCGGCGCGGGCCTCACACGCCTCTGGCTGGGCGTCCACTGGAGCGCCGACGTCCTGGCCGGCTGGCTGCTGGGCGGCTGCCTGGTGGCCTTTTCCATCGCTTCCTACAGCCGCCTGGCCTTGTCCCGGGAGCGGTGACGCCGCGAGGATCTGACGCATGACCTTCAAGGGCGTGCTCTTCGACTTTTCCGGAACTCTTTTCCGCATCGAATCAGCAGGATCCTGGCTGCGAGCCGTGCTCAACGAGGCGGATGTGGCCGTGCCACCCGACGAGGTACGGCGGTACGCGATGAAGCTGGCCGTGGCAGGTGCGCTGCCCGGCGGGTCCTCACCGGAGCGGGTACCGCGCGAGCTGGCCGGAGTGTGGGCCACCCGGGACGAGAGCGCCGAGCTCCACCGCGCCGCGTACACCGGGCTGGCACGCCAGGTGGAGCTGCCGAGTCCCGCCCTGTACGACGCGCTCTACGAGCGCCATATGACACCGGACGCCTGGCGTCCGTACGCCGACGCGGCCGAGGTGCTCGGCACGCTGCGGCGCTGGGGCATCGGGATCGGCGTCGTGAGCAATATCGGCTGGGATCTGCGGCCCGTCTTCCGCGCGCACGGTCTCGACGCCCTTGTCGACGCGTATGTGCTCTCGTACGAGCACGGCGTCCAGAAGCCCGACGTCCGGCTCTTCCGGACGGCCTGTGAGGCCCTGGGACAGGATCCGCACGATGTGCTGATGGTCGGGGACGACCGGGGAGCCGACGGCGGAGCGGCGGCGCTGGGCTGCTCGGTCCATTTCGTGGACCATCTGCCGGTGGAGGAGCGCCCTGCGGGACTGCGTCCCGTCCTCGCTCTCGCAGGCCGCGGGCCGCTTCCGTAACACAGGAGCATCGGGCGCCCGCGCCCGGAAATCGGGCACTCCCGTACCTCGAAACGGGCGTCCCGGCACCACCGGGCATGCTGAAACCGTCTGTCTTGGGCGATCCCCCGCGTCGCCCAAGGCAGACGGCAGCCCCGTTGACCAGGCCCGATGAGGTCTGAGACGGGACGCACTGAGTATATTGGCTGAGAGCCAGTCAACGCAGGAGTCAAGCATGTCCCCGCGGAGCCCATCGGTCAATGAAGAGCTACGCCGGCGTTCCCGGGAGCGGCTGCTGCAAGCCACGGTGGAGCTGGTCGCCGAGCGCGGTTACGAGGCCACGACGCTCGCCGACATCGCCGACCGGGCCGGTTCGGCGCGCGGTCTCATCTCGTACTACTTCCCGGGAAAGCGGCAGCTCCTCCAGTCCGCCGTGCACCGGCTGATGCATCAGACGCTGGCCGCGGCCCTGGGACGCGAGCCGGTGACGGACGACGGACGCGAACTGCTGGCACGGGCGATCGACGCCATCCTCGGGCTCGCGGCCGACAGCCCCGTACTGATGCGGACACATATGGCCGGCATTCTCCAGGCCGAGGGCTTTGTGCAGTGTCCGGAACAGCAGCGACTCGCGGCCCTGCTGCGCGAGACGGTGACCAGATACGGATCGCCCGACCCGGACGGCGAGTATCCGATGCTGCGCGCCCTGCTGATGGGCGCGGTCTTCGCGGTGCTCATGCCGGGCGCGCCGATGCCGCTGCCACGGCTGCGCGCCGAGCTGTTCCAGCGCTACGGGCTGGAATGGGAACTCGGCGTTCCGCCGGGCGGTGAACCGCCCGGCGGAACGGATCAGGGCACCACCGCTCAGTGGCGGAAGTCCTCGAAGTAGTCAGGCTGCGTCTGGACGTTCAGCTCGTCCATCCGCACCTTCTTCGCGTCGTCCGTCCTGCGGTCGTTGAGCTGCAGTACGTCAAAGCCCTTGGCGATGTCGTTCGAGTAGATGTAGCCGTTGTAGTAGTAGGCCGACCAGGGGCCGCCGGTCACCATCTGCGTGGCCGAGAGCGGTCCGCGCTCGAAGTAGGCGATCTCCTTGGGCTGGGAGGAGTTGGTGAAGTCCCAGACCGAGACACCGCCCTGGTACCAGGCCTGGACCATGATGTCGCGGCCCTCGACCGGGATGAGCGAGCCGTTGTGGGCGACGCAGTTCTCGGTGTTCGCCTGGGGACGGTCGATCTTGAAGTAGCTGCGGAAGACCAGCTTGCGGTCGTCGCGCTTGCCGACGATGTCGTAGATGCCGTCGGCGCCCTTGTTCGGACCGACGGTGTCGTTGCAGGTGGCGGCGCCACCGCCGCCCAGCTCGTCGGTGAAGACGACCTTGTTCGCGTCCTGGTTGAAGGTGGCCGAGTGCCAGAAGGCGAAGTTGACGTTGTCCTGGACCCGGTCGATCACCTTGGGTCGCTCGGGGTGCTTGATGTCGAAGATGATGCCGTCACCCATGCACGCACCGGCGGCCAGGTCCTTGGAGGGCAGCACCGTGATGTCGTGGCAGCCGGTGGTCGCCGAGACACCCGGGTTGGTGGTCCCGCCCGGGTTTCCGCCGTCCGGGAAGAGGTTCGGGAAGTTCACCACCTTGGCCCGCTCCGGGGCCTTGCGCGGCACCTTGATGATCGAGATGCCGTCGTGCGGCGGCTGGCAGTCCGGGAACGTCGTGCTCGGCGAGTACGACGAGACGTAGACGTAGACGTTCTTGCGCTCGGGGATCAGGGTGTGGGTGTGCGAACCGCACGCGGTCTCGACGGCGGCGATGTACTTGGGGTTCCGGATGTCGCTGATGTCGAAGATCTTGATGCCCTCCCAGGACTCCTTGATCGTCGCCGACTGGGCGACGCTCGTGCAGGAGTTGTCGCTGCGCGAGGAGTCGGTGGAGAGGAAGAGCAGATCACCGGAGACCGAGACATCGTTCTGCGATCCCGGGCAGAGCACCTGGGTGACGGTCTTCGGGGACTTCGGGTTGCTGATGTCGAAGATCCGGAAGCCGTCGTAGTTGCCCGCGAAGGCGTACTTGCCCTGGAAGGCCAGGTCCGAGTTGAGCCCCGTGATCAGGTCCTTGGGGGCGTTCGACAGATGCTTGATGTTGTCGCTGTGGACGATTTCGTCCACACCGGGTATCTCGTCCTGCTGGATGGCCGCCTTCACTTCGGCGGCCTGGCTGGAGGAGATCTCCTTCGAGGCCGGGCTGTCACCGGGGTCGGGTGTGGCGACCGCCGGTCCGGCGGTCAACAGCGTGGCGAAGAGTCCGGCCGCGGCTGCCGCCACGCCCAGACGTCTACGCCGCACGCGGGTGGTGTGCAACGAGATCACTGCGGTCCTCCCTTGTATCCGTTCAGAGTTGAACGGGTCACGGACCTCGGCAGTATCGTCCCTCTCATGTACATCTCAACAGATGGCAACACAGACGTAATGAAAGTTTTTGATCACTCGTATGTCGAAGCGTGCTAGGAAAGTTTCACCACATCAAGTGCCGCAGGAGGTCGCCGTGTTGATCCACCACAGGAGTCAGCGTGTCCGCAGGGCCGCTCTCGCGGCGGTGGCCGCCGTCGCCGTACTCGCCCTGGGAGCCTGCGACTCGGGGGACGGCGGCAAGAACAAGGCCAAGGACGACAGCGCCTCGGTCGTGGTGGCGCCGGGCAAACCGGGCGAGCCCGCGAAGACGCTCTCCGCCGAGGAGGCGGCGAAGGCCGCACCCGACAACACGCCCAACTCGGCCGACTACACCTATGCGCAGATGATGATCGTCCACCACGGTCAGGCGCTGAAGATGACCGAACTCGCCGAGACCCGGGCCGGATCGAAGCCGGTGAAGCTGCTCGCGGAGCGGATCGCCGCCTCGCAGAAGCCGGAGATCGACGTGATGGACGCCTGGTTGAAGAACAACGGCGGGCCGAAGCCGCAGCAGGGCCATGATCACCACACGATGCCCGGGATGGCCACGGAGGCCCAACTGGCTCAGTTGCGGGCGGCGAAGGGCAAGGCCTTCGACGAGCTGTTCCTGAAGCTGATGACGGCACACCACCAAGGTGCGATCACCATGGCCACGGAAGTGCTCACGGACGGCAAGAACGTCATGGTCGAGGAGATGGCGAACGAGGTCATCGCCCAGCAGACCGTCGAGATGAACCGTATGCGCTCGATGTGACCGTATGCGCTCGATGGCTCGATGTGAGCAGGCCGCTGGGAGCCGGTGGCCGCGGTGTTGTCAGCGTCTGTGGTGACGCGGCGTCAAGTGGCCCTCGTCGCGGGCGCCCGCGATCAGCTTCAGCGACTTGCGACGGCTGAACCCGGTCGCCGACATCACCGCGAGCACCGGATCCTGGCCCGCCTGCTGGGCCGCGCGGTAGATCTCGGCGACGCTGCGCCGGGCGGCGCTGCCGCGCGGCGGCGACGGACGGGCCCGGTGCCGGCCCGACGACTCCCGTCCGGGCTCCGGCCCGGACTCTGCGGCCTCCACTGCCTCTGCGGCCGGTTCCCGCTCGGGCTCGGACACGGGCTCGGCCGCCGCCTCTTCGCGAGGCTCGGCGGAGGGCGCGTCAGCCGCGGGAACGTCACGGCCGGGACCGTCCTGGGCGGTGTCGGACACGGGAGTGCCGTACGCGGGAATCTCGTAGGCGGCCGGGACGGCCTCGGCCCGCTCGGCCTCCACGGTCCCGTCGGCGGCCTGCCCGGCATCCACGGAGGGCTCGCCGACGACGGCGCCCTGGGCGGCCGTCTCACCGGCCACGGGCCCGGCGACGGGCGGCTCGGCGACCACGGTCCCCGGCACCGGCGGCCGGTGCCGGCCCGAGACCACCTGGCAGGCGTTCTGAAGCGGCGCCTCGATCGCTCCGGCGAGCGCGGCGAAGCCTTCGAGGGCCAGCGGCGGATCGGCCTGCGCGTCCTCGATGGCAATACGGCCGTCCCGTACGACCGCGAGCACATCGAGCCGGGCGCCGTCCGCGAAGGTCAGCCGGATATCGACCCAGGGCGGCAGGATCTCGCGCCGTGTGGCGCCGTCCCTGGGATCACCGGCGCCGGTGACGGTGCCGTGCCCCTGCACCTCCCACACGGGCCACTCGTACGCATCGCGCTCATGGGGTTCCTGGGCGGAAATCCATTTATGTTCCGACACATTCACAACTTAATCAGGCAATCCGCGCCTCTTGTCATGGCGCGCACGGCCCGGCCCCGTACGGCACCCTGTCGGCTCATCGCACCGCATACCGCGCCGGGGACGGGCGCCCGCCCGGATCAGCTGCCGCCGAGCCGCTTCGCCTGCGCGCCGGCGGCCTCCAGGACGCTGTCGAGCAGCCCCGGGAAGAGAGCGTCCAGGTCCTCCCTGCGCAGCCCGTTCATCTTGGCCGTACCTCGGTAGTCCTGCCGGATCACGCCGTTCTCACGCAGTACCCGGAAGTGGTGCGTGGTGGTGGATTTGGTGACGGGCAGCTCGAAGTGCGAGCAGGCCAGCTCACGGTCCGCCTCGGCGAGCTCGCGCACGACACGCAGCCGCAGCGGGTCGGCGAGCGCGTGCAGTACATCCTCCAGACGGATCTCCGTGCGCTCGGGATGCGCGAGTTCACGGGTACTGGTCGCGGCGGTCACAGCGGCTCCACTCCTTCAGGGAGTCTCATCGTACGAGAGGCTTCGTAGTTTGACAGTCGCCTTACTACGATGGCTATCGTAGTAAGCATCACCGGGACCGCGCCGCGACGCGCGGGCCCGGCCGCTGTGCCCGGCCGCGCCCGTCGCCGCCCGAGTTCGCCGTATGAATGGAGTCCACCGTGAGCGCACTGTTCGAGCCGTACACCCTGCGGTCGCTGACCATCCCCAATCGGGTCTGGATGGCACCCATGTGCCAGTACTCCGCGGACGAGACCGGCCCGGACACCGGAGTCCCCAACGACTGGCATTTCGCGCATCTCGCGGCGCGCGCGGCCGGCGGCACCGGGCTGATCCTCACCGAGGCCACGGCCGTCAGCCCGGAGGGCCGGATCAGCCCCGCCGACCTCGGGATCTGGAACGATACGCAGGTCGAGGCGTTCCGCCGTATCACGCGCTTCCTCGGCACGCAGGGCACAGTTCCGGGAATCCAGCTCGCTCATGCCGGGCGCAAGGCGTCTACGGACCGGCCCTGGAAGGGCGGCGAGCCGGTCGGTCCCGAGGCCAACGGGTGGCAGCCGCTGGCGCCGAGCGCGGTGCCCTTCAAGGACGGCCATCCGGTGCCCGCGGAGCTGTCCGTGGAACAGATCGAGGAGATCGTCGGGCAGTTCGCGGCGGCCACGCGGCGGGCCCGGGAGGCGGGCTTCCAGGTGGTCGAGGTGCATGGCGCGCACGGCTATCTGATCGGCGAGTTCCTCTCCCCGCACAGCAACCGGCGTACGGACGCCTACGGCGGCTCCTTCGAGAACCGCGCGCGGTTCGCCCTGGAGGTCGTCGACGCCGTACGAGCCGAGTGGCCGGACGAGCTGCCGGTCTTCTTCCGGATCTCCGCCACCGACTGGCTGGACGAGGGCGGCTGGACCGTGGACGACACGGTGCGCCTCGCGGACGAGCTGGTGGCGCACGGCGTGGATCTGCTCGATGTGTCGAGCGGAGGCAATGCCTCGGGCGTACGCATCCCGCTCGGTCCCGGCTACCAGGTACCGTTCGCGGCCCGGGTCAGGAAGGAGACCGCGCTGCCGGTGGCGGCCGTCGGACTGATCACGGACGCCGAGCAGGCCGAGAAAATCGTCGCCAACGGTGAGGCCGACGCCGTGCTGCTCGGCCGGGAGCTGCTGCGCGATCCGTCCTGGGCCCGCCGTGCCGCCGGTGAGCTGGGCGCCTCCGCAGCTGTCCCGCCGCAGTATCACCGGGCCTTCTGACCTGCGCGGACGTTCACCCCAGGCGCCATTGTCAGTGGTCGGGTGCAGACTGGCCCGTACCGTGACAGCGACGTCCTGGAGGTGTCGGCGATGACCGACGTGCTACTGACCGTGGGCACCCGCAAGGGGCTCTTCCTCGGCCGCAGGCGCGGCGGCCGATGGGAGTTCGAAGGGCCGCACTTCAACGCGCAAGCGGTGTACTCGATCGGTATCGACACCCGCCGGGCGGTGCCACGGCTTCTGGTGGGCGCCGACAGTCTGCACTGGGGCCCGTCCGTGTTCCGGTCGGACGATCTGGGGACGAGCTGGACCGAGCCGAGCCGGCCCGCGGTGAAGTTCCCCAAGGACACGGGCGCGTCCCTGGAGCGGGTGTGGCAGCTCCATCCGGCGGGACCGAAGGCGCCGGATGTGGTGTACGCGGGCACGGAGCCCGCCGCGCTGTTCCGCTCGGACGACGGCGGCGAGACCTTCGAGCTGGTCCGGCCGCTGTGGGAGCATCCCACCCGCTCGCAGTGGGTGCCGGGCGGCGGCGGTGAGGCGGTGCACACGGTGATCACGGATCCTCGGGATCCGGACGCCGTGACGGTCGCGGTCTCCACGGCGGGCGTGTTCCGCACTCGGGACGGCGGCGCGAGCTGGGCGCCGTCCAATGAAGGCGTGTCGGCGGTCTTCCTGCCCGATCCGCATCCGGAGTTCGGGCAGTGCGTCCACAAGATCGCGCAGGGCGCGGGCGATCCGGACCGGCTGTATCTCCAGAACCACTGGGGTGTGTTCCGCAGCGACGACGCGGGCGGCCGGTGGAGCGACATCGGCTCGGGCCTGCCGTCCGACTTCGGTTTCGCGGTCGTCGCCCATCCGCACCGCGCGGATGTGGCCTATGTCTTCCCGATCAACGCCGACGCGGACCGCGTTCCCGCCGGACGCCGCTGCCGGGTCTTCCGTACGGAGGACGCGGGAGGAAGCTGGGAGCCGCTGTCGGCGGGACTGCCCGAGGGCGACCATTACGGCACGGTGCTGCGGGACGCGATGTGTACGGACGACACCGATCCCGCGGGAATCTACTTCGGCAATCGCAATGGCGAGGTGTACGCGAGCGCGGACGACGGAGAAAGCTGGCAGCAGCTCGCCTCGCATCTGCCGGATGTGCTCTGTGTCCGTGCGGCCGCCCTCCTGTGACAGCAGGACACTTGTGACAGCAGGACGGTCTTCCGACAGCCGGACAGCCGGCTGAGCGGGTTGTGAGGTGGTGGGCAAATGCCGTGCGGCGAAGGTGGGTTGGCGGGTGCGTGCCGAGGTGTGCCCTTCGCGGCAGTAGAGTGGCCCTCCGTGGCAGCAAGACCTTTGAATGAGATTGTCGAGCCCGGATGGGCGGACGCACTGGGCCCAGCGGCCGGACGCATCACCGAAATGGGTGATTTCCTCCGGGCGGAGATCGCCGCCGGGCGCACCTATCTGCCGGCCGGACCGAATGTGCTGCGGGCCTTCCAGCAGCCTTTTGACGAGGTACGGGTCCTGATCGTCGGCCAGGATCCCTATCCGACTCCGGGACACGCGGTGGGACTGAGCTTCTCCGTCGCGCCCGAGGTGCGTCCTCTGCCCGGCAGTCTGGAGAACATCTTCCGGGAGCTGAATACGGATCTTGGGCTGCCCAGGCCCTCCAACGGCGATCTGACGCCCTGGACGCAGCAGGGCATCCTGCTGCTCAACAGGGCGCTGACCACCGCGCCCCGCAAGCCCGCCGCCCATCGTGGCAAGGGCTGGGAAGAGGTGACGGAGCAGGCCATCCGCGCGCTGGTCGCCCGTGGCAAGCCGCTGGTGTCCATCCTCTGGGGCCGTGACGCCCGCAATCTGCGACCGCTCCTCGGTGACTTCCCGGCGATCGAGTCGGCCCATCCGTCGCCCATGTCGGCGGACCGCGGCTTCTTCGGCTCGCGTCCGTTCAGCCGGGCCAACGATCTGCTGGTCCGCCAGGGCGCGCAACCGGTGGACTGGCAGCTTCCATGAGCCGGGTGCCGCGATGAGGCGGAGGCCGCGATGAACGGGCAGCGGTCATGACCGGGGAGCGGCGATGAGCTGGGTGCTGGGCGTGGACTCGGGCGGCTCCGGGCTGCGGATCGCGCTCGGTTCGACGGCCGGCGGCCAGTCGGCCGGAGTCAGGACGATCGGCACCACGGCCGCCGCCGAGCCGGTCCGCACCGGGCCCACCGGTATCGATCCCGGGCATCTGCTCGCCCAACTGCTGCCCGCGGTCGAGGCGCTGCTGGCCCGGGCCGGTACGGACACCCTGTCCGCGGTCGCGATCGGCGCGGCCGGGATGGCGACGCTCGGCGGCGGGCTCCGGGCCGAACTGCCCACGGCGCTGGAGCGTGCGCTCGGCGTACGGCGGCTGGCGCTCGCCGCGGACGCGGTCACCGCCTATGCGGGCGCGCTCGGACAGCGGCCCGGGGCCGTCGTCGCCGCCGGTACGGGCATGATCGCGCTCGGCACGGATCTGACGGGCTGGCACCGCGCCGACGGCTGGGGCCATCTCCTCGGCGACTGCGGCGGCGGTGCCTGGATCGGGCGTGCCGGGCTGGAGGCGGCCATGCGCGCGCACGACGGACGGCGAGGCGGTTCACCCGCACTGCTGTCCAGAACGGAAGCGGTTTTCGGGCCCGCGGGCGAGCTGCCGGGCCTGCTCTATCCACGTACCGACCGGCCCGCCGTACTCGCCTCGTTCGCACCGGAAGTGGCCCGCTGCGCGGCCTCGGATCCGGTCGCCGCGGAGATCCTCGCGCTCGCCGCGCGGTATATCGCGGAGGCGGCCACGGCGGTCTGTCCGGCCTCCGGGACGCCCGAAGTCGCCCTCACCGGTGGCCTGTTCAAGCTCGGCGACCCGCTGCTCGTACCGCTGCGGGCCGAGCTGGCCGAGCAGCTTCCGCATGCCACCACCGTCTCCGCCGCGGCCGATCCGCTGACCGGAGCGCTGCGGATCGCTGCGGAACTCGCCAAGGACTCGCTGCGGCTGCCGTACGATCCACGGCTGCTCTACGTCCCGACACATCAGGACAGATGAGCGGAAAAATACCTAACGGATAAATAAGGACAGATGGTTCACGAGCGCCCCCTCCCCGAACAGCCGCGCCCACAAAACCAGTAGCATTCGACGGCATGAGCACCCCCACTGGGCCCGCATCCGGCCTGCCTGTACGAATGCCGCGACCCCGTCAGTCGGGGCGCCACCGCCGTCCCGAACCGGTGGCGGCTCCCGAAGGTGCGCCCGCGCTTGTTCTCGCCGTTCCCGGCACCCCCTCGGCCGCCGTGCGCGGTCTGGCCGAAGAGATCGTCAGCATCGCCCGTTCCGAGCTGCCCGGCCTCAACGCCGTCATCGGCTTCCTGGACGGTGACGACGAGGAGTACCCGGCGCTGGCGGGCGTCCTGGCGGGAACCGCCGCGCTGCGCACCGAACGCTATGAGCTGGCGAAGGCCGCGGGCCGTGAGGTCACCGAGCCCGAAGGCCCCGCCGCCGTTGTCGTACCGCTGCTCGCCGGTCCCGACAGCGGACTGGTCTCGCGGATACGTGAGGCCGTCGCGGAGAGCGGCGCCGTCGCGGAGCTGACGGATGTCCTCGGTCCGCACCCGCTGCTCGCCGAGGCTCTGCATGTACGTCTGTCGGAGGCCGGGCTGGCCCGCGCGGACCGCGCCCGGCTGTTCACGGTCGCGACGGCGGCCGACGGCATCATCCTGGCCACGGTGGGCGGCCAGGAGGCGGTCCAGACCGCCGGGATCACCGGAATGCTGCTGGCCGCGCGTCTGGCCGTACCGGTGATGGCCGCCGCGCTCGACGAGGAGGGCTCGATCACCGCGATCGCGGAGCAACTGCGCGAATCCGGTTCGACGCAGCTCGCGCTCGCGCCGTATCTGGTCGGCCCCGAGCTGCCCGAAGGGCTGCTCGAAGCAGCGCTCAAGGAGGCCGACTGCGCCGCCGCGGAACCGCTGGGCGCCTATCCGGCGATCGGCAAGCTGGTGCTGTCGAAGTACACGACGGCGCTGGGCATTCCCGCGCAGCCGCAGGGATCACCGACGCACTGACACCACACCGACGGATGCCCTTGTGTACGGGACGGCCATGTCCTCCGTACGCATGGAAAGGGCCCGCACCGGACCTCTCCGGCGCGGGCCCTTCCGCGTTCGGTCCGGTGGTCCGGTCAGCCGAAGATCACGCAGGAAGCGGCGGGCGCCTTGATGGAGCCCGCGCGGGCCGGGATGCCCGTCGCCAGGTCGATGTCGAACCAGGTCACATCACCGGAGTGCTCGTTGGCGGCGTACAGACGGCGGCCCGTCGGATCGAGGGCCAGATCGCGCGGCCAGCGGCCACCGCAGGGCACGGTGGTGACCAGTTCCGCCTTCTCGTATGTGGCGTCGAGCGCGAGGACGGCGATGCTGTCATGGCCTCGGTTGGCGGCCCAGACGAACCGTCCGTCGTGGGACACGACCACCTCCGAGGCATAGCTCGCGACCTCCACGCTGTCGGGCAGGACGGGAGTCTCACCGACCGGTTCGAGTAGGCCCTTCTCCGCGTCCCAGCGGCAGATGGTGAGCGTCGGTTCCAGCTCGTTCAGCACATAGGCATGGCCGCCTGCCGGATGGAAGGCGAGATGGCGCGGCCCGGTGCCGGGACGCAGCGCCGTCTCGCCGTGCGCCGTCAGCTCTCCGGATGCGGTGTCGAGGGCGGAGATCCGTACGGAGTCGGTGCCGAGGTCGGTGGCCAGGATCCAGCGCCCGCTCGGATCGGCCACCACCTGATGCGCGTGCGGACCGCGCTGCCGGTCCGGATGCGGGCCCCGGCCCTCGTGCTGGAGCACTCCGGCGGCGGCCAGCAGTCCGCCGTCGCCGCCGACCGGCAGAGTCGTGACGCTGCCGGAGCCGTAGTTGGCGGTCAGCAGATGGCCGCCGGCGAGCGTGAGATGCGTGGGACTGGCACCGCATACAGGGACGGGATCGCCGATCAGCCTCGGCACCCGGGCCTCGGTCCCGTCGGGTGCCGTGAAGGCCGCCGCCGCGCCCTCCTCCGTCTCGGAAACCGCATACAGCACGGAACCGTCCGGCGAGAGCGCCAGGAAGGAAGGATCGGCGACGGCGTCGGTCGCTCCTCGTTCCGTCAGCGCGCCGGTCTCCGCGTCCATGGCCGCGTGGATGATGCCGCGGCCACCCGCCGAAGTGAACGACCCGATGAAGGCCCGCCCGTCGTTCCTGCCGCCCACGATATGTCCCCTCTTCGGCTGAACCTCAACGACCGATCCGCTGATGCCCGGCCGACGGTAGCAGGCGGTCTGGACCAATCCCCGGATCCGGGCCCGGGAACACCTGGGGATCGCATGCGGATCACCTGGCGATCGCCGGAGATCGCCTGGGGACGGGAGCCATGAGCGATGGCGGGCGCGGCTTGGCATGCTGGAGCGCATGAGTACTTCGTATACACCGGCGGTCATCTTCGATCTCGACGGAACACTCGTGGACAGCGAGCCGAACTATTACGAAGCCGGACGACAGGTCCTGGCCCAGCACGGTGTCACCGGCTTCACCTGGGAGCATCACACCCGCTTCATCGGGATCGGCACCCGGGAGACCTTGGCGGCGCTGCGCGAGGAGTACGGGATCGACGCGCCGGTCGATGAACTGCTCGCCGAGAAGAACCGGCTCTATCTGGAGCGGGTCCGCACCTCGACGGAGGTGTTCCCGCAGATGCGGAAGTTCGTGGAGCGGCTGCACACCGAGGGCGTACCGATGGCCGTGGCGTCCGGCTCGTCCCGCGCGGCCATCGACATGGCCCTGACCGTCACCGGTCTGGACGGGTACTTCACCACAACGGTCTCTGCGGAGGAGGTCGCCCATGGCAAACCGCGGCCGGACGTCTTCCTGGAGGCGGCGCGCCGACTGGGCACGGCGCCCGCGGGATGTGTGGTCCTGGAGGACGCCGGTCCCGGTGCGGTCGCGGCACACGCCGCCGGAATGCGCTGTATTGCGATTCCCTATGTCCGGACCACCGCCGCCGACCCGGAGTTCGCCACGGCAGGGCTGCTGTTCCCGGGCGGGCAGCGCGAGTTCACGGCGCAGGCCGCGTACACCTGGCTCTTCGGGGCCCGGTGACACCGGAGACGCCCGCCGCGCGCGAGGCAGCACACGGCGGGCGGTCCCGCGTCCGTCGGCGGACCACATCGAGGCTCGGACGGACGGTTCAGGCGTTCATGAAGTCGCGTACGGGCAGCGGGCGTTCCACGACGCGTATGTCACCGACCCAGCCGTAGAAGAGCTGGTCGAGAGTGCCGCCGTACTCGTAGCCGCCGAGCAGCCAGGGCAGACCGAGAGTCGCGAGTCCGGTGGTCCGGGTGGCGGGATTACGGGCGACCGGGCAGCCGTCGATATACATCGTGGTGTGCTGTCGGTCGTTGACGACGGCGACATGCCACCACCGCTCGCGCTCCAGTTCATGACCCCAGTTGGTGACCAGCGACGGCTGGTTGAGCGGGGCCGCGGCCCACTGTGTGCCCGGACCGTCGGAGAGGGAGAGCGTGGCCACGGGCTCGTTCGGATCACCGTCGCTCCCGCCGCCCAGCGCGCCCACCGAGCCGCGCCGGCTCAGCAGAGCGGACCAGGCGTTGTGTCCCGAGGTCCAGTCTGCGGGAATCCTGAAGAAGGCCTCGATGGTGTAACCGGACCGGAAGGTGTGCGAGTTGAGCGGAGCGCCGTCGGCGGTACGGAGATAGCCGCCCCGCAGCGGAGGCTTGCCGCCGTCGAAGAACAGGCTGCCGTGGCCCGGCTGGTCGGGATGGTGGCTGTCGGACCAGCGCAGTGCGTCGGCGCCGCTGCCGGCTACGGAGACCCTGGTCAGATCGTTGCGGTGGCCGGACAGATCCGGGACGCGCAGGGCCTCGTCGGCCGACGAGCCGTCCTGGTGCGGGCCGTCGAAGCGCCAGTACGCGACGGTGCCGGGCACCAGCATCTTCGCGGCGGGACGCGGACCGCGCGCGGGAACGGGCGCGAAGCCCGCGAACCGCTGCTCGAAGTCGAGTGCGACGGAGAATCTGTCCTCCGGTCCGGTCAGCTCGATCTCCTCGCCTCCAGCTCGTTGAGCCGCTCGCCCGCCCTGCCGAGGATCCACGGTGAGACGGTCTCCACGTCGATGGTGTTCCTGGAGAGGTCGAAGCGGTAGAGGCGGATCATCGCGCTTCCGCCGTAGTAACGGTTCTGGTAGTTGGTGATGTGCAGATGGACGTCATGGCCCGCGGCGTTGCGGCGCGTGGTGCGGGCGGCCGGCCAGTAGTGGCCGTTGAGCGTGAGGAAGATCTGGTCGTTCCCGGCGATCAGCTCGTCCCAGAGATGCCGGCCGTGGTCGGAGAACTCGGCCTCGTCGCCCGCGTCGTTCGCGTACACCAGCTCGTGAGTGGTGAGGATGACGGGCGTCTTCGGATGCTCCGCGATGACCTTCCGCGCCCAGGCGAGGCCGGCCGCCGAGGGCCGCCAGTCGAGTGCGAGCACCAGCCACTCCCGGCCCGCGGCGCGGAAGAGATGGTACGTGTTGTAGCCGTCGGGCGTGGCTCCGCCGAAGGTGGGCAGCCGGCGCAGCCGCTGCGGCCCGAAGGCGTCCAGATAGGGTGTACGGCCGCGCTGGTCGTCGGTGGAGGACGGGATGTCATGGTTTCCCGCGACCACGCTGTAGCCGACGCGCTGCCGGTCGAGAAGTGCGAACGTCTCGCTCAGCGGCCCGAATTCGTCCGGCAGGCCGTGCTCGGTGAGATCGCCGAGATGCGACAGGAAGACGATGTTCTCGTCGCGCCCGTGGTCGAGGATGTACCGGAGCGACGCCTCGACCGGAGCCGGATGGATGCTCTCGCCGTCGAAGAGGTACTGGGTGTCCGGCATGACGACAAGCGTGAAGCGCGGGCTGTCGGGATCGGGACGCCACGGCGCCACGCTGCCGGACGTGCCGTGGCCCGGCAGGACCGAGGTCGGCGCGGCAGCGGCCGGAGTGGCGGTGGCGGCGAATCCCGCGGCTGCCGCGGCGCCGGCCAGCCCGGTGGCTCTGAGGAAGCGACGGCGGCTGGAGGCGGCGGCCGGGAGGGCGCCGTCGGGCTGATGAAGCGGACTGCACATGTACGTCTCCGCGAAGTTTGTCCGATTGACCGAGGGCAAACTACGCGGGGCCGGCGGGCACTTCGGCGCCGGTTCGGCAATGGCTGGAGGAAGAACCCGTGAATGGCCGGGACCGTCTCAGTCCTCGGTCTCCGCCGTGGCGCTCGTGGCGGAGTCGGGCCGCAGCACGGGATCGCGCTCGGCCGCGCCGGTACGTGGCAGCAGCGCGACGGCGAGGACGACGGTCGGGAGCAGAGCGGCGATGAGGTGCGTCCGGCGGCGGTACGAGGTGTCAAGTGCGGGCGGGGACGCGGGCAGGGACAGGCTCGGCGCGTCCGGTACGGCCTGGTGGGCGTCCGGTATGGCTTCGCGGGCGGACGGTACGGCCTGAGGAGCGCCCCACAGTCGGAGCCATGGCTTCGCCAGGAGCGGCCACAGCAGGACCACGGTCAGGATGACCGCCCACCAGGGCCAGAAGAGAAGGTCCCGGTGTGCCAGGTCCAGCCCGCTGGCGAGCGCGGTGAGCGGCGCGTCGCCGAGGGCGATCAGGCTCACGACGCCGAAGGGCGTCACGAGCACGGCGTACAGCAGCAGGGCGATCGGCCCGGCCAGCAGAAGCAGCAGCGGCGCCACCGGCCGATGCGACCGCTCGATGAACCACCTGCGCAGCGCGCTCGGCGGGTGGTACAGCTTGCCGAGCATCCGGCGCGGCCCGGAGGCTCTGGTGGCGTCGAGTGCCTCCAGCACCGTGCGCCGCCCGGCATCGGCCACCGCGTACCGGTCCGCCGCCAACTCGGCGCACCACAGGGCGATGACAGGCAGGAGCAGCACCAGCGGCAGCCGCATGACGACGACGGCCAGTTGGACAACCATCATCGAGGAGGTCGGCGCGTGTGTCAGGAACAGCCAGACCACCGGGCCGGCACCGCACACCAGGAGCAGCACGGGCCAGGCGCCGACGACACGGGTGAAAGGGCTGCCGAGACCGGTGATGAGATGTTCGCCGCAGGTGAGATGTCTCGCCTCGTGGAGCAGCAGCGCACGGGCCCGGTCGGGATCGCTCTGCCGGAGCGCGAGGAATCCGAGCGACACGGCGACCCTGCGCCCGCGCCAGCCTCGTGCGTACACCCTGATCGACGGGCCCCGGGCCCGGAGGGAGAGCTTGAGCGTCGTCCCCGGCGCGTGCTGGTCGAGCAGGCGCTGTACGGAACGTACGGCGGAGGACGGACCGTCCGCGGCGCCGCCACCGGGATCGACGAGGTGGTAGCGCCACTCGGTGTACCGGCCGCGCAGATGCGGCAGCAGGACGGTGGCCACTCCGGACGCCATGACGAGGAAGGGCATCGCCTGGCTCACCGTCATCACGCGCAGCGCGGCGAACCCGGAACTGGAGACGACGGCGGCGCCGTATGTCCGGTCCGTCCAGAGGTCCAGGATCTGTGCGTGCCACCAGGTGACACTGCCGGGCACCTGATAGAGATACATCGCCATGACCAGCCACAGCCAGGGCGGTGGAGGCAGCGCGGGCCCGCCGGAGGCGGGAGGCCGCTTCACTCTCCGCTCGCTGGGATGCCGGAGCCGGAGCTACGGCCCGACAGCCTGGTGGCCAGTCGGCGCCGCAGACGGAGGACGGCAGATACGGCCGTGCTCGTGGGTATCGGCGCGGGCGCGCCCGGTGGCCGGTGGCCCGCCAGGAGTCCGAGGAAGGCGCCGGCGCCCGCGTCGCGGCCTTCGTACAGAGCCGCGACGGCCTCGGCGGCGGCGAGATCGGCTTGGTGACGTGGCGTACCGCCGTCCTGGAGGCAGCGGGACACCTGGGCCACGGCGCCGGCGAGAACGGCGAGATCGGCGGAGCTGACGCCCGAGCCGGGCCCGGAGGGCGTCCCGGCGCCCGAACCGGCCGTGCCCGCCGTATCAGCCGCGCCCATACCGTCCGCGCCACCCGCCGTGCGCGTACCACCCGCGCCACGCACCTGCGCCGGATTCCCGTCCCGGGCCCCGGATGTCCGTCGTTCCTCCAGAGCCAGCAGCAGCGCCGCGCCCGACACCGCGTTGCTGACGACCGGCGAGCCGAGGGCCGCCACCAGCAGGTCGTACGACACCGCGAGGGCGTGCCAGAGGGCGGGCAGGAGCGTGGCCAGTTCGCCTCCGGCACCGCCCGGCGCCGGAGGCGCGGAGCGCAGCAGGCCACGGCGGCCCCGGCCGCCCTCGACGTATACGCGTGCCGTGAGCCCGGCGAAGGAGATCTCGTCCGGCGCGACCGCCTCCGCGATCCGTCCGGCCCAGACGTCCAGCGGTTCGGCCCGTCCCGCACGGTCTGCGTCCGTGACCGCCTCGGAGCGCTCGGGCTCCTCACGACCATTCGACACTGAAGCTCCTGGTCCCGTCGAGCGACGTACCGCTGAGTGTCAGCGACGCCGAGTCCTCGGTCACGATTCCCTCCAGCGTGGTGCCCGTCGCCATGCCGTACGGGAAGACCATGTACTGGCTGCACGGGAGGATCGGCTTCGGTACGAAGAGCTGGTTCAGCGCGGCTCCCTCGGCGGCGCCGGAATCGGTGAGGCTTCCGGAGATGTCGCCCGACCCGTCGTCCGAGAGCGACCAGTAGCTGATGGCCACCGGTTCGCCGTCCACGGTGTCGGTCCCGTCGAGCGCGGAGGTCACACCGAACGCTCCCGCCGGTGTCTGGCTGTCACTCGCCCAGGAGAGATGGAAGCCGTTCTCCTCTCCGCCGACCGGATCGTCGATGAGCAGCGTCGCCGGCAGCTCGTAGGACTCCGATGCCTCCGCGCAGCCCGGATCGGCGAAGTCGACGCTGATGGTCGCCGTGCCCGTCCACTGGCCGCGCGGCACTCCCGATGCCGTGTCCTGCTCGCCGGAGCTGTCCGAGGAGGTCTCGTCCGCGCTGTCGTTCTCCTCGAAGGAGGTGTCGTCCGAGGACTCCTCGGTGATCTCCTCGGTCGGCGCGGATGTCTCCGTCACGGAGGGCGTGACCTGCGCCGTCGTCTCCATGGGCGACGGCTCCGCCGTCATGGTGTAGCCGCTGTCCGACGGTTCGCCGGACGCGTCCCCGCCACCGCCACCGCAGGCGGTCAGTGCCGCCAGTCCGCCCAGACACACCGCCGCGAGTGCCGTCCTGCGTGCGTGGTGTCGTGCGTGGTGTCTTCCGTGCCTGATGACCGGACCCGGTCGTCGAATCGTCATCAAACCCCCCAGTTGTCATTGTTCCGCCGCACCGGCATTCCGCCTCATGGAGCACCGGTACGGCGGCTCCCCCATTGCTCGCGCGCCCCCCGGCGCGCACGCCCGCGCGGAAGGCGCTACGTCAACTGCCCCCGTACGCCGCCCGGTTGGAGGTACCAAACTAGACGGGCTTTTGTGCCATTCCCATCCCAGATGTCTGGGAGTCGCCCTAGCCTGCTCGCGTGACTTCCGCTTCCCGCCCAGATCCCGAACGCCACACCGCCGGATCCGGTCCTACCGGCCGTTCCGGTCCCTCCAGCCGTTCCGGTCGTACAGGCCGTTCCGGTACCCGAGGCGCCGCGGTCGCTCCCGCCGCCCGCGACGCGCTGGCCGACGCCCTCGCGCGCCGGCTGCGCGGCACCGAACCGCTCGGCGCGCTCGATGTCCTCCAGGCCGCCGCCGACGCCCTGCTCACCGCCGTCCCGGCCGACATCTGGTGCGCCGTCATGCTCGATCCCGCGACGCTCCTCGACACCGGAGGTCTGCACGAGTACGGATTTCCGCGGAGTGTGATGCCGCGCCTGTTCGAGATCGAGCACGCCGATCAGGCCGGTGTCGACAACATCCGCGCCCTCGCCCGCCGTACCACGCCCGTCAGTCTGCTCAGCGACTCCATGGCCGGCCGGGTGGCGGAGAGCGTCTACTACCGCGATGTGCTCCGGCCCTCGGGACTCTCGGACGAATTACGTGTACTCCTGCGCGACGGCTCCCGTACCTGGGGACTGTTCGTACTGTGCCGCGCCGACGGCTCGCGGCCCTTCACTCCCGCCGAGGTCGCCCTCGCCACCTCCGTCAGCGCACCGGCCACGACGGCCCTGCGCCGCTCGCTCCTCCTCGGCGGTATCGACCGTGACGACGTACCGGACGCCGCCGGCCTGCTCATCCTCGACGACGACCAGCGGATACGGCTGTGCACCTCCACCGCCGAGCGCTGGCTGAGCCTCGTCCAGGAGGCCCATCCCGCTCCCGGGCACCGGTATCCGTTCGCTCTCGACGCGCTCACCCACAAGGTCCGCTCCGCCGGCCTCGGTGTCCAGGTGCAGTCCCGCGCGATCAGCCGTACCGGCCACTGGATCACGCTCAGCGCCTGGCGCGAGAAGGCGGAGGGCGAGGGGTCGGAGGCGCTCACCTATGTCTCGCTGGCGCCGAGCCGCCCGGGCGAACTGACCGCCATCGTCCTCGACGCGTACGGTCTCACTCCGCGTGAGCGCCAGGTCGCCCAGCATGTACTGCTCGGCCGTTCGACGGCCGAGGTCGCCGACTCGCTCCACATCGGGGAGTACACCGTGCAGGACCATCTGCGGAAGGTCTTCGACAAGGCGGGAGTACGGAGCCGTCGCGAGTTCACCGGAGAGCTGTTCCAGCGCTGCTACCTGCCGCGACTGGACGATCCGCCCCTCACCACCGACGGCCGTATGCGCAACGACGCTCCGGACGAGCGGCGGGCGTGATGCGGCGGGCGTGACGTGTTCGCGCCCTCGTGAGGCAGGGCCCTGTCGAACAGTGGTGGGTCACGAGATATCTTGATGTCGAGCAATGTTGCAGACGTGGAGCGGAGCGACCGGTGACTGACTCGACCATCATCTATACGCACACCGACGAGGCCCCGGCCCTCGCGACGTATTCGTTCTTGCCCGTGATCGAGGCGTACGCGTCGACGGCCGGCGTCACCGTCGAGAGCCGTGACATCTCGCTGTCAGGGCGGATCATCGCCGGCTTCCCGGAGCGTCTTGACCAGGACCGGCGAATCGATGACACGCTCGCCGAGCTGGGCGCGCTGGCCGGGACTCCCGAGGCGAACATCATCAAGCTGCCGAACATCTCGGCGTCGATCCCGCAGCTCAAGGCCGCGATCGCCGAGCTCCAGCAGCAGGGCTACGCGCTGCCGGACTATCCGGACGACCCGAAGACCGACGAGGAGAAGGACGTCCGCGCGCGGTACGACAAGGTCAAGGGCAGCGCCGTCAACCCGGTGCTGCGCGAGGGCAACTCCGACCGCCGCGCTCCCGCGTCCGTCAAGAACTACGCCAAGGCGCATCCGCACCGGATGGGCGCCTGGACGGCCGACTCGAAGACGAATGTCGCGCAGATGGACGCCGACGACTTCCGCTCCACCGAGAAGTCCGCGGTGATCGCCCGGGCCGGCTCGCTCCGTATCGAGCTGGCGGGCGACGACGGGACCACCACCGTGCTGCGCGAGTCGGTGCCCGTGCTGGCGGACGAGGTCGTGGACGCGTCGGTGATGCGGGTGGCGGTGCTGCGTGAGTTCCTCGCGGCGCAGGTCGCCCGGGCCAAGGCCGAGGGTGTGCTGTTCTCGGTGCATCTGAAGGCCACGATGATGAAGGTCTCCGACCCGATCATCTTCGGCCATGTGGTCAGGGCCTTCTTCCCGAAGACGTTCGCCGAGCACGGCGACAAGCTCGCCGCGGCCGGTCTGAGCCCGAACGACGGTCTCGGCGGCATCCTCAAGGGCCTGGAGTCGCTGCCCGAGGGCGCGGAGATCAAGGCGTCCTTCGAGGCCGAGCTGGCCGAGGGCCCGGCACTGGCGATGGTCGACTCCGACCGGGGCATCACCAATCTGCATGTACCGAGCGATGTCATCGTGGACGCCTCCATGCCGGCCATGATCCGCACCTCCGGTCATATGTGGGGCCCCGACGGCAAGGAGGCCGACACTCTCGCGGTCATCCCTGACAGCAGCTACGCGGGTATCTACCAGGTCGTGATCGACGACTGCCGCGCCCATGGCGCCTACGACCCGTCGACCATGGGCTCGGTGTCGAACGTCGGTCTGATGGCGCAGAAGGCCGAGGAGTACGGCAGCCACGACAAGACCTTCGAGATCCCGGCCACCGGCACGGTGCGCGTCGTGGACGACAACGGCGATGTCGTACTGGAGCATGTGGTCAGCGCCGGTGACATCTGGCGTATGTGCCAGACCAAGGACCTGCCCATCAAGGACTGGGTCAAGCTGGCCGTCACCCGCGCCCGTGCGACCGGTGACCCGGCGGTGTTCTGGCTGGACGAGGGCCGCGCGCACGACGCGAGCCTGATCGCGAAGGTCAGGACCTATCTCGCCGAGCACGACACCGAGGGCCTGCGGATCGAGATCATGGCGCCGGTCGACGCGATCGCGTTCTCCCTGGAGCGCATCCGCCGCGGCGAGGACACGATCTCGGTCACCGGCAATGTGCTGCGTGACTATCTGACCGACCTCTTCCCGATCCTCGAACTCGGCACGAGCGCGAAGATGCTCTCGGTCGTGCCGCTGATGAACGGCGGCGGACTGTTCGAGACCGGCGCCGGCGGCTCCGCGCCCAAGCATGTGCAGCAGCTCGTCAAGGAGAACTATCTGCGGTGGGACAGCCTGGGCGAGTTCCTCGCGCTCGCGGTCAGCTTCGAGCACCTCGCGCAGACCACGGGCAACGCGCGGGCCCAGATCCTCGCCGACACGCTCGACCGCGCGACCGCGACCTTCCTGAACGAGGACAAGTCGCCGAGCCGTCGCCTCGGCGGTATCGACAACCGCGGCAGCCACTTCTATCTGGCGCTCTACTGGGCCCAGGAGCTGGCGAAGCAGACCGAGGACACACAGCTCGCGGAGGCGTTCTCGGCTCTCGCCAAGACGCTGGCCGAGCAGGAGCAGACCATCGTCGACGAGCTGATCGCGGTGCAGGGCTCGCCGGTCGACATCGGTGGCTACTACCGTCCCGACGCGGCGAAGGCCTCGGCCGTCATGCGTCCGTCGGCCACCTTCAACCAGGCGATCGCGACGCTCGCCTGAGCCGTACCGTACGTACGGGTCTACGGGCACGACCGCCCCGGCCGGCAGCGATGCCGGCCGGGGCGGTCCCGTGTTCTCGTGTTTCTTACGTCTGCTAGTTCCAGCCGGACAGGCCCGCGCCGTAGGGATAGAGCGGGTTTCCATAGGCCGTCGGCACCGGCTGGCCGGCGTCGATCTTCGCCCGGATGTCCGCGCGTTCGGCGTCCGTGGCGCCGAGATCGTAGGGAAGATCCCACTTCTCGTTCGCGTCGGCCTGCACATCACCGCCGCCCGGCTTCAGGATCTGGTCAAGGCTTCTGGGCAGTTGCCAGGGAAGTCTGCCCTTGGGCGTGTAGTCGCCGAAGAGCAGGGAGGCTGTGGCAGGTCCCACCTCCTCACCGCCTCGGTAGGTGACCACGATGGCGTCCGCCAGCCCGTTCCACTCGCTGATCACGATCGGCCGCGGCAGTGTCAGCACCACGACCACCGGAATCCCCTGGTCCTTGAAGCTCCGGATCAGTGCGAGCTGGTCGGCGGGCAGATACGGCTGGGTGTTCGGCCACGCGGTGGCATGGGTGTAGGAGGGCTCGCCCACGGCCACCACCGCGAGTTTGGGTGATGGTCCGGTGTCCTGGTAGACGTTGACACCGGCGGTGGAGGCCCTGGCTCTGATGGCTTCCAGTGTGGTCAGCGAACCGTAGTTGGGATGGAAGTAGCTGGACCAGATGCAGCACGCGGCTCCGTCGGTGGCGCGGGCGCCCGCGACCACGATGTTGTCACCGCGGTTGAGCCTGACCGGGAGCACACCGTTGTTCTTGAGCAGTGTGTTGGACTCGCGCGATGCCTGGTTGGCAAGCGCGGCATAGCTGGGCTGGTGGAAACGGTACGGACCGTTCACCGGGTCGCCGTAGGGACGTTCGAAGACACCGAGCTGGAACTTGAGCCGGAGGATCCGCGTCACCGCGTCGTTGATCCGGGCGAGCGGCACCCGGGCCTGGAAGTCCGCCATGGTGAAACCGGTCGCGCCCGGGTCGGCTCCGCCCATCACATCGGAACCGGCGTTGGCCGCGTTCACCCAGGCGCCGGAAGGCAGCCAGTCCGTGGTGATGAGTCCTGTGTAGCCGAGGTTCTGCCGCAGATACGCGAGGATCTTGGCGCTGTCGCCCGCGCCGGGACCGCCCGGGTCGAGATAGGAGCTGCCCGCGTACCCAGGCATGATGTTGACGGCGCCGGCCTCCATCGCCGCCCGGAACGGGATCATGTGGTACTTGATGGTCACTCCGTCGTAGACGATGCCCGCCTCACCGCCTGCGCCTTCGCCGGGCCAGTGTTTGACGGTCGCGAGGACGGAGGCGGGATTGAGCTCCGGTCCTCCCTGGAGGCCGGCCACCAGGGCCCGGAGCTGGGCGGCCACGGCATCGGCGTTCTCGCCGCCGCCCTCCTGGATACGGGGATAGAGCACCTTGGTGCCGACCTCCGCGAGCGGTGAGAGCGTGCCGCGTGTGCCGACCTCCAACTGCTCCTTGCGCTGCATGTCGGCGAGTTGGTATTCGAGGCCGTGGTTCCTGGCCGCGGCCAGCGTGCTCTGCAGCGGGTATGTGGTCTGGTAGCCGGCGGTGGTGTCACCCGCGGAGACCGGCGGGATTCCCAGTCTGGTGGCCGCCGTGGAGAGCAGGATGTCGTGGAGATCGGCCGGCTGGGCCGGCCCGAAGTGCCAGCCGGACCTCGGGTACGACTGGGCGTTGTAGAACATCTGGAAGGCCTTCTCCTCAAGCGTCATTCTGCCGAGGAGATCGGCGACCCGGGTGTCGACCGGCTGGCGCCAGTCCTCGTACGGCTCGATGGCCCCGTTCTTGTTCAGGTCGCGGGCGCCGTTGATGACACCGACACCGTCGTTGACTGTCTCGATCTCGGGCAGATAGACGCTGAAGGCACGGATGTTGGAGGTGGTCCTCGTACCGGAGCCGCTCACCGCGACGACGAACCACTTGTAGGTCCACCGGTCGGTGATGTCCCAACTCGGCGTGTAGGTGGTGCCGGTGGGCTCGGCGACCTTGGTGTAGAGGTCGAGCAGATTGCCCGAGGCGGTGAAGTCGTAGTCGGTACGCGTGACATTGAGCCAGAGCTCGTAGCGGACGGCGCCCTGGACGGGCGCCCAGGAGAACGCGGGCCTGCGGGTGTTGGTGATCATGGCCCGGTCGGCGGGCGCGGACAGCGCGAACTGGTTCAGTGTCGCGGGCGCCTTGGTGGGTCCTGAGAGCAGAGGCGCGGTGGAGGAGGAGCCGTCGACGGATCCGAAGACCTGGAACTCCCAGAGCGAGAAGCCGTAACCGGTGGCCCGGACCGTGCCGTACATCCGTACGTAGCGGGCCTTGCCGGTGACGGCGAGCTTCTCGACACCGCCCCGGCCTGTGGTGGTCGTGTAGAGCGTGGACCAGGTGGAGCCGTTGTCGGATACATCGATGTGGTAGCCCGTGGCGTACGCGGACTCCCAGTTGAGCTCGATGCCGCTGATCGTGGCCGGGCCGCCGAGATCCACCTGGAGCCACTGGTTGTCGGCGAACTGGCTCGACCAGCGGGTGTCCGTACGGCCGTCCAGCGCCGCCGCGGGCGCGTTGGCGCCCTCCCATGTCGAGGCGGACACCTGCTTGTAGGCGGAGATGGGCGTTCCGGAGGGACCGCCGCCGGTGCCACCGGCCGAACCGTAGACCTGGAACTCCCAGAGGGAGTAGCCGTAACCGGTGGCCCGGGCCGTGCCGTACATCCGCACATAGCGGCCGGAGCCGCTGACGGTGAGCGTCTGGCTGCCACCGGGCCCGGCCGTCGTGGAGTAGACGTCGGTCCAGTTCTGGGCGTCGCCCGACACCTGGATCTTGAACGATGTGGCGTACGCCGTCTCCCAGTTGAGGACGACGGAGCTGATGGACGCGGTGGCGCCGAGGTCGATCTGAAGCCACTGCGGATCGGCGGCGGCGCTGGACCAGCGGGTTCCGGCGTCGCCGTCGACGGCGGCCGAGGCGGGAGTGCCGGCGTTCTCGGTCGGGGAGGTCGTGACGGCCTTGCCCTGCGACAGCAAGGTGTCGGCGGCCTCCGCGCTGCCGGTCGAGGTCCCGACGGCACCGCCCGTCGCGAGGCTCAGCGCGACGGCCAGAGCGACCAAGGGTCTCCGGCGCCGGGCGTTTCCGCGTACGCGCAGTACGCGTAAGAAGGGCAGGAGGCTCATATACATCTCCACGGGTGTGGTACCTGTCCACCACAACGCCGTGGCACGGTCAGCGACGGCACGCGAAGGGTGGCTGTCGGTGGCTCCGGACTCATCGCTCCGGGGCTGGAAGTACCACCGGAGAGCGCTCTCCCGAGAGGGTGCGCCAACGACCGACCACTGTCAACCCTTGTCACGACACCCGGATGCGAAGCCGTCACGGCCATGGTCCGCACGAGCCCGCCGGACGGACGCGGCGGCCGGGCATTCACCTCACGGGGAAATTCTCCCGGCGTCCCACGGCGCGATGTATTCAGTCAATAGGAAGCGCTTTCCCCAGTAATCAACCAGCCCTCCATCATTCGGTAACGGATAATGACGGCGAGGCTGATGAAGGATCAATTACCGGAGCATGACCGGAGAACGGAAGCAACTCCCATACCTCGCCGGTAGGGTGACCCGCGGCAGTTGTCGAGGGATCGCTGACCTCGATCTACACATTGTGATGATTGGAGGAGGCAGTATGACCACGTCCCAGGGGAACCTTGCGATGGTGCTGGATGCCATCAGGAAAATCTCCCCCACGCTGCGGGAGAACAGCAAGGCCGCGGAGTCCCACCGCTGGATAACGGAAGAAAGTATCGAGCTGCTCAAGGAGGCGGGCGCCTTCCGCGTCGCGGTCCCGGAGCGTTTCGGCGGACTGGACCTTCCGGCGGCCGACCAGGCCGAGGTCCTGTCCGAGATCGCGCGCAGTTGCGGTTCGACCGGCTGGGTCGCGTCGGTCTGGATGTCCAGCACCTGGATCGCGAGCCTGTATCCGGACAAGGCACAGGAAGAGATTTTCGCGAACGGATCGGTCCGGATCTCCGGTGGTTTCACTCCGTCGGGAACGCTCAAGGCGACCGACGGCGGGTACATCCTGAATGGGAGCTGGCGTTTCAACACCGGCGTCCGCGGCGCCGAATGGAACATATGCGCCGCCATGGCGGAGCTTCCGAACGGAGAGCATGAGGAACTCTTCGCGATCGTGCCGATCTCGGAGGTCTCGGTCGCCGACGACTGGTACACCTTCGGCGCGGCGGGAACGGGAAGTGTCACCTCCACGGTGAAGGACGTATTCGTCCCGGCTCACCGTGTGGTGGACGCGACGGTGTATGACGCGTCGACACGTGACCGCTGGAACGCGGACATAAACGGCCGTAACTACAACCTCATCAGTTACATCCTGGCGACCTGCGCGCCGGTGTACATCGGACTGGCGAAGGCCGCGCTCGACCTCTTCGTCGAGCGGCTCCCCGGCAAGGGCATCACCTACACGGAGTGGACGGAGCAGAGCCTGCATCCGTACACCCAGGTGCAGGTGGCGACGGCCGCCAACAAGATCGCCGCGTGCGAGGCGCTGCAGCGGGTCTGGCTGGAGAGCATCCAGAACCGGGAGGACGCCGGCGAGAAGATGACCGTCGAGGCCAAGGCCGCCGTCCGCGGTCAGGTCGGTTATGTCGTACAGACGGCGAAGGAGGCGGTCGAGGTCCTGTACAACATCAGTTCCGCCTCGACGATCGCCCGCGGCAACGCGTTCCAGCGCGTCTACCGGGATATCGCGGCCCTTTCGCTGCACGGTCTGCTGACTCCCGTCAGTTCGCTGGAGGCACATGGCCGAGTACTCCTCGGACTGGAGCCGGGTACGGAGTACATCTGATGCCCGTCGGCGTACGCGCCGCCGTCTCCGGAGCTTGACCCGTTCCCATTCCGGCCCCGCGCCGCAACTGCCGGTCCCCCGGATCCATGAGTGCCCCCGGTCTTTCGACCGGGGGCATTTGTGTTGCCGTCGGGCATTCAGGACACATGGCGCGACGGCATCGCCGTCCCCGATCCCAGAGAGTGCGGTCGTGTTCCCAGAGAGTATTCACGCGAAACCTGAATGTGCGAATAATTACCGGGCAATGAGCAGCCATAGTCCACTCGGTGACAGGCGCCCTTTACAGTCTTGAACAACGCTTCGGAGCAAAGAACAAGGATGTTTTGCGCCGAGCCGTGCACGGGGGGAACAGCAATGACCAGACCGATCCGGGATCACCCCGGAAGCGTGAAAGATGAACATTTCTCATGCGGCGATCCCGTCCGAAGGCAGTGCGGCCTTCCACTCGATGACGTGACGCCCGCTTCTCACCGACTTACGCTCCGTTTCCAGGGGGAATGACGGAGCGGAACTCATTCGGCACCCGCCCATCCACGCAGAGCGCCGAGACATAGGCCACAGACACCGTGACGACGAGCTGTCGCAGCTCTCTCCGGTGTGCCTCTGCACCGCACACAGACCGACGGGTCACGGCACAGCAGACATCAGTCGATGCCGCGCGCCCGCCTCATTCGGTGTGCGTTCCTCCGCCCGATGGCGAAAACCCGACAACCAACATCAGTGGAGTACTTCGCATGTCTTTCCGTGGCACTGAATCCAACGGTCCGGCCCAGCGCCGGTTCGACCGTCGCAGTCTTCTCAAGGCGGCCGGCGCGACCGCGCTGACCACCTCGCTCATCCCGGCCACCGCCGGTGTGGCACGGGCCAAGGAGGCCGCGGTAGTGGACGCCATCGTCATCGGCGCCGGGTACGCGGGCGGCACCGTGGCGAGAGAGCTCGCTCTTCAGGGCCTGAAGCCGCTCGTACTCGAAGCGCGGAACCGGATCGGTGGCCGGATCTGGACCGGGACCTTCGCCGGCGCACAGGTCGAGATCGGAGGGAGCTGGCTCGGTCCTCAGCAGCCTCTGGTTCACAAGGAACTCCAGCGCTACAACCGGAGCACCTACGAGGATGTCGTCGCGGAGCGGATGGTGCTGCCCGGGGACCAGGGGTTCCAGGTCCTGCCTCCCGAGGACGCGTTCGCGACGCTCGGCCAGCTCTGGGGGGAGTTCTACGCGGGATCGGAGAACTACTTCGAACGGCCCCAGGAACCGCTGTTCCGCTCGGACCTGCTGGCGTCCGTGGACCCGCTCTCGCTGGCCGACCGGCTCGGACAGATGCAGCTCTCGCCGACCGAGCGGAAGTGGCTCAACAGCGAGACATCCGTGTACTCCGGCGGGCCCAGCACCCGGGGTGGCCTGACCGCTATGGCCCAGTGGATCCAGCTCTCCGGCGGCTCGTACGGCACCTACTCGACCACGATGAGCCTGCGGCCCACGGGCGGTATGACCGCGCTGCTCCAGGCCATGCTCAATGAGTCCCAGGCCGACATACGTCTCAACTCCCCGGTCAAGAAGGTGACCGAGTCGAACGGACTGGTGACGGTCGAGACCGTCGCCGGTGCCCAGTTCGTCTCGCCGGTGGTGGTCGTGGCCACCCCCGCCAATGTGTGGAAGAACATCACCTTCAGCCCGGGACTGCCCGCCGCGCACACCCAGGCCACCACCCAGGGCATCGGTGTACCGCACGCCACCAAGATGTGGGTCCATGTCCAGGGGAACGTCCCGGCGACGGCCGCCCAGGCGGGCGAGGGCTCCCCGATCCTGATGATGGTGCCGCAGCAGCAGCTTCCCGACGGACGGTTGTTCATCTGCTTCACCGGTCCGTCGCTGAATGTCAACAACTCCACGGATGTGCGGGCGGCCGTCCAGCAGTTCCTTCCCGGTGCCACGGTCCTCCGCCACCAGGCGATGGAGTGGGCCAAGGACCCGTACACGGCGGGCGGCTGGGGTCTGCGCCGGCCCAATCAGCTTCTTCAGCTCTTCCCCGCGATCGAACAGCCGCACGGCCGCATCGTGTTCGCGGGTGCCGATATCGCGAAGGGCTGGCACGGCGCGTTCATCGAGGGAGCGATCGAGTCCGGCTTCCGGGCGGCCCAGCAGGCCGCCGCACTGGCCTGACGGACCTGCACCGGATCTCGCCGACAGCCGGGTGAGGCGCATCTCGTGAGGGACTGAGGGCAAGGTCGGCCTGCCTTCCGGACGAGCCCGGCAAGATCCGAAGGACAGGCCCTGGGGCCGGGTCTCCGGGGGGAACACCCCCGGAGACCCGGGCGCGGTGTCCGTGGTCTCAGACCGCCGGCTTCTTGAGCACCTCGATGAGGCTGGAGAAGCTGTTCTCGGCGAAGCCCTTCTCCATGCCCGCCTTGAAGATCTCGGCGACGGCGGCCGGCAGCACGGTGCTGACGCCCGCGTCCTGGTGCGTGTGCAGGACGTGGTCGACACTGGCCGCCCCCATCGCGAGCCGGTCCACGTCGCCCGGGTAGTCCGCGGAGTCGACGTGCTGGGCGTACAGCTCCAGGAAGTGCGGCATCATCGACGTCATCATCGTGGCGTAGGGCAGCAGTTCCTTCGCCGAGACACCGTTGGCCTGGCCCAGCGCGAGGGTCTGGTAGTAACTCAGCATCGTGGTCCAGAAGATGGTCATCTGGGCCTGGTAGTACATGGCCGCGAGACCCGCGTCCTCGCCGCGGTAGTCCGCGTTGGTGAGGACCTTCAGGGTCTCCTCGTGGGCCTTGAAGACATCCTCGGGACCGCTGTAGTAGGTGGAGGACCCGGGCTGGCCGATCAGCGGCGGCGGCACCTGCACACCACCGGTGAGGTGCTTCGCACCGTGCTTGGCGGCCCACTTGGCCGCCTCGCGGGCCTTGTCCGGGGTGTCGGAGCTGAGGTTGGCGATGACCTTGCCGGACAGGGAACCCGTCACCGGCTCAAGAATGGCGTACACCGCGTCATAGTCCGTCAGGCTGAGCACGATCAGCTCGTTGGCGCTCAGCGCGTCCTCGACGGTGGGAGCCAGTACAGCACCTCGGGCCACGAGCGCCTCGGCCTTGCTGGCGGTCCGGTTCCACACGGTCACCTCGTGGCCGTTGTCCAGGAAGGTGTTCACCATGGCCTGGCCCATCGGGCCCAGACCGATGACCGTTACCGACTGCTTGCTCATCTGGAGCTCTCCTTGATTCATCATGTGTGGGCCGCGCTGCCGCCGCTCAGGCATGGGGATGAATGGAGCGACGGCAGGCGACCAGCTCGACTCACTAGAACGAGCGATCTATCAAGTGACAATGTATCAGGCTTCCAGAACGATCGCTCTATCAAGTAGATTGATGACATGGAGACCAAGCCGCAGGGTGTGAGCGCCAGGGACACGGAGGCCGGCATCGGCACGCGCGAGCGCGTGGTGCGCTCCGCGTCGCGGCTCCTCCAGCGGCAGGGGTACGAAGGCACGGGGATCAAACTGATCGCCCGGGAGGCCGGAGCCACACTCGGTTCCGTCTACCACTTCTTCCCCGGCGGCAAGGAGGAGCTGGCCGTCGCGGCGATCCGGCACGGCGAGCAGGAGTTCGCCGACACGCTGAGCGCCGGGCTCGACAGCTCGGACGATCCGGCCGTCGCGGTGGAGAACTGCGCCCGTCGGCTCGCCACCGCCCTGCGCGAGTCGGACTGGACCGACGGCTGCCCGGTCACGGCGACGGCCCTGGAGACGCTCGGCCGTACGCCCCGTATCCAGGAGGCGTGCCACGCGGCGCTGCGGAACTGGCAGGAGGTGCTGGCCGTCAAGTTCCGCGAGTGCGGCTTCGGCGAGGAGGAGGCGGAGGATCTCGCCTGCACCGTACTGGCTTCACTGGAAGGCGCCGAGGTGACCTCCCAGGTCTTCCGGAGCGAGCGGCCTCTGCTCACCGCCGGGCGGCACATGGCGCAGTTGATCAGGTCCCGTTCGTAGACCGCGCGGACAACTCCCGTACTGACGGCCGTGTGAACGGCGCACGGAACCGGGAACAAGAACGGGAAGCAGGAACAGCGAAGGGTGGAGCATCCCGAATGGGACGCTCCACCCTCATTTCTGATCCACCGTCAGCCCCACACGGTCAGTCGGCTGCCGGGAAGTGTCCTTCCTGTACGAAGAAGTCGACGTACGTGGCGAACAGTTCCTCGGTCAGCGGCGGGCACTCGATTCCCGTGCCCTCCAGCGCCGCTTCCGTCTCTGTCGTGTCGATGGGCGGATAGAAGGCATCCGTGTCCGAGGTCATCATCTCGAACGCGTGCAGCAGCGGAAGCAGCGCGTTGGTGCGGTCGGCCCGTACCGCCGCGCTCCACTCCTGCCGGTCGGTGTCGCGCAACCGGTATCCGAGGCCGCGCAGTTGGGACACACAGTCGGAGAGGCTCAGAGAGCTCCGGTTGAAGAGATGGAACGTACCGCCGGCCGTGTCGGGCTTGACCGAGATCCCGATGATCGCCGCGCTGACATAGTCGACGGGCAGCAGATGGAAGCGGCCCTCGGTCCTGGACGGTACGGCCTGCGCCTGGAGCAGTCCCTTGAGGCTGAGCCAGACGAAGTCGCGTGTCTGGCACGCGCCGTTGCGCTGATCGCCGGAGATCACATCCACGCGGTAGACGGACACGGGTATCCCCCGGTCCCGGGCCAGTCCGACGAGCTGCTCGGCGACCCACTTGCTCTGGAGATATCCGCTGGGCAGCGCTTCGGCCGGGCCGGTGGGATCGGTCACCTTGAGCGGTACGCCGGCGGTGACCGGGCCGTCGAAGACACCGACCGTGGAGACATAGTGGACGGGAACCGTGCGATGGCGCGCGGCCATCCGCAGGATCTCCTCGGTGCCACGGACATTGGCCGCCCGCAGCGCCGCGTACGGATGCAGCCAGTGGACCGTCGCTCCCGCGTGGTAGACGACATCGGCCGTGCGGGCCAGTGAGTCGAAGACCTCCGGAGCCAGGCCGAGTCCTTCCTCGGCGAGGTCGCCGACCAGTACCGAGAGCCGGTCGGGATCGACGGCGTCCCAGACGCGGTACCACTCCAGGCTCGTACGCAGCCGCTCGTACGCCACCGCCTCGTCCGCTCCGCGTACCAGGCAGTGGATCCGCGCCTCGGTGGTGAGCATCAGATCGCGCAGCAGGAACGCGCCGAGGAAGCCGCTCGCTCCCGTCAGCAGGATCTCCCGCGGATTCGTGGTGGGACTCACGGTCTCGGCCGCGGGCCGGATGTCATCCGCGAGACGGATGTCCGCCGCGTAGTCGACGGTGTCCTGGGCCACACCGCCCGAGTCGGTGCCGGGCCCGGCGCCCGCGGCGAGGAGCTCCGTCAGCAGCCGGGTGGCCAGGGCCGCCGGAGTCGGATGGTCGAAGACCAGCGTCGCGGGCAGCCGCAGACCGGTCACGGCGGCGAGCCGGTTACGGAGTTCCACCGAGGTGAGCGAGTCGAAACCGAGCTGGGTGAAGGGCCGTTCGGGATCGATGCCCCGGCCGCCGCCGTGCCCGAGGACGCCTCCCATGGCATCGAGCAGCGCCTTCAGTACCACCTCGCGCTGCTCCTCCGGCCCGGTCAGTCCGGCCAGCCGGTCGGCGAGACCGGTCCCGTCGTCGGCGGCGGCGCGGGCGACCGCGCGTACCGGCGTACGGACGAGGGAGCGGAGCACCGTGGGCACCTGCGACTGTCCGCGGAGCACCGCCAGATCCAGCGGAGTGGCGACGGTGTCGGCGCGGCCGAGCCGTAGCGCGAGGTCGAGCAGCGCCGGGCCCTGCTCGGTGGCGACCTGGCGGAAACCGCTGCGGGCGATACGCCGGAGATCGGTCTCGGTCAGTCCTCCGGTCAGTCCGGAGGACTGCTCCCACAGGCCCCAGGCGAGGGAGAGGGCCGGCAGTCCATGGGCGGCGCGATGCCGGGCGAGCCCGTCGAGGAAGCTGTTGGCGGCTGCGTAGGTGGACTGGCCGGGCCCGCCGATCACGGCGGCGACGGACGAGAACAGCACGAAGGCGGTCAGGTCCAGGTCCCGCGTCAGCTCGTGCAGATGCCAGGCGGCGTCGGCCTTCGGCCTCAGCACACCGTCCAGCCGCTCCGCGTTCTGCGCGGTGACGAGTCCGTCGTCCAGCACACCGGCGGTGTGGACCACGCCGGTCAGCGGATGCTCCCGTGGTACGCGCGCCAGCAGCGCGGCAAGCGCCTCGCGGTCGGAGACATCGCATGCCTCGACCGTGACCGTGGCTCCCAGCGCGGTCAGCTCCGCCGCCAACTCGGCTGCTCCCGGGGCCTGTTCACCACGGCGGCTGACCAGCAGCAGATGGTTCACACCATGCTCGGTCACCAGATGCCTGGCGAACAGCCCGCCGAGCGAACCGGTGCCGCCGGTGATCAGTACCGTACCTCCGGAGTCCCAGACCGGCTCCGGGCCGAGGCCGTCGCGTCGTACACGGGCCAGACGCGGCAGCAGAACCGTGTCCTCACGTATCGCGGCCTGGGCCTCACCGGTGGCGAGCAGCCGGGAGAGCAGTATGTCCGTGGTCGCGTCCAGGACCGTGGTCGCGTCAAGTGCCGTGGTCGCGTCGGAGGGCAGGTCCACGAGGACGATACGGCCGGGCGCCTCGGACTGCGCCGAACGCAGCAGCCCCCAGGCCGCCGCACCGCCCAGATCCGTGACATCGTCGCCGTCCGCCACCGCCATCGCGCCGGAGGTCAGCACCACCAGCGGGACATCGGAGAGCCGCTCCTCCGCGAGCCACTCCCGTACGAGCGCCAGCGCGCGGCCGGTGGTGTCCCGGACCGAGGCGGTGGTGTCGGCCGTCCCGTCCTCGCTGGTCAGATGGACGCGTACGGCGTCGACCGGCGCGCCGGAGGCGATCGCGGCGGCGGTCTCGGCCACGGTCGGGTAGGCGGCCGTGGAGTCGGCCGTGGCCTGCCCGGCGCCGTCGAGCAGGGCCCACCGTACTTCCGTACCGCCGACGGGCGGGAGCGGGTACGGCGTCCACTCCATCCGGAACAGCGCGTCGTACGGGCGGATCCTCGCGGAGACGAGGGCCGCCGTGTCGAACGGCCTTACGGTGACGGCGTCGGCTTCGGCGACGAGCTGCCCGGTCGGGTCGAGGAGCCGCACCGTGAAGGTGCCACTGTCCGTGGGGAACCCGTCTGCCGGGGAGAGTTGGGCCCGCAGGGCGGTGGCGCCCGTGGCGTACAGACGTACGCCACGCCACTGGGCGACCGTTCCCGCACGTGCCATGGAGCCGGCGCCGCGTGCCGCAGGTCCGGTGAGCAGCAGCGGTTGGAGCGCGGCCTCCAGCAGCGCCGGATGCAGCCCGTACTCGGACGCCCGCTCCGCCGTCGCGTCGGGCAGCACGACCTCGGCGAACAGCTCGTCGCCTCGTCGCCACAGCCCGGTGAGGCCCTGGAACGCCGGTCCGTACACCGTGCCCGCTTCCGCGAGGCGCAGCCGGACATCGGACGCCGGGAGCGGTTCCGTGCCGGCCGGTGGCCACTGCTGCGCCGCCTCGGGAGAGGGCGGCGGGATGAGCGGGCCGGAACTCAGCAGGCCGTGCGCGTGCCGGATCCATGACGCGCCGGTGCCGTCGGGCCGGGAGTGGCAGGCGAGCGCACGGTGCCCGGACGCGTCGGGCGCGCCGACCGTGACACGCAGTTGGACGCCGCCGTCGGCGGGCAGCACCAGAGGCGTTTCGACGGTCAGGTCGTCCAGGACGGTGCAGCCGACCTCGTCGCCCGCCCGTATCGCCAGCTCGACCAGCGCGGCGGCCGGCAGTACGGCCGTACCGTCCACGGTGTGCTCGGCCGGCCAGGGATGGCTACGTACCGACAGCCGGCTGGTGAACACCGCCTCGTCGCTCTCGTCCAGCAGCAGGGCGGCGCCCAGCAGCGGATGCCCGGCCGACTGGAGGCCGAGCCCGGCGGCGTCCGTGTGCGACTCGGCGGCGTCCACCCAGTAGGGCTGGTGCTGGAACGCGTACGTGGGCAGCTCCACGGCCCGGGCACCGGTCCCGGCGAAGAACGCCGGCCAGTCGGGCCGCGCGCCGGTCATGTGCAGCAGACCGAGCCCGCCCGCCAGACTGCGCGGCTCGGGCTGGTCGCGGCGCAGCAGGGCGATGGCCGTGGTGGCGCCCGGCGCCCGGTCCGTGAGGACGCCTTGGGCGAGCGCGGTGAGAACACCGTCGGGACCGATCTCGACAAAGGTCGTCGCGCCCTCCTCGTGGAGGCTTGTCACGGCCTCGGCGAACCGTACGGCCTGCCGGACCTGAGCCACCCAGTAGTCGGCGGACCGCAGTTCGTCGCCGGTGGCGATCCGGCCGGTCAGTGTGGACACCACCGGAACAGCGGGAGCGTGGTACGAGACGCGCTTCGCCGCCGTACGGAACTCCTCCAGCATCCCGTCCATATGCGGCGAGTGGAACGCGTGGGACACCGCCAGCCGGCTGGTCCGGCGGCCCAGCTCCGCGAAGTGATGCGCGATCTCCTCGACGGCCGTGGTGTCACCCGAAATCACCACGGAGGAAGGGCCGTTGACCGCCGCGATGCCCACTTCGTGCTCACGGCCCAGCAGCAGCGCGACCGCCTCCTGCTCCGTCGTCCGCACCGCCACCATCGCACCGCCGCGAGGCAGTGCCTGCATCAGCCGGGCGCGGGAGGCGACCAGCCAGGCGGCGTCCGGCAGATCGAGCACACCCGACACATGCGCCGCCGCCAGCTCGCCCACCGAGTGTCCGGCGACCACATCCGGTGTCACGCCCAAGGACTCCAGCAGCCGGAACAGCGCCATCTCGAAGGCGAACAGCGCGGGCTGAGTAAAACCGGTCTCGGCGAGCAGTGCGGCCTCGGCCGATCCTTCGGCGGCGAACATCACGGATTTCAGAGGGCGTTCCAGATGAGGATCGAGCACCGCGCACACCTCGTCCAGCGCCTTCGCGAACG
Source organism: Streptomyces sp. NPDC059743 (assembly GCF_042732975.1). Taxonomy (NCBI): domain Bacteria; kingdom Bacillati; phylum Actinomycetota; class Actinomycetes; order Kitasatosporales; family Streptomycetaceae; genus Streptomyces; species Streptomyces sp. NPDC059743. Next base: position 94,008 of record NZ_JBHWGS010000008.1, on the reverse strand, counting down.
CCGGGTACGACTCGTACAGTTCGCGGCCCATCCCGGCCCGCTGGGCGCCCTGGCCCGAGAACAGAAACGCCGTCCTGCCCGAGGACCGCACCGCGCTCAGCACACCGGGAGCCGGTATGCCCTCCGCCAACGACCGCAGTCCGGCGATCAGTTCCTCCCGGTCCGCGCCCACGACGGTCGCGCTGTGGTCGTGTGCGGTGCGGGTGGTGGCCAGGGAGAGACCGATGTCGGCGATGTCCAGTTCCGGATGCGCCTCGGCGTACGCGGACAACCGCGCGGCCTGGGCGTGGAGGGCGTCCTCGGTCCTCGCGGAGACCGTCCAGGGCACCACGGGCAGCGGCTGTACGGTGCGCTGCCGCTCCTGGCCCACCTTCCCGTCCACGGGCTCGGGCTCTTCGAGGATGACATGCGCGTTGGTCCCGCTCACGCCGAACGCGGAGACGGCCGCGCGCCGTGGGCCCTCCGTACGGGCGGGCCAGTCGCGGGCACTGGTGAGGAGTTCCACAGCACCCGCCGACCAGTCGACCATGGGCGTCGGTTCCTCGATATGCAGCGTTCTGGGCAGTACGCCATGGCGCATCGCCTGCACCATCTTGATCACACCACCGACGCCGGCGGCGGCGACGGTGTGACCAATGTTGGACTTCAACGAGCCCAGCAGCAGCGGCTGTTCGCGCTTCTGACCGTAGGTGGCGAGCAGCGCCTGCGCCTCGATCGGATCACCGAGCCGCGTCCCGGTGCCATGGGCCTCCACCGCGTCCACATCGGCCGCCGTCAGACCGGCGCTCGCGAGCGCCTGCCGGATCACCCGCTCCTGCGAGGGACCGTTCGGTGCCGTCAGACCGTTGCTCGCACCGTCCTGGTTCACCGCGCTGCCTCGTACCACCGCCAGTACCCGGTGGCCGTTCCTGCGGGCGTCGGCGAGCTTCTCGACGACGAGCAGGCCGACGCCCTCCGACCACGAGGTGCCGTCGGCCGACGAGGAGAACGACTTGATGCGGCCGTCGGGTGCCAGCCCTTTCTGACGTGAGAAGTCCACGAATCCGCCGGGCGTGGCGGTGACGGTGGCACCGCCCGCCAGCGCGAGCGTCGACTCGCCCTTGCGCACCGACTGCACCGCCAGATGCAGGGCGACCAGCGACGACGAGCACGCCGTGTCCACCGAGAGCGCCGGGCCCTCCAGACCGAAGGTGTAGGAGATCCGGCCGGAGGCGACGCTGCTGAGCTTGCCGGTCATCAGATAGCCCTCGAACTCCTCGGGCCCTTCGAGTCCCAGATAGCTCTGCTCCACCACACCCGCGAAGACACCGGTCCTCGATCCCTTGAGCGTGGCCGGATCGATCCCGGCGTTCTCGAACGCCTCCCATGCCGTCTCCAGCAGGACCCGCTGCTGCGGATCCATCGCCAGTGCCTCACGCGGCGAGATACCGAAGAAGCCCGCGTCGAACAGCGCGGCACCGTCGAGGAATCCGCCCTCCCTGGTGTACGAGGTGCCGGGCTCCTCCGGGTCCGGACTGTAGAGCGCCTCCAGGTCCCAGCCGCGGTCGGCCGGGAACTGGCTGATCGCGTCCGTGCCGTCCGCGACCAGCCGCCACAGCTCGTCGGGCGAGGTCACACCGCCCGGGAATCGGCATGCCATTCCCACGATCGCGACGGGCTCCTCGCCGGCCGTCTCCAGCTCGGTGATCCGCTCGCGCGCCTTCCGCAGATCGGTCGTCACCCACTTGAGGTAGTCGACCAGCTTCTGCTCCTTGGCCTCGGCCTGCTTCTGCTCATTGGACATGTCTGCGGACATGCGGAATCAGTCTCTCCTCGGTACGGCAAGATGCCAGGAACGCGGTACGTGGCGGGGCGTGGTCATGGTCGTGGCATGGCGGGGCGTGGCAGGGAACGTGGCCTGATGTGGCGCCGGGCGGTCAGCCCGTCGCGCGGCCGAGCTGGGTGTCGATGAAGGCGAAGATCTCGTCCGTCGAGGCGTCGGCGATCAGATCGGGCCGAGGTGTGGTGTCGGCCGTGTCCACGGACGCGCTCACCTTGGCCAGGAGAGTCTGAAGGCGTACGGAGATACCGGAGCGGGCCTCGTCGTCCTGCGGGAGCTCCGCCAACGACGCCTCGATACGGTCGAGTTCGTCGTGGACGGAGCGTGCCGGGTCCATGGCCTCGGGAGCGGCCTCGGCCCGTAGATACGCGGCGAGTGCGGCCGGTGTCGGGTGGTCGAAGACCAGGGTGGCGGGCAGCCGGACGCCGGTGGCGGCGCCCAGCCGGTTGCGCAGTTCGACGCCGGTCAGTGAGTCGAAGCCCAGTTCCTGGAAGGGCCGGTCCGGTGCGATACCGGCCGGACTCGCATGGCCCAGGACCGCCGCGACGGTCGTGATGACGGTCTCCAGCAGATACTGCTCCTGCTGGGCCTCCGACAGCTCCGCAAGCCGTTCGGCCAACGACATGGACCCGGCCGTCTCCGCCGTGCTGCCGCCGTTCGCACCGCCGGGCCGCGCGCCGCCCGTGGCCACCGAGACAACCACCGGAGAGGCCACCAGCGCCGCCACACCCGAGGCCACTCCTCGGTCGAACAGGGCCCGTCCCTCGTCGTCGGTCACGGGCCGGAATCCGTCGCGGGCGAATCTGCTCAAGTCCCGTGCGCTCAGGCCCGCGTTGATACCACGGCTCTGCCACAGGCCCCAGGCGAGGGAGGTGGCGGGAAGTCCCTGGGCCGCGCGGTGCTGGGCCAGCGCGTCCAGGAAGGCGTTGGCGGCGGCGTAGTTGGACTGGCCGGGCGCGCCGAAGACTCCGGCCGTGGACGAGAAGACCACGAACGCCTTCAGGTCCAGGTCCCTGGTCAGTTCGTGCAGATGCCACGCCGCGTCGGCCTTCGGCCTCAGCACATGGTCCAGTCGCTCGGTGTTCTGCGCGGAAAGCAGTCCGTTGTCGAGGACTCCGGCGGTGTGGACGACCGCGGTCAGCGGATGCTCGCCCGGTATCCTCGCCAGCACCGCGGCGAGGGCCTCCCGGTCCGCGACATCGCAGGCCTCGACCGTGACGGTGGCTCCCAGTCCGGTCAGCTCCGCCACCAACTCGTCGGCGCCGTCCGCCTGTTCTCCTCGGCGGCTGGCCAGCAGCAGATGACGTGCTCCCTGGCCGGCCACCAGATGCCGGGCGAACACACCGCCGAGAGCGCCGGTGCCGCCGGTGATCAGGACCGTACCGTCGGGCCCCCAGGGCGAGTCGGCCGGTCCGAGGTCCGAGTCGGCCGGTCCTGTTTTGTGAAGGGCCGTCAACCGCGGTGTCAGTAAGGTGCCTTCGCGTACCGCCGTACGAGGCTCTTCGCCGACAGCGACAGCGGAGAGCGTGGCGTCCGTCACGGAGGGCGCGTCGACGAGGACGATACGGCCGGGCGCCTCGGACTGCGCCGAGCGGAGCAGTCCCCAGGCAGCGGCGGCTCCCAGATCCGGTATGTCATCGCCTTCGGACACCGCGACGGCGCCCGAGGTCAGGACCACCAGTCGTACTTCCGCAAGCCGTTCCTCCGCCAGCCACTCCCCCACCAGTTCCAGTGCGCGGTGCGGACCGTCGGCGAACTCCGCCGAAGCGGACCGTGACGCGAAGGGAACGAGTACGGAGTCGATCCGGGTCCCGGAGGCCACCGCGTCGGCGATCTCGGAGATCCCGGCGAACCGGTCCACGTCGGGCAGGTTCCCGACCGTCGCGTCCGCCGGTGCGAGAACCGCCCACCGCGGCGGCTCCTGCGGTGCCGGTACGGTCGCGGGCTCCCACGCCACACGGAAGAGCGCGTTCTCCGCCGCCGTGGGCTCAGGAGCTTCCGGCCGCAGCCAGTACCGCTCCCGCTGGAAGGCGTAGGTGGGCAGCTCCGCCCGTCGGGCGCCGGTTCCGGCGAAGAACGACTGCCAGTCCACCGCGGTGCCTCGGCAGTGCAGTGTGGCGAGCGCGGCGACCAGGGCCTCGGGCTCGGGCCGTCCACCCCGCACGGCGGGCACGGCTGCGGTGACATCGGGCTGTCCCGCCGACTGCGCCGCCAGGGCGCTGAGTACTCCGCCCGGGCCCACTTCCAGCAGCGTGGTGACGCCTTCGGACTCCAGCGTACGAACCGCGTCGGCGAACCGGACGGCGTGCCGCACCTGGTCCACCCAGTAGTCCGCGGTCCGCAGATCATCACCGGAGGCGGCCCGCCCGGTCAGTGTCGATACGACAGGGATACGCGGAGTCCCGAACGTGACCTCCTTCGCCACGGTACGGAACTCCTCCAGCATCCCGTCCATGTGCGGCGAGTGGAACGCGTGCGACACCTTCAGCCGGCTCGTCCGGCGCCCGAGCTCCGCGAAGTGGCCGGCGATCTCCTCCACCGCCGCCTCCTCGCCCGAAACCACCACTGACGACGGGCCGTTCACCGCGGCGAGGGCGACCTCGGCCGTACGTCCCGCCAGCAGCGCGGCCACCTCCGGCTCGCCCGCCTGTACCGCCACCATCGCGCCGCCTCGGGACAGCGCCTGCATCAGCCCGGCGCGGGCCGCCACCAGCCTCACGGCATCGCTCAGACTCAGACCGCCCGACACATGGGCCGCCGCCAGTTCGCCCACCGAGTGCCCGGCGACCACATCCGGTGTCACACCCCAGGACTCCAGCAGCCGGAACAGCGCCACCTCGAACGCGAACAGCGCGGGCTGCGTGAAACCGGTCTCCTCCAGCAGCGCCGCCGCGGCCGATCCCTCGGCAGCGAACATCACCGACTTCAGCGAGTGTTCCAGATGAGGATCGAAGAGCGCGCACACCTCGTCCAGCGCACCGGCGAACGCCGGGTACGACTCGTACAGTTCACGGCCCATCCCGGCCCGCTGGGCGCCCTGGCCCGAGAACAGGAACGCCGTCCTGCCCGACGACCGGGCACCGCTGACCACACCGGAAGCGGGCCGGCCCTCCGCCAGCGACCGCAGCCCGTCGACCAGACTCGCCCGGTCACCACCGATCACCGCCGCACCGGGGCCGAAGTGCGCGCGCGTCATCGCGAGGGAGTACGCCAGGTCCAGTTCCGACCGGCCGCTCTCCGCCTCGGCCACCGCGAGCAACTTGCGGGCCTGCCCTGCCAGGGCCTCCGGCGTACGGCCCGACAGCAGCCAGGGCACCACACATGCCAACGGCTGCCACTCGTCCTCGGAAGCCTCGGGAGTGTCCTCGGGCCGTGGCTCGGTCTCGGTCTGCTCCTCCGGCGGTGCCTCCTCGACTATCACATGGGCGTTGGTGCCGCCGAAGCCGAAGGAAGAGACGGCGGCGCGACGCGGACGGTCCACCTCCGGCCAGTCCGTCTCCTCGGTCAGCAGTTCCACGGCGCCGGAGTCCCAGTCCACGAACGGCGACGGTTCCTCCACATGCAGTGTCTTGGGCAGCACGCCGTGGCGTATCGCCTGCACCATCTTGATCACACCACCCACACCGGCAGCCGCCTGGGCATGACCGATGTTCGACTTCAACGAGCCCAGCAACAGCGGACGTTCACGCTCTTGCCCGTACGTCGCCAGCAGCGCCTGCGCCTCGATCGGATCACCCAGCCGCGTCCCGGTGCCGTGAGCCTCCACCGCGTCCACATCGGCCGTCGTCAAACCGGCGCTCGCCAACGCCTGACGGATCACCCGCTCCTGAGCCGGACCGTTCGGCGCCGTCAGACCATTGCTCGCACCATCCTGATTGACGGCGGAGCCCCTGATCACCGCAAGCACCTGATGGCCCTTCTCCCGGGCATCCGAGAGCCGCTCCACCAACAGCAGACCCACACCCTCCGCCCAGCCCGTCCCATCCGCCTCCGCTGAGAACGACTTGCACCGGCCGTCCGCGGCAAGCCCACGCAAGCGGGAGAACTCCACGAACGCGACCGGAGTGGACATCACGGTGACACCGCCCGCGAGGGCGAGATCACACTCGCCCGAACGCAGCGCGTTCGCCGCCAGATGCAACGCCACCAACGACGACGAGCACGCCGTGTCCACCGACACCGCGGGGCCCTCGAACCCGTACGTGTAGGACAGCCGGCCGGAGGCGATACTGCCCGCGCTGCCGCTGAACAGATAGCCCTCGAAGTCCTCCGGAGGCAGATGAGGCCGTGAACCGTAGTCGTTGTACATCACACCGGTGAACACACCGGTACGGGAGCCGCGCAGCCCGGCCGGATCCAGACCGGCGCGCTCGAACGTCTCCCACGCGGTCTCCAGCAGCAGCCGCTGCTGCGGATCGACCGCGATCGCCTCGCGCGGGGACATGCCGAAGAACTCCGGGTCGAAGCCGTCCGCATCGTGCAGGAAGCCGCCCTCGCGGCTGTACGAGGTACCGGTCCGCTCGGGATCCGGGTCGTACAGCGCGTCCACGTCCCAGCCCCGGTCGGCCGGGAACTCACCGACGGCGTCCGTGCCTTCCGTCACCAGCCGCCACAGATCCTCCGGCGAGGCGACACCGCCCGGATAGCGGCATGCCATCCCGACGATCGCGATCGGCTCCCGCTGCCGGTCCTCGACCTCACGCAGCTTCCTGCGCGCGTCGCGGGCGTCCGCGATGGCCTTCTTGAGGTAGTCGCGCAGCTTCTCCTCGTCCGCCATGGTTCTCAACTCCCAGATGTGGTGTGGTCGATGGCCTCTGATGCGCCGGAACCGCCGCGCTCAGTCGAGTTCGTCGACAAGGGCGAACAGCTCCTCGTCGGAGGCGGATTCGAGGTTGTCCCCATCCTTCTCGTCCCTCTCCTCGGAGGCGCCGGTGCCGCCGTTCGCCAGATCCGCCGCGTCGAGCAGTTCACGGAGCCGGGCGGTGATCCGGTGGTAGGCGTCGGCGTCCGAGGCGGACCGCTCGATCGCGGACCTGAGCCGGGAGAGCTCGGCCAGCACGGGCTCGCCGGGCGCGGTGTCCACGACGAGCTGTGCGAGGAGGTGCGCGGCGAGCGCAGCCGGCGTGGGATGGTCGAAGACCGTCGTGGTGGGCAGCCGCAGTCCGGTCGCCGCTCCGAGCTGGTTGCGCAGTTCGACGGCGGTCAGCGAGTCGAAGCCGAGTTCCAGGAAGGCACGGTCGGGATCGATCGCGTCCTGGTCGGCGTGGCCGAGTACGGCGGCCACCCGGCCGCACACCAGGGCGGTGAGCGTCCGGCCGCGTTCGGCCGGGGACAGCGCGGCGAGCCGTTCCGCCAGACCGGTCCCGTCACCGTCGGCAGCCGCCACCGCGCGCCTGGGCGCGACCGGCACAAGTCCCCGCAGCAGCACGGGAATCCCGGCGCCGGACGCCCGTAGCGCGGCGGCGTCCAGCCGGGTGACGGCGAGCACCGGCTCACCGGTGGCGGGCGCGGCGTCGAACAGGGCCATGGCCTCGTCGCTCGCCAGCGGCAGCAGCCCGGAGCGCGCCAGCCGGCGCAGATCCGCGTCGGCGAGATGGCCCGCGATGGAGCCGGTCTCGCCCCACAGGCCCCAGGCGAGCGAGACGCCCGGCAGTCCCTGGGCCCTGCGGTGAGCGGCCAGGGCGTCGAGGAAGGTGTTGCCGGCGGCGTAGTTGGCCTGTCCGGCGGTGCCGAGCAGACCCGCGACGGAGGAGTAGAGCACAAAGGCCGTGAGGCCCATGTCCCTGGTCAGATCGTGCAGATGCCAGGCCGCGTCGACCTTGGGCCGCAGTACGGTGTCCAGCCGCTCCGGTGTCAGTCCCTCAAGAGGAACGTCGTCCAGCACACCGGCCGTGTGCACCACGGCGGTCAGCGGCTCTTCCGGCGAGAAGCGGGCCAGCAGCTCGGCCAGCGCGCCGCGATCGGCCACATCGGCTGCGGCGACGGTGACCTCGGCGCCCAACTGCCGCAGTTCTTGCGTCAGTTCCTCGGCGCCCGGTGCGTCAGGACCTCGGCGGCTGATCAGCAGCAGCCGGCGCGCGCCGTGCGAGACCACCAGATGGCGGGCCGCGATGGCGCCCAGCGCACCGGTGGCGCCGGTGATGAGGACCGTTCCATGGTCCCACTGCGGTGTGTTCTCCGGCGTTGTGCCGAGCTCCGGTGCCATGCCGGACTCCGGTGCCGCGCTGGGTCCCGATGCCGTGCCGGGCTCCGATGCCATGCCGGCTCCCGATGCCGTGCCCGGTCCCTGCGCAGGCCGGGTGCGGGCCAGCCGTGGGACGAGCAGTGTGCCGCCGCGTACCGCGGCCTGAGGTTCGCCGCTCTGCGCGGCCCGCGCGAGAAGGCCCGCCGGCAGGTCTCCGCTCCCGCTGTCGATCAGGACCATACGGCCCGGATTCTCGGTCTGCGCGGAGCGCAGCAGTCCCCAGACCGGGGCATGGACCAGATCGGTCACATCCTCGCCCGGCCCGGCGGCGACGGCTCCTCCGGTCACCACGACCAGCCGCGTGCCGGCGAGCCGTTCGTCGGCCAGCAGTGACCGTATGTCCGTCAGAACACGGTGTGTCGCGGCCCGGACCAGGTCCGGCAGTTCCTTGCCGCCGGCCGGTGCGGAAAGGCAGGGCATCACCAGGAAGGACGGTGCCTGCGCGCCCTTGTCCAGCGCGCGGATGACGGCGCCAGCGTCGGTGTACGAGCGCACCGGGCCCTCGGTCAGTCCGAGTCCGTCGGGTCGTTCGTCACCGAGTACGGCCCAGTCGGCGGGCTTGGCGGTGGTGTGCCCGTCCCGCAGCGGAGTCCAGTCGAGCCGGAGCAAGGCATCACCCGTACCGGCCGCCGCCGCGCGCAGCGCCTCGACCGACAGTGGCCGCAGCGTGAGCGCGTCGACGGCGGCGACCGGTGCGCCGGTGCCGTCGGCCACGGTCAGCCGGACCGTGGGCGACTCGGGATCGGTGCCGTGGAAGGCAAGCCGGACACGCAGGGCCGAGGCGCCGGAGGCCCGTACGGTGACGGCGGACCAGGAGAAGGGCAGCCACGATCCGCCGCCGTCCCCGGCGACACCGGGCAGCAGCGCGTGGAGCGCGGCGTCGAGCAGCGCCGGATGGATGGTGAACCGGCCCGCTTCGGAGCGCTGGTCCTCGCCGAGGGCGACCTCCGCGTAAAGGTCGCCGTCCGCCGTCCACAGCCGGCGCAGATTCCGGAACGCGGGACCGTACTCGTACTGCCGCTCGGCCAGCCGCTCGTAGACACCGGTCAGATCGGTCTCGACGGCGTCGGCCGGCGGCCAGACCGTCAGACTGTCGTCCTGGGCGTGGTGGGCCGTCGCGCCGTCGGCCGTCGCGTCCTCGGCCGTGCCGAGCCTGCCCTGGGCGTGCAGTGTCCACTCGCCCTCGTCCTCGCCGGTACCGCCGTCGGGCCGCGAGTAGATCTGTACGGTACGGCCACCGGCGCCGTCGGCGGCTCCGGCGACGAGCTGCAACCGGACTCCGCCGCGCTCCGGCAGCAGCAGAGGCGCGGCCAGTGTCAGCTCGTCGACACCCATGGCGCCGATCTGCTCTCCGGCCCGCAGGGCGAGTTCCAGCAGTCCGGTGCCGGGCACCAGCACCGCGCCGCCGACGGCGTGATCGGTCAGCCAGGGATGGGTGTGCCGGGAGAGACGGCCGGTGACGATGTGTTCGTCGCGGCCGGCGAGGGCGACGGCCGCGCCGAGCAGCGGATGTCCGGTGGCGGTCAGGCCCAGTCCGGCGGCGTCACCGGCGCGGGCCGGCTCCTCCAGCCAGTAGCGCTGCCGCTGGAAGGCATAGCCGGGCAGCGCGACCGCACGGGCGCCCGGGAACACGGCGTCCCACCGCACCTCCGCACCACGCGCGGCCAGCAGACCGAGGGCGGAGGCGAAGGCGCGGTCCTCGGCCCGGCCTCGGCGCAGTGCCGGTGTGAGCGCACCGGCGTCGGTGGTCAGGGACTCCTGGACCAGCGCGGTCAGCACTCCGTCCGGGCCAAGCTCCAGCCACTCGGTGACGCCTGCGGCGGCCAGCAGCCGTACGCCGTCGAGGAAGCGGACCGGCTGCCGGATGTGCTGTGCCCAGTAGCCGGGCGCGGTGAGCTGCTCGGCCGTGGCGAGCTCGCCGGTGACATTGGAGACCACCGGGATACGCGGCGGATGGAAGGTGAGGCCCTCGGCGACCGTACGGAACTCGTCCAGGACGTCGTCCATGTGCGGCGAGTGGAAGGCGTGGCTGACCGGCAGCCGCTTGGTCCGGCTGCCCTTCTCGCGCCAGAGCGCGGTGATCGCCTCGACGGCGGACTCGTCACCGGAGATCACGGTGGAGCGAGGGCCGTTGACACCGGCGACGGTCACCGTGTCGCCGTATCCGGCGAGCGTGGCGCGTACCTCGTCCTCCGGTGCCTCCAGCGCCGCCATGGCACCGCCTTCGCGCGCGGCCTGCATCAGCCGTCCGCGTTCGCTGACCAGCACGCAGGCGTCCGGCAGATCGAGCACTCCGGCCAGATGCGCGGCGGTCACCTCGCCGATGGAGTGACCGAGGAGGAAGTCCGGTGTGAGGCCGTGGTGTTCGGCCAGCCGGAACAGCGCGGTCTCCAGCGCGAACAGGGCGGCCTGGGTGAACGCCGTCTGGTCGAGCAGGGCCGAGTCGGCGGAGTCCTCCGGTGCGAAGAGCACGCTCTTCAGAGGGCGGTCGAGTACGCGGTCCAGATGGGCGCAGACCGCGTCGAACGCGGCGGCGAACACCGGCGAGGAACCGTACAGTTCGCGGCCCATGCCGAGACGCTGGGAGCCCTGTCCGGTGAACAGGAACGCGGTCTTCCCTCGGTGTCCCCGGCCGGCGTGGACGACGGCGGGCGAGGGATCTCCTTCGGCCAACGCGCGCAGGGCGTGGCGGAGTTCGTCGCGTTCCTCGGCCATGACGGCGGCGGCGTCGCCGTGCAGGGCGCGGGTGGTGGCCAGCGAGCGGCCGATGTCGTCGATGGTCAGCTCCGGGTGGGCGTCGACGTACTCGACAAGCCGGGCCGCCTGGGCGCGCAGGGCCTCCTCACCACGGGCCGAGACGAGGAAGGGCGCGATCGAGAGTGCGGGCGCCTGTGCGGAATCAGAATCGGAATCGGGCTGTTCGGCGTCGGTCCCGGTGTCGTGCTCGACGCCCTGCTCGATGATGATGTGGGCGTTGGTGCCGCTGATCCCGAAGGAGGAGACGGCGGCGCGGCGCGGACGGTCCACCTCCGGCCAGTCCGTCTCCTCGGTCAGCAGCTCCACGGCGCCGGATTCCCAGTCCACGAAGGGAGAGGGCTCGCCCACATGCAGTGTCTTGGGCAGCACACCGTGGCGCATGGCTTGCACCATCTTGATCACACCGCCCACACCGGCGGCGGCCTGCGCGTGACCGATGTTCGACTTCAACGAGCCCAGCAGCAACGGACGTTCACGGCCCTGCCCGTATGTCGCCAGCAGCGCCTGCGCCTCGATCGGATCACCGAGGCGGGTTCCGGTGCCGTGGGCCTCCACCGCGTCCACATCAGCCGCCGTCAGACCCGCACTCGCGAGCGCCTGCCGGATCACCCGCTCCTGAGCCGGACCGTTCGGCGCCGTCAGACCATTGCTCGCACCATCCTGATTGACGGCGGAGCCCCTGAGTACGGCAAGCACCTGATGTCCGTTGCGACGGGCGTCCGAGAGCCGCTCCACCAACAGCAGACCCACACCCTCCGCCCAGCCCGTCCCATCCGCATCCGTCGAGAACGACTTGCACCGGCCGTCGGCCGAGAGTCCGCGCTGCCGGGAGAACTCCACGAAGACGCTGGGCCCGGCCATGACGGTGACACCGCCCGCGAAGGCGAGATCACACTCACCCGAACGCAGCGCGTTCGCCGCCAGATGCAACGCCACCAACGACGACGAGCACGCCGTGTCGACCGTCACCGCGGGACCTTCGAATCCGTATGTGTACGACAGCCGGCCGGACACGACGCTGGAGAGATTGCCGGCCAGCAGGAAGCCCTCGTACTCCTCGGGACTCGCGGACAGCCGGGACGCGTAGTCGTCGTACATGGCTCCGGTGAACACACCGGTACGGGAACCACGCAGCCCGGCCGGATCCAGACCGGCGCTCTCCATCGTCTCCCACGCGGTCTCCAGCAGCAGACGGTGCTGCGGATCGATCGCGGTCGCCTCGCGCGGCGGAATCCCGAAGAACTCACGGTCGAACTGGTCGGCATCGTGCAGGAAGCCGCCGTGCCGTACATAGGACGTGCCGGTCCGCTCGGGATCCGGGTCGTACAGCGCGTCCAGGTCCCAGCCCCGATTGACCGGGAACTCGCTGACCGCGTCGGTGCCTTCCAGCACCAGCCGCCACAGATCCTCCGGCGAGGCGACACCGCCCGGATAGCGGCAGGCCATCCCGACGATCGCGATCGGGTCGTCGGCGGCGACAGCGGCTCGGGCGGTGGGCAGGGAGGACGCGGCGGACGCGGGCCCGATGTCGGAGACACGGGAGAGGATGAAGTCGGCGAGCGCCTGTGCCGACGGATGGTCGAAGACGGCCGTGGTGGGCAGCCGCAGTCCGGTCGTGGCGTTGAGACGGTTGCGCAGCTCGACTCCGGCGAGCGAGTCGAAGCCGATCTCCTTGAAGGCGCGCCGTGGATCGAGCGCGGTGGCATCGGCATGGCCGAGGACGGCCGCGACGGTGCCGCGCACCAACTCCTGTACGGTCTCGCGGCGCCGGTCCTCGGGAAGCGCGGCGGTCCGCTCGGCCCAGCCGGAGCCTCCGGTCTCCGCGGTACGTGCGGCGGCGGCGCGGCGCGGGCGCGCCCTGCCGGGCCCGCGCAGCAGCGCCGGAGGCTCGTCGGTGAGGGCGCGCGGGATGGACAGATCGAGCTCCACGGGCACGCGCAGCGCGGGCCCTTCGGTGAGCGCCCTGTCGAAGAGGGCGAGTCCGCGCTCCGGTGTGAGCGGTGTGATGCCCATACGGCTCCAGCGGGCGAGATCGGCCTCGCCGAGCGTGCCGCCCATGCCGTGCGTGCCGTCCCACAGTCCCCAGGCGAGTGAGACGCCCGGCAGTCCCAGAGCCCGGCGATGGGCCGCCAGGGCGTCCAGATAGGAGTTGCCGGCGGCGTAGTTGGCCTGTCCGGCGGTGCCGAGCAGACCGGATACGGACGAGAACAGCACAAAGGCGGTGAGGTCCATGTCCCGGGTGAGATCGTGCAGATGCCAGGCCGCGTCGACCTTGGGCCGCAGGACGGCGCTCAGCCGTTCCGGAGTGAGGGCTCCGATGGTGGCGTCGTCGAGCACGCCCGCCGTGTGCACCACGGCGGTCAGCGGATCTTCCGGCGAGAACCGGGCCAGCAGCTCCGCCATGGCGCCACGGTCGGCGACATCGGCCGCGGCCACCTGTGCGTCGGCTCCCAACGCGGCCAGTTCGGCGAGGAGTTCGCCGACGCCCGGTGTGTCCGGACCGCGACGGCTGACCAGCAACAGCCGCCGTACGCCGTACGACTCGGCCAGATGCCGGGCGAACAGGGCGCCGAGTCCGCCCGTACCACCGGTGATCAGTACGGTGCCCGCCGGGCCGACCGAGGCGACGGCGTCGGTGTAGCTGTCCGTGCCGCCGTCGGCGCGGCTCGCCCGTACCAGCCGAGGCACCGCCAACCGGTCGCCACGCAGGGCGAGTTGCGGTTCGCCGGTGGTGAGGGCGGCGGGCAGCAGTGCCTCCGCCTCCGGACGGTCCACGTCCATGAGGACCAGTCGGCCGGGATGCTCCGACTGTGCCGCGCGGACCAGGCCCCATACGGGAGTGCTCGCCAGCGCGGTGACGCTCTCGCCGGGCTCCGCCGCGACAGCGCCCTGGGTGAGGAGCAACAGCTTGGTGTCGTCGTACCGTTCGTCGGTGAGGAACCGCTGGATCAGGCGCAGCGCACCCGCCGCCGTCTTATGGGCGGCGCCGGCCTCGTCCTCTCCGGGCCCATCGGTACGGAACTGGTCGACACGTACGAGGACGACCTCGGCGGCATCCTGACGGGCGCCGTCCTCGCCGTCCACGCCTTCCACGCCCGGCAGTTCACCGTGGAGCGCCTCCGCGATCCGGAGCGCGCCCGGAACGGTGGCGGGTACGGGCACGGCCGTCCACTCCACGCCGTACAGGGCGTCCGGACCGCCGTCGGCCGAGGCGAGCTGGTCCCGTGCGACGGGCCGCAGGACCAAGGAGTCGACGGCGACGACGAGTTGGCCCGTGGTGTCGGCGGCGGTCAGCGAGAAGGTGTCGGGGCCTGCGGGAGAGATACGTACGCGCAGGGCGGTGGCGCCGGTGGCGTGCAGGACGGTGTCGCTCCAGGAGAACGGCAGCCGGATCGAACCGGCCGCCGCGCTGCCCGCCAGTTCGGCGGCGTGCAGCACCAGCGGATGGAGGACCGCGTCGAGCAGCGCCGGATGGATTCCGAACCGGCCCGCGTCCGTGTGGTGTTCCTCGGGAAGGGACACCTCGGCGTACAGATCCTCGCCCTGGCGCCAGACGCCCGTGAGTCCCTGGAAAGCGGGACCGTACTGATAGCCGAGCTCCGCGAGCCGGTCGTACACACCGTCGAGCGGCTGCGCCGTGGCGCCCTCGGGCGGCCAGGCGCGCGCTTCCTCGGCGGCGGGAGCCTCCGCCCGGCCGAGGACGCCCGAGGCATGGCGGGTCCAGGGCCGCGGATCGTCGGCCGCGCTGTCGCGGCGGGCGTGGATGCCGAAGCTGCGCGCGCCGGAGGCGTCGGGAGCGTCCACGGAGACCTGGATCCGCGTCGCGCCGTGCTCAGGCAGTGTCAGCGGCGACTCCAGAGTGAGTTCCTCCACCCGCTCGGCGCCGCCGAAGAGTCCGCCCGCGGTCAGGGCGAGTTCGAGGAAGGCGGTGCCGGGCACCAGGACCGTGCCGTCGATGGCGTGGTCGGCCAGCCAGGGATGGCTGCCGGTACCGAGGCGGCCCGAGAGCACATGGTCCTCGCGCCCGGCCAGCTCCATCGCGGTGGAGAGCAGCGGATGGTCCGCAGGATCGAGACCGAGGTCTCTGGCGTCGGTGACGGTGTCGCTCGCGAGCCAGTAGTGCTCGCGTTGGAAGGCGTACGTCGGCAGGTCGATACGGCGGGCGCCCGGGAAGAAGGAGGCGGTGTCGAGCGACGCGCCTCGGGTGAGGGCGGTCGCGAGGCCCGTGGCCAGTGTCTCCGCCTCGGGCCGTCCGGCCCGCATCAGCGGCACGGCGGCCGGATCGCCGGTGAGGGAGTCGCGCACCATGGAGGTCAGTACGGCGTCGGGGCCCACCTCCACGAAGACGGTGGCGCCGTGCCGCTCCAGGGCGCGGGCCGCGTCCAGGAAGCGGACCGTACCGCGTATCTGACCGGCCCAGTGGCCGGGCGAGGTGAGGACGGCGGCGTCGGCGATCTCACCGGTGACGGTGGAGACGATCGGAAGGGCGGGCGCGTGGAAGGTGAGGCCTCGCGCAACCGCAAGGAACTCGTCCAGGACATCGTCCATGTGCGGCGAGTGGAAGGCATGGCTGACCTGGAGCCGGCGTGTCCTGCGGCCCCGCGCCCGCCAGTGCTCCGCGACCTGTTCGGCCGCGTCCTCGTCGCCGGAGATCACCAGCGAGGTGGGACCGTTGACGGCGGCGACGGAGAGCAGGCCCGGGTGGAGCGCGAGTCCGGCGGCGAGTTCGGCCTCCTCCGCCTCGATCGCGATCATCGCGCCACCGGTGCGCGCCGACTCCATCAGCCGTCCTCGGGCCGCCACGAGCAGCGCCGCGTCGTCCAGCGAGAGCACTCCGGCGACATGGGCGGCGGTCAGCTCACCGATCGAGTGCCCGGCGAGCAGGGCGGGCGTGAGTCCATGGTGTGCCAGCAGCCGGAACAGCGCTGTTTCCACGGCGAACAGGGCCGGCTGGGTGTACGCGGTCCGGTGCAACAGCGCGCCGTCCGCGCTGTCGGCGGGAGCGAACAGCACATCGCGCAGCGGTCGTTCGAGATGCCGGTCCAATGCCGCGCAGACCTCGTCGAGTGCGGCGGCGAACACCGGTGACGACGCGTGGAGTTCCTTGCCCATACCGGCGCGCTGTGCGCCCTGTCCGGTGAACAGGAACGCCGTACGGCCGGCGCCCGAGGCGCTTCCGGTGACCAACTGCGGTACGTCGGCGCCCTGTGCCAGCGCGTCGAGCCCCGCCAGGAATGTGTCGCCCGTGGTGCCGAGGATCACGGCCCGCTGATCGAGGGCGGTACGAGTGGTCGCGAGCGAGAGACCGATGTCCGCGGGACGGGCGCCGGTGGCGGCGATGTGTTCGCGCAGCCGGACGGCCTGGGCGCGCAGGGCCGTCTCGTCCCGCGCGGTGATCAGCCAGGGTGCCGGAGCCACCGGAACGGGAGGCTCCGGGGCCGGCTGTTCGTCCACCGGCTCGTATTCGAGGACGACATGGGCGTTGGTGCCGCTGATCCCGAAGGAGGAGACGGCGGCGCGGCGCGGACGGTCCGCCTCCGGCCACTCCGCCTGCTCGGTGAGCAGCTCCACGGCGCCGGAGTCCCAGTCCACGAACGGCGACGGCTCGTCCACATGCAGTGTCTTCGGCAGCACACCGTGGCGCATCGCCTGCACCATCTTGATCACACCACCCACACCGGCGGCGGCCTGCGCATGACCGATGTTCGACTTCAACGAGCCCAGCAGCAGCGGACGTTCACGGTTCTGCCCGTAGGTGGCGATGACCGACTCGGCCTCGATGGGATCGCCGAGCCGCGTTCCGGTGCCATGGGCCTCCACCGCGTCGACCTCGGCCGGGCCGAGGCCCGCGTCGGCCAGCGCCTGGCGGATGACACGCTGCTGGGAGGGACCGCTGGGCGCGGTGAGTCCGTTGCTCGCGCCGTCCTGGTTGATCGCGGAGCCACGGATCACGGCCAGCACCGGATGTCCGTTGCGCCGGGCGTCCGAGAGCCGCTCCACCAGCAGCAGACCGACGCCCTCCGCCCATGAGGTGCCGTCGGCACCCGCCGCGAAGGACTTGGAGCGCCCGTCGGCCGCGAGACCGCGCTGCCGGGAGAACTCCACGAACATACCGGGCTCCGACATCACGGTGGCGCCGCCGGCGAGGGCCAGTGTGGTTTCTCCGGAGCGCAGCGACCGTACCGCCATGTGCAGCGCCACCAGCGACGACGAGCACGCCGTGTCCACCGTCACCGCGGGCCCGACGAGCCCGAGCTGATAGGCGATACGGCCGGACATCACACTCGGTGTGGTGCCGGTCAGCAGATAGCCCTCCACACTGTCGGGCGCTTCGTGCATACGCGGTCCGTAGTCGAGCGCCGTGGCGCCGACGAACACACCGGTACGGCTGCCTCTGAGCGCGTCGGCGTCCAGCCCGGCCCGCTCCACGGCCTCCCAGGCGGTCTCCAGCAGCAGCCTCTGTTGTGGATCCATGGCCAGCGCCTCGCGCGGCGAGATCCCGAAGAGGGCGTTGTCGAACCGGGCCGCGTCATGCAGGAATCCGCCCTCGCGTACGGAGCTCCTGCCGCTCTTCGACGGATCGCGGTCGAAGAGCTCCTCGTCCCAGCCCCGGTCGACGGGAAAGCCCGAGATCGCGTCGCCGCCGTCGGCGACCAGCCGCCACAGATCCTCGGGCGAGGCGATCCCGCCCGGATAGCGGCAGGCCATGCCGACGATGGCGATGGGCTCATGGGCGGCTTCCGCACCGGGCGGTTCGTCGTCCGCCGCCTCGCCCGGCCCTTCGGTCAGTGTGCGCAGATGGTCGATGAGCGCGGCGGGCGTGGGCTGGTCGAAGAGGAGTCCGCTCGGCAGCCGCAGTCCGGTGGCGGCGGACAGCGCGTTGCGCAGCTCGACCGACATCAGCGAGTCGAAGCCCAGGTCCTTGAAGCTGGTGTGCGGTTCGACGCGGCGCTCGCCGGAGTACTCCAGTACGGAGGCGATGTGCGCGGTGACGAGTCCGGCGAGATCGGCCGAGGTCCCGGCCGAAGATACCGGCGCGTCCGCCTGGCGCTCAGCCGGTGCGGCGGTCGCCGACGGTGCGGCGGTCAAGGATGCGGCGGCCGACGGGAGCACCGCGGCGCGGGCCGTGCCGGAGATCCAGTACGGCTCGCGCTGGAAGGCGTACGTGGGCAGCGGGACCCGGCGGGCTCCCTGTCCCGCGTACACGGCCGGCCAGTCCACGTCCGTTCCACGGACGAAGACCGTGGCAAGGGCCGAGAGCAGGCTTCGGGGCTCGGGACGGCCGGAGCGCAGCGCGGCCACCGACGCCGTGGCGTCCGCGTCGCTCAGGCACTCGACGGCCATCGCCGAGCAGACACCGTCGGGACCGAGTTCCAGGAAGGTCGTGACACCGGCGGCCTCCAGGGCGCGCACGGCGTCCAGGAACCGCACGGGCCGGCGCACCTGTTCCACCCAGTACTCGGGCGAGGACCACTCTCCGGGTGTGACGGGCCGGCCGGTCACGGTGGAGATGGCGGGCAGGCTCGGCTCGTGGAAGGTGAGCTGCCCGACGACCTGGCGGAAGTCGTCCAGCATCGGGTCCATCAGCGGCGAGTGGAAGGCGTGCGAGACCGTCAGTGCGCGGATGCTTCTGCCCTGGTCGCACAGGCGCCCGGTGATCCGGCCGACCGCGTCCGCGGCTCCGGAGACGACCGTCGACAGCGGTCCGTTGACGGCGGCGATCGCGGCCAGCGGCTCGTCGGCGAGCAGCGGCAGCACCTCGTCCTCGGTGGCCCGTACGGCGGTCATGACACCACCGGCAGGGAGGGCCTGCATCAGTCGGCCACGGGCCGCCACCAGACGCGCGGCGTCCGCGAGCGAGAGCACTCCGGCGACATGGGCGGCGGCGATCTCTCCGATCGAGTGACCGACCACATGCTCGGGAACGATGCCCCAGGAGGCGACGAGGCGGTACAGCGCCACCTCCACGGCGAAGATCGCGGGCTGTGTGAAGCCCGTCTCGTCCAGGCCGTCGCCGGACGCGATGATCTCGCCCAGCGGGCGGTCGAGCAGCGGATCGAGATGACCGCACACCTCGTCGAACGCGTCGGCGAACACCGGGAAGGTACGGTGCAGTTCCTGGCCCATACCGATGCGCTGGGCGCCCTGGCCCGTGAAGAGCAGGGCGGGCGCTCCGGGCCGTGCCGTACCGGTGACGGCGCCGGGAGCGGGCGCTCCCTGGGCCACCGCCGCGAGCTGGTCCAGCAGCGCGGTACGGCTGTCGGCAAGGACGACCGCGCGGTGGTCGAAGACGGTGCGGTGCGCGGCGAGGGACAGGCCCACATCCGCCGGATCGAGCGTCCCGTCCGCGGTGACGGCGGTGTGCAGCCGTTCGGCCTGGCCGCGCAGCGCGGCGGCGCCACGGCCGGATATCACCCAGGGCGTGAGGGCAGGGGTAAGGGCGGGCGTGTCCGCGGGCTCCGGGCGGGAGGCCGGCTCGGGTGTCGGGTGCTCGGCGAGTACGACATGCGCGTTGGTGCCGCCCATGCCGAAGGAGGACACACCGGCCAGCAGCGGCCGGCCGGGCTCCGGCCACGCGGACAGCTCGCTCTGCACCGCGAGGCCGAGTTCGGCCAGCGGGATGTCCGGGCCCGCCGTCTCGAAGTTGAGGCTGGCGGGAAGCCGGCGGTGGCTGAGTGCCAGCAGCGCCTTGAGCAGGCCGACCATACCGGCGGCACCTTCGAGATGGCCGACATTGGTCTTCGCCGAGCCGACGCGCAGGGCCCGCTCGGGCGTGCGTCCGGCGCCGAGGACCGCGCCGAGCGCCGCGGCCTCGATCGGGTCGCCGACGGGCGTGCCCGTACCGTGCAGCTCGACGTACTGGACGGCCGCCGGATCGACGCCGGCCTTCTCGTACGCCTCGCGCAGCACCCGCTCCTGCGACGCGCGGCCCGGGACGGTCAGACCGGGCGTGGCGCCGTCGTTGTTGACCGCGCTGCCGCGGATCACTCCGTAGATATGGTCGCCGTCCGCGACCGCGTGGGCGAGCGGCTTGAGGATGACGGCGCCGCCGCCCTCACCGCGGACGAATCCATTGGCGCGGGCATCGAAGGTGTAGGAGGTCCCGTCCGGCGACAGACCGCCGAACCGCTCCTCGGTGACCGCGCTCTCGGCCAGGATGTTGAGATTGACTCCGGCCACGACGGCCGCCTCGGACTCGCCCGAACGCAGTGACTCGCAGGCGAGATGCACGGCGACGAGCGAGGAGGACTGCGCCGAGTCGACGGTGAGGCTCGGGCCGCGCAGACCCAGGTGGTACGACACCCGGTTGGCGATAACACCTCGGTTGACGCCGGCCATGGTGTGCTGGGTGATCGCCTGGGCGCCGTGCTGGTAGAGCAGGGCGGCGTAGTCGTCGCGCAGCGTGCCGACGAAGACGGCGGTACGGCTGTCGCGCAGCGTGGCCGGCACGATACCGGCGTCCTCCAGGGCCTCCCAGGCCAGTTCCAGCACAAGCCTCTGCTGTGGGTCCATGGTGACGGCCTCGCGCGGCGAGATACCGAAGAAGGCGGCGTCGAAGGTGTCCACCCGGTCCAGGAATCCGCCTCGGCGCATCCCGGATCCGGTCTCCTCGGGCGCCGGATGTCCGGTCTCGGTCAGCCAACGGCCTTCAGGGACACCGGTGATGGCGCTCGTTCCGGTACGGAGCAGATCCCAGAAGTCCGACGGGCCCGGCGCGCCCGGCAGCCGACAGGAGAGCCCGACGACCGCGACGGCCTCGCTGTTCCCTCCGCGTGCCACGGGTGTCTCAAGGTGGTGCTGGTTCGTCATCGCGCTCGACTACCCTTCCGGCTGAATTGACCGACAACCCAAAGCATTGAGGCAATCCTGTGACGTGATCGTAGGCAGTCGCCCTCTCCGGAAACTCAACGCACGGCCTTGATCGGGTAATTCGGCGGCGCGGCGGCGGGAGAGCACCGTATTACCCGGCGGTGCCCGGGATGTTGCGCGGGATGGAATAGCGTCCTGGCACGTGGAACTCAGCCACCTCACCCACAGAAGGGCAGGCCGACTCTCCCATGTCGCAACTCACCGATAACTTGGAAAAGCGCACAGAACTTTACGTGGATGCCTTCAACACCGGGGACTTCGACGCCGTCGACAGCTTCTACACCGAAGAGGCCGTCGCGGTATGGGAGCCGGGCAAGCCGCTGACGGGCCAGGCCCGCAGGGACTACCAGCGGGAGTTCCTGGCCCGGAAACCGAGGATGACCGCCGTTCCGCGGCAGTCCTTCGTCACCGGCGACACCGCGCTGCTGATCGTCGACTGGGTGATCGAGACCGTCGACGAGGCGGGCACGCCCGAGCGGCTGGAGGGCGTCGGCGTGGACGTACTGCGCCTGGGCGACGACTCCGTCTGGCGCTACGCCGTCGACGACCCGTACGGCCAGGGCTAGTGCCCCTCCCGACAACGTTTGCCCCGTCGCGACGCCCAGCACGCGCGCTCGCCGCGTTGGCCAAAACCCCAGGTAGCTCCGCTACAAGGGCTTCCGGCCGCCTTGCGATCACACGCACCGGACGCCGCTCCTCGACGGGCAAACATTGCCGGTCGCGGCACTAGACCTTCTTGCCCGACGCGACAGATCTCGTCCGTCACACACTCCGCCCCGTGGCGCGGCGGCGCCTCGGGCCGGTCAGCACGAGCACCGCACCAGTCGGCACGGCACATCAGAGCCATTCGGCCATCACAGAGAGGCGGGCCGGTTCACCATGGCCTTCACCATCGATTTCGATCCCGAGAACCCTGACCTCACCAGCGACACCGACACCCAGAACGAGATCTTCATCCAGGTCTTCAACTCCGGTGACGGCGAGCTGTTCAACCGTCTGTACCTCGACGACTCCATCTCGAACTTCTCCGGTGAGCCCCTCACCGGCGCGGCACGTCTGGCCTTCTTCAAGGAGTTCCTGGTCTCGAAGCCGAGCCTGAAGGCCAAGGTGACCCACTCGTACGTCGCCGGCGACGTGGCACTGATCGGCGTCGACTACAGCATCGAGACCACCGGTCCCGACGGTGCGCCGCTCCTTCTGGAAGGCAATTGCACGGACGTCCTGCGGCAGCAGGCCGACGGCCGCTGGCTGATGGCCATCGACCGTCCGGTGGCCGCCACGGGCCTGGTGGCCGAGTAACGGAGCATCGCCCAACGCCCAACACAGCAGCACAGCAGCACAGGACAGCAGGAGAACCCCCCGGGATTCGTTCCCGGGGGGTTCTCCGTCAGCGGCGTCAGCGGAAGGTCCGCCGTCATGGCGTCATGGCCGGGTAATTCCTCGGTCAACGGCCGGCCACGCTCATGACGATTGCAGCTCCGGGCGGCCGAAGGCGCCATTGACGAAAAGCAGACCGGGACCGTCACCGCCACGGCCGGCCTCCAGCACCGTCCCGATGAAAATGGTGTGGTCGCCGAACGAATGCGCCGCGGTCAGCTCGCACTCCACCCAGGCCAGTGAACCGGCCAGCAGCGGCGCTCCCGTGTGCTCACCTGGCCGCCACTCCACACCGTCGAACTGCGCGGCGCCCAAGGTCCGGTTCTTGTCGGCGAAATGCCGTGCGAGAGGCTCCTGTTCGGCTTCGAGGATATTCACGGCGAACCGCCCGGCGGAGGTCAGCGCCTGATGCATGACAGCACCGTGCCCCACACTGCACAGCACCGAGGGCGGTTCGAGCGACAGAGAGCTGAAGGCATTCGCCGTCATGGCGTGCAGATGCTCCCGGCCCACGGTGATCACCGTGACGCCGGTCGCGAAACGGGACATCACTTCCCTCAGCCGGCCGGGGCCCACCCAGCGCGGCTCGGAGTGGGAAGCCGAGGAGTCGAGTTCAGCGGACGCGGAATTCATGCCACCTTCTCCGAATTCGTTGGGGCACGCTCGGCCCGTTACGATGCGAAACACGGGCCGGCGGATCATCAACGTACCGGCGGCTCATCGACACGCCTCCACCGTCGGGTAACCGTGGTCCCTCCCGGCTCCATTGCCGTCGAAATGACTCCGCGATGACTGCCGGTTTACCTCACGGGCGCACTCTGTGCCCATGGATCACACAGACTCCGTATCACCCGAGCCCGCTTCCGCCGAACCGGAGTTCACCGAGCCGGAACTCGCCGAGCCATATCTGCGCGAGGTGCTGGGCACCGCGGGACTCGCCGTGGAATATGTCCGTGCCGAGGACAACACGCTCTTCCGGCTCGGCGAGGACGGCGCCGAGATACCGGTGGTGGACTTCGCCGGCGGTTACGGTTCCGTCCTGCTCGGCCACAATCACCCGGAAATCGTCCGGCGTGCGACGGAGCTGCTGGCGGCGGGAACTCCCGTACACGCGCAGTTCTCCCGGCATCCCTACGCCAACCGTCTCGCCGCCGAACTCAACCGGATCATCCACCGGGAACTCGAAACCGACGAGCCGTACTTCGCCATCTTCGCCAACACCGGGGCGGAGGCCGTCGAAGCCGCGGTCAAACACGCCGAGCTGGACCGGGTGATGCGGCTGGCGGCGCTCCAGGAGGAGCTGGCCGCGCACACCGAGAGCGCCCGTGAAGCGGTGGCGGCCGGTACGGCGGTGGTCACGGCCCAGACGTACGCCCGTCTCGGGATCACCGCTCCGGCGCCCGCCGGAGATTTCGACGTGCTCGCCGCGGAGTTGACGCGCCGGAACGCCGAACAGTTCGCGCGGCCACCGCTGTTCCTCTCGCTGGAGGGCGGTTTCCATGGAAAGCTGGCGGCGAGTGTGCAGTTGACGCACAACGAGGCATATCGCACTCCCTTCAAGTCGCTCGCGGCGCAGGCCAGATTCGTACCCAGGGAACGGCCCGACGCGCTCAAGGAGATCCACGCCGAGGAACGGCGTACGGTCTGGGACGTGACCGTCTCCGACGGCCGGGTGGAGCTGACGGAACGCGAGATCCCGGCGTTCTGCGCCTTCCTGGTGGAGCCGATCCAGGGCGAGGGCGGGATCCAGGTCCTCTCGGCCGAATTCGCCGCGGAGATCCAGCGATTCTGCGAGTCGGTCGACTGCCCGGTGGTCATCGACGAGATCCAGAGCGGTATGGGCCGGACCGGCACACTCCTCGCCAGTTCACAGATCGGTCTGCGCGGCGACTACTACACGCTGGCCAAGACGCTGGGCGGCGGAATCGCCAAGACTTCGGTGATGCTGGTGCGTCAGGCCCGCTACCGCAAGGAGTTCGAGATCGTCCACAGTTCGACCTTCGCCAAGGACAGCTTCTCCTGTCATATCGCGCTCAAGGTCCTCGAACTGCTGGAGGCCGACGGCGGCGCGGCCTACCGGCGGGCCGTGGAGCGCGGCGAGGCGCTGCGTGCCGCGCTGACATCGGTGCGCGAGGACTTTCCCGAGGTGGTCAAGGACGTCCGGGGCAAGGGCCTCATGCTCGGCATGGAGTTCCACGACCAGTCGGGCTCCTCCTCACCGATCCTGCGGGACGCGGCGGCCGGCGGTCTCTTCGGCTACGTACTCGCCGGGCATCTGCTGCACCGGCACGACATCCGTACCTTCCCGACCGCAAGCGCTCTCAGCACCCTTCGTTTCGAACCGTCCCTCCAGCTCTCCGACACGCAGATAGCCCAACTCGAAAGCGGACTCCGGGACATCTGCGGAATCATGAGGGACCATGCCGGTGAACGTCTCATGGGCGCCTCCGCCCACTGAGCGGGCGCCGCGTGGCTCGCCCCCGCACGCCGACGCCCATACGTCCGGGAATGGCCGATTCGACCAATCTTTGACACAGGTGATCAAGCGTTTGTAGCGTGCGGGGTTTCAAGCGGGGGGATCCATGCGTTTTCGGCTCTTAGGCCCACTGGAAGTCCAGACCGACTCCGGGCCGGTGGAACTCGGCGGGACCAGACAGCGGGCGGCACTCGGTTTTCTGCTGCTGCACGCCAACCGGGTCGTGCCCACAAGTCAGTTGCTCGACGCGCTGTGGCCCACGGACCGCGCGCCCATGACCGCGCGGAAGATCCTGCAGAACGCGGTCTGGCGGCTGCGCCGCGCGCTCGCCCACGCCTCGGGCCCGGAGGAGGCGCCGGAGCTGGTGACACGTTCGCCCGGCTATATGCTCCGCGTCAGGCCCGGCCAGATCGATCTGCTCGTCTTCCAGCAGCGGGTGGCCGAAGGGCGCGCGGCGCTGGCGGCCGGTGATCCGCTCACGGCGAGCGTGGTGCTGCGCGACGCCCTGTCCCTGTGGCAGGGCGTCGCACTCGCCGATCTGGTGGAGGACGGTACGGCCTGGCCGCAGCTCACCGCCGTGCAGGAGAAGCGTCTCGATGTCATGGAGGACCGTTTCGAGGCGGAGCTGGCCTGCGGCGGGCACCATGCCGTACTGCGGGAGCTGGAGGCGTTCGTCGAGGCTGAGCCGCTACGGGAGCGGGCCGCGCAGCAGCTCATGATCGCCTTGTACCGGTGCGGCAGACAGGCGGAGGCGCTGGGTGTCTACAACCGGGTGCGCGCGACGCTCGTCGGAGGGCTCGGTCTGGAACCGGGCCGTCAGATGCAGCGGCTCCAGCAGTCCGTCCTCACTCAGGACCCGTCGCTCGATCTGCCGACGGAGGTGGCGGCGCGCCGTGACCACGCGCCCGCAGAGGCCGACCAGGCCCCGGAGGAGGGCGGCGGACACGAGTCGGCGGACATCACAAAACCGGACCTCGCCCTGGCTCTGACCTCCGGGGACACGGATACGGGAGTGACCGGAGATACAGCGGCTACGGCGGATACGGGTACGAGGGACAGGGATTCGAGGGACAGGGATACGGAAGAGCCGCTGAATCCACGTCAGCCGGCCACCATCCTGATGCTCCGCTTCCAGCTCGGCGCGGAGTTCGACCACCTTCCGCCGAAGGACATCGACCGCGTGCTCGACGCGGTCTCCCAGCTCGCCCGCGAGAAGATCGAGGAGTTCGGCGGTCTGGCGGCGGCATCGATCGGCTCCGTCCAGCTCGGCTACTTCGCGCACTCTTCGGAAGAGGCGTGCGGCGCGGCCGGCGCGGTGCGTGTCGGCATCGCGGTCAGGGACTGTCTCAGCATTCCTTCGGGCCCGCTGGCGCCGCCCGCTCCCATGGTGCGCGGCCTCGATGTACACGCGGCGGTCACCACCGGCGAGGCGGTGGTGACCCGCTGGCCCGTGGCCGGCGCCGTCCGGCCGTGGATCGGCGGCGATCTGGTCGACGCGTGCCAGGACATGCTGGACCGGACTCCGGGCGGTGAGATCCAGGTGTGCGACGAGACCCGCCGGCTGACCGAACCGCTCGTCACCTACCACCATGTACGGAAGTCTCCCTCGAACTGGCAGGTCCTGGCGGTCGGCAGCGTCACGGAGGGCACCGAGAAGCTCTGCGCGGCACACGCGGGCGAGCGCGAATGCGAACTGGATCTGATGCACGGCATGTTGCGGCGTACCCAGCACCGTTCGCTGCCGCATCTGATCACCGTGCTGGGCGAGTCCGGATTCGGCAAGACACGGCTGCTGATGGAGTTCCAGCGCCGGCTCGCGGCCGAGCGGGACGACGTACGGGTGCTGGCCGGTACGGTTCCGCGGCCGGGCACCGGCAGCCCGCTGGCCGTGCCCTCGGAGATGTTCGCCATGTACTGCGGAATAACCGGCCAGGATTCGGAGGACGTGGCGCTCCACAAGGCCGAGGCCGCGCTGCTGCGGCTCACCGGCCGTACGGACGACGCGCGGGCGATGCTCTCCCTGCTGCGTCCGCTGATCGCCGCGGTCCCTCACTCGCACCGCGCGCCATTCACCGACGAAGTGCTGGCGGCCTGGCGGGACTTCCTCTTCAAGGCGGCGCGCGAACAGCTGCTGGTGCTCATCTGGGACGACCTGCACCATGCCGACGACATCCTGCTGGAGACGGTCGAGCATCTCACCGAGAGCTGCGCCGATGTCCCGCTGCTCAATGTCGTCGGCGCCCGCGCCCTTCTGCTCGAACGCCGTCCCGACTGGGCGGGCGGCCGTCAGCACACCATGACCATCAGCCTCGCTCCCGTCGACGGCGACGCGCTGGACCGGCTGCTGAAGTCACTGCTCGTCCCGGACGGCAACGCGGACGTCGCGTAGGCGTGCCGTCGGCGCGGCGGAGTCCGGCGCGTACCGGTCCCGCCGCGCGGGCGGTGCGCCCACCGCCCGCGTACGGATGTCCGGCCTCATCGGCGGTCACGTCGGCGGCCTGGTCGGCACGGCCTCGTCAGCGGTCACGGACGCCGGGCCGGGACCGGCACCGGAGTGGCACGGGCCGCCGCCGGATCGGTACGTACGGTATCGGTGCGTACGGTACGGATCGCCCGGGCCAGCGCGCCGATCGCCTCCGTACCCGCCTGATGTCCTGCTGGCAGTGTCATGGCCGCGCACTCCAGCAGCAGGGCCGCCGTGATCACCTGCTGTTCCGCGGTGGGCGGCGGCGTTCTGACTCCGGCCGGCCCGTCGAGGCCCATGGCGGTACGCAGAACTCTCCGGGCCCAGACGGTGAGTGAGAGCCGTGACACACGACGCGGCACGCTTCCCGGGATCACGACCATCGGCAGCGCGGTCTCGAAGCGCCGGAGGATCGCGGCGGCATGCCGGCCGAGCAGCGCCACGGCCAGATCCGCCCGAGGGCCCTGGTCGGCCCGAGAAGCCTGGTCCGCCCGAGGAGCCTGGTCCTGGTCCGGCCGCCGGTGCGGGACGGCGGCCTCGGACACGGCCGGGGACGGGGACGGCAGCGCGGGCCGCGCACGGCGCCGGTCGGCGGCTCGCGCCCTGCGCAGCCCCGCGTCGAGCGCTTCGACGAACTCCCTTCCCACAAGCGAGGCCAGGGCCAGATCCGCGCTCCTTACGGGCCGGTGGGCGAGGGACGGCGGGAGATTGGTGTCATCCATGCTTTCAGGGAAGCAAGTCCCGTGCTCAGACGCTCCATTCGGCGGTCATCGCTCCGCGTGCCGGGCCACGAACGGTTCATGACCGGTCAGTGCCCGGCCCCGGCGCACCGGCG
This sequence comes from Streptomyces sp. NPDC059743, assembly GCF_042732975.1. Lineage (NCBI taxonomy): Bacteria > Bacillati > Actinomycetota > Actinomycetes > Kitasatosporales > Streptomycetaceae > Streptomyces > Streptomyces sp. NPDC059743. Next base: position 66,166 of record NZ_JBHWGS010000008.1, on the reverse strand, counting down.
GACGCCCGGAACCGGCCGCGTACACCGTCCCTTCGGGCGCTCCCTGTCTGCCGACGAAGCGCGCGAGCAGGTCTCCGCGCCGTTCCGGCAGCCGGTCGAGTGTCAGAGTGCCGGTGTGGCGCTGCCCGCTGCCCCAGAAGGGCCGGCGTTCCAGCAGCTCCGGCCGTGCGGAGGCGACCACGAACAGCGGTGCGGGCCGGGCCGTGGCGACCAGTCTCTCGATGCAGTCGAGCACCGAGTCCTCGGACCGGTGGATGCCGTCGAAGCAGAGGACCAGAGGCCGCTCGCGCGCCGAGAGTCTCACCAACTCGGTCCAGCTCTCGTGGACTTCGTCATGGCTCGCGCCCTTCGCGGCCGGGCCCATCAGCGGAAGCAGGCTGTGCAGCAGACGTTCGGCGGCCGGCCCGTGCCCGGCCAGTCTGCGTACGGCTTCGGCGAAGCGGCTGTCCGCGCCCGCGCCGGGCGGCAGTCCGCAGCAGGCGGCGAGGATGTCACGGGCCAGCCGGGGCCCGTTGTCGGCGCTTTCGGCCGCGTCCACCCGGACCACGCGCACCTGTGCGGACCGCAGCGAGACCCGGCGTTCGAACTCCTCAAGGAACCAGGTCTTGCCGACGCCCTGTTCGCCGAGGATCGTCACCAGATGCGGTGCCTCATGGCTGCGGGAGCGGTCCAGCAGATTGGAGACGATGGCGAGTTCGTGCTCGCGGTCGGCCGACTCCTCCTGTGCGGCGGGCGGTATGTCGTAGCTCTCGGCCCGTGTGCGCTGCCGTGGCACCTGGGTGTCCGCCTCCAGATGCACCACCGGGCGGTGCCGCATCCGTACCTCGGTGACACGTGCCGCGTCACCGCTGACGTAGACCTCGCCGGGCGGTACGGCGGTCAGCAGCGTCTGGGCGTCGTCGAGCAGGCGGCCGACCACCGTGACGGGCGCGGCCGGGTCGTGCGGATCGTGGCGGACGAGCGCGGAGCCCGCGATCACGACGGCGTGGAATGTGGGTCCGGGCATCCGGTTGAGCCGGTCGCGTACGGCGAGGGCCGCCGCCACCGCGTCCAGCGACGCCGTCGGCCGGTCCTCCCGCAGCCCGAACAGGGCGACGGACACATAGCCGAGCGAGCCGACGACCGTACCGCCGAACTCCTCGACGCCCTCCGAGAACGCGCTGACCGCGTCGTGCAGCGACAGGGCGATCCGGTCGGCGCCGAGCGCGGCGGCCTCGCCGGTGAATCCGGTGCGCACCAGCACCACGCTGACCTGTCGCCGTTCGGCCACCGGTCCTCCCGTGGTTCCGCGCGCATCGGATCTGTCCGGCTCACGCCTGCCCGCCTCGGGTCTGCTCTCGTCGGATCTTCCGACGGCGGCCGACGGAGTGACCGGCCTGTGTTCATGCCCCGGCCGGTGCTCCTGTCCCGGCCTCTGCTCCGGTCTCGACTGCCACTCCTGCCGCAGCCGTTGCTCCTGTGCCGACCGCGGGCACTGGCCGTCCCTCCGGTGTTCCGGCCCGGTCGGACGGCGCTCGCCATCCGGCCGGTGCTCCTCGCCCGCCCGGACGTCCTGCCGTACCACCGCTTCGGCGGCTCTCGGCGGCCGGCCGCCGTGCAGCGGCCGTACGTCCGCGAGTACGTGCCGCTCGGCCCCGGCGTCCACGGGCGCGGCCAGAGTCGGATCGTGGGTGAGGATGCTCTGCTGGAGGAGCTGGAGATCGCGCGAGGGCTCCAGTCCGTACTCCTCGACCAGCGCACGCCGTACACGGGTGAACACGCTGAGGGCCTCGGCCTGCCGGCCGCAGCGGTAGAGGGCGAGCATCAGCTGTCTGCACAGCCGCTCCCGCAGCGGTTCCGCGGCGACGAGTGAGACCAGCTCGCCCAGCACACCCTGATGGCGCCCGCACAACAGTTCGGCCTCGAAGCGGTCCTCCATGACATCCAGCCGGAGCTGGCTCAGCGCGGTCAACTCCGGCCAGGCCACGCCGTGTTCGGCGAGATCGGCCAGGGCGGGCCCGCGCCACTCGGCGAGGGCCTCACGCAGCAGCCGCGCCGCCTGCTCGGCGTCGCCCGCGAGCAGCCGGGACCGGCCCTCGGCGACCTGCCGGTCGAAACGATTCGCGTCGAGCCGCTCGGGATCGACACGCAGTATGTATCCGGGTGCCTGGGTGAGCAGTTCGGGACGGTAGCCACGTTCGGGACCGTGGTGGCCGGGCGGTTCGGAGAGCACGGCCCGCAGGCCCCATACGGCGTTCTGCACGATCTTTCTGGCGGTCGCCGGCAGCTCCTCCTCCGGCCACAGGGCGGCCAGCATCTCGCTGGTGGCCACCACGCGGTTCGCCCGGAGCAGCAACAGCCCCAGCGCCGCACGTTGTTTGAAGCCTCCCAGCGGTACGGCCTCGTTCTGCGACGACACCTCTAACGGACCCAGAATCCTGAACTCCACGCTTGTCCCCTCATGGGTAAAGTGTGCGCTGATTCGACGAGTACGGAGGCCGTACTGCCACGGCCCGGTCTGTAGTGGTCGGATTGGGGGTGTCGATGACGGTCCCGCCCTCCGGACGTACAGGACCGTGTACGGCGGATCCTGGTTGACCGTCCCGGATTCGGTCTGATGCGGCCGGCCTCGGTCCGGCCTCGCACGGAGCGGTCCGAAGCTCTTCTGGCCTCGGCTTTCTTTACACCGTTGTAAATTTTGCCGATCACTGCGCCGGTACGCCCGGCAAGACCCAAAGGAGAGGCCCTAGGTCCGCGACACATCCCGTCCGGCCGGCCGGACCGCCATCCGGTCCGTGATCGCCTCGGCCACCTTGTCGAGCTGTCCGCCCAGATAGAAGTGGCCGCCGGGGAAGACGAGCGTCTCGCTCTCCAGCGCGGTGCGCTCGGACCACGCCCGCGCCTCCTCGACCGGAACCACCGGATCGTCGGCTCCGACGAAGACGCTGACCGGTGCGCGCAGTTGGGGATCGGGAGTCCAGCGGTAGGAGGCCAGCGCGCCGTAGTCGGCCCGCAGCGGAGGAAGGGCCATGGCGACCAGCTCCGGATCGTCCAGCACTCCGGCGTCGGTGCCGCCCAGACGCCGCACGGCGGCCAGGATCGCGCCATCGCCGTCGAGTTGGTCGTGCGGGCCGGCCGTCGTGCCCGGGACACCGCGGCCCGAGAGGAAGAGGCGGACGGGAGCGGGCGCGCCGCACTGCTGGAGCGCGCGGGCGGTCTCGTAGGCGACGAGCGCTCCCATGCTGTGCCCGAAGAGGGCATAGGGCCCGGCGGTCCCTTCGAGCAGCCGCTGGGCGATACGCCCGGCGAGCGAGGTGATCCCGCGCTCCGGAGTCTCGTGTCTGCGGTCCTGCCGACCGGGATACTGCACGGCGAACACATCGAGATCCGGCGACAGTTGGCGCGACAGACCGGCATAGGCACTGGCCGCGCCGCCCGCGTGCGGGAAACAGATCAGCCTGGGACGGTCGAGATCACCGGCGTCCGTCCGGTCGTACCGTCTGAACCACTTGGTGTCCATGACGCTTCTCCCTCCGCTCTGCACGGGTCACTCTCCTGAGCAAAGGTCCGTTGCGCGTTCGTACGGTTCGACCGTGCGCGCCTGGCGCAGCGCGCGGGCCCACCAGCCGAGCCGGTCGAGCATGGCGCGGGCGGCCTCATGACCGGCCTCGATGTCGAAGGGCCGGCCGTGCGCGTCGAAGCGGTCCTGGTAGTCGTGGAAGCTGACGGTCTCCCGGACCGTGACCGCGTGGGCCTCGGCGAAGACCTGCCGGAGCTGGGCGACGGCGCACAGTCCGCTCGACGCCCCGCCGTAGGAGAGGAATCCGACCGGCTTGGCGTGCCACTCCTTGTCGTACCAGTCGATGGCACTCTTCAAGGACGCGGGGAAGCTCTGCTTGTACTCGGGCGTGACCACGACGAACGCGTCGGCCGCGTCCAGCCACGGCGCGAGGTCCTGCACCGCCTGTGGCTTACGGGCCGAGAGTTCGGTGGACATCACATCCGGCAGCCAGGCGGTGGCGAGATCGATGACATCGATGTCGAAGTCATCGCGCAGCCGGGCCCTCGACGCGAGCCACTCCGCGGCGACGGGCCCGAACCGGCCCTGTCTGACGCTCCCGATGATGATCACCAGCCGCAGTCGGTCCGTGTCCCCCATCAGAGTCCCACTCCCTTCGCCGTGCCCGCGTCCTGCCGGACATCACTGTGCGGCATATGACTTCGGATTTCCTTCGGGTCCGCTTCGGGCCGCCTCCGGCAACCCCTTGGTATACCGTGACCTGCGCTCATTCCCGTCCCTGTGGAGGGGCTGGGTTAGGCTGGGGCTCATGCAATTCGGGGTGCTGGGACCGCTGGAGGTGTGGGCGACCAAGGAGAGGTTGGTACGTGTACCCGAGGTGAAGGTCCGGGCGCTGCTCGCCGATCTGCTCGCCCACAACGGGCGGGTGGTGCCGGCCGACAGACTCGTCGAGGATCTGTGGGGCGGCTCAACACTTCCCGCCAACCCGCTCGGAGCGCTCCAGGCGAAGGTCTCGCAGTTACGGCGCGCGCTGGAGGAGGCCGAGCCCGGCAGCCGGGAGCTGGTCGTGCACAGGGCTCCCGGGTACGCGCTCAAGGCGCCGGACACATCGGTGGACGCCGACCGTTTCCGGACGCTGCTGGTGCGCGCCCGTACGACCGAGGATCCGCGGGCGAAGGCCGCCGTACTGACGGACGCCCTGTCGCTCTGGCGCGGGCCCGCGTTCGCCGACTTCGCGGACGAGCCCTTCGTACGAGTCGCGGTCGCCAGTCTTGAGGAGGAGCGTCTCACCGCCGTCGAGGAGCATGCCGAGGCCCGTCTCGAACTCGGTGAGCACAGCACGCTGATCGGTGAACTCACCACCCTGGTGGCCGCCCATCCGCTGCGGGAGCGGCTCCGCGCGGTGCAGATGCGGTCCCTCTACCGGGTCGGGCGTTCCTCGGAGGCCCTCGACAGCTACGCGGAGCTGCGGCGGCGGCTCGACCAGGAGCTGGGCCTGTCCCCCGGTCCCGCCATCGAGGCGCTCCGGCAGGCCATACTCTGCCAGGATCCCGGGCTCCAGGACACCACGGGCGCCTCGAACGCCATCCCGGGCACCCGGTCCCGCACCAATCTGCCCGCCGGAGTGAACTCCCTGGTGGGCCGGGACGAGGCGCTCACGGAGTTGCAGCAGCTGGTACGGGACCGCCGGCTGGTCACCCTCACCGGTCCGGGCGGTGTGGGCAAGACCCGGCTCGCCACGGCCACGGCCCGTGAGCTGGACGGTGAATTCCCGGACGGTGTCTGGCTCGTGGAACTCGCGGGACTCGGCGGCGCGGAGCGGCCCGCCGGTCCGGGAGTGGTCGCCGAACATGTGATGGCGGTGATGGGCATCCGTGAGGACTCCGGCGCCGCGGCCTTCGCGGCCGAGTCCGCGGGCGGCTCCGTGTCACGGCTGGTCCGGACGCTGGCCTCGCGCCGGCTGCTGCTGGTCCTGGACAACTGTGAGCATGTGGTCGACGCGGTGGCCGAGTTGGTGATCTCGCTGCTCCAAGCAGCGCCGTACGTCAAGCTGATGACGACAAGTCAGGAACGGCTCCGGATACCGGGCGAGACGATCTGGCCGGTGCCGCCGCTCAGTCTGCCGCTGCCGGACAGCGACACGGCCGCGCTGCAACGCTCCAGCGCCGTCCAGTTGTTCGCGGCGCGGGCCAGGTCCGTGGACCCGGGTTTTGTCCTCGATGCCGTCACCACTCCCAAGGTCACGGACATCTGCCGCCGGCTGGACGGGCTGCCGCTGGCGCTGGAGCTGGCGGCCACCCGCGTACGGACTCTCGGCGTCCAGGAGCTGCTGAACCGGCTCGACGACCGTTTCCGGATACTGAACAGCGGATACCGAGGCGCTCCGCAGCGTCAGCAGACACTCCAGGCCACCATCGACTGGAGCTGGAGCTTACTCAGCCCGCAGGAGCAGACGCTTCTGCGCGGACTCGCCGTGCACGCCGAGGGCTGCACGCTGGAGGCCGTCGAGGAACTGTGCGCGGGCACCGGAATACGCGGCGACGAGGTGCTGGACATACTGGCCCGGCTGGTGGACCGCTCGCTGGTGATCAGGGTGGAATGCCCGTCCCTGCCGCGCTACCGGCTGCTCGAATCCGTCGCGGCCTACGCCCAGCGCAAGACACACGAGTTGGGCGAGACCGCGGAACTGGCCCGTCGCCATCTGCGGTACTACGCCGAACTGGCCGAGCGGGCCCGGCCGCATCTGCACGGCCGCGACCAGCGCCGCTGGCTGCAACTCCTGGACGCCGAGTCCGCCAACTTCCAGCGAGCTCTGGACGAGGCACGCCGTACCGGCTCGGCGCAGTGGGCGCTGCGGCTGGCCAACGCCCTGACCTGGTACTGGTTTCTGCGCGGCCGGCTCGGTGAGGGCTGTCGGGCGCTGGCTACCGCGCTCGCCACCGAGGGACAGGCGCCGGCGGCCGAGCGGGCCGAGGCGAGGACGTGGCACACCGGGCTCGGCATGCTGCTGGGCGAGAGCGGCGCGGAGGCCGGCGCCGAGCAGGACGGGGACCGGCCGGAGCGGACGGTGGGCCGGGCCAGGGCGGAGTGGTTCCTCGGGTTCGCGGAGTGGAGCCTGGGCGCGCTGACGGCCGGCGAGCAGCGGATGAACGGCGCCCTGACCGACTTCCGGGCCCTGCGCGACGCCTGGGGCGTGGCGGCGGCGCTCAGCACCCGGGCCGCCCTCGCGATGGCCAGAGGCAATCTGGAGGCGATGCGCGGCAACGCGCTGGAGGCCCGCGGTCACTTCATCGATCTGGGAGACGCGTGGGGCCAGCTCAAGGCGACGGAGGTGCTGAGCGTCCTCGCGGAGATCAACGCCGACTACGAACTGGCCGCCGGGCTGCACCGCGAGGGACTGCGTATCGCCGAATCCCTGGAGCTGTGGTCCGAGGTGTCGCGCAAGCTCTCGGGACTGGGCCGGATCGCCCTGCTGGCGGAACGGCTGACGGAGGCGGACGAGCTCCATGAGCGGGCGCTGCGGCTGGCGGTCGACCAGGGCAATCGGCCGGTGGCGCAGTTCGCCGAGCTGGGACTCGCGCTGGCCGCCCGGCGTCAGGGCCGGCTGGACACCGCGGAGGAGCATCTGCGGCCGTGGCGCGAGTGGAACCGCAGCCGGGGAGCGTTCACCGGACTCGCCCTGGTACTGGCCGAGTTGGGATTCGTCGCGGAGCAGCGTGGTGATGCCGCCGCCGCGCTCGCCCTGCACCAGGACTGTCTGGCCACCGCGCGTGTGACAGGTGATTCACGGGCCGTGGCGCTGGCGCTGGAAGGGCTCGCCGGTGCGCACTCGCTCGCGGGCCGGCACACCCGGGCGGCACGGCTGCTGGGGACCGCGGCACAGACCAGGACGCTGTCGGGCGCGCCGCTGCCACCGGCGGAGCGCGGTGATGTGGAGCGTATCTCCGCGCGGATCCGCGAGAGCCTCGGCGAGGACGCGTTCCGGGCCGGACTGGAGGCCGGAGCGGCGAGGGACCATGAGACCGCGGCGGACGAGGAGGAGAAGTTCCTGACGGACCAGCGGCATACGGCCTGACGAGCGGGCGCCGTTCCCGTATCCGGACCGTACCGTTCCCGTATCCGGACCGTACCGTTCCCGTATCCGGACCGTGCCGGTCCGTCGCGTCCGTCCCTCGCGGCCCTCCGCCGACGGCCGTCCGTCGACTCGCCGCTTCGGCCAACTCGCCCTGTTCATATGGTCGTTCATGGTCTACTCGACGCCATGGAACGCGGTAGCGGACACGGTCCCATCCTGGTCATCGGCAGCACCGGCAAGACCGGCCGGCATGTGGCGGCCCGGCTGCGGCGGCTCGGCGAGGACGTCAGGGCAGTGGCCCGCACCACACCGGTCCGCTTCGACTGGTTCGACGAGTCCACCTGGGAGTACGCGGTGTCCGGAGCGCGGGCCGCCTATCTGGTGGACGCGCAGAACGAGTACGCCGCCGAACGGATGCGCGCCTTCGCTCCGTTCGCCGTCGAGCGCGGCGTCGAACGGCTGGTCCTGCTCTCCGCGCGCGGCTGGGCCGACTCCGGTGAACCGGAACTGCTGGCGACGGAGGACGCGTTGACGGAATCCGGCGCCGCCTGGACGATTCTCCGGCCGACCTGGTTCATGCAGGGCTTCACCGAGGACGAGACACTGCGCGGGCCGGTACGGTCCGGAGAAGTGCGGCTGCCGTCCGGCGACGGAGTGGAGCCGTTCATCGACGCCGAGGACATCGCCGAGGTCGCGGCGGCGGTCCTCACCCGGGACGGCCACGAGGGCGGCGTCTATGCCCTCTCCGGGCCGCGCGCCCTGAGCATGGGAGAGGCCGTGGACACGATCGCCAAGGTGACCGGCCGCGCGATCCGTTACGTACCGGTCTCCGAGGAGGAGTACATGGCCGGGCTCGTCGCGCAGGGCATGCCGCCCGGCACGGCCCACTTCATGGCGAAGCTGTACCGCTGGATACGGGACGGCGAGGACGCCTATCTCTCCGACGGCGTCCAGCGGGTGCTGGGCCGGGCGCCCCGGGACTTCACCGAATTCGCCGGTCGGGCCGCGGCGGCCGGTGCCTGGGACGACTGACCGTACGGACGGTACGTAAATCACGCAGACGGCACCGCCCGTACCGCCCGGACGGACCGTGCACGGACGCTCAGACGCGGCCCACCCGGTGGAGGATCTCCGCGGCGATCGTCTCCGGGACCTGCTGCGGCTGCCAGTGCGAGACGCCCTGAAGACGGACGAAGCGGTAGTCGCCCGTCATATGGTCCGCGGTGTGCTCCGCGGCGAAGACACTGACCGACGGATCGTGTTCGCTCCAGATATGGGTGGTCGGCACGGCTACGGGCCCGAGCGGACCGTTGTCGTCCCGCAGTGTTCCCGCCCGGTACCACTTGAGCGCGGCCCGCAGTGTGCCGGGACCGGTGTGGAAGCGGACGTACCGCTGGATCTGCTCCTCACTCAGCACGCCCTCGCCCGCCTGCCGGAACCATCCGTCGAGCCCGGCCGCGCCGTCGGCGAGGAAGGAGTCGGCCGCGTCCTCGGCGCTGAGCGTCTCGATATATCCCGAGTTGTCCCGCTGCTCGGGATCCACCCGCAGCGCGTGCTGGTAGGCGTCCAGATGCGGGAACGCCGACGCCGTCAGGCTCCGTACCCGCTCCGGGACCCGCGCCGCCAGATACCAGCCGACGACCGCGCCCCAGTCATGGCCTGCGATATGCGCCGAGGCGATGCCGAGGGCGTCCAGGATGCCCAGGGCATCGCCCGCCAGCTCCGGAAGCGCGTACGCGGCCGTCGGTTCGGGACGGGCACCGGGCGAGTAGCCGCGCTGGTCGGGAGCGACCGTACGCAGTCCGGCCCGGTGCAGGACCGGCGCGATATCGCTCCAGGACTGCCGGTTGTGCGGAAAGCCATGGAGCAGAAGGACCGGATCACCGTCCTCGGGTCCCGCCACGTCGACGTCGAAGACCAGCTCGTTCAGGGAGATCTGCATCAGGGCTGCCTGTCCGTGGGCGGAGTGGGCTGGCTGGGCGGGACTTTCGCGACAACAGGCCCCAGCCTCGTTCTGTTCTGGACGGGGCCGGACGGGACGGAGCGGGCCGGGCAGGTCGATGGATGTCAGTCCGCCTTCAGCGCCTCGCGCACTCTCGGGGAGCGCAACGCCTCGGGCGGATCGACCAGACCGATGACACGCGCGTAGGCCGCCGCCACCTCGCCGTCCCGCTGCGCCGCCTCCAGCACCAGGCCGATGTACTCCTGGTCAGCGAGGATCTCCGGTGTTCTGTCTCCCTCGACTCCGGGAAAGCCCAGATCGTTGCTGAGCGCCTGCCGCCACGCCTCGTCCACCGCGTCGCGGGCGAGATCACGGAAGTAGGCGACCGGATCGGGCGGGCCGTCGCCCGTCGCGTGCGCGCGCAGTACGACGGAGCCGAGCGCCGCGACCGTCATCCCTTGTCCGTACGTCGGGTTGAAGCTGCACACCGCGTCGCCCATGGCGAGCAGTCCGGCCGGGAAACGGTCCACCCGCTCGTAGCGGCGGCGCAGACTGGCCGGGAACCGGTAGGACACCGGGGCGTCGAGCGGCTCCCTGCCGACCACCAGCGCCTCGTAGATCTCCGGCGAGGAGAGCGACTTGAGGAAGTCGAGAAAGCCCTCCGGATCGGTGGGAGGTACATCGCCGAGGATTCCGTACGCGGTCACGATCTGACGCTCGCCGTCGATGCGCGCGCATATCGCACCGCGAGGATTGTCCGGTGTGGCGACGATGTCGACGGAGATGTCGCCGGGCGACGGCTCGGGCCCGGCCCGGTAGTGCCGGGTGGTGTAGGTGAGGCCGACCTGGGTGCGGTCCTCCGGAACGCCCGGCCAGCCGTGGTCCTTCAGCCACCGCGGGACCTGTGAGCCGCGGCCCATGGTGTCGACCACGAGCTCGGCGTCGACGACGGAGGTGCCGCCCGGATCCCGGCGGTCCACCGTCCGTACGCCGGTCACATGGTGCGCGACCGGGGCGAACCGCAGTCCGACGACCTCTCTTCGGTCCAGGATCTCGACATTCGCCAGCGCCCGTACCCGGTGGCGGATATGCGCCTCCAGCGTGGGACGGGCGACGGATACGGCGAGGAGCCCGGAGTCGCCCTGGCTCATCGGAATGCCGTCCATGATCCAGCGGACATTCCCGGCCACGTCGCCCGTGACGGCGCCGGCCGCCTCCAACTCCTCGGTGATACCGGGGAAATACTCTTCGATGATCTGCTGGCCCCGGGCCAGTATCCCGTGCACATGGCGTCCCTGCGGCACTCCGCGCCGGTTCTCCGGGAGGTCGGTCAGCTCGTCCCGGTCCACGACGACGACCTCGTCGTACGCCTCCGACAGTGCCCGCGCCGCGAGCAGACCCGCGATGCTCCCGCCCAACACCACGGCTCGTCGCACGTTCTTACCCGTCTTACCCGTCATGGCGGGGTGCCTCCTCAATCTCTGTCACCGCTCGTATCTGCCACCCCTGCCGTCCGCCACTGGTGGACGCCGCGTCCCTCAGGACTAAGGGACGCTAACTCCGCCCGGTAACCGATGACTCATCGCGCGGTAATCCCGCTGTCGATGCTCCGTTGACAACGGGGGCAAACCGCGCTTAGCCGTCCTAGGGCGTATCCGTCCCGCCCGAACGACCGGACGGCCGGACGGTATCGGAACGCGTCCGGAACGGTCTCGGCGCGGGTCTGGTGCGGGTCCGGTGCGGGTCCGGTGCGATGAAAAGCTCGCGCGTTGAGAAGTCGTGCCGCCATGAGAGGCCGTAATTCACCGGAGTTACGCCGAATCGGTACCGCGTCAGGACGGTGGCACTCACCGCGCCCTGTTGTCGGGATCTGTGGCATAAGGGTGCATTACGCTCTGGCTCTCCGGCGACGGCCGAGAAAGCCGATCGGCCGCACCGTCAAGCGCCTGCGGGGAACGGCAACGGCGTATCACGACAACGCCGTATTCCGCCGAAAGCATCGGCGCCCGTTGCTCCGAGACCGTCCGAACCCGTCCGAACCCGAAGGAAATCTCCGATGAAGGCATTCCAGGCTGTCACCGACGCGATCGCCGCCGAAGGGCTCGACCACTTGTTCGCCGTGATGGGCGACGCGAACCAGGACATGATCGTGGACCTGGGCGAACGGCACGGCGCGACATTCGTCCACGCCCACCATGAAGCCGGCGCCGTCGGCATGGCCGACGGTTATGCCCGGTTCAGCGGCAGGCCCGGTCTCGCGTCGGTCACCCAAGGACCCGGTTACACCAATGCCACGACCTCGCTGGTGGCGGCACGGCTGCACCGCACACCGCTGATGGTGATCGCCGGACACGCCTCCCTCCGTGACCCGTACAACCCGCAGGGAATGGTGGACCAGCCGGCGCTCGCCAGACTCACCACCGAGGCCACCGTCCGAATGGAATCCGTGCACAATGTGGACTACTGCCTCGGGGAGGCATTCCGTCAGATCAAGGTGCGGAAAGGGCCGTTCATTCTGAATATTCCGCAGGACATCCAGCAGACGGAGATTCCGGATCCCGGTTGGACATACCGGCCCATGTACGCGCCCAACACCCTCCAGCCGCCGCGTACTCAGGATGTCGAGGAAGCGGTCAAACTGCTCGCCTCGGCCCGGCGCCCGACGATTCTCTGCGGACTCGGCGCGAGAAATTCCGGGGCGGAATCCGAGGTGCGCAGACTGGCCGAGCGTCTTGGCGCACCGGTCGGAGTATCCATTCTCGCCGCCGGATTCTGCGCGAATTATCCGCTGTATCTGGGAGTCAGCGGCGGACTGGGCTCGAAGCTGACTGTGGAAACGCTCGCCGAGAGCGATGTGATGGTGGTGGTCGGCGCCAGCCTGAACGAGTGGACGACCGACTTCGGCAAGCTCCTGGCAAACGGGAAGAAGATCATCCAGATCGACGACCGGCCGGATGCCTTCGGCTGGTTCGCCCGGGTGGCCGTCGGTATGACGGCCGACGCCAGAACGGCCGTGTCGGCCCTGGCGGACCGGCTCGCCGAGACGGTGGACGCGCGCCGGCCCGACGCCGGACTCGTACAGCGTCTCCAGGACGACCGGAAGCCGACGGCCGTGCAGTACAACGACGGAGACGCGACGGATCCACGCCGTGCGGTACGGCATCTTGAGGACGCGCTGCCGAAGGACGACCGTGTCCTGGTGCTCGACGGCGGCCACGCGGCCATGGTCTGCGCGAAGATCCTCACCGTGCCGCGCGCGGAGAACTGGGCGGTCGGCTGGGACTTCGGCGCCATCGGCCAGGGCCTGGCCCTCGCGATCGGCGCCTGCTTCGCACGTCCCGGACAGCGCGTCACCCACGCGACCGGAGACGCCTCGTTCATGATGAACGTCGCCGACTTCCATACGGCCGTACGCCACAAGCTGCCACTCACGGTGGTCGTCTTCAATGACAACGCGGTGGGCCAAGAGAAGCACGACCTGATCCACAAGAAGCTGAACCCGTCCTACGCCGACATGCCCGAGCCCGACTTCGCGAAACTGGCGGCGGGCTTCGGCGCCAAGGGCTTCACCGTACGCAACCCCGACGACCTCGGCGAGATCGACCGAGCACTCTCTGTCGAGAACGGCCCGGTCCTGATCGACGTACGGATCAACGGCGACGTCGAACTGGCAGCAAGCTGGGAAATCGCCAAGCACCTGAGCTAGGCCGCTCCGGGTCGTCGGGCGACGTTCATCGCGCGTTCCGGGTCGGCGCCCCATACGGCGCCTCCCAGCCCGTAGGGCGAGTCGTTAGGACGGGCTGGACCACTTGGCAAGTAAGGACTTACCTACATAGGCTGGGACCATGGTCCGCAACGCAGACGAGACACGGCGCAAGATCCTGGCCGCCGCCACGGAGGAGTTCGCCCGCCACGGGATCGCCGGGGCTCGCGTCGACCGCATCACCACGACCGCGGGCGTGAACAATGCCCTGCTCTACCGCTACTTCGGCAGCAAAACGGACCTGTTCGACACGGTTTACAGCCGTCTGGTCGTGGAGATCGTGACAGCCGTTCCGATGGATCCCACCGATCTGCCGGGTTACGCGGGACGCCTGCACGACTACTACGAGGCCCATCCCGAGGTCGTACGTTTTGCCGCCTGGCGCGAGCTGGAACGCCCGCATCACGAGGTGCCCGACGCCGTGCTCAAGGCGCAGGAGGAGAAGGCCGCCCTCATCGCCCAGGCGCAGAAGGACGGTCTCGTCACATCCCGGCTGCCCGCCGAGGAGCTGCGTGATCTTCTCGTACTGCTGTCCCTCGGCGGTCTGCCGTTGAATCCGGCCATGGACGCGGCCGTGGACCGGAAGCGCCGCCGCGCCACGATCGTGGCCGCCGCCGCGGCGGTTCTGAACGCGTGACCGGCGACTGCGGCCGATACAACGACTACAACAACCGCGGCCGACACATGGCATCAACCGTCGACAGGGAGCTCAGCACGTGAATGTGGTCATCTTCGGAGTGTCCGGCATGGTGGGACAGGGTGTCCTCCACGCCTGTCTGCGGGACGAGCGGATCAGAAGTGTCCTCGTCGTCGTACGCACTCCGCTGGCGGTGAGCCATCCGAAGCTGCGCGAGATCGTCCACTCGGACTTCACCGATCTCACCGCGATCCGGGACGAGCTCGTCGGGCTCGATGCCTGCTTCTTCTGTCTCGGCGTCAGCTCCGCCGGCCTGTCGGAGGCGGAGTACACGCGGATCACCTACGACTACACCTTGGCCGCCGCACGTGCGGTGTACGCCGAGAATCCCGCCCTCACCTTCACCTATGTATCGGGAGAGGGAACCGACAGCACGGAGAAGGGCCGCTCCATGTGGGCCCGGGTCAAGGGCCGCACGGAGAACGAACTGCTCGCCATGCCCTTCCACGCCTATATGTTCCGGCCCGGCTATATTCAGCCCCGCCACGGCGCCGTCTCCAGAACGGCCACGTACCGCGTGCTGTACCGCCTGACCTCATGGCTCTATCCGGTCCTGCGCCGAGTGATCCCACGCCATGTGACGACGACCGACCACCTGGGACGGGCGATGATCAAGGTCGTGGGCCTCGCGGGCACAGGTCCGACCGTGCTGTACAGCCCGGACATCAACCGCCTCGGCGCCTCGAACGCACCGGGCTCGCCTCCGTCGGTCTGATGCCGTGGCGGCGGTGCTGACGCAACCGCGCGGGGCCCGGTCGAATGGAGCGCGGCTCGGAGCCGGGACCCGGCGCGGCGATCTGGGCGAGAAGCGCTATCGACCGGGCCGCCTCGCTGCCGGGCACGGCATGGAAGAGGACCAGCACCTGCCCGTCCGTTCCGGTGACGGCGAGTTTCTTGTAGCTGAGCTCCACTGCTCCGAGCTGTGGATGGTTCAGTACCGTGGAGCCGCTCGTACGTGGTGCCACATCGTGGCGGGCCCACAGACGGCGGAACTCCTCGCTCCGGACAGACAGTTCACCCACCAGCTCGGCCGGCTGCGGATCCCGGCTCTCGGGACCGGCCAGTGCCCGGAGGCCGGCGACGAGTCCGGCGGCGATCCGGTCCCAGTCGTCCTCGTACAGGGACCGCACCTCTGGGGCGAGGAACGCGGCTCGCAGCGCGTTCTCGCCCGGTGTGTGGGCCGACGAGAGAGCCACGGCGTCGGCACCGCTACCGGCACCAGGACCGGCACGCGCGTGCATGTCGCGTCGCTGGAGCTGACCGATCGTGCCTCCGTCGAGGATTTCACCGCTCAGTGGTCCGGTCCACTGCACATCCTGGTCAACAACGCCGGGATCATGGCCCTGCCCGAGCTGCGCCGTACCCGCGAGGGCTTCGAGCAGCAGTTCGCGACCAACCGCCTCGGGCACTTCCGTCTCGCCCTAGGCCTGCACCAGGCACTGGCCCGGGCCGGTGGCGCGAGGATCGTTGCTGTTCGCCGTCGAGGCGAGCAAGCGATGGGCAGCCGACGGCATCACCGCGAACGCGATCACGCCGGGCGGAATCCGGACCGCGTTGCAGCGCCATCAGCAAGGCGAGGCCATGACGCCGGAGATCCGGACCATCTTCGAGAACCGCGGCGAGGCCCTGCCCCACAATCCGCAGAGCACGGACAGCACAGAACCGTCCGGCGTCGCCGCGCACGCACTGGACGAACAGGACGCCGCCCGCCTGTGGGAGGTCTCTCTCGCAATGCTGGGGGCATGACCGGCACCCGTGACCGTCACTTGAGCGGCGCCACGGAACCGGGCCGGGCCGAGAGCAGGCAGATCAGCGTGAGCAGACCACACTGACCAGGGAGAACGACGCGAAGAACGTTCCCTGTGAGAGGCCTGCGAACCAGCGGTGGCCGCGGTCCCGGTCGATATGGCCGGCCTCGATTGCCTGTTGCATGTTGCGGCCGAGTCCCAGCGTGTGGTCGGCGTCCTGGAACTCGCGGAAGACCGGTGCCGTGACGCGGACCGTCTCCACGCTGAAGCCCGCCCGCTCTGCGAGGCGGGCGAGGCTGCGGCCGATGGTGGCGTGACGTACCACTTCCGCGGTGGTGTAACGGGTGAAGGCGCGGCTTGTCTCAAGATCTTCCGCGTCGACGACCAGGGTGTCCCAGTCGGGTTCGACAAGACCGATCAGAGCGCCTGGCCGGGTGGCGCGGTGCAGTTGCGCGAGAACGTCGGCGGGTTCGGCGACGTGCATAAGGACCCGGTCGATCTTGGCCCGGTCCACGGTTCCCGGCTCGACGGGAAGGGCATGGACGTCTCCCTCGCGGAGCTCCACACCAGGCAGATGTTCCGTACGCCGACGGGCCTCGGCGAGCATGGCCGGATCACGGTCCACACCGATCACCGAGCCACTCACACCGACGCGTTCCGCCAGCGCCGCCAGATCGGTGCCCGGACCGCATCCCACATCCAGCGCGGTCTGGCCCTGCTGAATGTCCAGCAGGTCGATCAACTCCTGCTTGTACTCACGACCAGCACGGTCGGCGGCGGTACGCAACATATAGGCCGCCTGGTCAGGACGGGACACACCAAGGTTCATCGGCATACGGGCAAGTCAATCACTCCGCTCGTCCGCACGGGCAAGGCGGCACCCCAACCCCGGCACCCCAGGCCGATGGTCGGGGTGCCGGTGTGGTGGCGTCAGACGCCTACGCCGAAGTCGGCCGCGATTCCGGCCAGTCCGGAGGCGTAGCCCTGGCCCACCGCGCGGAACTTCCACTCCTCGCCGTGCCGGTACAGCTCGCCGAAGACCATCGCGGTCTCGGTCGCCGCGTCCTCGCTGAGGTCGTAGCGGGCGAGTTCGGCGCCGCCCGTCTGGTTGACCACGCGGATGAAGGCGTTGCGGACCTGGCCGAAGCTCTGGCCGCGGCTCTCGGCGTCGTGGATGGAGACCGGGAAGACGATCTTCGACACCTCGGCGGGGACGGCACTCAGATCGACCTTGAGGGACTCGTCGTCGCCCTCGCCCTCACCGGTCAGGTTGTCGCCGGTGTGCTCCACCGAACCGTCGGGGCTCTTCAGGTTGTTGTAGAAGATGAAGTGCTGGTCGGAGAGCACCTTGCCGCTGCTGTCCACCAGCAACGCGCTGGCGTCGAGGTCGTAGTCGAGGCCGGTGGTGCTGCGCGCGTCCCAGCCCAGCCCGACGAGGACCGCGGTCAGTCCCGGAGCCTCCTTGCTGAGCGAGACGTTGCCGCCCTTGGCCAGACTCACACCCATGTCGCTGTTCCCTTCACGTGTTCCCGCACCGAGCCCCAGGCAGAGGGCCGGTTCCGGGAATCCCGGTCCCTTGGATCTACAGCTAAATCTACAGCACTGTAGAAGTTACGGAGAGCCCCTCGACCGGGCGAGCTCCCCGACCGGGCGAGCTCCTCGCCCATGCGATCCCACTCCACGCCGCACACGCGCGTGAGGGCGCCCCGTCACATCAGGACGGGACGCCCTCACACGCATATCTGGGATTACAGGTCGAACTCGTGCGGCGGCAGGTCGAGCGCGTAACACGCCTCGCGGACGACCGCCTGCTCGGTCTTGTCGAAGTCGCCGTCGGCGCCGCCGATGACGATGCCGATCTGGATGACGGCACGGGCCTCGGTGGGCTTCTTCTTCGCCTTGGCGACCTCCTGGAGGACGCTGACCTTGCCGAAGTCGAAGTCGGCGGTGAGCTTGTCGAGGTAGCCGTCGAAGCGGCGCTGCAGATCATCGGCGGGGAAGTTCTGGAGCACCTCGTTGCTCATGATGAGCTGGGCGACCTTGCGTCGTTCTTGCGGATCGATCGTGCCGTCGGCGGCGGCGACCAGCGCGCACATCGCCATGCTCGCATCGCGGAACGCGCCGCTCTTGAGGTCGTTCTTCTTGGCGTTGAGCTGGGTCTGCATCGTTGATGCGGACTCCTTGATGCGATCCCACAGGGCCATGAAAACTCCGTACGGTCAGGGGCTGCCCGGACCGCACGAGGAGCGGCCCGGACCACCACTTCTTCTACAATGCTGTAGAAGCTAGCAGGGACAGTGGCGAAGGCGTCTCAGCCCTCGCCTCAACCCTCGTCGCCGCCTTCCTCTTCCTCGTCATCTCCTTCGAAGAAGTCGCCGACCTCGTCCACGACCTCGGCGGCCACCATCCCGCCGACGACTCCGACCGCCAGTCCCGCCGCGCCGGCGGCGATGACGGTGCCCATCCCGGGTCCGGAGCGCTGGTGGTCGTCGTGGTGGCTGTCATGGTGGTGCCCCCCGTGACCGTGACCATGGCCGTGCTCGTCCTTGTGCGCGTATCCGCCGTACCCACCGCCGTGTCCGTACGGGTCACCGCCGTGTCCGTACGGAGCGGCAGGAACGGCGTGGGAGCCGTGGCGGTCGGCCAACTGGCGTACCCAGCCGTCGACTTCGGCGGCCCAGTCACGCTGGTCGACACCGTGGTGGCCGACCGTGAACCGGGTCAGCGCGTCATGCCCGGACGAGAAGAAACCACCGGGCTTGTCGGCTTCCAGCACCACCTCCATGCCGCCCGGGTTCGCCAGGAAGGTCACCTCGATCTCCCGCATGGCATGGGCGTACTGCGGAGCGGGAGTGAGCTCGATCTCCTGGTAGAACGGCAACTGCTGTCCGGTGCCGCCGATACGGCCGTATTCGAGGTCTGCGGACTTGAAGCCGAAGCCGAGCTGCCCGAGGGCTTCGAGGACGGCCTCCTGGACCGGCAGCGGACGCACCGCGAGCGCGTCGAGGTCGCCCTTGTCCTTGGCTCCGGCCACCGCGAGTTCGGTACGTACTCCGAGGACGATGCCCAGGCCCTGGCCGTGCAGTTCGGTGACGGGAGTCTCCCACGGCAGCGCCACGGAGAACGGAACGCTGAACAGCTGGTCCTCGGCGAGACGAAAGCCTCCGCCCACGGTGAACCGGTCGAAAGTGAGAACGCCGTCGCTCTCGCCCTCGTCATGCTCCACCTCGACGCGCGCGACCAGCTCCAGGGTGATCTGCTCGATGTCGAATGCGGCGCTGCCGCCCTTGAGATGGACCTGACCGGTGAGGCTGCCTCCGGGCAGCACCGCGCCCGTGTCGAGGACCGTGTCCACCGTGGGGCCGCCCACACCGAGCGAGCCGAGCAGCCGTTTGAACACCATCGTGGCGTTCACTCCTTCTTGTACGTGTGGCTTGTACGTGTGGCGTGTGGCTTTGGTCACGGACCGCCGCCCGCTTTCTCTACACTCGTGTAGAAGCATAGAGGCGGCACACCGGGCCGACGCCGTATCCCGTCGGCCCGGCGGCGAAAGTCCGAAAAGAGTCCCGACACCAACAGCCTCTAAGATCCACACCTGTTGGAGAGCAAGAGACACGCCTGCGAGGAAACCACTCACCCATGTCCGAACGGACCGCCGCGCCCTTACGGCGCGCCCTCGCCGACCGCAGCCGCCGCATCGTGGACTCCGGTGCGTTCGCCACCACCGTGTTCTGCCTCATCGCGGCCAACGCCGTTCTGCTGGGTGTCGAGACCTACGCGGGTGTCGTACACCAATGGCACGAGGTCCTGAAGGCCGTGGAACATCTCTTCCTCGCCGCCTTCACGGCGGAGATACTGCTGCGCGCCGCCGCCCACGCGGACCGTCCCAGGGACTTCTTCCGCGATCCGTGGAACGTCTTCGACCTGCTCGTCGTCGCTCTGGCCTTCATGCCGTTCGCCCGTGAGAACGCCACCGTGCTCCGGCTGCTGCGCCTGGCGCGGGTGCTGCGCGCCGCGCGGTTCCTGCCACAGCTGCGTATCGTGATCGTCGCCGTCGGCAAGAGCCTGCCCGGCACACTGAGTTTCCTGCTCGTCGGCGCGCTCCTGCTGTACGTGTACGCCATGGTCGGCTGGATGGTCTTCGCCGACGACGATCCCGAGCACTACGGATCCTTCGGCCGCGCGGCCCTCACGCTCTTCCTCCTCGTGACTCTGGACGGCCTCGGTGACGCGGTCCGGGCCGGACTGGAGATCTCGCGCTGGACCATCGTCTACTTCGCCTCCTTCGTCCTGCTCGGCTCGTTCGTCCTCGTCAACCTCCTGATCGGCGTTGTCATCAACTCCCTTCAGGAGGCACGCGAACTCGAAACCGAACAGGACCGTCCGGTTCCGGCATCGGCACCGGCACCCGCCTCCGTACCCGCACCCGCCGCCGTAGCCGCCGCCGCACCCGGGCAGCCATCGTCTGCGGACGACTCCAACGCGGTGCTACGGGCCCGGATCGCCGACGCGCGCCGGACGCTGGACGCCATCGAAGCCGGCCTGACGACTTCGACACCGTCCCGGCGCAATTGAAGTTGAACGTCAGCCGCCCGGCCGGGAAGAGACCCGGCCGGGCGGCTGCGCAGTTGAGCGGGTGACCGGTTGTCCGGTCAGCCTCGGCGGGCCGGCAGGATCTGGACGGTGTCGCCCACGGCGCGCTCACCGGTCGCGTCGGAGGTGATGTTGACGAGCTTGCCGCCGACCACCATCGCGCTGGAGCCGCCGCCGTCCAGATTGAGGGCCTGCTTCGCGCCCAGGGAGCGCATGAAGCGCGCGGCCTCGCCCAGCGTGAAGCCCTCGCTGACACCCGGCTGACGCCCGTCGACGGTGACCAGGAGCAGCCGCCCGTGCCCGTCGATACCGGCCATCGTGCGCGGCTGGCGCACATTCGACCACGCGAAACCGAACGAGAGGTCCAGCGGATCGAGCGTGCCCTCGGTGGCGGCGTCGATGGCGATCCGGCCGTTCTTCACCAGCGTCGGCGCGGCGCTGACGATGCTGTCGTGGGCGCCGAGCTCGACCTGACGTCCCGCGGAGTCGCGGATGACCTCCCGTACCGGGATCCGCTCGCCCTGACGGCCGTGGGCCGTCAGCCAGTCGGCCGCGCCGCCGATGCCCTGGAGGACGGAACCGCCGGCCGGGACCGTACCGCCGCGCGGGCCCGCGGAGACCACACGGTCCTTGGAGTCGAGCACGACCTGGGTGCCGGCGCCCTGAGGCAGAGCGGCGCCGAACCTCGGGGTGAACTTCACCAGGTCGTCGGGGAGCGAGCAGGTGGTGTCGTGGCGGGCCAGTTCGGTGGGCGCGCCGCCGGGACGGCCGCAGTTGCGCACCTTTCCGGGAAGCCGGTTGATGCCCTGCACCGCGTACGTGGAGGACTTCGCCCGGGCGGTGACCGTGGTGGACAGATCGGCGATACGAGGATGCCGTCCGCCGTCCGCCAGGATCAGCGCGGCGCGGGAGCCGGCGGCCATCGACTCCAGCTCGCCGTCGTAGGCGGCGATACCGGCCACCGTGCCCTGTACGCCGTCCGCGTTGGAGGTGATGAAGAAGCCGCCGTTGACGGCGAGCAGGGAACCGTTCTTCACGGCCACGGAAGAGGTCGTCTCACGGTCCGCGACATTGCCGTCGTGGGTGCTCGCCACCGTGCCGCGGAACCGGGTCGGGTCGATGACCGCGACATGGATGCTCTCCCGGTCGGCGAGCTGTCGGCCGTCGTAGCCGGTCCACTCCACGGCCGTACGGAAACCGCCCGCCGCGACCGCCTGGTTGGCGCTCTGGGCCTCGGCCTGCGTCGCGTACGAGCCCACCCGTACCTGCCAGCCCATCGTGCCGCGCGGTGTGTCCGCGTACTCGTCCCAGACGACTCGCTCCACGCGCGGCTCGAACCCGGCGGCGCGGAGCTGCCGCTCGGCGGTGTCGGCCCAGGTACGGTCGCCCAGCGGAGCCCATGTCGCCGCGCCCGTCAGCCGGTTGACGGCCGGAGCCTGGAGCGTGATCGTCCAGACGGGCGTGACGCCCTTGTTCTGGATGACGCCGGTGCGCACCTGCACGCCGGGCGCCACGGTGTCCGTCTTCCACTGCACCTGCTGAGAAGCGGAGAGCGCGACAGGTGCTGCCGGAGCGAGAGCCTGCGCCGATCCGGACAGCGTCAGGGGATTGACAGCCGCGAGCACGACGGCCGCACCGAGCGCGACGCGTGTCCGCAGAATACGCCGGGCCGCGCCGGCTCCACGCGGATGCTTCGGCGGCTTTCCGTCTTCGTCGTACATGGTTTCCCCTAGCAGGTTGGTGCTCGACACGGCCCGGCCTCACGGCACGCCGTCCACAAGATGCGGAGGCCATCCCAGCCGCGCACGGGGGCCGGGACGATAACAACCAGGGGCGCCATGCGGAAGGCCCGATGAAGTGGCGTCACGATTAACGGGCCCAGGGCCGGTCTTTTGGAGCAGGCCCTAGCAGGCCCTAGTTGGCCCTAGTTAGCCCTAGTTGGCCAGCGCGACCACCGCATGAGCGGCCGAGGCGAGTGTGACATGACGGTGCCATCCGCCGAAGGAACGGCCCGTGAAGTCCCGGATACCCACCTGGTCCGCGATCTCCGTGAAGTCCCGGTCGACCTTGGCGGTGAGCTTGCTCAGTCTCAGCAAGGAAGCCGGTGGCGTGGTCGTCAAATTGGTCAGCCACAGCTCCGCGGGCCAGCGCCCGCCGTCCTTGCCCACGCCCAGCAGCAGCAACTCCCCGCGTCCCGCGGTGTGTCCTGCCTCCGCGGCCTGTACGGATGACGGGAAAGGCAGGGAAGGCAGGCCGACGCGGACGGTGGCGGCCAGGTTCAGCCGTCTCGTCGGCTCCGGACCGGAGTCCTTTCCCAGGACCGGCCGCCGCATGTCCTTGGCCAGGCTCATGATCTGGTAAGCGGGCAGTAACTTGCCTCCACAGCCCGGAAGAATGGAATCCGCCACGGCAAGACGAAGGTCACCGCCGACTCTCGCGAGGAGCGGTGTGCCCGTGGCGCCGAGTTTCTCGAAGATCGTTATCGCGTTCGCCTCGCCGATGTCGAGCACCACGGGCCGGACGGGCAGCCCCCATCGCCTCGTGGTCTCAAGGCTCGCCTCGATCATGCATTCACTCAGAGTCTCCACGTCCACTCCATCCGGAATCGACACCTGACTCCGCCGGAGATCGTCCTTGATCCAGGCCCGGGGTAAATGAAGGCGCCAGTTCACCGGAGTGCTCATCTCCTCCGAGACCGCCCAGACTCCGATGGCGCGTTGCGCGTTCAGCACCTGCCCCAAGGTCGGAAAGAAATGCTTGTCCACTCCCACCGAGTGCTGTCCGGTCTTGGGGATGATCATCGGCTGTACCACCCAGGCCTGCGGAGGTGAGATACCTACCCAATAGGTGGCAAGTGCCCTGCGAATCGGGGTCCAGTCCCAGGTGGAGTCACAGATGAAGTGATGAAGGTTCTGCTCCGAAGCCTGCTCGCCGAGCAGCGCCGCGATATTACGTATTGACTTGCGTCCCTGGGTCTCCAGTAAGCCACGTAAGTACTGCATGCCTTTTCTGCACTGGTCGCTGCGGGACAGTGAGGTGAACAATATCGAGCAGAGTTCGGTGAACAGCACATCATGGGAGCTGGAGTGAAATGGCGCGCGTGCGCCCCGCACAATCGGGCGGGTGGAGGAATTCATCATGAGGTGGCCCCGTTTCTGTTCGGTCCGGTCGTTCCCGTCAGCTGGCGACTGCGGATGCCCAGAACGGGATACGGGAGAAGTCCGTACGGTGACGCGTCCGGTGACGGTGCTTGCTGTCCTGGACGAGACAGTAAGGATCGGACGAGGCGGAGCCATCACATGCGGGGAGAGAGTGTCAAGTTACCGGACGGTAGTCCCGTTGGTGTGGCTCACGTCACCCTCGGCTCGGGCCCGTACTCGCCGTCAGTCCTCGTAGTTCCAGGGCGGCGACGAGATGGGCGACGGAAGCCAGCGTGATGTGGCGGTGCCAGCCCGGAAACGACCGCCCGGCGAAGTCCCGTACTCCCACGCTCTCGGAGATCGTGGCGAAGTCGCGCACAACGACGCCCGGCAGCCGGGTGAGCCGCAGGGCAGGGACGGCGGAGGGAACATCGGCGTTGGTGAGCCAGAGCCGGCGGCGTGGGTGCCCGACCGGGCCCCATTCGCCCAGCAGCAGCATTCTGTCGCTCCGCGAAGGCGATGCCACCACAGGGATCGCCACGGCCGTCGTCGGGCCGTCGCCCGGATTGACCTGCCGCCGAAGACGCGGAAGGGACTCGGCGAGCTCGCCGGCCGTGCGCTCCCGACCGCCGTACTTGGGCAGTTCGGACCGGTCGAGCCGCAACTGCGCCTCCGGACTCACCCGGACGATGAACGCGATCCCCATCGACGAGAGGAAGCGCGCGATCGACGCGGCGTCCACGTCCGCGACATCCACGACGACCGGCCCGCGCGGCACATCCTTCATGCCCAGGACATTGGCCACCGCTACACGTACGCACTCCTCGATGGTGCCGACCGTGGCATCGGCGGGAACGCTCGCGCGTCGCCGCAACGGATCCACCATCCAGCGGGCGGACAGACGCAGTTGCCAGTCGACAGGTACGGCGGACCGCCCGGACACCAACCATGCCCCCACCGCGTGCTGGCCGTTGACGGTCCGTCCCAGCGGCAGGGACTGCTGGTCGACGCCGACGGAGTGGGACCCGGCCTTGGGAATCAGCGTGGGCCTGATCACCCAGGCGTCCGGTGCCAGCGTCCGCTGCACATGCCGAGCGAGGGCGCGCCGTACCGGCATCCACTCCCAGGGCGACTCGCTGATGAAGTGGTGCACGCTCTGTTGCGCCGCGGCGCCGTCCAACTGTGCCGCGATGCTCCGCAATGTCTTGCGCCCTTGCACCGACAAAAGGCCGCGGACGTACTGCTCCGCCTTGATCCGCTGCCCGCTGCGCTGAAGCGAGCCGAACAGCCACTCACTGAGCTCGGCGTCCAGGGCCGCCGGCGCCGCCGAGGTGGTCAACTCCTCGTTCATATACGCATGCTGATGAAGATCTCGCATCGTGGATCCCCCCTGCTCACCCGCCACTCCGCCCAGCCGGAGCGAAGCACCGCGCCGCACCGGTGCCGCCGCCAACCTCGAACCTCGCAAAAAAGAGGACAGTTGTCCCGTTTCTTTATACAGGTCCGCGCGGACAACGGCCGCCCTGCGGCAGCCACGAGATCCGTTGCGACGTGCACGAATCTCCGCCCGGCAGAGCCGCACACTATTTTCGGCAGGACGGCACAGATCCCCGGCGCATCAGGAACCACGCGAAAAACAGGTCGCGTTGAAGGTTTTCTAAGTCCTCACGCCGGCCGGGAAGGCTCCGCGGAGCTCTCCGCCGCCTTGAGCAGGCGCTCGGCGCGCTGCGGCGAGGTGTCCAGCTTCGCCAGCACACCGGCGCTGGCGATATTGGGCAGAACGAGCTCGAAGAGGCACGAGATCTCCTCGGACAAGTCGCGGTCCGGCAGAGTCTCGGTGATCTGCTGTACGCCGGTCCACGCCCCGACGAGCAGCCGCGCGGTGTCGCCCGGGTCGACATGCACGAGCAACTCGCCCCGCTCCTTGGCCTGGGTGAGCAGCTCCTGCCCCAGGCTGATCCAGTCGGGCCAGCGGGTGCCGAGGAGTCCGCGGGCCTTGATGTCGACGGACAGCCGGATCGCGGCTCCGAGCAGTGGCTCCCTGGGCAGGCGGTAGGCGAGGAGCAGTGCCAGGTCCACCCACTCCTGGAGCTTGAAGTCCTGCGGGGCGAGTCCTTCCATGGTCACCGCCTCGTCCAGCACACCGCGTGCGAGCTGCTCCTTTGTGGTGAAGTGGAAGTACAGGCCACCGCGGGTGAGTTGAATCCGTTCGATGAGGCCGCCGATGGTGGTGGCGTCATATCCGAGCTCGTTGAACATCTCGGCCGCGGCCTCAAGGATGATCCTGCGGGTGTGGATCGCCCGCTCCTGCCTCACCACCTCAGGCCTCCCCCAACACTTTCTTTACCACTGCGTGAACTCACATTTACCTTGGGTAGAAACCGGACGGAGTGCCGGTACTTTAACAGCACAATTCATTGACCTGCGCAGACCGGTCAGTTCAAGGGGGGACCTTGCACTACTTCGCTCTCGCACCGCGTCCGTCCACACCGCCGTCGACTCTCCTCGGCGCCTACGCTCATCTGAAGCGCGCCGAATCCGTACTCGTCACAGGCTGGGAGCGCGTCGGCGCCCATGAGTTCACGGTGGGCGTCAGATGGCCGGCCGCCCAGGGAGACCTGCCGTACGATCCACGATTACTCACCCAGACCATCAGACAGAGCGGCCTGGTCATCGCGCATGCCGCGTACGAGGTTCCGCTGACGCACCAAACCATGCTGGGCAGCCTCGACTTCACGGTCACACCGGGCTTTCGGGTTCCGCGCGACCGGACCGCGACGCTGGATGTCCGGATCACCGTGGCGGCGACCGGAAGCAGCCGACGCACCAGCAGGTCTCTGCAGTTGAGCTTCCATATCCTCCGGAGCGGTGTCACGGTGGCCCGGGCGGCCTCCGAATTCCGCTGGATCTCACCGGCGGTCTACCGTCGGGTGCGCGGCGCCCATCTCTCTGTCGACTGGGGATCCTGGCCGCTGCCGGCGCCCATGGACGCGAAGCTCGCCGGTCGGGCCTCCGCCGCCGATGTGGTGCTCGCGCCCGGGGACCGGCCGCACCGCTGGCTGCTGCGGAACGACCCAAGCAACCATCTGCTCTTCGACCATCCCGTGGACCATGTGCCGGGACTGGCCCTGCTGGAGGCCGCCTACCAGGCCGCGCATGCGCTGCAGGCCGCCTACCAGGCCGCGCATGCGCTGCTGGCCCCGGCGGCGCCCTTCATGGCCGGCCGGGTCGCCATCACGTACGACCGGTACGTCGAGTTCGACCGGCCGTGCTGGATCGAGGCCGAGTCACTGCCGGCGCCCGGCCCCGACCGGTGTGCCGTCCAGGTCAGCGGCACACAGGGCGAGGAACCGGCGTTCCGGGTCATGTTCGGTGAGGTGGAGCGGTGAGGGTTCGACGGGCTGACGTGGTCAAGGTCCGGTGGGCTGAGGTGGTGAAGTTCCGGTGAGGTGAGGCGGTGGAGGAGAGCGCGCGGTCCGGGCCGGCCGGCTCACTGGTTGACGAAGCCTCCGTCCACCGGCAGTACGGTGCCGGTCAGGAACGGGCATCGGTCACTGAGCAGCCAGGCCACCGCCGCCGCGATCTCCTCCGGTTCCGCCGTACGTCCTTGAGGAGTCAGCGAGTTGGCCAGCTCCTGGAGGCCGGGATTGCGGCCGAACCAGTCGGTGGTGATCTCGCTCCGTGTGGTGCCGGGAGCCACGGCGTTCACACGGATGCCCTGCTTGGCGTACTCGTCGGCGGCGGCCCTGGTGAAGCCGATGACCGCGTGCTTCGAGGCGATGTACGGAGCGGCGGCGGGGATGGCCACCAGGCCGCCCACACTGCTGTTGTTGACGATGGAGCCTCCGCCGTGCTCCAGCATCGCCGCCAGCTCGTACCGCAGGCAGTTGAAGACGCCACGGACATTGGTGTCCATGATGCTGTCGTAGACGTCGTCCGACATCAGATGCAGCGGAGTACGGTCGCCGCCGATGCCCGCGTTGTTGAAGGCCGAGTCCAGGCGTCCGTACTCGGCCAGAGCGAAGTCCACCGCCCTGGCGGCCTCTTCGGGTACGGAGACATCGCTCACCACATACGCCGCTCGCGCTCCCTTGTCCCGTAACTCATCGGTCAGGTCGGCCAGGCGGTCTTTCCGGCGGGCGGTGAGGACCACCGCGGCGCCTTCCTCGGCGAACACTCGTGCCGCTGCGGCACCTATGCCGCTGCTCGCGCCCGTGATGAGGGCGACTTTGCCGGAGAGGAGATCTTTACTCATGGGCGAAGTGTGGCAGGCCCGTTCCCGGCACAAGCGGGATTCGGTCCGCCCGCCGCGTCGTCCGCCACGTTGTACGTCGCGTCGCCCGCCACGTCGTCCGCGAGGACCGTGCCGGCTGTCAGCAGCCCGACAGTGCGTCGCAGGTCCGCGCCATGTCCTTGCCACCGGCCCGGACTTCGTCCATGGGCCACTCGCGCTTCCTCAAGGGCGCCGCGCCGCTGCCCGTCGCGTCGATCTGGGCCCGTACTGCCTCCGCCGACAGCTGAGGCAGCATCAGCCGCCAGAACGGTGTGACCGCCTGGCGTGAGTGCCACTGGGCGTCGCTGCGTCCCAGCACCTCAAGCCCCGCTATCACGGCCGTAATGGCGGAAACGGCATCGTCGAGCACGACATCGGCGGCCAGACTGCCCTGGTCCCTGGCGACGGTCAGCATGAGCTGGACCCAGTCCTGCCACTGCTGCCACAGATTCACACCGCCCTGCCAGGTCGCGTCGCTGCCGAGGCCGAACCCGGCCCTCAGCACCGGATCGCAGGAGAGCCGCTGTGCCAGCGTGTGCGAGGTGTCGACCAGCAGCTGGAGCGGCGCCGGGTGCCTGAGCGGAACGTTTCCGGTGATGTACAGCAGTGTCTGTGCCGCGGCGGACTCGACCGCCTCCCCCAGCGCCCGCTTGTTCCCGAAGTGGAAGTGCAACGCACCGTGGCTGACACCGGCCCGGGCGCAGATCTGCGTGACGGAGGAATCCGCGAATCCGGCCCGGTCGAAAACCTCCGCGGCGGAACGGATCAGTTCTCGACGCGTACGTACGGCACGGTCCTGCTTGGCCATGAGGCGCTCCGGGAGGGTGGTGAGCGATGGGTGAAACGCACGAGAACATGCCCACAAGAAAATGCCACAGAGAGACGACGGAGGAACCTGACTCCGGGTCGGCCGCCACACGGCCTGGCTGGATCGCGCCCTGCACGGACCGGCGCCGCGGAGGGCGCCGCCGAGGCCACCGCGGCCTACACACTCGGCCTTGAAATCGGCATAGGCATATGCACATGCATCGTGCAAATGTTACCACGGCACCAACTAATCGGTACGGACCATTACCGATCCTGGCGCGATATCGCGCCCGGCGCACCGGCCTTTGACGACCGCGCCGCCGTATGCGGCGGTCCTTGTCCTGGGCCGACCGGTCCGACCAGCGACTACACCAAGATCAAAGGAGTTTGCGGCGGCCCTGGACGGTTGAGGAGCGGTGGGCCTCATCCGGCCGACATGACAGATCGTCGATTGTTTATTCCGGAACCTGGTTGGGCTCTGGGTAGCATCGGGCGAAAAGTTGGCGGGAAGGAAAGGGCGGTCCTGAAACGGACCGTCCTGAAGAAGAGCGTGCCGTCGTCGGCGTGTATGCCGACGCGCCAGTCCGTCATTCCCTGCCATAAAAGTCGGCCAGTGATGCGATGCGGAGACCCAGAATGCGGCTTGCGCAAACGTTGGCACATGTCATGGAACGCTACGCGGACCGGCCCGCCGTCGGCGAGCGCGCAAAGGAATTCACACGGGACCCGGACACGGGCCGCGTTTCACTCCGTCTGCTGCCACGATACGAGACGACCAGCTTCAGCGAACTGTGGGATCGCGTCCGTGCGGTGGCGAATGAATGGCACCACAATCCAGCACATGCGTTGAGCGCGGGCGAGCGGGTCGCCATCCTCGGTTTCGCAAGCCGTGACTACGCGACGGTCGATCTGGCCTGCGCCCATCTCGGCGCGGTCAGCGTACCGCTCCAGACCAGCTCTCCGGTCTCTCAACTGGAGTCGATCGTCAGCGAGACGGAGCCGTTCACGGTCGCCGCGAGCATTGAACGTCTTGATGTCGCAGTCGAATTGATACTGCGGAATTCTTCGGCCCGGCGTCTGGTGGTCTTCGACTACCATCCGGAAGTCAGCGGTCAGCTTGAGACTTTCATATCCGCCCGCGATCGTC
The DNA here is from genome assembly GCF_042732975.1 of Streptomyces sp. NPDC059743. Classification (NCBI taxonomy): domain Bacteria; kingdom Bacillati; phylum Actinomycetota; class Actinomycetes; order Kitasatosporales; family Streptomycetaceae; genus Streptomyces; species Streptomyces sp. NPDC059743. The sequence goes on along the minus strand of NZ_JBHWGS010000008.1, from coordinate 36,482 downwards.
TGGCACAGGTCGGCCGCGATGTGGTTTTCGAGTCCTTGTCCGAGATTCTCGAACGAGGATCCGCGCTGCCCAGAGCGCCGTTGTTCACGGCCGGCGACGATGAAGATCCGCTGGCCATGCTCATCTATACGTCGGGAAGTACCGGGACGCCGAAGGGCGCCATGTACACCGAGCGGCTGACGAGTGCGATGTGGGGCGGCGCCTGGTCGAAGCTGTTCTCCGACACGCATGCGATCAACATCAATTACATGCCGATGAGCCATGTCGCCGGCCACTCCTCGCTGAAGAACACGCTGGCGCGCGGCGGGATCAGCTACTTCACGGCGAGCAGCGATCTGTCGACCTTCTTCGAGGACATCGCACTGGCGCGTCCTACGGAACTGTCGCTGGTGCCACGCGTATGCGAAATGCTTTTCCAGAAGTACCAGAGCGAACTCGACCGGCGTGCGACGGACGGTGTCGACCGGAATACCATCGAGTCCGAAGTCAAGGCGGAGATGCGCAAGAATCTCCTCGGCGGCCGACTCACCTGGGCCAGTTGCGGTTCCGCGCCGCTGTCCGCCGAACTGCGCGCGTTCGTGGAGTCCTTGCTGGATTTCAAGCTGCATATCATCTACGGTTCCACGGAGGCCGCGGCCATCTCGGTCGAGAACAAGCTGCTGCGCCCGCCGGTGATCGATTACAAGCTCGTTGATGTGCCTGAGCTCGGCTACTACCGGACCGACTCTCCTCATCCGCGAGGAGAGCTTCTGCTGAAGACCGAAGCCATCATTCCCGGGTACTACAAACAGCCCGAGCTGACGACAGAGATCATGGACGAGGACGGCTTCTACAAGACGGGCGACATCGTCGCGGAGCTCGGACCGGACGAGCTGATCATCCTGAACCGCCGTAAGAGCGTCCTCAAGCTGTCGCAGGGCGAGTTCGTGGCGACCTCGCGTCTGGAAGCCATCCTCGCCGTCAGTCCGCTGGTCCGGCAGATCTTCGTGTACGGCAACAGCGAACGGTCCTACCTGCTCGCCGTGGTCGTGCCCACTCCGGACGCTCTTGAGCAGTTCGGTCATCGGACGGAGACCCTGAAGCAGCTTCTCAGCGAGTCCTTCCAGGAGATCGCGAAAGAAGCGGAGCTCAACTCCTATGAGATTCCGCGTGACTTCCTGATCGAGACCGAGCCCTTCAGCCAGGCGAACGGCCTGCTCTCGGACCATCGAAAGCTGCTGTGGCCTCAGCTCCTGGACCGGTACGGCAAGCGCCTCGAAGAGCTGTACTCCGACATCACCGCACGAGAGACCGAGGAATTGCTCGAAGTGCGCCGCACGGGTAATGACGGGCCGGTGCTGGAGACAATCCAGCGGGCCACCCGGGCGCTGCTCGCAGGCTCCATGGTCGAGGTGAGCCCCACCGCACACTTCAGGGATCTGGGCGGAGACTCCCTGTCCGCGGTCTCTTTCTCCAATCTGCTCCATGACATCTTCGGAATCCGCGTTCCTGTGGACATGGTCATCAGCCCGGCGTACGACCTGCAACATGTGGCCGACTACATCGAGGCGAAGCGTGCGAGCGGACTGAATCAGCCCAGCTTCGCTTCGGTACACGGCCAGGACAGTACCGAGGTCCATGCCAAGGACCTCACTCTGGGCAAATTCATCGATCCGCAGACGATCGCCGACGCCCGGTCACTTCCCCGTCCGGACGGAGCACCCAGGACCGTGCTGCTGACGGGCGCGAGCGGCTATCTCGGCCGCTTCCTGTGCCTGGAATGGCTGGAGAAGCTGGCTCCGGCGGGCGGGAAACTGATCTGTGTAGTACGCGGAAGAGATACGGCAGCGGCCAGAAAGCGACTGGACGAGGCGTTCAGCAGTGGCGATGCCGACCTGGTCCGCACATTCCAGGAGCTGGCCGCCGGTCATCTGGAAGTCGTGGCGGGCGATATCGCGGAGCCGCAGTTGGGACTGGACGACACGACCTGGAAGCGGCTGTCCGACGATGTGGATCTGATCGTCCACGCCGGCGCCCTGGTGAACCATGTCCTTCCGTACAACCATCTCTTCGAAGCCAATGTCGTGGGAACCGCCGAGCTCATCCGGCTGGGACTCACCAGCCGGATCAAGCCGTTCACGTATATCTCCAGCGTGGCCGTCGCCACCTCCCGCGCCGGACAGCCGGCCCTGGACGAGGACTCCGACGTACGAGTCGCCATTCCCGTCCAGCAGACCGACGAAGGCTATGCCGGCGGTTACGCGACGAGTAAGTGGGCCGGGGAAGTTCTGCTCCGGGAAGCGCACGACACATGCGGCCTCCCGGTCACCGCCTTCCGGTCGAACATGATTCTCGCGCACAGCCGGTACGGCGGCCAGCTCAACGTTCCCGATCTCTTCACCCGCCTGCTGTTCAGCGTCATCGCCACCGGTATCGCGCCGTATTCCTTCTACCGCACCGACAGCGAAGGAAACCGTCAGCGGGCTCACTACGACGGCCTGCCCGTGGATTTCACCGCCGCGTCCGTCGTGGCACTGGGCGGACAGACCACGGACGGATACCGGACCTTCAGCCTGGTGAATCCGCACGACGACGGAATATCGCTCGATGTCTTCGTCGACTGGCTGAACGACACGGGCCATCGGATCGAGCGGGTGGACGACTACGGAGACTGGCTCGCCCGGTTCGAGGCGGCCATGCGCGCACTGCCTGAAGGACAGCGGCAGCATTCCGCACTGCCGCTCATCCATGGATTCGAGCAGCCGGAGAACGTGATCCGCGGATCCTTCATACCGTCCGGTCGATTCCGTGCCGCGGTTCAGGCGGCCAAGATCGGCCCGGCCGAGGACATTCCGCGGCTCTCGCCGTCCCTCATCAGGAAGTACGCCACCGACCTGAAGCGGCTCATGTCCGTGTGAACCGCAACCACCGCGACCACCGACACGAACACCGACACCGACACCTGCCCAAGGAGAATCATGGATCAGACATCCGAGAAGTTCGAGGAGCGCTACCGCCTCGGGCAGAAACTCGTCGAGCAGCTGGGCACCGTCGGGACCGATCCCTCCACCTTCGAACTCCTCGGCAAGGAGTGGGACTTGGTCCCAGGGACCTACGCTCCCCGCCCGGGCACCGGCACCGAGTGGTACACCGGCGCCATTCCCTATCCGTCGGGCGGCCGTTTCCTGGAGATCGGCTGCGGAGCGGGCGTCACCGCCGTCTGGGCGGCGCTGCACGGCTGTGCGCAGGTGACCGCGACCGACATCACCGACACCGCGGTCGACAGCGCCGTCCGCAACGCCAAACGGCATGGTGTCGAAGACCGGGTCCGCGTGCTGCGCAGCGATGTGTTCGCGCAGCTCGACCCGGACGACCGCTTCGACACGGTCTTCTGGAACTGCAGTGTCATCGAGGCGCCGCCGAACTTCGAGTTCACTCAGGACTTCGAGTGGGCGATCTTCGACCGCGGCTACACCGCCCTCGGCCGCTATCTCGCCGAGGTGCACAACTGGCTGCTGCCCGGCGGGCGCGCCCTGGTCACCTTCAACACCCTCGGTGACGCCGACCGTATCGCCCAGCTCGCCGCCGAGGCCGGCACCTCGCTGACGCTGCTGGACAGCGCCGACCGGCGGCTGGAGGGCGTGGACGTCACCTACAAGGTCTTCGAGATTGTCCGGAACGGCCGCTGACCGAGGACCGTCCCGGAGCCGAGAACGGGACCGTACCGGATCGGACCGGATGGGACTGATAGGCACGCTAGCCCGCAGGAGGAAGAGCGCCGAGCGCGTCGACCAGAGGCGCCAGTTCCAACTGCTCCTCCGCCTCTCGCAGCGCGCCGGCGAGCGAGTCGTCGTGGGTCGGCCGCGCCCGTTCCAGCGCGGCCCGGCCTTCGGCGGTGACCTCCGTGTACACGCCTCGTCGGTCGTCGGGACAGAGATAGCGCTGGAGCAGCCCGCGCTGTTCCAGTCGGCCCACCAGCCGGGTGGTGGCCGACTGGCTCAGCACCACGGCCCTGGAGAGCTGATTCATCCTCAGACAGGAGCCGCCCTCCCGGGAGAGCACGTCGAGCACGCCGTACTCGCTCACCGACAGGCCGTGTTCACGTTGCAGCGCCCGTTCGAGCGCGTCCTCGATCCGCGCGTACAGAGCGGCCAGAGTGCGCCAACCCTGCGCGCGGGCCTCGGCGGAGTCGTCACTGATCGACACGGGCACCACACCCCCCTTGCGAACGGCTGCTTGCTTGAGGCACTATCAGGCTCGTGCAATATAGCGCGTGTACAACTATCGCGGACGCTGGTTGAACGCGCTTCAGACAGTCTATTGGGAGGGGACGTGCCTCATGTCAGGCAGCTCGACTCCGAGTGAACACCGGCCGGGAGGCGACGCCTTGGCAGCGCCCGAGGCGCCGGCACCCGAGGTGCAGAAGGATCCGCTGCGTTGGTCAGCGCGATTATGGGTATCGATCCTCATCTTCAGCGGCGTGATCCTGCTCGACGGGCTCGACGTCTCGATGATCGTCGTGGCGATTCCGGAGATCCAGAACGAGCTCGGGATGACCGCCGCCACCGGGCAGTGGCTGGTGGGCGCCTATATCCTGGCGTTCGGCAGTTTCCTGCTGCTGGGCGGCCGGGTCGCCGACCTGTTCGGCCGACGGCGCGTCCTGGTGATCGCCATGGCCGCGTTCGCGATCGTGTCGCTGTTCGGCGCGATCGCCGATGACGCGGTCCTGCTGATCATCTCGCGCTTCGTCAAGGGCATGGCGGCGGGCTTCGCCGCACCGGCGGCCATGTCGCTGCTGACCACGACATTCCCCGAAGGCCCGCAGCGGAACAAGGCGTTCGGAATCTTCAATGTCTTCGAAGCCTCGGGATACTCCTCCGGGCTGCTGGTGGGCGGCCTGCTCGCAGGGCTGAACTGGCGGTCCATCTTCATCCTGCCGATCCCGCTCTCCTTGCTGCTGCTGTTCGGCGCACTGCGCTTCCTGCCGCCGGATCCACCGCGCACCGAACGGCCGCGGCTCGACATCGGCGGCGCCGCGACCCTGCTCGCCGGCATGCTGCTCCTCGTCTTCACCACGGTCTCCGCGGCGGAGGTCGGCTGGAGTTCGCTGCGGACGATCGGCGGATACGTCCTGTCCGTGCTGCTGCTCGCCGCTTTCGTGGTGATCGAGCGCACCGTGAAGGACCCGCTGATCCGGCTGGGCGTGTTCCGTAACCGCGGCCTGGTGACCGCCAACATCAGCATCGGCCTGCTGTACGGCGGCGCCATGGGCTTCCAGTTCCTGCTCGCCCTGTACTTGCAGGACCTGGAAGGCTGGCAGCCGTGGCAGATGGCGCTGGTGCTGCTGCCGGCGGGACTCATGGTGGTCATCATCGGGCCCAAACTCGGCGCCTTGATGGACCGGTTCGGTGTGACCAAGGTGCTGATGGTCGGTCTCGTGGCCTTCCTTCCGTGCTACTTGCTGATGCTGCTCATCGGCCCCGAACCGAATCTGTGGTTGATTCTGCTGCCCGCCTCGGTGCTGTGGGGCGTGGGCTTCGCGCTCAGCATCGCCACACTGATGGTCGCCGGCACCAACGGGGTGTCCGACGACGAGCAGGGCCTCGCCGCCGGGCTGCTCAACAGCTCGCTCCAGGTGGGCGGTGCCTTCGGTCTCGCCGTGGTCACCGCGGCGATCCTGCCCGGTACGGAGTTGTCCATGCTCTATCCGGGTCTGGTGGTCATCCTGGCCTTCGCGGTGCTGACGCTCCTGGCACAGCTCGCACCCAAGCAGAGCTGACCACAAAGGAACGGTCGCCATCGTGATCACGATGGCGACCGTTTCGTTCTGTGCTGTTGGTGTGCTGTTGCTGTGCTGCCGCGCTCAGGGCCTTCGTCCGCCCAGCACCTCGGTCATGAGTGCGCCGACAAGGCGTACACCGTCCTCGGTGAGCACCGACTCGGCGTGGAATTGCAGCGAGGCGAAGTGCGGGCCGCGCAGCGCGTGCACCTCACCGGTCTCCGGATCCCGGCTCACCTCCACGGTGCCCACGCTCTCGCACTCGGCCCGGTCCTCGGCGCTGCGGGCGGCGAACGTGTTGTAGAAGCCGACCCGCTCCCGGGCCCCGAAGAGGTCGATCTCCCGCTGTACGCCCTGGTTCGGAACCTCCCTGCGGACCAGCGGGAAGCCAAGCCGCGTGCTGAGCACCTGGTGGCTCAGACACACCGCGAGGAACGGCCGCCGCTCTTCGAGCAGTGTGCCGATCGTGGACCGCAGATGGGCGATCTTCGGGTGGCTCGTCTCGCGCGGATCGCCCGGTCCCGGGCCCATGATGACGAGATCGTAACCGTCCAGGACGTACGGCTCGTCAAAGCGACGGACCGTCACCGTCAGTCCCATGGAGCGGAGTTGGTGGCCGATCATCGAGGTGAAGGTGTCCTCGGCGTCCACGACGAGCACGCGGCGGCCCGCCAGCACCGGCTCCGGCCGGAGCCGCGCCGCGTCCTCCGCCAGCCAGAAGCCGGCGATGGTCGCGTTGCGCCGCTCCAGGGCGGCCCGTACGTTCGGATGCTCACCGAACCGTACGGGACCGTCCGCTTCCAGCGCCGCGAGCAGCCCGGCCGCCTTCGCCCGGGTCTCGTAGACCTCGGAGGCGGGATCGGAGTGGCGTACGAGCGTGGCGCCCACACCGATCCGTACCCGCCCGCCGCTGTCGATGTCGGCCGTACGGATGAGAATGGACGAGTCCAGTGTGGAACCGCCGTGTGCGTCACGGCCGATGAGGGCCACCACTCCGCTGTAGTAACCACGGCCCTGCGGCTCGTACTTGTTGATGACCCGGCAGGCGCTCTCCAGCGGGCTCCCGGTGACGGTCGGCGCGAACATCGTCTCGTGCAGGATCTCACGCGGATCACGGGTGCTGCGTCCCTCGATGAAGTACTCGGTGTGCGCGAGCCGGGCCATCTCCTTGAGATAAGGGCCCACCACCCGGCCGCCGGAGTCGCAGATCCGGGCCATCATCTTGAGTTCCTCGTCGACGACCATGTACAGCTCGTCGGCTTCCTTGCGGTCGGCGAGGAAGTCCATCACCTCCGGCAGAGTGGGCCCGGACGGCGGATAACGGTAGGTGCCGCTGATGGGATTCATGACGGCGTTGCCGCCGGAGAGACTGATGTGCCGCTCGGGTGTGGCGCCGACGAAGGTACGGGTGCCGGTGTGGACGATGAACGTCCAGTAGGCGCCCGACTCTCCTCGCATGAGGCGCCGGAAGAACGACAGCGCGCTGTGCGGTGTGTAGCCGGTGATGTCGGCGACGAACGAGCGCTTGATGACGAAGTTCGCGCCCTCGCCCTCACCGATCTCGTCGGCGATGACACTGCGGACCGTATCGGCGTAGGTGTCGTCGTCCACGTCGAAGTGGCCGTCGGCCAGGGCGATCGGTACGTCCGGTAGCCGCCGCAGCGCCTCGGCCACCGGCAGCAGGCTCTGGCCGGTGACGGTCATCGCGATCAGTGGCTCACCGTCGTCGGCGCAGGTGAAGCCGCGCTCGGCGATCTGCCGGTAGGGAACGATCGCCAGCACCTCGTGGCGAGGGCCGCCGGTGTGCGGGAACTCCTCGGGTACGGGAAGGTCCGCCAGCGTCTTCGGCGTCGAGATCTCACCGACCAGGACATCCAGCGCTCCCGGGCCGGTCGCCTCCGGGCGGTGGAGCAGAGCGAAGGCGGGAGGCCTCGGCGCCAGCACCCGGTCGAGGAGATCCGCGGCCACCGGCACCGCTGCCTCGGGCGCTTCGGTTCTCTCGGTCCCGGTCATCCGCCGGCCTCGTGTGCGCCGAGGCCGGCCAGGCTGGTGGACGTGTCGAGTTGGGCGAGGATTCCGTCCGTGGTGGCGACCACGGCGCAGCGCTGCGCCGCGTACTCGACGGCCAGCCGGTGGTACTCCTCGGAGAAGTCCGCGACGGCGTCGGCCACCAGGAAGGGCTGGATGTCGTTGGTGAACGCCTCGACCGCGCTCATCAGTACACCGACATGGGCGTACACACCGCAGATGACGAGCTGATCGCGCCCGCGCTCACGCATCCATTCGAGCAGACCGGAACGGAAGAAGGCGCTGTAGCGCCATTTGGTGAACACACCGTCGTCCGGCGCCGGGGCCAGCGGCTCGACAACCTGCCGGTCCGCCGGGTCCACACGCATGCCCGGTCCCCAGAAGTCCTTGAGCAGACCGCGTTGTTCGTCGGTCATACCGCCGGGCTGCGCCGTGTACGCCACGGGCATGCCCAGCGCGACGGCGCGCTCGCGGAGCAGGACGGCGTTCCGTACGAGCTGATCGCGGACGGTCCCGGGGAGCGGCCGTAAGAAGTAGCGCTGCATGTCATGCACGAGCAGCACCGCGCGGTCCGGGTCCACGGTCCACTGAGCGGTGTTGCCGGGCAAGTCGCCCGCTGCCGGCATCGGATACGGCTCGATCGGGGGTATCCCCGCCATGACCTTCCTCTCCTGTATCGAATGGATCAAGTGTGGCGAATGGATCGAAGCGTCGAAGCTATGCGGCGCCCACCGGCGTCGACCGGCCGGTCATCCACCAGGCCGATATCACAGAAAGGGCCTGGCCCGGGTTCAGCCGAGGATCACAGAAGGTCGTGTATTTGGCCCCGACCTGATCGATCTGGGACTCGCTCCGGACGCATTCCGTCACATCGTCGGGAGTGGTCTCCAGATGCAGTCCACCTGCTATTCCGCCTGCGTTCCTGACCGCGTACTGGAATTCCGTGACCTCTCGCGTGATCGCTTGCAGAAAACGGGTCTTGAGCCCGTCCGGAGTGCTGACGGTGTTGCCGTGCATCGGGTCGGTGAGCCAGATCACCGGATGTCCCGCGGCGCGGACGGCCTCGACAAGCGCGGGCAACCGCTCGGTCACCGCCTCGGCGCCCATCCGGGCGATCAGGGTGAGCCTGCCCTTCTCCCGCCCGGGATCGAGCCGTTCGCACAGGGCCAGCAGCTCGTCGGCCGTCATGCTCGGGCCGACCTTGCAGGCCACCGGGTTGCCGACCTCGGCGAGCAGAGCGACATGGGCGCCGTCGACCTGCCGTGTCCGCTCGCCGATCCAGGGCCAGTGTGTGGAGGTGAGCAGCAGCCGGCCCTGTTCGTCCCGGCGCACCATGGGGAGTTCGTAGTCGAGCAGCAGCGCCTCGTGGCTTGTCCAGATGGGCGCGCCCATACGTGTCCGTCCGCCCTGGTTCGGCCAGCCCAGATGACCTATGACGTCACGGGCGGACCGATAGCCCGCCAGCAGCCGCTCCGGATCGGCGCGTCGGAGCTCGGGATCGGGTTCCGGGCTGTTGACCATATGACCGCGATAGACGGGCAGTTCGAGGTCGCCGATCCATTCGGTGGGCTTGGAGCGTGGCTTGGCGAACTGACCGGCCATCCGCCCGGCGCGCACCACCGGCTTGCAGGTGTCCATCTGGAGCGCGCCCGCGAGCATGTCCAGCAGTCCCGCCTTGCGCGCGACATAGCCCGGAGTGCACTCCGCGGGATCCTCCGCGCAGTCGCCCGCCTGCACCACATGAGCCTTACCCGCGGCGACCCGGGCCAGCAGGGACCGCAGCGTACGTACGTCCCGGGCGTCGACGAGCGCGGGACGAGCCGCCAGTTCCTTCCTGACCTGCTCAACCTGTAACGGGTCTTCCCACGGTGGCTGCTGGAGCGCCCTTCTCAGTCGAATATCGACCAGAGCGTTGTCCACTGACTTCTCCAATCGCGAATGGGCGATGAGCAATCGAAGCGAAAAGTTAAATCCGCATAGACAAAAAAGTAATCGCCCGCAGCGCCGGACCGAATCGCGCCCACACACCGGCGGATCTCCGCAGCGGCCTAAATCATGTGACGAAACGAGTACGCCGCCAACATTCGGCGGCGTACTCCGTCAGGTGACGAATACTTCGTCAGGTGACCACTCACTCCATCAAGTTGCCGCAAGGGCGGCGCAACGTTGAGGCTCTAGGCCGTGTCTGACAAATCCCGTCTGGCTCACGACGCCTGGCACGCACGCTCGCCGCGTTGTCGGGCTCATCCAAGTACGTCCAGTACGAGGATGACCCTCCGCCTTGCGATCGCACGCACCAGACGCCGTGAGCCCCGCCCTGCGGGCGGACGACGCTATTTGTCAGACACGGCCTAGCGGGCTCCCGCCGGAACCGGTGTGCCGCCTGGGATGTTGGTGAGCGGGCGGCTTGCCCGGTCCGTCTCCGTCGACGGCGTGGACGACGCTGTGAACGACGGCGTGAAGAGGCCCGTGACGCAGCGGCCCTCGATGTCGGCGCGCGGTGCGAACACCACGTCCAGGCAGTCGTCGTCCGTCGGCGACCAGGTGGTCGCCGACCAGTGGCCGAGGCGGTCGCCCAGGCGGTGGAACTCCTCCGGATCCGGGGCCGACGGCCTGGTCCTGGCGCCGGTCCCGATGTCGGTGCCGGTGCCGGTGGCGGACAGCTCGTCCAGCGCGGCGAGGTCCTCCCGCAGGCGGGCATTGGGCACTCCCGTGACACGGAGCGGAAGCGTCCGCGCGAGACAAGCCGCGAGGTCGTCCAGGCTCGTCACCTCGGTGCCCCAGGCGAGCGTCGGCACGGAGGCCATCGGGACGACATCGGCCGGGGCCGTGGCCAGCAGTACGTCGTAGCGGTAGCGGTTCAGTTCGTTGTGGGCCGCGCCTCGCTTGGTGCGTACGTCAACGGCGACCACACCGCCGGAGCGCTCGGCGAAGGCCGTGAAGTACGCGGGATCCAGGAGCAGTTCGTTCTCCGTCTCCATCGCCTGGTCGACCAGGGCGCGCCGCGTCGCCGCGTCCGTTCCTGCCAGTGCCCGCCGCTGCTGCACCGCGCTGGTGAAGCACTCCTGGAGCCGCAGATTGCGGACATCGCCGATGAAGACCCGGCCGCCCGGAGCCAGCAGGCGCAGCACGCCCGTCAGCACACCGGTCAGATAGTCGCCGCTCGGGAAGTACTGGACCACCGAGTTGATGACCACGGTGTCGAAGTAGCCGTCCGGCAGCCCGGTGGTGATATGCGCGGGCTGGGCTCGCAGCTCCACGCGCTGCTGGAGCGCGGGATGCGCTTCGAGCTGTCTGTCGAGAGTCTCGACGGCGACCGGCGACAGGTCGGTGCCCACGTACTTCTCGCAGTGCGGCGCGATACGCGCCAGGAACACTCCACTGCCGACGCCGATCTCCAGCACCCGGCGCGGGCGGGTCTCCAGGATGCGGTCGACGGTGGCGTCCCGCCACTCACGCATCTCCGCGACGGGGATGGCCGATCCGTCGTAGCTGCTGTCCCAGCCGGTGAAGTCCTCTCCCATCGCGTCCCAAGAGCCGGCGTACGAGGTGTCGTACACCGTACGCCAGGTGTCGAGCCACTCCTCCTCCGCCGTCGTCGAAGCGGCAGCGGGAGCCGTTACGGCAGTCGGCCCGGTCGGCGGAAGGCCGCCGACCGCCCGCAGCAGCCTCTCGTCCGCGCGCCGTTGCTCGGTGTCGCGGTCCTCGATCTCCGGGTCCGGGACCGCGTCCGGCAGAACGTCCTCGACAAAGCGCAGCTTGCGGTTGAACCAGGCCCGTACGGTCCAGAGCGTGAGCAGCAGACCGCTGACGACGATGACCAGGGCGAGGCCACGGCCCGGGCCCGTGCCCAGCACGGTTCCGAAGGAGCCGGCCAGCGCGCCGTCCGGCATGAGCATCGGACGGAAGACATGGTCGGCCAGCGGCCCGACGACCAGATAGCCGAGCGGCATGGTGGCCGTGACGACCGTGATGAAGATCGCCAGTACCCGGCCCTGGAGTTCAAGGCCGACCTTCCGCTGGAGCAGCGCGATCCAGTGGCCGTTGATGAGCGACTCGGTGAACGCCATGCCGAACATGCCCGCGACCAGCAGCCACGGCCGGCCGGCCAGCCCGATCACCAGCAGCCCGAGGTTGTTGGCGCCCATGAACAGGAGCATGCCGTCGGTACGGCGGCGCGTACCGCCCCACACGCTCATGGCGAGGGAGCCGAGCAGCGCGCCGAGGCCGCCGCCGCTGAGCACCACGCCGAGAGTGGCGGTGTCGTACTCGATCAGCACCAGCGGAGTGATCAGCGCGAACCCGACGGCGTACAGGGAGTGGTCGACCACGAAGTACCAGAGGACGGACTTCAGTCCGGGCCGCCGGGTGATGTAGCGCCAGCCGTTCAGCATCTCCGAGCGAACGGGCTCCTCGCGGCGGCGGAACAGCCGGTCCGGGAAGCGGACCAGCAGCAGCGTGGCCACGGCCACCACAAAGGTGGCCAGGTCGATCAGGAGGATCACGGGCAACGAGACGACGCTCAGCAGACCGGCGCCGAGCATCGGCGCGAACAGCGCGCCCGCTCCCGTACCGAGCTGGGTGATACCGCCCGCGTGTCCGAGGAACGGTTTCGGTACGAGCTGGGCCACGGCGGCCAGATACGCGGGCCGTTGGAAGGCGCTGGTGACGGAGGTCAGTCCGCAGAGCAGATACACATAGGGCATGCTCACGCGGTCACCGGTGATCAGCCCGATCATCGCCAGTACGGAGAGTCCGGCGGCCAGATCGCTGAAGAGCATCACCTTCCGGCGGTCGTAGCGGTCGGCCACCACACCGGCGAGCGGTCCGACCAGCAGGCCGGGCAGCAGCGAGACCGCGGCGACAAACGCGAAGGCGGTTACCTGGCCGGTCCGTTGATACACCCACAGGCTCATGACGAGCTGGCTCAGCGCGCTGCCGACGGTCGACACGAACTGCCCGGCCGCGACGGCCGAGAACCGGCCGAGGCTCGGTTCGGGCCCGGCCGGCTCCGGACGGGCGGCGGCCGGAAGCGGTGCTGTCCGTGAGGTACGCGGCATCCGTGAGGTACGCGGCATCCGCGCGGTACGCGGCATCCGCGCGGTCTCCACCGCTGCGGGGTCCTGCGTCCGTGAGCCGGGATCCGCGAGGTCCTGCGTCCCTGAGTCGGGATCTGCGGGAGCCTCCGAAGAGACGTCCGGTTCGGCTCTGCGCCCGGCCCAGGTCGCCAGCTCCTCCGCCAGTTCCACCGCCTGGTGCTTGAGGAAGCCGTGGCCCGCCTTCGGGATCACCGCCAGTTCGACGTCGTCCGCGTAGTGCTCCCACTCGCGGAAGCGTTCGGTGTACAGCTCGGTGACACGGTCCTTGGAGCCGACCACGCTCAGCAGCGGAGCCTTCAGCACCTGGTCCCGGCCCCGGCTGAGCGTCCGGGCGTAGTAGTGCTCGGAGCCGCGCTCGTCGTGACGTACCGAGCGCATCGCGAAGGCGTACTCCGCCGGATCCTCGAATTCCGACATCCCGCCGCCCAGCGCGCGGATCTCCTCCAGGATGGCGCGGTCCGACACCAGCCGGTCGACCGGGAAGTGCCGGTACACCCAGTCGAAGAACCGTCCGGGCAGCCGGGCCATCGGGAACATCGCGCCGATCGCCACACCCGCCAGCGGCAGGCCGGCGGCCTCGGCCCGCATACCCAGTTCGAGAGTGATCGCCGAGCCGTGACAGTGCCCGTACAGATAGACCGGGCCCGGCAGTTCACGCATCTCGTCCAGACAGCGGTCGATCAGTTCGTCGAACGGCAGCGCCTCCTCGTCCGGACGGCTCCAGTCGCGGCCCGGGCTCTGGAGCGCGTACAGCGACCAGTCGTCCGGCAGCGCCTTGGCGACCGGCTCGAAGGCGAGCGCCTGGCCGCCCGAGTACGGGATACAGACGAGAGTGGCCGTCGCTGGGCGTGCGCGGTCCGGCGTGAGCCGCTGGAGCAGCGATCCCTCGCCGCCGACGCCGGCTGTCCCGGCCCGCGTCGGATCCACCGGGTTCATGGCGCCGGTCATGGCGCCGGTGCGCTGAGCGATGTGCTCGGCGAGCCGCTCGACCGTCGCGTTGCGGTACAGGTCCAGCAGCGCGACCCGGACACCGCACCGCTGCTCGACCAGGCGGACCAGGCGCAGGGCGGCGAAGGAGTCGCCGCCGAGATCGAAGAAGCCGTCGTTCAACGCGATCCGCTCGCGGCCCAGCACCTCGCCCCAGAGGGCGGCGAGTTCCTTCTCGGTGCCGGTACGCGGCTCGGTCCGGGCGCCGCTGTCGAGCTCCTCGGGAGGCTGCGGCAGCGCCTTGCGGTCCACCTTGCCGTTCGCGCTGAGCGGCAGCGCGGACAGGATCACCGTCCTGGCGGGTATCGCGTAGTGCGGAAGGATCTCCTGGACTCCTCGGCGCAGCGCCTCCGCGGTCGGCGGCTGCGCCGGGTCCACCGGGACGGCGTAGCCCACGAGCCGGGCGATGCCCCGGCTGTCGGGACGGACCGCGACCGCCGCCGCGCGCACACCGGGCTGGGCGGCCAGCGCCGCTTCCACCTCGTCCAGTTCGATGCGATGACCGTTGATCTTGACCTGGTCGTCCAGGCGGCCGAGGAACGCCATCACGCCGTCGGCGCGCAGCCGCGCGCCGTCACCGGTCCGGTACATCCGGCTGCCGGGAACCGGATCGAACGGGTCGGGACGGAAGCGCTCCTCGGTGAGGCCGGGCCGGTCGTGGTAGCCGGTGGCCACACCCGGGCCGCCGATCCACAGCTCGCCCGGGACGCCGAAGGGCAGCGGACGGCCGTGCGCGTCGAGGACGTACAGCCGGTTGCCCGGGTACGGACGGCCGATCGGCAGCGGCGCCTGCGCCGGTTCGCCGCTGACGTCGCCCTCGAAGTAGGCGTTGTCGACGGTGGCCTCGGTGACACCGTACGAGTTGACGACCCGTCCGCCCGGGCCGACCAGGGCGAGGGCGCGACGGTACTCGTGGACGTACCACTTCTCGGCGCCGCCGGCGAGCAGCCGCAGCTCGGGCAGCGGTTCCGGCGCTCCTTGCCCGGCGCCCGGCCGGGACTCGGCGTGATCGAGGAGGCCGCGCAGCACGGTCGGTACGAGCTCGGCGACATTGACCTTCTCGTCGCGCAGCAGCCCGTACAGCGCGTCCGGGTCGAGCAGTGTCTCGTGCGGGCAGACGACGATCCGGCCGCCGGTGCCGAGGGCGCGCAAAGTCTCGCCGACGAAGACGTCGAACGAGGAGTTGGCGGCCTGGAGATGGGACATCCCGGGCGTCAGCCCGTACGCCTCCCGCCACATGGCGACGGCGTGGTGGAGGTTGCCGTGCGAGACGACGACACCCTTGGGCAGGCCGGTGGTGCCGGAGGTGTAGAGGACGTACGCCGGGTCGGCTGCCGTGACCTGCTGTCCGGCCAGGGCGGCCGGTGTCCCCGGGGCGTCCGTGTCCACGTCGGCGTCCAGGTCGGCGGCCTCGGCTCCAGCTCTGGCGTCGGCCTCGGCCTCGGCTCCGGTTTCGGTTTCGGTTTCGGTTTCGGCTCCAGTGGTGAGGATGACCGGGACGCCGTCCGGTGCGGCGAATCCGGCCGGATCGCCCGGCCCGTCGGTGAGCAGGGCGCGCGCACCGCTGTCCGTGAACATGTGGCGTAGTCGCTCGGCCGGATAGCGGGGATCGAGCGGTACGTACGCCGCGCCCGCCTTCCAGACCGCGAGCACCGCCGCGTACACCGCCGGGCCCTGTGGCAGATGGATACCGACCCGGTCGCGGGTGGTGACTCCGGCGGCGCGCAGCCGGCGGGCGAGCCGGTCGGCCTCCCGGTCCAGCCGGGCGTAGCTCCAGTGCGGACCGCCGTGGGTGACGGCCGGTGCGTCCGGAGTGCGGCGGGCGTGTTCCTCGAACAAGGTGTGCACACCGCCCTGCCCGGGTACGGCCGAAGCGCCCTGCCGCCCGTCCGCCGAGGCCGTCGCCGCGTGGCCCGCGGCCAGCACCTCCTGGCGCCGCTCCGGCGACAGCAGCGTAAGGCGGCTGATCGCGGCGGTGGGCTCGTCCAGCGCGCTCGCCAGCAGCGTCAGCAGGTTTTCGAGCAGCCGCTGTGCGGTGGTGCGGTCGAACAGCTCGGTGGCGTATTCCACCGACAGCACCGGGCCGGAGGCCGGAAAGTCCAGGGTGACGGTGAGGTCGAGCTTCGTGGTTCCCGGGAAGGTGTCGCCGAGGTGTTCCACGGTCATCGCGCCGTGCCGGGCCACCGAGGCGGGTGTGTTGACGACGATCAGCATCACCTGGGTGAGCGGTCCGCGGTCGGCGCGAGGCGTCACCGGCAGGGCGCGTACCAGCTCGGACAGTGACTGGTCCGGATGGCTGAGCGCGTCCACGACCGTTTCGGTCGCGCGGCGCAGCGCCGTCCGGAAGTCGGGATCACCGGAGAGATCGGTGCGCAGCGGAAGGATGTTGATGAAGGCGCCCACACCGCGCTCGCTGTCCGGATCGTCGCGGTGTGCGACCGGCGCGAGCACGGTGATGTCGGTGCGGCCCGTCAGCCGGGCGACGAGCGTCTGGAGAGCGGCAAGGACGAAGGTGTGCGTCGTGGTCCCGGACGCGCGGGCCGCTTCGTCCACGCGGCTCAGCAGTGCCGGGTCCAGCCGGTGTTCGATCTTGGCACCGGTGAAGGACCGCACGGCGGGACGAGGCCGGTCGGCCGGTACCTCCACGTCCGTGTCGATCCCGTCGAGCCGGTCGGTCCAGTGGCTCAGCAGGGCGGCCCGCCGGGCCGGGTCCGACGCGGACCGCCGTGCCCGGCGCAGATGCGGCGAGAAGCGGCCGGCCGGGGCGGGCCGGGCACCGGCGAGGAGGTGTGCGAGGTCGTCGGCGAGGACGGAGGCGGACCAGCCGTCGAAGACCAAGTGGTGCACGGCGACGACGAGTTCCCAGACATCGTTGTCCAGCCGCAGCAAAGTGGCCGCCAGCAGCGGGCCGGTAGCGAGGTCCAGTACGGTACGGCCGCGCGCGCCGGCGAGTTCGCCGCGCCGGATCTCGCGCTGACCGGCGGGCAGTTCCCTCAGATCGTGGACGGAGACCTCGATGTCCGGCGTCCGTCCGCCGAACGCCATCAGCGGTCTGTCGTCCGACTGGTCGAAGACCGCGCGCAACGCCTCGTGCCGCTCGGCCAGTTGCCGAAGTGCGGCGGTGACGGCGGCGGCGTCCACGGGGCCGGTGACGCGGTAGCGCAGCCCGAGCGTGTGCATGGGCGTGCCCGGGTGCAGTTGTTCGGCGAGCCAGGCGTCCTGCTGGAACGGCGTGAGCGGCAGCCGGTCGTCAGTGTCCGCTCCGGTGCCGGTGCCGGACTCCCCGAGGTCCGGAGCGGTGTTCGGCTCGGCCTCCGCCAGAAGGGCCGACAGCGCCGCCACCGTGGGATTCGCGTACAGGTCCGCGAGAGTGAACCGGACGCGGAACGCGCGCTCGATCCTGGTGACGATACGGATCGCGGTCAGCGAGTTCGCGCCGAGCGAGAACACGGAGTCGTCCGCACCGACCGACTCCACGCCCAGCACATCGGCGATCAGGTCCGCGAGCGTCCCTTCGGTACCGGTCAGGGCCTCCGGCGTCCCGGAGCCGGAGGCGGCACCGGCTGGGCGGAAAGGAAGCGCGGCCAGCGCCTCGGCGTCCACCTTCCCACGGGAGTTGAGCGGGAACGCCTCGACCGGTACGAGCCGGGACGGGACCGCGTACGCGGGCAGCCGGTCCGAGAGGTACGCGGTCAGCTCGGCCAGATCCAGATCCGTCAGCGCGGACGACGCGGACGAGGCGGACGGCACGGGCGAGGCTTCTGCGGCGGGCAGCAGATAGCCGACGAGCGTGGCCCGTCGGGCGTCGTACCGTACGACGGCGTCGCGGACCCGGGAATCCGCGAGAAGCACCTGCTCGACCTCGGTGGGCTCGACGCGGAAGCCGCGCACCTTGATCTGCCGGTCCATCCGGCCCAGATAGACAAGGCTGCCGTCGGACAACTGCCGTACCCGGTCACCGGTGTGGTAGTAACGGACGCCGTCCGGGCCGGTGCCGAACCGCTCGGCGGTCAGCTCGGGCAGATTCACATATCCGGCGGCGACGGTCGGGCCGCCGATGTGCAGCTCGCCCTCCTCGCCCTGGGCGACGGGACCGTCGCTTCCGACGATCCGTATCCGCACGCCCGGCAGCGGGCGGCCGATCGTCGCCGACGCGTCCACGGCGCGGACCGCCGCGAGCGGTCCGGCCAGATCGTCCCAGGTCGCGACGACGGTGGTCTCGGTCGGACCGTAGACATTGACGAGGCGTACCGGAGAGCCGGCGTGCAGCCGCCGCCAGTCGGCAACGCGGTCCTGCCGGATCTCCTCACCGCCGACACTGACGATACGGGCCGGGCCGGGCAGCCGCAGACCGTCGTGGACCATGGCGTCGACAACCTCGTGCCAGTACGCGGTCGGTATGTGCAGGACGGTGAGGCCCAGTTCACCGCACCGGTCGAGGAACGCGCCCGGCGACGCGAGCGTCCCTTCGTCCCGTACGACGACGGTGGCGCCCGCGTACAGCGGCGGGAAGATCTCCTCGATGCTGCCGTCGAAGGAGATCGAGGAGAACTGGAGCACCCGGTCACCGGGCGACAGACCGTACCCGGCGGCGATCTCCCGGCTGAAGTGGTCCAGGGCCCGTCGCGGGATCGCGACGCCCTTGGGCTGTCCGGTGCTTCCCGAGGTGTGGATGATGTACGCGAGATCGTCCGGATCGGCGTCCGCCACGACCGCGGGCCCGCCGCCGTCTCCCGGCCCACCGCCGCCGTCTCCCGGCCCACCGCCGCCGTCGTCGTCCGGCCGCGCCGTGTCCGTACCGAGCGGCGGTACGGGCGGCAGCACACGCAGCCCGGCCCGCTCGAACTCCGCCGCCCAGCGCCCGGGAGAGACGGCCGCGCCGACACCGCCACGCTCGGCGATCGACCGCAGCCGCTCGGCCGGGTCGTCCGGATCGAGCGGTACGAACGCGGCGCCGGCCCGCAGCAGAGCCAGCATGGCCACCACGGTGGCCGGGCCGCGCCGGGCACACAGACCGACGCTGTCGCCCGGCCGGACGCCCGAGCGCCGCAGCTCCTCGGCGTAGCGGCGGACCAGTGCGTACAGCCGCCCGTACGAGAGCTCGTCCGTACCGTCGGTGACCGCTATGTCGTCGGGACGACCGTGCGCGTGCCGGGCGACGGCCGCCAGCACGCCGGGAACGGCCGACGGGCCATCAGGTCCGGGAGGAGGAGGAACAGGTCCGGGAGGAGGCAGCAGGGTGGAGGACGGTGGGACGGGCACGGCGGTTCCTTGGCTTCGGGACGTGATGGGCGGAGCAGGGCTCGAAACGCGAGGTGGGACGGTGCGGGGCGCGGCCAGGCAGGCGGGCGGACGCCGCAACAAGCGGCCGGCGTCAAAGGCCAACGGCCAATGCCCGGCGGGCAGGGCTCAGCCGTCAGCCGGCGTCGGTGTTCCGGGCGGCCAGCAGATAGCCCAGTTCGAGCGCGGTGGAATCGACGCGCCGGTCCGGATGCGCGAAGTCGACCACCGCCAGCTGCGCCCGGCCGAAGAGCTCGTCCCAGAACGCGCGCTTCTCCAGCCGCTG
This sequence comes from Streptomyces sp. NPDC059743, assembly GCF_042732975.1. Lineage (NCBI taxonomy): Bacteria > Bacillati > Actinomycetota > Actinomycetes > Kitasatosporales > Streptomycetaceae > Streptomyces > Streptomyces sp. NPDC059743. The sequence continues at coordinate 17,044 of NZ_JBHWGS010000008.1, read as the reverse complement.
TTCGGTGATGACATGCAGCAGGAAGTACGGGTTGTAGTACGAGAGCCCGAGCGCGTGGGCCATGGTGCCCGGATCGTCAAGCTGGTGGTCCACCTCGATGACCAGCCAGTGGGCGCCCGGGTGGTTCTCCATGGTCTTGCGCAGCAGCTCCTCGACCGCCGCCTCGCTCTCCTGCTCCAGCATCTCCTGCAGTACGAAGGCGGTCAGGAAGCAGATGGCGCCGTCGGTGGGCAGTTCGAGGCTCGCGGCGTCGGCCGCCCGGCCCCGGTGGATGGTGATCCGGTCGGACAGTCCCTCGGCCTCGACGCGCTCGGCCGCCAGCCGGCTGCCCACCTCGTCGGGCTCGATGCCCACACCGCGCAGGCCGGGACGCCGGCGGACCAGCTCGGTCAGGAACGCCGCGTCCCCGCAGCCGAGGTCGACCACGGTGAGGCCTTCGCCGGGCAGTGTGTCCAGCAGCCGGTCGGCCAGCGGCAGCGCGTCGAACATGCTCATCCCGCACGATCCGGCGCCCACCTTGGCGCCGTCACGGCTCGCGAACGGAGCGCCCTTCTTCAGTACGTCGCCGAGCTGGCCGAACGTCTGCGCGTACCCGCCGACCAGAAGCGTGTACCAGGGCTGGAACGGCGCGAGGGCCGCCGCCTTGTCGGTGAGATGCCAGCCTTCGTCCGCGCCTCCGGTCCGCCGGGCGAGATAGCCCTCGTTGGCGAGGTAGAGGCAGAGACCGGCGAACCGCTCGGCGTCGAATCCGTGCCGTTCGGCGAGGGCGGCGGAGGTGAGGCCGGGCTCCGCGGTGAGCGTCTCGTACACTCCGCTGTCCATCACGGTGTACAGCGCGTGGGCGAGCGCGAGTTGGCGGATGGGCTGGATCGCCTCGACCAGCCGGTGCTCGAAGTCGGTCGGTACGGCGGTGGCGTCGTTCATGAAACGTTCTCCAACGTGCTGGTGGCGAGGTCGGGAGCGGGGGACGTGGTGTGCGGCGGTGTGTGCGCGGGATCGATCGCGCTCAGCTCGTGGACGAGCCGATCGAGGTCATCGAGGGTGCCGACGGAGATACGCAGCCATCCGGGCAGGCCGAGCGGCCCGCAGTCCTTTATCCATACGTCCCGGTCGGCCAGTCGCCCGGCGACGTCGGCCGAGGACAGTCCGTCCCGGCAGCGGGCGACGACGAAGTTGGTGTGCGTGTCGCGCACCTCGGCGAACACCGGGTGCGCGCCGAGCACTTCGACGTACCGAGGACGGTCCGCCAGCACCTGGGCACACAGCCGCAGCCGGTGCCCGGGATCTTCGAGGGAACCGGCCAGGGCGTGCAGAGCGATGGAGTTGACGGAGTGGAAGCGCTGCCGGGACCGCAGCCGGGAGATGAGCCCGGGCGCGCCGATCAGCGCGCCGAGCCGTACACCGGCCAGGCCGTGGCTCTTGGAGAAGCTGCGGAACAGCAGCAGCCCGGGATGGCTGCCGAGTGGATACGGATCGGTCAGCACACCGCGTACGTCCGGTGCGGCGAAGTCGGCGTATGTCGTGTCGAGGAAGGCCACCTCCGCGCCGGCGACCGCCGCGTCGACCCACTCGGAACGGAACAGATGGCCGGTCGGGTTGTGCGGCTGGGCGAGGAACAGCGCGCTCCCATGGCCGAGTTCGGCGGGATCGAGTACGGGTTCCCACTGCTCGTCCAGCGGGATCGCCCGAGCCGTACGACCGAGCACCAGGGCCCGGTCCAGATAGCCGTCGAAGCCGGGCGAGACGAAATACGCGGTGTCGACCAGGGACAGCGCGAGGTCGACGGCCTCGTCCACACCGTTCGTCAGGAGTACGGACTCCGCCTCCACGCCGTTCTCCCGGGCAACGGCCTCGGTCACCTCACCCAGCAGCCCGCGCGGATACCGGTGCAGTTCGCCCGCGCCCGCGACGACACGGGCGACCGCCGCCGGAGAGGGACCTGTGGCGCACTCGTTCCAGTCGAGACGGAGACCGGAGGTCCCTCCGTGAACAGCGCTTTGCATACTCATTCCGTCCCATGGGGGTATTTCCGCAGCCACCGGAGAGTTTCGGCTCCAGGTGAACTCCCCTGCGGGGACGGATGAATTGACGACCACGGCACGAAGATCAAATGTTTCGGCCGAGTGCCGGTGTCAACGCCCGGTCAGTTTTTCCTCGTTGAGGACAAAGTATGGACGGTCCGGTGCGCCGTCCCTACTCTGGTCGTCGTTCTCGCGCAGAAGTCTGCGTGGAGCGCGGCGGAACTCCGCCACCGCACCGCCGGTACGTGTACGAACTCCACTCCGCGGACGCGGGCCGCCCAGGCCCCGCCCACTCGCAGCACACCAGCAGGAGGACGAGTGCAGCCACACGAGTACCAGAGCGCCCGACACAGCCGACGCGGACCACGGACCATCACCGGTTTACTCCTCGCCGCCCTCATCACCGGAGGTCTCGCCGCGCCCGCGGCCGGCGCCGGGACGAGCGCCTCCGCGGAGACGAGAGCCGCGGCGGAGTCGAGGGCTCCCGCGGAACTGCCGCCTCAGGAACCCGGCGTCACCCTCCGCGTCTTCGACGTCCAGTCGCCGCTCAGCGAGCTCTGCGACCTGAAGCCGGCCCAGACGCCCAATGTCGACAAGCTGATTCCCACGGTCGACTGGTCCTCCACCGAGGGCTTCGGCTTCACCGACAACTTCATGTCGCAGATCATCGGCAACGTCGAGATCCCCGCCGACGGCACATACGCCTTCCGTCTGATCAGCGATGACGGCTCCCGTCTCCTCATCGGCGACCAGCAGGTCATCGACCACGACGGACTGCACGGCGCCGAGCCCAAGGACGGCGAGATCACTCTCACCTCCGGCTACCACGCGCTCCACATCGATCACTTCGACCGTGGCGGCGAGCAGCAGGTGACGCTCCAGTGGAAGCCGCCGGGCGCCACCGAATTCACTCTCGTCCCGAACTCCGTGCTCAGCACCGACGCCGGCGTGGTCCGTGTCACCGCTCCCGGCCGCAAGGAGTGCGAGGGCCGCTACGACACGCCGGGCGACGGCCTCCCGCTGACATCCGTCAATCCCGGCTACACGCTGAGCGATCTGCGTCCCGAGGGCTTCGAGCCGCAGGTCTCCGCCATGGACTGGCTGCCGGACGGCCGGCTCGCCGTCACGACCTGGGGCGGCAGTGACAACACCGTAGGAGAGGTCTACCTCCTCGACGGTGTCACGGGTGACACCGGACCGGAGAAGGTCACGTACAAGAAGATCGCCGACGGGCTGAAAGAGCCGATGGGCATCAAATACGTCGACGGAAAGCTGTATGTGTCGGAGAAACACCAGCTGACCGAGCTGACCGACACCGATGGCGACGACATCACCGACACCACCCGCAAGGTCGCGTCCTGGCCGTACGGAGGCAACTTCCATGAATTCGCCTTCGGGCTGCTCTACAAAGGCGGAGACTTCTATCTGAATCTCTCGGTCGCCATCAACTACGGTGGCGCGACGACCGATCCGCAGCCGGCCGCGAACCGTGGCACCACCCTCAAGGTCAACAGGAAGACCGGAAAGGTCACTTATCTGGCGGGCGGTCTCCGTACGCCGAACGGGATCGGGTGGGGCCCGGAGGGCGAGCTCTTCGTCACCGACAACCAGGGCGGCTGGCTGCCCGCCTCCAAGCTCGTCCAGGTGAAACAGGGCCGGTTCTTCAACCACTACACCAATCCGGACGGGCCGTTCGACGACCGCGCGGCCACCAAGCCGGTGCTCTGGCTGCCGCAGAACGAGATCGCGAACTCGCCGAGCACACCGATGGTGGTCAAGAAGGGCATCTTCGCCGGTCAGATGCTCTTCGGCGATGTCACCTACGGCGGAATCCAGCGCGCCGATCTGGAGAAGGTGGACGGCGAGTACCAGGGCGCGGTGTTCCGCCATACGCAGGGCCTGGAGGCCGGTATCACCCGTATCAGCACGGGACCGGACGGTGCGATCTACGCCGGCGGCCTCGGCGCGGACGGGAACTGGGGCCAGGAAGGGAAACTCCGCTTCGGCCTTCAGAAACTCGCTCCGAACGGCACGAACGTCTTCGACATCAAGACCATGCGCGCCACCCGCGACGGCTTCGAACTCACCTATACGAAGCCTCTGTCGGAGGAGACCGCCGCCACCTTGACGAGCGGAGGCTACTCCGTGGAGCAGTGGCGCTACGTTCCCACGCCGGCGTACGGCGGTCCCAAGGTGGACGAGGAGAGCCTGCCCGTAGCGAACGCCCGGATTTCCAAGGACCGCCGTACGGTCCGGCTCTCCATCCCCGGGCTGAAGACCGACCGGGTGGTGCATGTGCGCTCGCCGCGCCCGTTCGCCTCGGCCGACGGCGAGCAACTGTGGTCCACCGAGGCCTGGTACACCCTGAACGCGCGGCCAGGACCCGAGGAGCCCGTCACGTCGTACGACGCCGAGTCCGCGCGTCTTTCCGGCGGCGCGGACATCGACACCGAGCACGCCGGCTACACGGGCGGCGGCTTTGTCGACGGCTTCGGCACCCAGGGCGCCACCGCCACCTTCGAGGTAGAGGTCCCGGCCAAGGGCACCTACGACGTGGGTCTGCGCTACGCCAACGGCCCTCATCCCTTCACCGGCACCAAGACGATCGGCGCAGGCGTCAACGGCGAGCAGACGCGGCAGATCAGCCTTCCTTCCACCGGCGCCTGGAACCGCTGGTCCACGCAGACTGAACGGTTCGACCTGCGCAAAGGCCGTAACACCATCACGTACACCTACCGGCCCGAGGACACCGGCCATGTCAACCTCGACATGATCGAGGTACGCCGGCTCGGCAGCCGTATCGACCTGTTCTCCGGCGGCAGCATCTCCTCCGCCTGGCAGCACACCGACGGCCGCGGTGTCGAATGGCCGCGCACCGCCGAGAACTCCGTCGAGGTGTGCTGCGGCGACATCCGCACCAAGCAGTCCTTCGGCGACTTCAGGCTGCACGCCGAGTTCCGGGTGCCGAAGCTGCCGCCGGACGTCACCGGCCAGGACCGCGGCAACAGCGGTATCTATCTCCAGGAGCGGTACGAGATCCAGATCCTGGACTCGTTCGGTGTGGAAAAACTCGCCGCGAACGAGGCCGCGTCGATCTACAACAAGAAGGCCGCGGACCTGAACGCCGGCACCGCGCCCGAGACCTGGCAGACGTACGACATCGTCTTCCGCGCGGCCCGTTTCGACGCCGCGGGGAACAAGACGGAGGACGCCAGAATCACCGTGGTGTGGAACGGCACAAAGGTTCACGACAACGTGGCCGTGGACGGCCCGACCGGCAGCGGTGACGCCGAATCGGCCGCGACGGGAGCGATCCGGCTCCAGGACCACGGCAACAAGGTCCGCTTCAGGAACCTGTGGATCGAACCGCTGGACTGACGTGGACTGACCTGAACCGGCTCGGACCGACCTGACCTGGGCCGACCGTCGCGTGGGCGATGGCCGGCCCGGTCAGGCCATCGCCCGCGCCAGTCTGCGGTCCACCTGGGACGGTGACATGGCCTGCTCGGCCGCGAGTATCCCGGCGCCGATGACCGCGGCGTTCTCGCCCGTACGGCTCGGCTCGATCCGCAGCACCCGGGTGGCCAGCGGATGCGAGCGCCGGTACACCGCCTCCCGTACTCCGGCGAGGAGTTGGTCGTGCACGGCGGCCAGGGCGCCGCCGAGCACCACCGTGTCCGGATTGAAGAAGTTCACCAGTCCCGCCAGGACCTCGCCGACGGCCCGGCCCGCTTCACGCACCATGCGTACGGCGTCCCGGTTGCCGGAGGTCACCAGCCGCACCACATCGCTGCCCGAGGCCGCGTCCAGCCCGAGACCGGCCAGTTTCGCCGCGAGCGCGGCCCCGCCCGCCACCGCCTCCAGACAGCCGGTATTGCCGCACCGGCACGGCTCCGTCTGGTCCCCGACCTGGATATGTCCGATGTCGCCGGCGCTGCCCTGGGCGCCGCGGTGGAGCCGGCCGTCGGCCACGATGCCGCAGCCGATGCCCGTACCGACCTTGATGTAGAGGAGAAAGCGGGTGTCGGGAAACGCGCGGCGCTGCTCGGCCAGCGCCATCACATTCACATCGTTGTCGACCAGCGCCCGCACTCCGAAGCGCGAGGCGAAGAAGTCCGGGATCGGATACTGGTGCCAGCCCGGCATGATCGGCGGATCGATGGGACGGCCGGTCGAGAACTCGACAGGTCCCGGTACGCCGACACCGATCGAGCGCAGCGTCCGCGGATCCCGTCCCGTCTCCTTCAGCAGCGCCTGGAGCGCCCGCTCCACCCGGCGCAGTACCGATTCCGGACCGTCCGCGATCGACAGCGGCTCCTTGTGCGTGGCCAGCATCGCTCCCGCGATGTCCGTCAGAGCCACCGCGCAGTGCGAGGCACCGAGGTCCACACCGGCCACCAGGTGTCCGGCGGTGCGCAGTTGGAGCCGGCGCGGCGGGCGGCCTCCGGTCGAGTCGCCGGGCGCCGGGGCCGATTCATCGACCAGGCCGTGCGCGATCAGGGCGTCCACCCGCTGGGAGACCGTGGAGCGGGCCAGCCCGGTGATCCGCGCGATGTCCGCGCGCGTCGTCACGGCTCCGGAACTGATCAGCGCCAGCACCTCGCCGGGCGAGTGGGCGGCGGAACCGCTGTGAGCGGAACCGCTGTGATCCGACGGCACAGGCATGACAGTCACCCTAGGGACGACTTTCGCTGCTCACAAGGCGTCCGCTGTTCGTCTGCCGTCCTAAGTCACCGTCAACTCCCTTGGGAATACTGCCTCTTGGACTCTTGACAGGCCAAAGGTGAGTCACAACTCTGCACAGCAGACCGCTGACCGAGGAGCCGGCCGATGCTGACCATGCAAGGCGTGTCCAAGAGCTTCCTGGGAGTACGGGTGCTCCACGATGTGGACCTCGACCTCGAACCGGGTGAAGTCCACGCCCTGGTGGGCGAGAACGGCGCCGGCAAGTCCACCTTGATGAAGATCCTCGCCGGCGAGCACGTCCCCGACTCCGGCGCCATCACGATCGACGGCACCGCGCACACCTTCACGCACCCGGCGCAGGCGCAGGCCGCCGGAATCGGCATCATCCACCAGGAGTTCGCGCTCCTTCCGCACCGCACCGTCGCCGAGAACGTCTTCCTCGGCCGTGAACCGGTCCGCCGTGGACTCGTGGACCGCAAGGCCATGGAGCGCCGCACCGGTGAGCTCCTCGCCGAGATCGACGAAACCGGTATCACCGCGCGTATGCTTGTCAGGGACCTGACAGTTGCACGCAGGCAGACCGTCGAGATCGCCAAGGCCCTCGCCTCCGATGTCCGGATCCTTGTCATGGACGAACCCACCGCGCCTCTCGCCGACCACGAGAGCGAACTCCTCGCGGCGCTCGTACGCCGACTCACCGCGCGCGGCCTCGGCGTTCTCTATATCTCGCACCGCCTGCCGGAGGTCTTCGGCCTCGCGCGGCGTATCACCATCCTCAAGGACGGCCACCGCGTCACCACACTGCGTACCGCCGACACCGACGCCGGCCAGGTGGTACGGAGCATGGTCGGGCGGGAGCTGACCGCCTACTATCCGCCGCGTGCCCGCCCGGAGGAGATCGGAGCGGAGCGGCTCACGGTCACCGGCGGCGGCAATGCCCGCATCCATGACATCGACCTGACCCTGCGGGCGGGAGAGGTCGTCGGCGTCGCCGGCCTCCAGGGATCCGGACGGACGTCACTGGCGCGCGCCCTGTTCGGCGCGGCTCCCTTCACCACGGGCACCATGACCGTCGGCGGCAGCCCGCTGCGGCCCCGCCGCCCGCGCCAGGCCATCCGCGCCGGTGTCGCGCTGGTCACCGAGGACCGCAAGACGGAGGGCCTCGCGCTGCACCAGTCCGTGCGGGACAACGCGCTGCTCGTCACCCGGGCCGTCCCTCCGCGCGGCGGACCGCCGACAGGCCGGGAGATCACGGCGCTCCTCGAACGCGTACGCCTCCAGGCCCGTGGCGAGGACCAGCAGGCGCTGTATCTCTCGGGCGGCAACCAGCAGAAGGTCGTCATCGCCAAGTGGCTCGCGGCCCGGCCCCAGGTACTCCTGTTCGACGAGCCGACACGCGGTGTCGACATCGGCGCCAAGGCCGCCATCCACACGCTCGTACGGGAACTCGCCCGTGAAGGACTCGCCGTACTGATCATCTCCTCCGAACTCCCCGAGCTGATCGGTATGAGCGACCGGATCCTGGTGATGTCCGAGGGCCGTCTCGTGGGCGAGTTACCCGCCGGCGCGGACGAGGAGAGCATCATGCGGCTCGCCACCGGTGGCCGCCGCGGCGGACAGGAGGACGCCGCGTGACCGCGACCGATCCCAGGCCGCTCGCCGCGCCCCGAGCCGCCGCCCGCCCGCGCCGGTCACGGCTCGGCGATCCCGTCGTCGGAGTCTGGCTCGCGGCGCTGTCCGTCACCGTCCTCGGCTGGATCGTCGTCGCCGCCCGCGGCGGAGACTTCCTCACCACCACCAATGTGGTCACGATCCTCCAGAACAGCGTCGCGCTCGGCCTCGTCGCCGTCGGCCAGTCCGCCGTCATCCTCACCGGCTCGCTGGACCTGTCGGTCGCCTATCTCATCAGCCTCGGCACACTCGTCGCCGCCGAGACCATGGCGAGCGGCGGCGTCGTGACGGCCGTGATCGCCGTCCTCGCCCTGTCGGCCGCCGTCGGGCTTGCCAACGGACTTGTCGTCACCGGCTTGAAGGTCAACGCGTTCATCGCGACGCTGGGCACGGCGTTCATCCTGCGCGGCTGGATCGAGGACAACTACACCGGGCCCGCCGGGAAGGTACCGGCCTCCTTCCAGCATCTCGGCTACGACCGCGTCGGTCCGGTGCCCGTCTCGGTGTTCCTCCTCGCGGCGGTGGCCGGCGCGGTGTGGTTCATCACCCGCCGTACCCGTCTGGGCCATCACATGTACGCGACCGGCGGCGACGAGCACACCGCCCGGCTCTCGGGCGTCCGCACCCGCCGTACCGTCGTCGTCGCGCATGTCATCTGCTCGCTGTGCGTCGGCGCGGCGGCGCTCTTCCTCGCGGCGCGCCTCGGCGCGGGAGCGCCCTGGGCGGGTACGGAAGCCCGCTACGACCTCGAATCGATCGCCGCGGTGGTCCTCGGCGGCACCGCGCTGGCCGGCGGTCGCGGCGGAGTGGCGGGAACGCTCGGCGGTGTTCTCGTCCTCGCCGTTCTCGACAGTGTCTTCAACCAGCTCGCCGTCGACCCGTTCTTCAAGAACGTGCTCCGCGGTGTCGTCATCATCGCGGCCGTGGCCGTCTACGCCCGGCCCCGCCGTGCCACGAAGGGAGCGCCGACCGCATGACCACGGCAACCGTCACCCACCACGGCAGGCGTGTCGTACGGGCGCTGGGCACCGGCGCCCCCGTCTACGTACTCCTCGCCGTGCTACTGGCCGCGCTGGCTTTCACCGATCCGGGCTTCTACGAGCCCGACCGCTTCCTCTCCTTCGTCAAACGCGCCGCGCCTCTCGTGATCCTCGCCGCCGGCCAGTATCTGGTCATCGTCTGCGGCGAGTTCGACCTGTCCGTGGGAGCGGTCGTCACCGCGGGTGTCGTGGTCGCCGCCGAACTGTACGCCTCGTTCCCGGATGCGCCCTGGCCGCTCGTCACCGCCCTGCTGCTCGTCGCGGGCGGAGCGGCCGGCCTTGTCAACGGGCTGATCACCACGGCCCTGCGTGTGCCGTCGTTCATCACCACGCTCGGCATGATGCTGATCCTCGAAGGCGCGGTCTTCTTCTGGACCGGCGGCTCTCCGCAGGGCGCCCTGCCGGCCGCCTTCCGCCAGCTCGGGCGCGGCTCCGCGTTCGGCTGGCTGCCCTGGGCGGTGATCGTCTGTCTTGTCGCCGGCGCCGCCGCCGTGCTGCTGATGCGCTCGGACTTCGGCCGTACGCTCCTCGCCACCGGCGACAGCGAACGCGCCGCGGCCCTCGCCGGAGTGCGTGTCGCCCGGGCCCGGATCATCGCCTTCGTCCTCTCCGGGATCGCCGCGGCGACCGCCGCGGTCCTCGTCGGCGGCTTCTCGGGCGTCTCCGCCCAGGCCGGCAGAGGCTATGAGTTCGAGGCCATCACGGCCGTGGTCCTCGGCGGAGTCGTACTCGGCGGCGGGCGCGGCTCCATCGTCGCCGCCATGGCCGGCGCCTTCTCGTTGCAGGCGCTGTTCACCCTGCTCAATCTCCAGGGCGTCTCCGGCGCGCTGGAGTCCACCGTCCAAGGATGCATCGTCATCGCCGCCGTCGGGCTGGGAGCCGCCGACTGGTCCCGGCTGCGCCGCCGACGTACGAACCCCTCGGAAGGACAACCGTTATGACAGCGTCCCGCCCTCCGCGCGGAAGGCCGCTCCGCGTCCGCGCCCTCACCTCGGCCGCCGCCGCCCTGCTCGCGACGGGCCTCCTCGCGTCCTGTACGAGCGACACACCACCGGACACACCAGCCGCCACCGGCGGCTCTTCCGCCACGGCGGACGGATCGGGCGGCGGAAAGCGGTCGGAGTTCTTCGAACAGGCCGAGTACGAGCGTCAGTTGGCCCTCGCGAAGGAGAAGCCGCAGGGACCCGCCGACAAGCCGTGGGAACAGATGCTCAGCCCGGAGTTCATCGACACCGCGCGATACAAGAAGGAGAAGGCGGGCGGTGTCCACCTCTGCTTCTCCAACGCCGGTGTCTTCAATCCCTGGCGCCAGGTCGGCCTGAAGAACATGAAGGCGGAGGTCGGGCTGCACGAGGAGATCACCGAGTTCACCGTCCTCGACGCGCAGGGCAAGGACGACAAGCAGATCTCCGACATCCAGGAGCTCACCGGCAAGGGCTGCGACGCCCTGATCGTCTCCCCGAACACCACCGCCACGCTCACTCCCGCCGTCGAGCAGGCCTGCGCCGAGGTGCCGGTCATCGTCTTCGACCGCGGTGTGGAGACGGACTGCGCGGTCACCTTCATCAATCCGGTCGGCGGCTACGCGTACGGCGCGGTCGCCGCCGACTTCCTCGTCGAGAAGGTCAGGCCCGGAGGCAAGATCCTCGCCCTGCGTATCTCGCCCGGTGTGGATGTGCTGGAGACCCGCTGGTCGGCCGCGGAGGTCGCCTTCGACAAGAGTGAACTCGACGTCGTGGACGTGAAGTTCACCGATGGTGATCCGGCCAGGACCAAGGCGGTCGTCAGCGACGCGCTGACGCGGCACGGCTCCGTCGACGGTGTGTGGATGGACTCCGGCGCGACCGCCGTGGCCGCGGTGGAGGCGTTCGAGGACGCGGGCCAGGACGTACCGCCCATCACCGGTGAGGACCAGCAGGACTTCCTCCAGGCGTGGAAGGACAAGAAGCTCACCGCGATCGCTCCGGCGTATCCGACCTTCCAGTGGCGTACACCGGTCATAGCCGCTCTGAAGATCCTTCAAGGGCAGCAGGTCCCCAAGGAGTGGAAGCTCCCGCAGCCCTCCGTCACCGAGGACAATCTTGACGAGTATCTCCAGCCAGGCATGCCGCCACTGCACTACGCGATGTGCGGCTGTGCCGGTCTGCCCGGGTTCCCCGAGGCATGGGGAGGCAAGGGATGACGCGGTTCCCGCTCGGCGCCAATCCGTGGATCTGGCACTCTCCCGTCGGGAACGCCGCCCTCGCCGAGGTCCTGCCGAGGCTGGCCGGCTGGGGTTTCGACTGTGTGGAACTGCCGCTGGAGCAGGCCGACGACTGGGATCCCGCGGCCACCGCCAAACTGCTGGAGACGACCGGGCTCGCTCCGGCGGCCGTGATCGCGGTCATGCCGCCCGGACGGAATCTCGTACGGACCGATCCCGGCACCGTACGGGCCACCCAGGACTATCTGCTGCGGTGTGTCGACGCGGCTCACGCGGTGGCGGCTCCGGTCGTCGCCGGCCCGGTGTACACGGCCGTCGGGCGTACGTGGCGGATGACCGCCGCGGAACGGGCTGGCGCCTGCGCAGAGTTGAGGGAGAACCTCGCGCCCGTCGTCGGCCACGCGCGCGCCGCGGGAGTACGGATCGGCGTCGAACCGCTCAACCGGTACGAGACCTCCCTGTTCAACACCGTCGGCCAGACTCTCGCGGCCCTCGACGGCCTCGACGCCTCGGTCATCGGTATCGCTCTCGACACGTACCACCAGAACATCGAGGAGCGCGGTCTGCCCGCCGCCGTCCACGAGGCCGGCTCCCGTATCGTCCACGTCCAGGTGTGTGCCAACGACCGTGGCACTCCCGGTGCCGACCATCTCGACTGGGCCGGCTTTCTCACCGCGCTGGACGTGAGCGACTACCGAGGTGCTCTGTGCATCGAGTCGTTCACCGCGCACAACGACGCGATCGCCGTCGCCGCGTCCGTCTGGCGCCCTCTCGCTCCCACTCAGGACGGGATCGCCACCGAGGGCCTCGCCTTCCTCCGACGGGCTCTCGACGCCCACTGATCGGTAACTGCCTTGATCGGTAACTGCCTTGGCCGGTAGCCGCCTTGGCCTCTGCCGTACCCGCACCCGCACCCGCACCCGCACACCGAACTCCCTCCAGAGAGGACCGGTAATGAGCCGTCATGCTCGCGGCATAAGAAGGGCGGTCGTCGCCTCGGCGAGCGCGTTACTCCTCGCGCTCGCCGCGATTCCCGCCGGCGCCGCCACCGCCGACAGCGACGAACCCGCCTTCCGTGCTCTGCTCTTCACCCGCGCCGTGGGATACGTCCACGGTTCCATCCCCGCGGGCATCGAGATGTTCGAGGAGGAAGCGGCCGAGAACGGCTTCGAGATCGTCCAGAGTGCCGATCCGGCCGTCTTCGACGACGAGACGCTGAAGGACTTCGACGCCATCGTCATGCTGCAGAACTCCGGCATGGTCTGGGACACCGACGCACAGCGCGACGCGATGGAGAGCTACGTACGCAGTGGGAAGGGCGTCGTCGCCATCCACAACACACTCGACATGGGCGTCGAGGAACAGTTCCCGTGGTGGGACGAGACCATCAACGGCGGTGTGCATATGCCGGCCCACTCCCCCGGCGTGCTCCAGGGAACGGCCAAGGTCGCCGACCGTGTCCACCCGTCCACCAAGGGCCTGCCCGAGCGCTGGGAGCGCCCGGAGGAGTGGTACAACTTCGACCGCAATCCCCGTGGCGATGTGCATGTCCTGGTCACCGCCGACGAGACTACGTACGATCCGGGCGGCTCCGCGATGGGCGCCGACCATCCCATCTCCTGGTGCCGCACCACCCAGGGCGGCAAGGTCTGGGCCACCGCGATGGGCCATGACACTCCGGCCTACAGCGAGGCCTTCTTCCGGGACCATGTGATCGGCGGACTGAAGTGGGCGGCGGGCAACGAGGCGGGCGACTGCGGCGGCACCGTCTGGAGCGGCTACGAGAAGGTCACCCTCGATGACAACACCGCCGATCCGATGGAGCTCGACGTCGCCGAGGACGACCGTGTCCTCTACATCCAGCGCAGCGGCGAAGTGAAGATCTTCGATCCCGAGGCCCACTCCACCGTCACCGCGGGCACGCTCGACGTCTACACCGGCGGCGAGGACGGTCTGATCGGCATGGAGCTCGATCCGGACTTCGCCAGGAACGGCTGGATCTACCTGTACCACTCGCCGGCCGGAGCCACACAGGACATCAACCGTCTCTCCCGCTTCACCATCAAGAACGGCACACTCGATCCGGCCAGCGAGAAGAAGCTCCTCGATGTTCCGGCGTACCGGGACCGTACCTTCCCCGAACCCGGACACACCGGCGGCGCCGTCGAGTTCGGCCCGGACGGCACCCTCTATCTCGGTGTCGGCGACGATGTTCCGCCCAACCTCGATCCCGACTGGCAGGGCTACGCGCCGATCGACTGGCGCCCGGGCAAGCAGATGCTCGACGCCGCGCGTACCGCGGGCAACACCAACGATCTGCGCGGCAAGATCCTGCGTATCAAGCCCACACGGAGCGGCGGTTACACCATCCCCAAGGGCAACCTCTTCAAGCCGGGCACCAAGAAGACCCGCCCGGAGATCTACGCGATGGGCTTCCGCAATCCGTTCCGCTTCACCGTCGACCAGAAGACCGGATACGTCCATGTGTCCGACTACGGCCCCGACCGAGGAGCCCCGGCCACCGACAGAGGGCCCGAGGGCCTCGTCGAGTACAACGTCATCAAGAAGCCGGGCAATTTCGGCTGGCCGTTCTGTCATGGCGACAACCAGGCGTACGCCCCGTACAACCCGGACACCGGTGAGGTCGGCGCCAAGTTCGACTGCGCGAACCCGACGAATCCCTCGCCCAACAACACCGGGCTCACCGATCTGCCGGATCTGACACTGCCGGAGCTCTGGTACGGCTACGGCGCCTCCGAGGAGTTCCCGGAGATGGGCTCGGGCGGCTCGGCCCCGATGAGCGGCCCGGTCTACCACTACGACCCCGCGAACCCGTCCACGACGAAGTTTCCCGCCTACTTCGAGGGAGCGAGCTTCTTCTACGAGTGGTCGCGCAACTATGTCAAGGAGATCCGGTTCGACACCGACGGAAAGCTCCTCAAGATCAACGACTTTCTGTCCTCGGTGCCGTTCAACAAGCCGATGGACATGACCTTCGGGCCCGACGGCTCGCTGTACGTCCTCGAATGGGGCAGCTCCTTCGGCGGCGGCAACAACGACTCGGGCCTGTACCGCGTCGACTACGCCCAAGGGCAGCGCATCCCGGTCGCCAAGGCCACGGCCTCCGCCACGAACGGGCCACTTCCGCTAGAAGTCGCCTTCTCCAGCGAGGGCAGCACGGACCCGGACGGTGACGCGCTGAGCTACGCGTGGGACTTCGACGGTGACGGCACCTATGACTCCACCGAGGCGGCGCCCACTCATACGTACACCACCGCCGGGGACTTCACCGCCCAGCTCAAGGTCACCGACTCCACCGGCAGATCGGGCTACGCCAATATCCCGGTCACCGCGGGCAACACCGCGCCGGAGGTGACCATCGACTTCCCGGTCAACGGCAAGCTCATCACCTTCGGGGACAGGATTCCCTACAAGGTCACGGTCACCGATCCGGAGGACGGGCCGGTCGACTGCTCCAAGGTCACGGTCAATCCGGCTCTCGGACACGACGACCACGAGCATCCGACCACCGACATCCCGGGCTGCGAAGGCACCGTCGACACCGGTGATCTGGGCGGCCATCCCGAAGGCGCGGACCTCACCTACGTACTCAACGCCAAGTACACGGACAAGGGAGCCGCGGGAGCCTCCGCTCTCACCGGCTACGGCCGCGCCGTCCTCCAGCCCAGGCACAAGCAGGCCGAGTACTACGACGCGCAGTCCGGCACCCGGGTGGTCTCGCAGGCCGGCGCCGAGAACGGCAAGCGCATCGGCGACATCAGCGACGGCGACTGGATCGCCTTCGATCCGATGAGCGTCGAGGGCATCGGCGGCGTCAGCTACACACTGTCGTCCCCGTACGGCGTCGGCGCGATCGAACTCCGCGCGGACGCTCCCGACGGCGCACTCCTCGCCACCACACCCGTCCCCAACACCGGTGGCTGGGACACCTACCGGCCCACGCCGCCCGTCCCGGTCGAGGCCCTCGCGGGCACTCACAAGCTGTATCTGGTCTTCACCTCCTCGCAGAACAATTCGTTCGACGTGGACGCGATCGAGTTCACCACCTCGTAGCCCCGCACAGCGGTACCGCACGCGTCGCGCGCCCGGTGAGCACACCGGGCG